>NZ_JAAEEH010000010.1 GCF_010179735.1 Anaerotalea alkaliphila
TACCTTTCTGATAGCGGCCACCTCGATGTATTGTATTTTGTCGCATGAGGTTCATTGTACACCATGACCGGAAGTGGGACATAATCATTTGCGTTACAATAGGACATTATCATATGTGAATCAGAAGGAATGCAAGGGGCGGGAAAGTAAGTGTTGAAAATATGGGATAATATGTTAAAATAAGTAGGATGCACCCCTTGTGGGCAATGGCCTGCGGGATGCGAATGATGGGATTGGGCTCGATTCTGACAAGGATGGAGCTTTTTTAAGGGAAGGGGATTCACTACCCCTTCGCCGCGAGAATGCCTGCAGGGCATGCGTTTAAATAGGAAAGGAGCTTCCTGATTGATGAAAGACATGTTGGAGTTGATACAGAAAAACGCCTTGGACAGGATCCGGGAGGCGGAAGACCTGAAGGGGTTGGATGAGGTCCGCGTGGCCTTTTTAGGTAAAAAGGGGGAAATGACAAACGTACTGAAGGGGATGAAGGATGTCTCCCCGGAGGACAGACCCCTGGTGGGGAAACTGGTAAATGACGTGCGGGAAGCCATTGAAGGCGCATTGGAGGAGAGAAAGGGCATGCTGGGCAAGGCGCAGATGGAACAGCGGCTTGCGTCCGAATCCATCGATGTTACCATGCCCTCCAACCGGAAGAAGTTGGGTCATCGCCACCCCATGCACATCGTGCTGGACGACATCAAGAACATCTTCATCGGCATGGGATACGAAATCGCCGAGGGACCGGAAATCGAAAAGGACTACTACAATTTCGAGGCATTGAATATTCCGGAGAACCATCCTGCAAAAGACGAGCAGGACACCTTCTACATCAGCAAGGAGATGGTGCTCCGCACCCAGACTTCTCCTGTCCAAGTGCGGACCATGGAGAAGAAGAAGCCGCCGATCCGGGTCATCGCCCCGGGCAGGGTCTACAGAAGCGACGAGGTGGACGCCACCCATTCGCCTGTGTTCCATCAGATTGAAGGGCTGGTTGTGGACAAGGGAATCACCATGGCAAACCTGAAGGGCGCTTTGGAAGAGTTCGTGAAGGAGCTTTACGGAGAGAGGGTCAAAGTCAAGTTCAGACCCCACCATTTCCCCTTCACGGAGCCCAGCGCCGAGGTGGATGTCTCCTGCGTCATGTGCGGAGGAGAGGGGTGCCGTGTCTGCAAGGGGACGGGTTGGATTGAAATCCTGGGTTGCGGCATGGTCCATCCCAAAGTCCTGGCCATGAGCGGCATCGATCCGGAGGAATACAGCGGATTCGCCTTCGGCATGGGTCTGGAACGGATCACCATGTTGCGGTATGGAATCGAGGACCTGCGTCTGTTCTATGAAAACGACGTCCGGTTCTTGCGGCAGTTTTAGAAAGAGAGGAACAGATCAGATGCATGTGCCAATGAATTGGTTGAAGGAATATGTGCCCTTGGAGAACGACCTGGTGTCCTACATGGACGGGATGACCATGTCCGGAACCAAAGTGGAAGGATGCAAGAAGCTGGGAGAGGACATCCAGAAGGTTGTGGTGGGAAAAATCCTGTCCATCGAGCCCCACGAAGATGCGGACAAGCTGGTGGTCACCCAAGTGGACGTGGGGACAGAGGTACTCCAGATTGTGACCGGTGCCACGAACATCCAGGTGGGAGACCATGTCCCCGTGGCCTTGGCGGGAGCCAAGCTTGCGGAGGGGCTGGAAATCAAGAAAGGGAAGCTTCGCGGAGTGGAGTCCAACGGAATGATGTGTTCCGTGGAAGAACTTGGCCTCACCAGGGAGGACTTCCCGGACGCGCCCGAGCACGGGATTTATATCCTGGAGCCGGACTACGCCCTGGGGTCGGATGCCAAACCCGTTTTTGCCCTGGACGAAGTGGTCGTGGAATATGAAGTCACCTCCAACCGTCCGGACTGCTTCAGCATCCTCGGCATCGCCAGGGAAGCGGCGGCGACTTTCGGACTTCCCTTCAACCCCCCGTCCCCGGCCTTTGAAGTCATCCCGAAGGCGGAAGAGGACACGGTGGAGGTTGAAATCCAGGAGCCGGCCCTTTGTGCCCGGTTCATGGGCAGGATCGTCCGGAACGTGCAGGTGGGTCCTTCCCCCAAATGGCTCCAGCGGAAGCTGGTGTCGGCAGGTTTGCGCCCCATCAACAACGTGGTGGACATCACCAACTTCGTGATGCTGGAAATGGGACAGCCCATGCACGCCTATGACCTGGACAAGCTGGAGGGCGGACGGATATGTGTCCGCAAAGCCGGGGTCGGGGAAAAGATCCTTTGTCTGGACGGAGCGGAACGCGCGCTGGATGATGGGATGCTGGTCATCGCCGATGCCGCAAAGCCGGTGGGGATTGCCGGCATCATCGGAGGGGAGGACACGAAGGTGACGGAGACGACGACGAGCATCCTGTTCGAGGCGGCGAACTTCGACGGCACGAATGTGCGGATGTCCTCCAAGCGCCTGGGTCTCCGGACGGACGCCTCCACCAAATTCGAAAAATACCTGGACCCCAACAATGTGGCGGCCGCCATCGGAAGAGCCTGCGAGCTGATCACCATGCTGGGAGCCGGTCAGGTGGTCGACCTGGAGCTGGACAATTACCCGATCAAGCGTTTTCCGGTTGAAATCGCCTATGCGCCCCAATGGATCAACGGGTTGCTTGGGACGGACATCCCGGAAGAGGAGATGGTCCGGTATTTCGAAGCGGTCGGATGCCAAGTGGACCGGAAGGCCAGGAAGGTGACCGCGCCCACGTTCCGTCCAGACCTGGAGGGGGAGGCGGACCTTGCGGAGGAAGTGGCCAGATTCTACGGCTACGACAGGATCCCTGTGACTTTGGCTGCCGGAACCCCCACGGTGGGGAAAAAGAACTTCAAGCAGAAGATCGAGGACCTGGCGCGCCTGGTCATGGAGGACTGCGGACTCTCCGAGGCGATGACCTATTCCTTCGAGAGTCCCAAAGCCATGGACAAGCTGCTGCTGGATCCGGAAGACGACCTGCGGAGTGCTGTGAGGATCATCAATCCCTTGGGGGAGGACTTCAGCGTCATGCGGACGACGCCGATGAACGGCATGCTGGGAAGCTTGGCGACCAACTACAACCGGAGGAACGAACAGGCTTGGCTGTATGAAATCGCTTCCATATATATCCCCAAGAGCCAACCGGTCCGGGAACTTCCCGACGAACAGCAGAAACTGACCATTGGCATGTATGGGGAATGCACCTTCTATGACGCCAAGGGCGTTCTGGAGACTTTGCTGGACCGTTTGGGCATGCTGGAGGAAACGAGCTTCGAATTGGAGAAGACACTGCATTTCCTTCATCCTGGCCGGCGGGCGGAAGTCTTCTATAGGAACAAGAGCATCGGTTATGTGGGTGAGGTCCATCCCCAGGTGGCAGACGCCTATGGAATCGGCGAACGCCCCTATGTGGGTGTGCTGGACATGAAGGCCCTGGTCCGCGGAGCGGACCTGGAGCACAAGTACACCCCCGTGCCCAAGTATCCGGCGGTGAACAGGGATCTGGCGCTGCTGGCGAAAGATGAGGTGCTTGTGGGCCAGATCGAGAAGCTGATCCGGCAGAAGAGCGGTAAGATGCTGGAAAGCCTGGTGCTGTTTGACGTCTACAAGGGCAAGCAGATTCAGGAAGGATGCAAGTCCATCGCCTATTCCCTGACTTTCCGGGCGGCCGACAGGACCCTGGGAGAAAAGGAGATCAGCAAGACGGTGTCCAAAATCCTGGAGGGACTGGAAGAAGAGCTTGGTGTGACCATCCGACAATAAGGAGCCTGGCAGTGGATAGAAAGAGATGGATGATGATGGTGGGGGTTGTGCTGCTTGCGGTGCTGCTCCTTTGGGGAAGCGTGTCCGCTCGGGCCTACAGCACCGAAGGGAAGACGATCCGGATCGGTCTGGGGGCTTATGACGGCATCCGGGAATTCCGCTTGGGGAACACCCGGCTTGTGGCGGGGGCAAAGGAAGGGGGAGTCCTCCGGGAGGTCCTGGACGTGGAGTCCCCCTCCGGGTTCCGCATTTCCGCTCCGGTCCAGGAGGACCGGGTGTTGTCGCAAGTCTCCTATCCGAACCTGGCGGCGCTTGAAGCGGAATGTGCGGCCCTGGAGGAACTGGGGCTGGTGCCGCAGGTGTTCCTTGAAAGCGCGGGTACCTTTCGGATCCGCTTGGAAACCCTTCCAGGAGAGGAAGCGGCGGATTACGGATTCGAGCCGTTTCCGGAGCTCGCGGAAGGGATCCTGCTGGAACGGGAGGGCGGAAGGCCCCTGGTGTTCGGCGGCGCCGTCCTGGAACCGGTGTTTTGGACCCTGGACGGGGAGGGGGGCGTGCCGCTCCTGCAGCTGGGGAACCGCAAATACCGCGGCACCCTGGAAGTCCTCCGGTCCGGAGCGAACCTGACGGTGGTGAACGTATTGGACCTGGAGGAATACCTGTATTCCGTGCTCCCATCGGAAATGCCCGCATCCTGGCCGCTGGAGGCACTGAAGGCCCAGGCGGTGGCGGCCAGAAATTATGCGGTCTACTATACGGAAGTGGCAAGAAAGTATCCCACGAGGCCCTTCGACCTGGACGACTCCACCACCAGCCAGGTGTACCTGGGATACGGCAACGAACATCCCAATGCCCGAAGGGCGGTGGATGAAACCATGAACAAGCTCCTGTACTATGAGAATGCGGTGATCATCGCAAATTACTTCAGCAGCAGCGGGGGGCATACGGAGCACAGCGAGAATGTGTGGTCCGCTTCCGTTCCCTACCTGCGTGGAGTTCCTGACCTGTACGACCTCTACACCCTCCGCAACCCGTGGACCGTGACCCTGACCTATGGGCAAATCCGGGAGGCTTTGGCCAAAAGGGATGTGGATGTGGGCGCCGTCCTGGACGTCCAGGTGGACGGAGTGTCGGATGCGGGGAGGGCGATGCAGCTGAAAGTCATCGGCGAGAAGGACAGCCATATCCTGTCAAAAGAAACCATGCGGATCTGGCTGGGACTTGACAGCAGGAAATTCACCATCGTCAAGCCGGAAGACGAACCCCGGAGCCACTATGCGGTGGTCCGGGGAAATGGGGAGACGCAGATTGTGGCCCAAGCGGACATCCATATCCAAAGGGCGTCCGGCAGTCCGGTTCCTTTGGATGGGGACAGGGGACAACTGGTGGTGGTGGGAGCCACCAATATCAGGAACTACCCCCTGATGGAGGGTGGGGCCGAAACGGTCACCTTTGCTGGCCTTGGCTATGGGCATGGCGTCGGATTGAGCCAGTCGGGAGCCAGGGGAATGGCCCTGGAAGGCCATCCTTATGATGAGATTCTGGCATATTATTTCACGGGCACCCAGGTGCGGTAAGCCTGGGACGCCCCCGGCGGTTCATCCGGATGTGCGCATCCGGTACTGCTTGGGGGTGATGCCCGTGAATTTTTTGAATATGGTTGTAAAATAGTTCTGGTTGCTGTAACCCACGGCCAATGCAACCTCCAGGATGGTGGCGTTGGTCCGTTGGAGGAGGTACTTGCTCTCCTTCACCCGGATGAGGTTCACATAGTCGGCAAAGGCCATATGCATTTCCCTTTTGAAAAGGGAGGAAAAGTAGTTGGAAGAGAGTTCCACATGCTCGGCCACATCCTCCAGCCTTATGGTTTCGGACAGGTGGCTGTGCACATAGCGGGAAGCCTTCTTGATGACACTCACATGGTTGACGCTGGTGGCCATGAAGACCCCTCCGGAAAAACGGGCGATGGACTTGGAAAGGATGGGGGGCAAATCTTCCAGGGTGGAGGCTTCCTCCAGTTGGGTGAAGCAATGGTCCTCCAGGAGGTAGGCGGCTTCGGGCTCCAATCCCCCTTCCATGGCGGCGCGGGAAAAAAGGCTGCAGACCGCGCAAGCTTGGCTGCGGGCCTTGCCCAGCTGTTCGGGCAGGAACTGGGTAAGGAAGTAAGGGCGCAGATGCTCCTGGAACAGGTGCAACGCCCGGTCCGTATCTCCTGTGCTGATTTTGGTCAGGATAAGCCGCTCGCTTTCGTAAGGATAGGGAGCGGGAGAGAGGGGGAATGTCGGCAGGTCATGGAGTGCATGTTCGTGGCGTTCCACCGTCTTTGAAATCCAAGGGGCCAGGAAAAGCCTTTCCAGCAGACGGTACAGCGCCAGATGGCGCTGTTTGTCCTGGGGGAAGGGGCCAAGGACGAGGGATCCCCAGAAGGTCTGGGCATTGGAAAAGAGCAGCAGAAGATAAGCCGGCCCCTGTGTGCGGTAGGTGAAAATACCGTTGCCTTCCCTGCGCCAGGCCTCTTCCATGAAATGGAAAAGTTCCTCTGCGGCCGGTTCCTCTTCGAAGGCGGCGGGAGGATCGGGAGACAAGTGAAGCAAGGGTTCGTGATGGCTGCCATAAACCCGTATGGGGAGCCCCAGGGCGTAGCTGGCGATATGGGCCAGGCCTTCGACCGTATCCAGATCCAGAAATCCGTTGGTGATCAGGTGTGTGATGGAATGCATAGGTTCCCTCCTCTTCGGCCGTCGGGTTGTATCCTTATCCACAGTTTATAATAAAAAATACCCAATGTACATACAAAACATAAATTAGTTTTGTGTAAAATGGCAAACCAAAGTAAGGAGTTCGTATGCAAATAAAGGAATTTTCTTTTGACCTGCCGTCGGAGCTGATCGCCCAGGAACCATTGGCCAACCGCTCGGATTCCAGGCTGATGGTCCTGGACCATGGCAACCGGAAATTGGAGCACAAAAGGTTTACGGACATCGTGGATTATCTGGAGCCGGGAGACTGCCTGGTGGTAAACAACACCAAGGTGCTGCCTGCAAGACTCCTGGGGGAGCGTCCCCATACCCATGGAAAGGTGGAGATTCTCCTATTGCAGCGGCTGGATGCCGACCGTTGGGAGGTCCTGGCGAAACCAGGCAAGAAAGCCAGGGAAGGGGACCGGGTGCTTTTTGGAGGAGGTTTGCTGGAGGCGGTCGTGGAGGAAGTGAAGGAAGACGGAAACAGGATCGTGCGGTTTTCCTATGAGGGGATTTTCGAGCAGGTGCTTGACAGGCTGGGGGAAATGCCCCTGCCCCCCTATATCCAAAAGCGGCTGGAGGACAAGGAGCGGTACCAGACCGTCTATGCGAAGCATGAGGGCTCCGCCGCCGCCCCCACCGCAGGCCTGCATTTCACCAGGGAGCTGCTGGAAGAAGTCGAGGCGAAAGGCGTGGAGGTGGCCCATGTGACGCTGCATGTGGGGCTTGGGACATTCCGTCCGGTCAAGGTCCAGAATGTGCTGGAGCACGAAATGCATGCGGAGATGTACCGGGTGGACCAGGAAGCGGCGGACAAGATCAACCGTTGCAAGCGCCAGGGACACCGGTTGGTGGCGGTGGGGACCACAAGCGCCAGGACGTTGGAATCCGTGGCGGACAAGGACGGCCTGGTGGAGGCGAAGTCCGGATGGACGGACATTTTCATCTATCCCGGCTACCGTTTCAAGACGGTGGATGCGCTCGTCACCAACTTCCATCTTCCGGAATCCAGCCTGATGCTGCTGGTCAGCGCCTTGGCCGGGAGGGATTTCATCATGGAGGCATACCAGGAAGCCATCCGCCAGCGGTACAGGTTCTTCAGTTTCGGGGACGCCATGTTGATCCATGATTTCGAAAGGAAGGCTGCAACCTCCGCCTGCGCACAGGGGGAGGATTGATGGGGGTGGGATTCTTGAAAGGATGGAAGGCCGGCCTTCTTCGGGAGGCGGCTGAATATGGAAAGATAATTCTGGTCGCACTGGTTGCCACCAACATCATCAACGTCTCCCTGTTCACGCTGTCCCAGGTCCGACAGAGTTCCATGGAGACCACGCTCATGGAAGGGGACCAGCTGGTGGTGGAGAAGATTTCCTATACCTTCGGGAAGCCCCAGGCGGGAGACATCGTCGTTTTCATCAAGGACGGGCAAGTCAAGGACGACCTGCTTTCCCGGCTCTTCCGGTTGTATGGGGACATGCGGGACAAATTCAGCGGACAGGAAGGCAGGGTTCGGCTGGTGAAAAGGATTGTGGCCGAACCGGGCGACCTGCTGGATGTGAAGGAGGGGCAAGTTTATGTGAATGGGGAGGTTCTGGAGGAGCCCTACACCCAGGATGTGACCTGGCCGGGAAAGGTGGAGTATCCCTACAAGGTGCCGGCGGGAACGTATTTTGCCATGGGGGACAACAGGGATGTGAGTCTGGACAGCAGGGATTTCGGTTCCGTGCCGGAGGATAACATCGAGGGAAGGGTCATATTCCGGATCTTCCCCTTCGAGAATGCCGGAAGGGTCCGATAAGGACCGGAAAGGAAGATGAGGATGCCTACAAACAAGAAGATCGGCTATGCCGTTGCCGCCGCCTATGCCGTGGTTGCGGCGCTGTTCCTGCTGCTTGCGGACAAACTACCGGCAGGGGGGGATCCCTGGTGGCTGGGGCTGTTCGGTTTGGTGCAGGCAGCCGTTGCGGCGCTCCTGGTCCGGCGCCATGTGCGGGAACGCCCCCGGGTCGTGAACAGGCTGCAAAAGAACAACCAGCTGCTGCTGCTGCAGGTGTTCGGCTTTGGAATCCTGTACCTGGTCCTTATGCGTCTTGTCTATGGGGGGCTGGATTCCGGAAGCCGACAGATGGGGATGGACACGCTTCTGCTTCCGGTAGTGCTTGCGGACTGCCTGCTGATGGAGCTTCGAAGGCTTGGTGTCCTGGGAGGGAGGAGGAATAGGGCGGGGAAATGGTCCACCCTTGTGGCAAAGCGCCATGGATATGTGGTGGGCCTTTGGACCATCGGAGTGCTTTGGGGGGCGCCCGCCCTAGGGTCGGCCCCGACGGTCCTGGGCTTCGTCTATGGAACCTTCCTGCTGGTGCAAATGGCGCTGACCTACACAACCCTCCATTTCAGCAAATATTTGAACGTATGGTTCGAAGTGGTCGTCTTGCTGCATCTGGCCGGGACGGCTGCCGGCGTGGGGGGCGCTGTGGGCACGGCGGCCGCAGCGGCGGTCACCCTGGCTTACCTGCTCTACCGGGTGAAGGGTCTGGGGTGGGGAGCGAGGACTTCCTGGATCCTAGGAGGAATCTGGACGGGACTGTTTGCTGTTGGCATTGCGTTTCTTGCCTTGACCGGGGAAGGGATGCCGTTTCCGATGCCGTTGGCATGGGTGCAGGGAGGTGTGGCGGCCTTTGCCCTGCTCTGGTGGCTTGGCTTCAAACTGGAGAAAGGAATCCGTTGACGGGGGAACCCGCCTGTGCTAAACTTAACACCGTGAGTAAACCAGACGGTCGCAGCTGCCGCAACAGGCGGCAGTCTGAGGAAAGTCCGAGCTCCATAGGGCAGGGTGCCAGATAACGTCTGGTGGAGGCGACTCCAAGGAAAGTGCAACAGAAATAAACCGCCCGGGCTTTCGGGCCTGCGGCAAGGGTGGAAAGGCGGGGTAAGAGCCCACCGCCCCTTTGGCGACAAGGGGGGCAACTGTAAACCCCATCCGGAGCAAGACCGTACAGAAGGCCATACGGCTGCCCGTCGTGCCTTCGGGTAGGTCGCTTGAACTTGCCGGTGACGGCAAGGCTAGATAGATGACCGTCTTCAACAGAACTCGGCTTATCGGTTTGCTCACATCAAACAAAATGCAGCGCCAGGGAGGAAGGTTTCCCTGGCGTTTTTGGTTAAAATATCATTAATTTACACTGAACATCCATATAAAAGAGGGGGAGGCATGCTATACTGGTATGGGGAGCTGAAATCCGCAAAGGAAAGAGCGAGGAGGCGTGGCTATGGCACAAAGAAGAGTTTTGGGATTGGTGGTTTTGTTTTTCGGAATCCTGTTCCTGTTGGACCAGCTGGGCATGGGGGTCGACCTTGGGCGGTTGATTGCCGGCTACTGGCCGTTGCTTCTGGTTGCGGTGGGCATCATCCAGCTGGCTGGCGGATCCGGCTTCCGGCTCAGCGGCATTCTATTGCTGGGTGCGGGCATACTGCTCCAGCTGGAGAAGGCGGGGGTCCTGGCGCTTTCCGTAAGAATCTGGGAACTTGTCCTTCCAGTTGCGGTGATCCTGTTGGGGGTGCATATGCTCCTGCCCCGGGCAAAAGGGGTCCGGGTTCGGTCGGAGGATTTTGTGAACCAGATGGCCCTTTTTTCCGGAGTTGAAGTCAAGAACGCCTCCCGGAACTTCCAAGGGGCGGACCTCCTGGTCCTCTTCGGAGGGATGGAACTGGACCTGCGCGGTGGGGCCATCGGTGCGGAGAGGCCGGCCAAAATCCAGGCTTTTGTGGGATTTGGGGGTGCGGACATCCTTGTTCCCGAAGGCTGGAAGGTGCGCGTTTCCGGATTGCCCCTATTCGGGGGTTGGAGCAACAAGACGGACCCTTCCGGTAAGGAGGGGGATGCGGACCTGGTGGTGCAGCTGATCGTCCTCTTCGGTGGTTGCGAAGTGAAGAACAAAATATAGGTGATGGAGTTGATGAGATTGAAGTGTGCAATGTGCAGGAAAAATACGGCTGTGGTCTTCGTGACCAAATATAGGGAAGGAAAGCAGACGAGGGAGGGGATTTGCCTTCCCTGCGCGCAAAAACACGGTGTGGCACCCATGGAGCAACTTCTGGGGCAGACGGGCCTCACGCAGGAGGACATGGAGAACATCAACGCGCAGATGATGGAGATTCTGGGGGATCCGGGCATGCGGGAGCAGATGGCCGGCATGGTGGAGCAGTTCATGGGCTCCATGCCCGAGATGTTTGGCGACCCCGGCAGCACCGGGGAGCCGCAGGGGCTGGAGGAAGGATTCCGGGACTCCGGACCGGAGGAGGAAGGGGAGCCGGGCCGGGGGAGCGCCAGGACCAGGACGAAGGAGAGGCAGGAGCGCCGGAAAAGGAAGAATCTGGATGCTTTTGGCATCAACCTGACGGACAAAGCCAGGGACAACCAGGTGGACAGGATTGTGGGAAGGCACCGGGAAATCGACCGGGTGATCCAGATCCTGAACCGCCGCCAGAAGAACAATCCGGTTCTGATCGGAGAGCCGGGGGTCGGGAAGACCGCCATCGCAGAAGGCCTGGCTGTGCGGATCGTCCAGAAGCAGGTTCCTGTGAAGCTCCAGCAGACGGACGTATACCTGCTGGACCTGACCGCGGTGGTGGCGGGCACCCAATTCCGGGGACAGTTCGAAGCCAGGATGAAGGCCATCCTGGACGAGGCCAAGGCGGACGGGAAGGTCCTGCTGGTCATCGATGAAATCCACAACATCGCAGGTGCCGGTGAAGCGGACAATGGAGCCATGAATGCCGCGAACATCCTGAAGCCGGCCTTGGCCAGAGGGGAAGTCCAGGTGGTGGGCGCAACAACCCTGGAGGAGTACCGGAAACACATCGAGAAGGACTCCGCTCTGGAGCGGAGGTTCCAGCCCGTCCTGGTGGAGGAACCCTCCATCCAGGAGAGCATCGAAATCATCCGCGGAATCCGGGATTATTATGAAGACTTCCACAAGGTGCGGATTCCGGATTCCGTCATCGAGTCCGCCGTGGTTCTGTCGGAACGGTACATTCAAGACCGCTTCCTGCCGGACAAGGCCATCGACGTAATCGACGAGGCAGGATCCAGGGCCAATCTTCTGAACATGGGTCTGGTGGAGCTGGAGGCCCTTCGGGCCCAGCTGGACAGGATTGTGGAGGAGAAGGAAGAGGCCGCGGACATGGACCATTATGAAAGGGCTGCGGAATGCAGGATAGAGGAGCTGCGTCTGGAGGACAAGATTGGAGACCTGGAGGAAAGGTGCACCCATGTGGAGATCACCCAGGAGGACGTCGCCTATGTGATCGAGGCGTGGACCCGGATTCCGGTAGGGACCGTAGGGGAAGAGGAAGCCACAAAGCTCATGTCCCTGGAACGGCGCCTGCATCGGCGGATCGTCGGCCAGGAGGAGGCTGTCCGGAAGCTTTCCAAAGCCATCCGGCGGAACCGTTCGGGCTTCAAGAAAAAGCGCAAGCCCTCCTCCTTCATCTTCGTCGGCCCCACAGGCGTTGGCAAGACGGAATTGGCCAAGGCTGTTGCGGAAGAGCTTTTCGGAGACGAGGAGGCTTTGATCCGCTTCGACATGTCCGAATTCATGGAGAAGCATACCGTTTCCAAACTGATTGGAGCCCCTCCCGGTTATGTGGGCTACGAACAGGCGGGGCAGCTTACGGAAAAGGTAAGAAGGAAACCCTATTCCGTGCTTCTGCTGGATGAGATCGAAAAGGCCCACGGGGATGTGTTCAACCTGCTTCTCCAGATCCTGGAAGACGGCAGGCTGACGGACAGCCAAGGGCGCAGGGTGAATTTCGAAAACACGGTCCTCATCATGACCTCCAATGCGGGGACGGACAACAAGGGGACTGTCCTGGGATTTGCGGCCCAGGAGCAGAAGGCCCTCCAGGACAAGAGCCTGGACGCCTTGAAACAGTTCTTCCGGCCCGAATTCCTGAACAGGGTCGACGAGGTTGTGGTGTTCGAGCCGATGACCAGGGAGATGCTGGTGGAGATCCTGGAGCTGATGGTCCGGGAAGTGGTCGTGTCAGCCAGGGAGAAGGGGATCAAACTGGAGTTGTCCCAGGAAATCAAGGAGCTGGTCCTTGCCAAAGGTTGGGATCCCAAATACGGGGCCAGGCCCCTGCGCAGGACCATCCAACGCCTGGTGGAGGACGAGGTCGCCGAAGCCTATCTGACCGGCAAGGTGCGGGAAGGGCAGGCGGTGCTGGTGGGCGCGGAGGACGGACAGGTCGTCCTGTCCATCCGGCCATCCTAGAATGAAATGTGGCCAAAATGCAATTTTTTGTAAGAAATCATGCATTTTTGGGTGCTGTTTTACACAATAAAAAGACAGTGAAAATCAATTGACATAAAAATTCAATACGCTTTATAAACAAAAAGGCCCGTTAAATGGGTCTTTTTTTGTTTATAAAGACATGGCAACATGTACAAAACACATAAAAGATATGCAACATGCACAAATAAAAGGAAAAAAGGTTGACCGTTTTTAAAATATCGAATATAATTACAGGAGTCTTGCAAAGACCGACCTAACAGTAAAAAACGGGGTTTTAAAAAACAAAATGCAGGATAAATGGCAACGAAAGCCCCAATCAAAGGGTTCGCAGGCGGAGGAAACATCCGGTCCAACCAGGGACAAACAGCACCGCCGGCGGAGTATGAAAGGAGCAACAAAATGTTACGGATAAAAAGAAGCTTGCGATACGTAGGCTGGGCATTCCTCCTGGCCTTCGCCTGGGCCTTGCTGGTCGCAGGCAGCGACACCGCAGGAGCCCAGACGCAGGAAAATGTCCAGGCACCTCCCGCGGTGCAGATGGAAGCGTCCCCTCTTAGGGAAGACGACCTGATGGAACCTGCGGAAACGGAAGAACGGATATTCACCACCGCTGGGGATACCCAGGAAGCGGCACCTGCAGAGGCGGCCGCAACAGAAACACCCACGACAGAAACACCTGCACCGGCGCCGGCCGCACCGGCACCGTCCACTTCCACTTCCCAAGTCCTTTCCAAGAAAGATTATGACGCCCTCGTCAAAATCGTCCAGGCCGAGGCACCGGATGAAGATGAAATAGGCAAGATCATGGTAGCCAATGTCATCATGAACCGCGTGGCAAGCCCCAATTTTCCCAACAACGCCTATGATGTGATCCACCAGGTGACTGGTGGAGCAGTCCAATTTTCCCCCATCGCGGACGGAGCCTATGCAAAGGCGAAGCCCACCAAGAGCACCATTGCGGCGGTCGACAAGGCCCTTGCGGGAGTCGACCACTCCAAGGGAGCCCTTTATTTTGTTGCCTACTGGGTGCTGCGGGACAATCCAGGCAACTGGTTCGAAAGGGCCTTGACCCGCGTCGAAGACCATGGATGCCACGTGTTCTTCAAGTAGCGTGTATGCAAAAAGCATTTGTCTAGTACGGGCGGATATGGTATAATATCACCGGTAAACCGCCAGTTTCACGGCTGATGCACATTGTAAAGGAAGGTCGAAAAATGCAACAGGTATTTTACAATAGTACAAGAGGTATGGAGGAAAAAGTCACCGCATCTTATGCCATCACCCAAGGGCTGGCAAAGGATGGGGGGCTTTTTGTACCTGACCATATACCTGCGCTGGAGCAATCCATGGAAGCGCTGGGGGACATGACCTATCAGGAAGTGGCCTATGAAGTTTTGAAGCGGTTTTTCACCGACTTCACGGAAGAGGAATTGAAGCGTTGCATCCAGGGGGCCTACGACGGGAAGTTTGACCACAAGGAAATCGCCCCCCTGGTCAAAGTGGGGGACCTCCACTATCTGGAATTGTTCCATGGAGCCACCATCGCCTTCAAGGACATGGCGCTGTCCATCCTCCCCTATCTGATGATGACGGCCGCGAAGAAGCAGGCCATCGAAGACGAGATTGTCATACTCGCCGCCACTTCCGGGGATACCGGAAAGGCCGCCTTGGCTGGATTTGCGGATGTGGAGGGAACAAGGATCGTCGTCTTCTATCCGAAGGACGGGGTCAGTCCCATACAGAAGCAGCAGATGGTCACCCAGCAGGGGGAGAACACCTATGTGGTGGGGATCGAGGGGAATTTCGATGACGCCCAGAACGGGGTGAAGCGGATCTTTGCGGATGAGGCTTTCGCCGCCCGCATGAAGGCGAACCACAAGCAGTTCAGCTCCGCCAATTCCATCAACATCGGCAGGCTGGTGCCCCAGGTGGCCTACTATGTCTACGCCTATTCCAGGCTGGTCAAGGCAGGGGAGGTCAGGAGCGGCGAGGCGGTCAACTTCGCCGTGCCCACCGGAAATTTCGGGAACATCCTGGCCGCCTACTATGCGAAGCAGATGGGCGTTCCGGTGGGGAAACTGGTCTGCGCCTCCAACGACAACAAGGTGCTCTACGATTTCCTGCGGACGGGGGTCTACGACAGGCGCCGGGAGTTCATGCTGACCATTTCCCCTTCCATGGACATCCTGATTTCCAGCAATCTGGAGCGGCTGCTCTATGAGATTGCCGGCCAGGACCCGGGGGAGACCAAAAGGCTGATGGAAGACCTCCAGAGCCAGGGGTATTATGAGATTACCCCGGCCATGAAAGGGAAGCTCCAGGATTTCTTCGGAGCCTTCGCCGACGAGGCCCAGACAAAAGCCGCCATCGCCCAGGTGTTCGAGGGGGAGGGATACCTCCTGGATCCCCATACGGCGGTCGCCTACCATGCCTGCAGACGATACCAGGAAGAGACGGGTGACAGGAGGACCATGGTGGTCGTGTCCACCGCAAGCCCCTATAAGTTCACCGCCAGCACGATGGAAGCCATCGGTCAGGAATATGCGGGCCAGGATGATTTCGAACTGGTGGAGTGCATGAACGAGCGCAGCGGCGTTCCAGTGCCTAAAGCGGTCACGGAAGTCCTGGAGTCTCCGGTGCGGCACAAGGACACATGCAAAAAAGAGGAGATGCCCCAGGTTGTGGCGGCTTTCCTTGGATTGGGAGAAGTGCAATGAAAAAGACGTTCGTGAACCATTTGGACCATATCCGTGAGACGGAGGAGCAGCTGGCCAAGGGAGCTTTCCTGACCGTGCAGGCGGACGGGATCCCCAACACCATGACCATATCCTGGGGCAGCGTGGGCCACATGTGGAACCGGCCCATCTTCACTGTCATGGTCCGTCCCCAGCGGAGGACCTTCGAACTCCTGGAAAAGGCGGGGCATTTCACCGTGAGCCTGCCTGTGGGACAGGGGATGGAGGAAGCTCTGGCCTATTGCGGAAGCAATTCCGGAAGGGACAGGAACAAATTCAAGGAATGCGACCTGCATCTGGAGGAGGGGGAGAAAGTGGATTCTCCTGTCATCTCCAACGCCAGGCTCCATTATGAGTGCCAGGTGGTCGCCAAGCATCCCCTGACGGAGGAAGGCCTGGATCCGGAACTGGTGGAGAAGTTCTATCCCCGCAAGGATTACCATATGATGTTTTATGGAAAAATCCTCAGTTGCTACCTGCTGGAAGAATAAGGTCCTTAAAGAAGAAGCGCGTGCCTCGGCACGCGCTTCTTCCGGATGAAAGGGGCCGACGAGCGAAAGGAGAGATACGATGGAAGAACGGATCAGGACTAGACAGGAGATGGAGGAAAAGGACACCTGGAGGCTGGAGGACATCTTTGAATGCGACCAGGCTTGGGAAGAGGCTTTCCAAGAGGTGGCCCGGAAATCGGACGGGATGAAAGCGTTGAAGGGGACCCTGGGGAAAGGGGCAAAAGCCATGGGTGCCGCACTGGAGGCCAGGGACATCCTCCTGGAGGAGTTCGAGCGGCTCCATGCCTACGCCCACATGCGTCTGGACCAGGATACGGCCAACGGTTTTTATCAGGGCATGGACCAGAGGGTCAAAGGACTGCAGTCCAAGGTCATGGCGGACACCGCCTTCCTCATTCCGGAAATCCTTGCGGTGCCGGAAGGGACCATGGCCGCTTGGGTGGAAGAGGAAAGCCTTGCGACTTACCGCCAGCATCTGGAGGAGATCCTGGAGGAAAAGCCCCATGTGCTGGACGAGGCGCGGGAATCCCTGCTGGCCCAGGCGGCGGAAGTCCTGCAGGGAAGCGGGCAGACCTTCGGGATGCTGAACAATGCGGACCTTAAGTTCCCCCCCATCACCGGGGAGGACGGACAGCCCACCCCGGTCACCCACAGCAGGTTCCTTCCCCTCCTGCAGAGCGGGAACCGGGAGGTCCGCAAGGCCGCCTATGCATCGGTCTGCGGGGTCTACGGACAGTTCAGGAACACCTTCGCCTCCCTCCTGGGGAACACCGTGAAGAAGCACGTGTTCACCGCCAGGATCCGAAACTTCCGTTCCGCCAGGGAAGCGGCCTTGTCGGCCAACCACATCCCAGAAACGGTCTACGACAACCTGGTGGCCACCATCCGCAGGAACCTGCCCCTGCTGCACCGTTACCTGCGGCTGCGGAAGCAGATGCTGGGTCTTGACACCTTGCACATGTACGACCTCCATGTACCGCTGGTGGGGGACGTGGAGATGGAAATCCCCTATGGGGAAGCCAAAGGCATCCTTCTGGACGCATTGGCGCCTTTGGGAAGGGACTACAACCGCATCCTGGCCCAGGGCCTTTCGGACCGGTGGGTGGACGTCTACGAGAACAGGGGTAAGCGCAGCGGGGCCTATTCCTCCGGCGCCTACGGGACACCCCCCTATATCCTGATGAACTACGAGGGGAACCTGAACAGCCTGTTCACCCTGGCCCATGAGGCGGGACACTCCATGCACAGCTGGTATTCCAGGAGGAGCCAGCCCTATGTCTACGGTGACTACTCCATCTTCGTGGCGGAGGTGGCATCCACCTGCAACGAATCCCTGCTGAACAGGCATCTGCTGTCCAAGACCCAGGACCAAAGGACGAAGCTGCATCTGCTCAACCATGTGCTGGAAGGCTTCCGCAACACGGTTTTCCGGCAGACGCTGTTCGCGGAGTTCGAGCATGCCATCCACAAGAAGGTGGAGGAAGGGGAAGGCCTGACCGCGGAGCTGCTTTCCTCCCTGTATCTGGATCTGAACCGGGACTATTACGGCCCGGAGGTGGAGCTGGACGACAGCATCGCCGTGGAATGGTCGAGGATTCCCCATTTCCACTACAATCACTACGTTTACCAGTACGCCACGGGATACAGCGCCGCCGCCGCACTGAGCAGGCAGATCCTGGGGGAGGGAAGACCGGCGGTCATCCGGTACCTGGACTTCCTGGCGGCGGGGCGCTCCCTGAAGCCCATCGACGCCCTGCGCAAGGCCGGCGTGGACATGGAGACGCCGGAGGCTGTGGAGGCCGCCTGCCGGGTATTCGAGGAAACCCTTCTGGAGATGGAAGCTCTGGCCGGCGTCCGGCGGGAGGGGTGACGGCATGCTGAGCTACAAGGGAATGACATCCTATGAACTGCAGGCGGTCCTGGATACCCGCCGGTGGGAGAGGGAACTCCTGCGGGAGCCCAGGACCAGGGAGTGGATCGCCAAAGGCATGCAGAACAGGTTCAACAGCATGGTTCCGGACAGGATCCACCGGGTCATCACCGAGGGGGTCAGGAACATGGTGGAGGCGGTCCTGACCGGTTCCCGCTACACCACCCCCCATCCGCTGGTGGGCATGGACCTGGAACGGAGGGAAAGGAAGGCCCGCCAGGTCCTGGAGCGCTACAAGACCGCGGCAGTGGTGGAGGGCTGGGGGACGGGATTTGGGGGAGTGGTCATGGGGATGGCCGACTTCCCCCTATTGCTTTCCATCAAGATCAAGTTCCTCTACGAAATGGCCGCGGCTTATGGCAGGGACTGCAAGGACCCCGGGGAACGGCTCTTCCTGCTCCACATCTTCCAGCTGGCCTTCTCCACAGGGGAAACCCGGCGCAGGCTTTTCCCCCTCCTGCGGCACTGGAACAGGCGCATGGAGGAGGCTTCCTCCCGGGACTTCGACTGGCGGCACTTCCAGCAGGAATACAGGGACTACCTGGACCTGCCAAAGCTGATCCAGATGGTCCCCGTGGTGGGGGCGGTGGCGGGAGCCTATGTGAACAACAGGCTGCTGGGACAGTTGGGGGAGTACGCCATCCACTGCTACCGGCTGCGCTGGATGGAAGAGAGGGAAGAGGAACGGGAATAGCATCCGGCTGCTCTTCCCGTTTTTCTTTTCCAGGTCCTAGCGGGCTTGTCAGCCAGCGTGACAAAAAGTTGAGGAATCCGGCTGCACTGGTGTACAATGGCGGAAAAGGAGGAAGGCGGAATACTTTGCCGGCCGTTGTACGGACAAGGACCAGCGCTTTTCCTTGAGGAACGCATTGGAACAGGCTGGGGAGCTTCCGGGAGGCAGGGACCTGGCAGTGGCCATCCATGACTGGTTTCTGGACAAGGATGGAAGGAACGCTAGAAAAGTGGCCAGGAAGCCTACCGTGTCATTGACAACGCGCAAAGGCAAGGGGTTCCATTGCCGGCAATCTATGAGCAGGTCCTTGCCAGGACCATGCATGAGGTGGGCGAACTCTGGCACAGGAATATCCTGACGGTGGATAAGGAACATTATGCTACATCGGTCACCCAGACGGTCATGTCTCGTTTTTACGATGAAATCTTCTCCCAGCCCCGCAAGCAGCTGACCCTCCTGTCCTGCTCCGTTGGGAGCGAACTCCATGAGATGGGCGTGCGGATGCTATCCGACCTGTTCGAATACCAAGGATGGGACACTTACTACATGGGCGCCTCGGTGCCGGATGCGGCCATACTGAATGCCATCCGGGAACGGAAACCTGACCTTGTGGCCCTTTCGGTGACCATGCCCCCTTACCTGCCTGTCTGTGAACAGCTGGTGCGGAATCTCCGGTCCGAATACCCTGAGCTGAAGATTGCAGTCGGCGGGCAGGCGTTCCGCACCACTCAGGCACTATGGGAAAAGTGGCCCATCGACCACTATGCTTCTTCCGCAAGTGCCCTGATCCAGTGGGCGTCCTCCACCTTTGGGTGAAATCTGTTTTTTAAGGAGTCTGCCATGTGCCATACAATTACATCTTTTCTGATCCAATGTGACAGCCAGGGAAGAATCCTGCACCGGTTTTGGTATGAACCGGCATATCTGTTGTCCCCCTATCAGACAAATCTTAGGGACCTATTCGTGGAGGAAGAGCAGATTGTGTTGGAGACAATGCTGTTGGATGCGATAAAAGAGCAGAAAAAAGTATTTTGGAGACAGCCCCTGCGCCTCCAGGCTTCTGCATCGGAAATTTCCGCCTGTTTCCTGGCATCTGGACAGACGGTCCTAGTCTATGGGGCGGATTTTTTCGGTCTGGACTCGGCACTCGTCCAGAAGGAATTGGTGGGCAATTTCATGCGGATAGTCAGTCCTCCAAAACCAGGCTCTCCCTCAGAAGGCCATCAGATGGTCCGTACCCAGTTCGAGCAGATCCAGAAATTGAACAACGAATTGCTCAATACCCAGCGGCAGCTGAAAAAGGCCAATGCGCAGCTTAACCAGCTGAATCGCGACCTGAACAGCCGTTTGGTGAAGGATCCTCTAACCGCCAAGGCAAGAATGCTTGCCGGCGCTTTGAACCCAAACCCTATCTGGAAAGGAACCGATGACCGATGAAGCCCTTCTCCCAAAACAAGCTGCTGGCCCTTTCAGGCATGGCCGTGTGCCTTTCTCTCCTTAGCCTGCTTCTCTTCCGGGGAACCACAAGCCTTCTTTCAGCGGGCGCGATTCCTGTCCTTTTGGCCCTATTCCTGTACCGGCATCCTGTCCGGTCGTTCCTGGCCACAGCGACGGCCCTGCTAGTCGCCACCGTCTTCTTCTTCACCACCCAGTCCCTGTTTGTCCTGGGTTATGTTTTGCTGGGCAGCCTGCTGCGCCTCTTCCTGTACCGATTCCGTGCCGGCAATGGGATAAGAGGTGGATTCGCAGCCTATGTGCTCGCTGTGTCAGGTGTGCTATATCTGGCCATCCGGCTGACCGAGTGGGCGTTCCGGGTCCCCCTGCACCAGATGATGCTGACCATTTCCAATGGACGTTGGCAGGTCTACGGACTGGTCATACTGTTGGAGGGCTTATTGGTGGGTCTGTTTCATAGGGTGCTCTTGACAAGCATGGCAGCTCGGCTGCACCCGGAGCAAGTCTGAGCATCTGCCCTGATGCTGCATGTGCCATTCGGCAAAAATACGCTAAAATCTATAGGTTTTACAAAAAAAGCAGAAAACACTAAGCAGACTAGCAGTTGTATGCTGATATGCTTAATGTTTTCTGCTTAATGTCATTATGTTGCCGGCAATGAGGATTCCTTTCCCAGCCCTAGATCCGTTCCGGATGGAACTGGGCCGGATTCACGTGGACGATCACGTCGTCGATATGGTCGAATTCCATCAGGCGGTGCTTGATGTCGTCCGCCACCAGGTGGCCCTCGTAGACCGTCATGTTCCCGTCCAGGGAAATCTTGACGATCAACAGGAAGTTCAGCCCCACAGGTTTGGAGACGATGGAATCCACATGGTCCACCTTGGGGTCGACCAGGATCGACTCGTAGATTTCCTTCTTCACCTTCTCGTCGATGTTTGTGTCCATCAGCACCTCGTAGGCGCTGGAAAAGATCTTGACGCCGGTGAAGGCGATCCACAGGGAGATCCCCATGCCCACCACGCCGTCCACCACATAGATTTCGAAGTATCCGGTCACGATGCTCAGCAGGGTGAACAG
Organism: Anaerotalea alkaliphila; assembly: GCF_010179735.1. Taxonomy (GTDB): domain Bacteria; phylum Bacillota; class Clostridia; order Lachnospirales; family Vallitaleaceae; genus Anaerotalea; species Anaerotalea alkaliphila. Next base: position 21,261 of record NZ_JAAEEH010000010.1, read on the forward strand.
GGTGATGAACACGTCGTTGCGGTGGTCCTCGGCGTTGGCCAGGGCCAGGAGGCTGCTGTAGTGGAGGCCCACCTTGTGGGAGTACAGGAAGAGGAGGATCTTGACCAGGATGGTGCCCAAAGCCACCGCCACCAGTCCATAGGAAAAGAGGAAGGTATCCCGGTTCAGGATGCTGTCCAGGGAGTTGCGGAGGATGCCGAAGGAGACCAGCAGCAGGGAGAAGCTGATGATCATGGAAAAGACGTACTCCGCCTTGCCGTGGCCGTAGGGGTGGTCCTCGTCGTGGGGTTTGCCCGCAATCCGGTTCCCGATCAAGGTCATGAGGGAGGAGAACACGTCTCCGGCGCTGTTCAGTCCGTCCCCGATCATGGCCTGGCTTCCGCTGGAGAGTCCCACCACCAGTTTGGAGACCAGCAGCAGGATGTTCCCCAAGATGCCCAGGACACCCACCCGGTGGATCATTTTGTTCCGTTCTTCTATGTGTTTGTGCATGATTTGCCCCTTTCTCATGGAACCATTATAGACGAAGGCGGCGGAAATATCCAGCCCAATCGAAACTTGACAAAAACCGCAAATCCAATCAAAATGGTAGTTAGAGAATTCCAGATTGAAGGAGGCGAAGATTGTGGACCTGAACAAATTGACGCAAAAATCGATGGAAGCGCTCCAGTCCGCCCAAAGCAGCGCCCGCTCCCAGGGACATCCGGAAATACGGCCGGAACACCTGCTGTATGCCCTCATGATCCAGGAGAACGGCATCATCCCAAAGATACTGGAGAAGATGGGAAAGAAGCACAAGGCCCTGACCCTGGGGGCCCAGGAACTGGTACGCAAGAACCCCCAAGTCAAGGGAGGGGACGGCCAGTCCCCCGTCATGAACCGGGAGCTGGAGAAGCTGCTTTCGGAGGCGGAGACGGAGGCGAAGAATTTTGGAGACCAGTACGTCTCGGTGGAGCATCTGTTCCTCTCCTTCTTCTCCCTGCCCCAGGGGCATGGAATCCGGGAGCTTTTCGACAGGCTGGAGGTCCGGAAGCCGGAACTCCTGGGGGTCTTGAAAGCCATCCGGGGGAACCAGAAGGTGACCACCGACAATCCGGAAAGCACCTATGACGCACTGGGACAATACGGGCACGACCTGGTGCAGGACGCCATGGACCACAAGCTGGACCCGGTGATCGGCAGGGACGCCGAAATCCGCCATGCCATCCGGATCCTGTCCCGGAAGACGAAGAACAATCCCGTGCTGATTGGGGAGCCCGGGGTGGGGAAGACGGCCATCGTGGAGGGGCTTGCCCACCGGATCGTGAACCAGGACGTGCCGGAAGGCCTTAAGAACAAGAGGCTCATCTCCCTGGACATGGGAGCCCTGGTGGCAGGCGCCAAATACAGGGGGGAATTCGAGGAGCGGCTGAAGGCCGTGCTGAAGGAAGTGAAGGAGAGCAATGGGGAAATCATCCTCTTCATCGACGAACTCCATACCATCGTGGGCGCCGGAAAAGCGGAGGGGGCCATGGATGCGGGCAACATGCTCAAGCCCATGCTTGCCAGAGGGGAACTGCACTGCATCGGCGCCACCACCCTGGATGAATACCGGAAGCACATCGAGAAGGATCCGGCCCTGGAACGCAGGTTCCAGCCGGTGCTGGTGGAGGAGCCCACGGTGGAGGATACGGTTTCCATCCTGCGGGGGCTGAAGGAGCGCTACGAAGTCTTCCATGGGGTCCAGATCAAGGACAGCGCCCTGGTGGCATCCGCGGTCCTGTCCCACCGCTACATCACCGACCGCTTCCTTCCCGACAAGGCCATCGACCTGGTGGACGAGGCCTGCGCCATGATCCGGACGGAAATGGACTCCATGCCCCAGGAGATGGACGAGGTCTCCAGAAAAATGGTCCAGCTCCAGATCGAGGAGACGGCCCTGCGCAAGGAGAAGGACCCCTTGAGCCTCCAGCGTCTGGAGAAGCTGCAAAGGGAGCTGGCGGACCTCCAGGAGGAGTACGGCCGGATGCGCACCCAATGGGAAAACGAAAAGCAGTCGGTGGAAGGCGTCCAGAAGCTCAAGGAAAGCATCGAGCAGGTCAACCACCAGATCGAGAAGGCGGAGCGGGAACTGGACCTGAACAAGGCGGCCGAGCTGAAGTACGGGGAACTGCCTGCGCTGCTGAAGAAGCTGGCGGAGGAGGAGAACAGGATCGAGCAGGGGAAGGACGAGAATTCCCTGGTCCGGGAGCAGGTGACGGAGGAGGAGATCGCCGAAATCATCAGTCGCTGGACCGGCATCCCCCTGAACCGGCTGGTCACCGGGGAGCGGGAAAAGCTGCTCCATCTGGAAGAGGTGCTGAAGCGGAGGGTCATCGGACAGGAAGAGCCCATCCGGCGGGTGGTGGATGCCATCCTCCGCTCCCGGGCGGGCATCAAGAACCCCAAGAGCCCCATCGGTTCCTTCCTCTTCCTGGGCCCCACCGGGGTTGGAAAGACGGAGCTGGCCAAAACGGTGGCGGCAGCCCTTTTCGACTCCGAAGACAACATGATCCGCATCGACATGTCCGAATACATGGAAAAGTTCTCCGTATCCAGACTGATCGGGGCCCCTCCAGGCTATGTGGGCTACGAGGAAGGGGGGCAGCTCACGGAGGCCGTCCGCAGGAAGCCCTATGCGGTCGTGCTGCTGGATGAGGTGGAAAAGGCCCATCCGGACGTCTTCAACGTCCTCCTCCAGATCCTGGACGACGGAAGGGTGACGGACAGCCAAGGGAGGACGGTGGACTTCAAGAACACCATCATCATCATGACCTCCAACATCGGTGCTCCCCTGCTGCTGGAGGGCATCGGGCCGGACGGGAAGCTGCAGGAGGGGGTGGAAAAGCAAGTGCTGGATTCCCTCCACGCCTATTTCCGGCCGGAGTTCCTGAACAGGATCGACGAGGTCGTGGTCTACAGACCCTTAAGCTATGACAACATCCGGGAAATCGTGGGCCTCCAGTTCAAGGAAATCCAGGAAAGGCTGGCGGACAGGCAGATCGAACTGGTCCTCGGGGAAAGCGCCGCCAAGGAAATCCTGGAACAGGGATACGACCCCCATTATGGGGCCAGGCCCCTGAAAAGGTATCTCCAGAGGAATGTGGAGACCCTCCTGGCCAAGGAAATCATTGCCGGAAACATCGCCGAAGGAGCAAAGGTCGTCATCGACTTCGACGGAAGGAACTATGTGCTGGGATGAGCTCCCGCGCATCGGATAAGGAGGGAACACCATGCAACTGAAAGGAACCAGAACCGCAAGCAACCTGATGCAGGCCTACCTGGGGGAAGCCCAGGCCATGAACCGCTACACCCTGTACGCCTCGGCGGCCAAGAAGGAAGGCTACGCCCAAATTGCCGAAATCTTCACCCAGACAGCGGACCAGGAACGGGCCCATGCAAAAAGGTTCCTCCGCTTCCTTGCCGAGGATCACAACGGGGAAGAAGTGGCCCTGGAAGGCGCCTCCTATCCGGTGGCCTTCGGGGACACGCTCTTCAACCTGCGGTCCGCCGCCCAGGGGGAAGGGGAAGAGGGGTTAACCCTGTACCCGGGCTTCGCCGGAGTGGCCGAGGCGGAAGGGTTCAAGGAAATCGCCTACCTATTCCAACAGGTGGCCGTCATCGAGGAAAGCCATGGGGCCAGGTTTGCGGCGTTGGCCGGGAATCTGGAGGAAGGCAGGGTGTTCTCCAAGGAACAGCCGGTGGAATGGGTTTGCCGGGTCTGCGGCTACATCTACACCGGAGAAAACGCTCCGGGGCTTTGTCCCGTTTGCCTCCATCCCCAGGCCCACTTCGAGGTGCAGGCCAGGAACTATTGAAAGGAAAACCATGGGCGAGACCATATTGATCGTGGAAGACGAGAAGAAGATCGCCAGGTTCCTGGAGCTGGAACTGCAGCATGAGGGATATGGCACACTGGTGGCGGAGGACGGGGAAACAGGACTTGCCCTGGCCTTGGGAGGCCAGGCGGACCTGGTGGTCCTGGACCTGATGCTTCCCGGAATGGGAGGGCTGGCGGTGCTCCAGGGGATCCGGGCCAGGGACGAACAGTTGCCTGTCATCCTCCTGACTGCAAAGGACGATGTGGCGGACAAGGTGAAGGGGCTGGACATGGGAGCCGACGACTACATGACGAAGCCTTTCGCCATGGAAGAATTCCTGGCCCGGATCCGCGTGGCCTTGAAACGCAGGAGCCTGGAGAACGCGTCCGCAAAGGCCGGGGGCCTTTCCCACGGCCAGCTGCATCTGGATGAAGGGAAGCGGCAAGCCAGCTATGGGGGAATACCCATCGAACTGACGAAAAAGGAGTACGAACTCCTGAAATATCTCCTGGAGAACAAGAACATGGCCCTCCCCAGGGAGCGGATCCTGGAGAAGGTGTGGGGATACGACTACTATGGGGACACCAATGTCATCGACGTGTACGTCCGTTACCTCCGTGCCAAGATAGACCAGAAACTGGGAGTGGAAATCATACGGACAGTCAGGGGCGTGGGCTATGGAATCTATGACTAGCGTGCTCCTGCAGATCCTGAAAGGGATCCTGCTGTGGCCCGTAAGGCTGGTGCGGGATTTTGTGGAGGACTCCATCGCCCTTGTAGGAAGCCTGGGCATGTCCATACGGAAAAAGATCCTTGTGGGATTCCTGTTCAGCTATCTGCTGGTGTCCCTGGTCTCTGTGGGGCTGTCCTCCTACCTGTTCCTGCACCGGAGCATGGGGGAATCCGGCGATGCATTGAACCAGCGCATCGCCCAGATGCTCCTCTACCAGAGGGATGGCGACTCCTCCATGGGGGGCCTGGCCGACCAGCTGGAGTATCTGGCTTCGACGGAAGAGGCAGGCATCCAGATCCTATGGGAGGATGAAGCGGGAACCCCTTTTTCCCTTGCGGCGGGTCTGCTGGAGGACATGCCCTATGAAACGGACGGGTGGGCCCGGTGGGAGGCTTTCCGGCGGGCCGGCGTGCTGATGGATCCGGAGACTGTCTATGAATTTCAGGACGGAAAGGACCCCGGACGCCTGGTGGTGCGCCTGGCCTACCCGGTGGAAAGGTTCCTGGAGAATTTCCTTCACCTTCTATGGAGTCTGGTCCTGGCCCAGGCAACGGCGTTCTTTTTTCTGGCCATCCTTGTTTCGGGGCAGATCCGGAGGATGCTCAAGCCCATCGATGACATGACCGACACCGCCCGCAGGATTTCCATCGACAGCATGCAGGAGAGGATTCCCCTGGAAAAGACCAATGCGGAGCTCAAGGACCTGGCCCTTACCCTGAACGACATGCTGGACAGGCTGGACAAGGAGTACGAGAAGCAGAAACAGTTCGTGTCGGATGTGTCCCACGAGTTGCGTACGCCCATCGCCATCCTCCATGGCTATGTGAGCATGTTGGGAAGGTGGGGGAAGCAGGACGAAGAGGTGCTGGAGGAATCCATCGACGCCATGCTGGAGGAGACCAGGAACATGCAAGCCCTGGTGGAGAACCTGTTGACACTGGTGCGCAGCGACAGCCAGACCCTGGAGTTCCACAAGACGGAGTTCGACCTCCAGGAGCTCCTGGGGGAAGTGGTGAAGGAAAGCAGGATGCTGGACGTGAAGAACCAGACGATCCTCCATGTGCCTCGCGGACCGGTGCCCGTCCATATGGACGAGGCCATGATCAAACAGACCCTGCGGGTGTTCCTGGACAATGCGGCCAAGTATACCCAGGAGGGGGGCACCATCCAGGTCGGCATCGACGGGGAGGAGGGGGCCGGCGCCTGCACCCTCTGGATCCGGGACAACGGGGTCGGCATTCCGGAAAGGGACCTTTCCCGCCTCTTCGACCGGTTCTACCGGTCCGATGAAAGCAGGACGAGACAGACCGGAGGGCACGGTCTGGGCCTGGCGATCGCCAAGGCGATTGTGGAAGGGCACCAGGGAAGCATCCGGGTGGAGAGCAAGCTAGGGGAAGGCAGCGTTTTCTATCTGGACCTGCCCCTGGACCTACGGAAGGAGAACCAATGAACATTGTGGTGCTGGATGGAGACAGTTTGGGCAGGGAGTTGGACCTGGGAGCTTTGCGGGCGCTGGGGGTATGCACCGTCTACGGATTCACCTCCAGGGAGGAGGTCGTGGATCGGATCCGGAACCAGGAGGTCCTGGTGACCAACAAGGTGAAGCTGGATGCCTCCAACTTGGGCCAGGTGGAGGGGGTCCGCCTTATCTGCATGACAGGGACGGGGACGGACGGCATCGATGTGGAATATGCCAGGTCCAAGGGAATCGCCGTTTGCAACGTGGCGGGTTATGCGACGGAAAGTGTGGCGCAACACACGTTTGCCATGCTTTTTTACCTTTACGAGAACCTGCCTTATTACGACAACTACATGAAGCGGGGAGGTTATGTGGACGACCGTTCCTTCCGGCATTATGAAAACACGTTCCACCAAATCTGCGGGAAAAGATGGGGAATCATCGGCATGGGCGCCATCGGACGGAGGGTTGCCGAGGTGGCCACGGCCTTCGGATGCAGGGTGTCCTACTTTTCCCCCAGCGGCTCCGACCGGATGGAGAAGTATCCCCGGGTGGACCTGGAAACCCTGTGCAGGGAATCGGACATCCTTTCCATCCATGCCCCATTGAATGCGCAAACAAGGAACCTGGTGGGGCCTAGGGAACTGGGGTGGATGTCCAGGGAGGCGGTGCTCCTGAACCTGGGAAGGGGGGGCATCGTCAACGAGGAGGCGCTGGTCCGGGCCCTGCGGGAAGGCTGGATCAAGGCGGCCGGTCTGGATGTGCTGGAGCATGAACCGATGGAGGCGGGGGATCCCCTGCTGGACATCCGGGAGCCGGGAAAACTTCTGCTGACCCCCCATATCGGTTGGGCGTCCCTGGAGGCCAGGCAGCAGGTGGTCCTGGAAGTCGCAAAAAACATTGGAAATTTCTATCGGGGAACCCCCACCCATGTGGTATAATGCAAGAAAACCCAACAAGGAGAAAACAGACATGGCAATACAACTTGTAATCGACAGCTCGGCAGACGTGCCACGCAACCTGGTGGACCGGTATGGCATCACCGTATGCCCCTTGAGCGTCCATTTTGGAGAAGAAGAATATTTGGACGGGGTGGACCTTGGCCCCAAGGAGTTCTACGAAAAGCTGGTCGCAGGCAAAGGGATGCCCAAGACCTCCCAAGTGACACCGGAACGGTTCAAGGAAGCGTTCCTGGCTGCGGCGGATGCAGGGAAGGAAGTGCTGTGCATCACCATCGGCTCCAAAGCCAGCGGTACCTGCCAATCGGCCAACATCGCCAAGGCGGAGGTGGAGGAGGAGAGGCCGGAGGCTGCCATCGCCATCCTGGACTCCAACATGCTCTGCATGGGACAGGGATATCTGGCAGTCCTGGCTGCCAGATACATCCAGGAGGGGTGGGATATGGAGCGGATCCTCGCCCAGTTGGAACCCTTGACCCAAAACAGGATTGAGCATCTGTTCTCCGTGGACACGCTGGAATATCTGAAGCGGGGGGGGAGGATCAAGCCGGCCGCCGCGTTGGTGGCGGATGTGCTTAACATCAAGCCTGTATTGCGGGTGGTGGACGCCACAACCGAAACCATCGGGAAGGTCCGGGGGAGAAAGAAGGTGATTCCGTTCTTCCTGGAGCACATGCGGAAGACCTTCGACCCGGAAGCCAACAGCTTCATCGCCATAGCACATGCCCAAGACAGGGAGTTTGCGGAAGCGCTGGCGGATGCGGTGAAGGAAACCTTCCAGTGGGAGAAGGAAATCATCTTTGCGGAGGTGGGCGCCACCATCGGCACCCATACGGGTCCGGGCGTTGTAGGCATCTTCTATCTGAAAAAATAATCATCAAAATATTCAATTGTCACAGGGATTATGATATAATACTGTGGCAATTGATTTTTTTTATTTGGGAAAGTTTGGTCCCAAGCGGGCTAGGAGGCATAAGGATCGTGGAAAATAGAAGACGTTTTTGGAAAACACGGGGCTTTATTACGGTGGCCGCCGCCCTGTTTTTTTTGCTGCTGATAGCAGCCGCAGGCGAGGGTGCCCGAAAGGATGGGATCCAGACCTTGGACACCAGAATCGGCATGGAAACAGCCGGGATGGAACAGGTGCTGGAGCAACCGGAAGAAGAGTTGGGGGAAGCGGGGGAGATCCGTAGGTTCATCGGCTACTTCCATTTCAACTACCTGTTCCAGCCGGACAACGGGACGGGGGCCATCAGTCCCCGGGCGATGCAGCTTTTCGCCGTAAGCTACATCTACCAGCATGCGAACCAGGACCTGGTGTTCGATACGACCGAATTCATGCTCCGCATCCCCTATGCCAGGTTGGAGGAAGTGGTGGAAAGGTTCTTTGGGGTCGAGTTCCATGCCCACAGCCAGCCGGAAGGCACAGGCGTCCAGTTTGTGAACGGCGAATACCTGATGCCGGCCATGGACCTTGGATGGACAAGTGAAATCGTCCTGGACGGGGTATCCCCCCAGGAGGATGGGAGCAATCTGGCGGAGGCTCGGATCATAGACCCGGAGTCGGGGGAGACACGGTTGACGATCACGGCCGGCATCCGGAAAGTGGACGGCCGCTGGATCATGGAGAGCTATAGGAACGCCGCCCCTGCGCAGGAGTGATGAAAAACAATTTTGGAAGCACAAGGAGGACAACATGTCTGTACAGTACAAGCATCAGGAAATAGAACAGAAGTGGCGCCGGATCTGGGAAGAACGTCCGGTCAACAAGGAGGAAGGCAGGGAAAAATACTACTGCCTGGACATGTTCCCCTATCCCTCCGGCAGCGGCCTGCATGTGGGCCACTGGAGGGGATATGTGCTCAGCGATGTCTGGAGCCGCTACAAGATCCTGCAGGGATACCATGTGCTGCACCCCATGGGATGGGATGCGTTCGGACTGCCGGCGGAGAACTACGCCATCAAGATGGGGGTGCACCCCGCTAAGGCGACCGCCGAGAACGTGGAGAACTTCAAGCGGCAATTGAAGGAGATCAGCGCCGTCTATGACTGGACGAAAGAAGTGAACACCACGGATCCGGGTTTCTACAAATGGACCCAGTGGATTTTCGTGCAGATGTTCAAAGCGGGCCTCGCCTATGAGAAGGAGATGCCCATCAACTGGTGTCCGGAATGCAAGACCGGCCTGGCCAACGAGGAAGTGGTGAACGGGGAATGCGACCGCTGTGGAACGCCCGTCACAAAGAAGAACCTCCGCCAGTGGATGCTGAAGATCACCGCCTATGCGGAGCGTCTGCTGAAAGACCTGGAAGACCTGGATTGGCCTGACAAGGTGAAAAAGATGCAGAGCGATTGGATCGGAAAATCCCATGGTGCGGAAATCGACTTCCAGGTGGAGGGCATGGAGGAGAAGCTGAAGGTGTTCACGACCCGTCCGGACACCCTGTACGGGGCCACCTTCATGGTCCTGGCACCGGAGCATGGGGCTGTGGCAAAGATCACCCAGCCTCCGAAGAAGGAAGAGGTGGAGCACTATGTTTTCCACGCTTCCATGAAAAGCTCCGTGGACAGGATGCAGGACAAGGAAAAGACCGGGGTCTTCACAGGAAGTTACGCGGTCAACCCTTTGAACGGCGCCAAGCTGCCCATCTGGATTTCCGATTATGTCCTGGCCGATTACGGGACGGGTGCCATCATGTGCGTGCCTGCCCACGACGAGCGGGATTTCGCCTTCGCCAAGCAATTCGACCTGCCCATCACCCAGGTGATCCGGAAGGAAGGCGCCGGGGAGGAAGAGCTTCTGGAAGCCTATACGGAAGAGGGGGTCATGGTGAATTCCGGGCCCTTCGACGGCATGCGCTCCACCCTTGCCAAGGAAGCGGTTGCGGATTACCTGGAGGAGCAGGGCATCGGCGACAAGACCACAAACTACAAGTTGCGGGACTGGGTGTTTTCCAGACAGCGGTATTGGGGGGAACCCATACCCATCGTCCATTGCCCCTACTGCGGCACGGTTCCCGTACCGGAAGAGGACCTTCCCGTGGTGCTCCCGGAAGTGGAGAGCTATCAGCCCACGGGAACGGGGGAATCCCCGCTGGCCGCCATCGAGGAATGGGTGAACGTCCCTTGTCCGACCTGCGGCAAGCCGGCCAAAAGGGAAACCAACACCATGCCCCAGTGGGCAGGTTCTTCCTGGTACTTCCTCCGGTATGTGGATGTGGACAACAGCCGGGAACTGGTTTCGAAGGAACAGGCGAGGAAATGGCTGCCTGTGGACATGTATGTGGGAGGGATCGAGCATGCGGTCCTGCACCTGCTCTACTCCAGGTTCTACACCAAGTTCCTTCATGACATCGGTGTGGTGGAGTTCCAGGAGCCTTTCACACGCCTGTTCAACCAGGGGATGATCTGCAAGAACGGTGCGAAGATGAGCAAGTCCAAAGGAAACGTGGTTTCTCCCGACAACCTGGTCCAGGATTACGGCTGCGACTCCCTGCGGATGTACGAGCTGTTCGTAGGGCCTCCGGAACTGGATTCCGAGTGGGACGACCGGGGGATCGAGGGTGTCTACCGCTTCCTGAACAGGGTCTGGAAGCTGGTCCACGAGAACATCGGCAGGGAGGTCCCGGTCACCCAGGAACTGGAGAAGCTGCGGAACCAGCTGATCTATGAGGTGACCAACCGGATGAACAACTTCAACATGAACACCACGGTCAGCGCATTCATGGAGTTCAACAACAAGTTCCTGGACCTGTCCAAGAACCAGGGGGGCGTGGACAAGGAAACCCTGTCCACCCTGGTGGTGCTTCTGGCCCCCTTCGCCCCCCATATGGCGGAGGAGCTGTGGGAAGCCCTTGGGCAGGAGGGGTCCGTATTCGAAAACGAATGGCCCGTACATGACGAAAGCAAGATGAAGGAAACTTCCGTCCAGATGCCTGTCCAGGTCAACGGAAAAATCAAGGCCACCATCCTGGTGGAAGACGGAGAAGACAAGGAAAGCGTGTTGGCAAAGGCCAGGGGAGCCGTAGAGGGGAAACTGGACGGACGCGCCATCCAAAAGGAAGTTTATGTGCCCGGCAGGATCATCAGCATCGTGGCGAAATAGAAAGCGGAAGGGACGTGAAGGGGTCCGGGGACCCCTCTTGCGTCCCTGCCCTTTTGGGAGACAGGACAGGAGGAACCAAAATGCTTGAATTCAGCAAAAAAACGAATCTATTGGAACGGACGGAGTTCACCTACCCCTTGCAGGACGTGGAAAAACCCAACATGTTCAGGAATCTGTTCCCCTATGACGAGGTGCCCAAGGTGGCCTTCAACCACAGGATGGTGCCCATCAACATGCCGGACAACATCTGGATCACGGACACCACTTTCCGGGATGGACAGCAGTCCAGGGAACCTTTCACCACAGAACAGATCGTCACGCTGTTCGACTACCTCCACAGGCTTTCCGGACCCAATGGAATTGTCCGCCAGAGCGAATTTTTCCTGTACAGCAAAAAGGACAGGGACGCGGTATGCAAATGCATGGAGAGGGGATACGAATTCCCCCACGTCACCAGTTGGATCCGGGCATCCAAGAAGGATTTCCAACTGGTGCGGGACATCGGGGTCCAGGAGACGGGAATCCTTGTCAGCTGTTCCGACTACCACATCTTCCACAAGCTGAAGATGACCCGACGGCAGGCGGTTGACCACTACACTGCTGTCATCAAGGAATGCATCGAAACGGGGGTCAGGCCCCGCTGCCACCTGGAGGACATCACCCGCGCCGACTTCTACGGGTTCGTGGTCCCGTTCGTCATCGCGCTCATGAAACTGATGGAGGAGACCAGGATGCCCATCAAGATCCGGGCCTGCGACACCATGGGGTACGGGGTCAGCTATCCGGGGGCCACGCTGCCCAGGAGCGTTCCGGGAATCATCTACGGACTGAACCACCATGCCGGCGTGCCTTCCGAGCTGCTGGAATGGCATGGACACAACGACTTCTACCGGGCGGTGAACAATTCCGCCACCGCCTGGCTGTACGGCTGCTCCGGAGTGAACTGCTCCCTGTTCGGCATCGGGGAGAGGACCGGAAACACCCCGCTGGAGGCCATGGTATTCGAATATGCCCAGTTCCGGGGAACCTTGGACGGCATGGACACCACCATCATCACGGAAATGGCGGAATACTTTGAAAAGACCTTCGGGGAAACCCTGCCGGAGCGGACGCCCTTCGTCGGAAGGAACTTCAACGTGACACGGGCGGGCATCCATGCGGACGGTCTGCTGAAGAACGAGGAAATCTACAACATCTTCGACACGGAAAAGCTTCTGAACCGTCCGGTGGTGGTGGCGGTTTCCGACACCTCCGGCGTTTCAGGCGTGGCCCATTGGATCAACGCCTATTTCAAACGGAAGGACGACCGGGCAGTGGACAAGAACCATCCGGTGGTGCAGGAAGTGAAAGCCTGGGTGGACAGGGAATATGCCGAGGGAAGGGTCACCTTCATTACCGATGAGGAGATGCTGGAAGCCATCGACAAGGCCGTGGAAGCAACCGGAGTTGCACTGTTGCCCTAATTGTATTATAATATACAGGATTTGACAGGAATAAACGATCATCGGAACAGGAGGACAAGATGGAATATATCGAAAAGATGGAAAGCATCATCAAGGAGCAGAAGGCACGTGTGGCCATGATGAAGGCTCAGGGGGACTTTGTTAAATATGAGGAATTGGACCAGGTCGTCATCGGTGTGTGTGGCGGCGACGGCATCGGTCCGGCCATCACCGGACAAGCCCAAAGGATTCTGGAATTCCTGCTGGCGGATGCGCTGAAGAGTGGAAAGGTGGCCTTCAAGACGGTGGACGGACTGACCATCGAGAACAGGGCGAAAGCGAACAAGGCCATTCCGGACGACGTGCTGGCGGAACTCAAGACCTGCCATGTCATCCTGAAGGGCCCCACGACCACCCCCCGGAAGGGCGACCCATGGCCCAACATCGAAAGCGCCAATGTCGCCATGCGGAAAGAGCTGGACCTGTTCGCCAACGTGCGTCCCGTCAGCGTACCGGAGCAAGGCATCGACTGGACCTTCTTCCGTGAGAATACGGAAGGCTCCTATGTTCTGGGAAGCAAGGGCATGCACATCGACGAGGACATCGCCATGGACTTCACGGTGACAACCACCCAGGGATCCGAGCGGATTGCCCGGGCCGCCTTCGAATTCGCGAAGAAGAACGGCAAGAAAAGGGTCACCTGCGTGACCAAGGCCAACATCATCAAAACCACCGACGGGAAATTCCTGGACATCTGCAAGGACATGGCCAAAGAATATCCGGAAATAGATTTCGACGACTGGTACATCGACATCATGACGGCCAAGCTGATCGACGAGAAGCGCCGCAAGGATTTCCAGGTGTTCGTCCTTCCCAACCTCTACGGAGACATCCTGACGGATGAGGCCGCAGAATTCCAAGGAGGCGTGGGCACTGCGGGAAGCGCCAACATCGGCAAGCGGTACGCCATGTTTGAAGCCATCCACGGTTCCGCCCCAAGGATGGTGGAGGAAGGCAGGGACATTTACGCGGACCCCTCCAGCGTCATACGTGCGGGAGCCATGCTGCTGGCCCACATCGGATACGGCGTCCAGGCGGACAAGCTCTTCAAGGCCCTGGAAATCTGCGGGCAGACCGAAAAGAAGATCGAAACCACCGGACGGGACACGGGAGCCACCAGCGCCCAGTTCGCCGACTATATTATGGAAACAATCGAAAAGCTTTAGGAAATGAGGGACAGGACCTTGGGGACTCCAAGGCCTGTCCCTTGTCACTGGCCCCCTGCGGATGTATAATGGGAACATCAGAGGAGTGGAAAGGAGACGGATATGGCATATGTGAAGATGTATCTTGTGGCATTTGTGGTCTTTTTTGCGGTGGACCTGGTTTGGCTGGGGCTGGTGGCCCCGGGGCTCTACAGGAAGCATCTGGGGTACCTCCTGGCACCCAGTCCCAACTGGGTGGCGGCGATGGCTTTCTATCTGCTGTACATCGCTGGGCTGGTCTTCTTTGTGGTCCATCCCGCAGTGGAGAAGCAGAGCATTGCCTACGCCTTGCTGGGAGGCATGTTCTTCGGGCTGGTGACCTATGCCACCTATGACCTGACGAATCTGGCTACGGTAAGGGACTGGCCCCTGGTGATCACGGCAGTGGACATGCTCTGGGGAACGGTCTTGGGGGGGACGGTCTCCCTGGCCACCTATTGGATCCTGACCCGTTTGGGTTGGGCATGAGGAGGAACGGCATGGAGGTTAAGAGTTGGGCGGCTTTGAATATGGCGGGCACGGCGGCGGTGCTGGCAGTGAACGGTTTGGCCAACGCCCTGCCCATCAACGGGGTGACGACGGGAGCGGTATCGGACAGATACCCCAACCTTTTCGCGCCCGCAGGATTCACCTTCGGCATCTGGGGGCTGATCTACAGCCTGCTGGTCGTCTTTGCCGTCCTCCAGTGGAGGGAGCAAAGGCACAGGCATTTCACCTCCCGAACGGTCGCTGCTGCGCTGGGGCCCTGGTACTTTCTGTCCTGCGCGGCCAACGCGGCCTGGATCCTGGCCTGGCACCATGACAGGATCCCTTGGACCATGGCCCTCATGGTGGTGCTGCTCCTGTGCCTGGTCCAGGCTTACCGCAGGCTGGAATTGCATGCCTACGTGGAGAGGGACAAGACCACCGGCATTGCCCGGATCGCCATGAGCGTCTATCTGGGATGGGTTTCCATCGCGACCATAGCCAACGCCGCAGTGCTTCTGGTGGCCCTGGAGTGGAGCGGTTGGGGGCTCCCCCCGTCCTGGTGGACGGTCCTTGTCCTGGTGGCAGGAATCCTCCTGGGGGCGGCATCCGTGCTGTTCAAAAGGGACTTCTATTATGCCTTGGTGGTGGTTTGGGCCCTTTGGGGCATCTACAGCAAAAGGTCCGCTCCTGGGATGGAGCCGGAACCTTTGATAGCAGGAGCGGCAGTGGCAGGCATGGCCTTCCTTGTCCTCTTGGTCCTGGGAAAAATCAGGAATGGGAAAGGAAGCGAAATATGATTGAAATAAGGAACTTGTGCAAGGTGTACCACAATCCCACCGGGGACTTTGTTGCCCTGGACGATGTGGACCTGACCATCGCCCAGGGGGAAATCTACGGGGTCATCGGCCTGAGCGGCGCAGGGAAGAGCACCTTGATCCGATGCATCAACATGCTGGAAAAACCCAGCTCGGGATCCATCCGCATCGATGGGGAAGACATCACCCGCATGCGGGGCAGGGAACTGCGGCGGATCCGCCAGAGCCTGGGGATGATTTTTCAGGATTTCAACCTGCTCATGCAGAAAACCGTGGAGGAGAACGTCCGCTTTCCTCTCGAAATCGCAGGGGGGAAGCAGGCGGGGGCCGATGGGAAGGTCAGGGAGTTGCTCCGGCTGGTGGGGCTGGAGGAGAAGGCGGGAGCCTATCCGGCCCAATTGAGCGGAGGGCAGAAGCAACGGGTGGCCATCGCCCGGGCCCTGGCCAATGACCCGAAGGTGCTGTTGTGCGACGAAGCCACATCCGCCCTGGATCCGTTGACCACCAAATCCATATTGGAGCTGCTGAAGAGGATCAACGAAAAGATCGGCGTGACCATCATCCTCATCACCCATGAGATGAAGGTGGTGGAGGCCATCTGCGACAAGGTGGCCGTGATCGAGAACGCCAGGATCGTGAAGGACGGCCCCACGGCGGAGCATATCGGACATTTCCAGGAGGTGATGTGATGGGAGCGTTTTTGGAGAATTACGGGGCCATGCTGGTCCAGGGGACGTGGGACACTTTGTACATGTCCTTCCTTTCAGCCCTCTTCGCCTATCTGATGGGGCTTCCCCTAGGCGTTGCCCTGGCGGTCACGGAGCCCCACCACATCCTGCCAAGGCCCCATGTGAACAGGATCCTGAATACGGTGGTCAACATCGTCCGCTCCGTGCCCTTCATCATCCTGCTCATCGCGGTCATCCCCTTCACCCGGTGGCTGGTGGGGACCTCCATCGGCGTGACGGCGTCCATCGTGCCCCTGGTCATTGGGGCGGTCCCGTTTGTGGCCAGGCTGGTGGAGTCCTCCATGAAAGAGCTGCGGAAGGGGATCATTGAGGCCGCCACGGCCATGGGGGCCTCCCCCTTCCAGATCATCTACAAGGTCATGATTCCGGAAACCATGCCCTCCCTGGTGCTGGGCGCCTCCATCACCACCATCACCCTCATCGGCTATTCGGCCATGGCGGGAGCGGTGGGTGGAGGCGGTCTGGGGGACCTGGCCATCCGCTACGGCTACTACCGGTACGACACGACCCTGATGATGGTCACCATCGTGCTGCTGGTACTCATCGTCCAGGGGGTGCAGCTTGCAGGCACCAGGCTGTCAAAAAAAATCAACAGGCAATAGGAAAGGGATTGACAAGAAGTCGGCTTTCCTGTAAAATGCAATAAATTAATAAACATATAAAATAACTGTGATATAAGGAGAGTCCCCATGAGAAGAAAAATCCTTTTGGTCCTTGCCCTGGCGATGGTGTTCGCCCTGCCGGGCTGCGGCAAGAAAGAAAGCGCTGCTGCATTCAGGATCGGCGCAACCCCCGTACCCCATGAAGAAATCCTGAACTTCGTGAAACCCATCCTGGAGGAAAAGGGCGTAGCAATCGAAATCGTGCAGTTCACGGATTATGTCCAGCCCAACCTGGCCCTGCAGAATGAAGAGCTGGATGCAAACTTCTTCCAGCACGCTCCCTACCTGGAGGACTTCAACGTCAAGAACAACACCCAGCTTTCTTCGGCGGTTGAGGTCCATTTCGAACCGCTGGGGCTTTTTCCCGGGAAGGCCTCCCGCCTGGAGGACCTGCAGGAGGGGGACACGGTTGCCGTGCCCAACGACACCACCAATGAGGCCAGGGCCCTGCTGCTCCTGGAGGAGGTCGGCCTGATCAAGGTCAGGGATGATGCGGGCTTGGAAGCCACCATCCGGGACATCGAGGAGAATCCCAAGAACCTCCAGTTCGTGGAACTGGAGGCGGCCCAGATCGCCCGCTCCCTGCAGGACGTGTCCGTGGCGGTCATCAACGGGAACTATGCCATAGAGGCGGGCCTGAATGCAGCCACGGACGCACTGGCATCCGAGGACAAGGACTCCCTTGCGGCCCAGACCTTCGCCAATATAGTGGCCGTGCGTACGGGAGATCAGCGGGAGGAAATCCGGATCCTGAAGGAGGTCTTGCAGTCCGAAGAGGTTCGGGCCTTTCTGGAAGAAAAATATCAAGGCGCAGTGGTACCAGTATTCTAGCATATGGGGGTTGCCGCACAACCGTCGGTTGTGCGGCAACCCCCTTTCCATGGAAGGAGATGGAGCGTTTGGAAGTGGAAACCAAAGGGGCGGACGACGCCCTGGAATTGCAGAGGGCCCTGCTGGCCTGGTACGACCGGCACCAGCGGATGCTGCCCTGGAGGGACGACCCTTCCCCCTACCGGGTGTGGGTTTCGGAAATCATGTTGCAGCAGACCAGGGTGGAGGCTGTCATCCCCTATTTCGAAAGGTTCCTGAAGGCCTTGCCCACGCTGGAGGCCCTGGCAGGGGTGGAGGACGACCGGCTGATGAAGCTTTGGCAGGGGTTGGGGTACTACAACCGGGCCAGGAATTTGAAGAAGGCGGCCGGCATCCTCGTCCGGGAGGCGGGAGGAAGTTTCCCCGGGACAAGCGGGGAACTGGAAAGGTTGCCGGGCATCGGAAAGTACACGGCGGGTGCGGTTGCTTCCATCTCCTTCGGAGAGCGGGTACCTGCGGTGGACGCCAACGTCCTCCGGGTGATGTCCAGGCTCCGGGGGTATGGGAAAGACGTCGGCAAGGAACCGGCAAAGAGGGAAATCGCCGGCATGGTGGAGGGCATCCTGCCCTTCGAAAGGGTGGGGGACTTCAACCAGGCCCTGATGGAACTGGGGGCCATGGTCTGCCTCCAGGGATCTAGAGCCCGTTGCGGCGCGTGTCCCTGGCAGGGGAACTGCCTGGCCCATGGGGCCGGCATGGTGGCGGAACTGCCGCGCAAGGCGCCAAAGTCTCCCCGTAGGATGGAGAAGAGGACAGTGTT
This sequence comes from Anaerotalea alkaliphila, assembly GCF_010179735.1. Lineage (GTDB taxonomy): Bacteria > Bacillota > Clostridia > Lachnospirales > Vallitaleaceae > Anaerotalea > Anaerotalea alkaliphila. Next base: position 39,387 of record NZ_JAAEEH010000010.1, read on the forward strand.
CCTGCTCCTGTCCGGAGACGGCCGGTTGGCCTTGCGGAAGCGGCCGGCCAAGGGGCTCCTGCCCGGGCTTTGGGAACCGCCCAACGTGGAAGGGGACCTTGGGGAAAGGCAGCGGCGGTCCTTGCTGGAGTCCTGGGGGCTCCAGTTCTACTCCATTTCCGCATTGGGGCCTGCGAAGAGCGTGTTCACCCATGTGGAGTGGCACATGCACGGCTGGAAGGTGCAGGTGGCTGCGGAAGGGAGCGGAGACTTTTCCTGGGTTGCGTTGGAGGAGGTCCGGGAACGCTATTCCATTCCCTCCGCCTTCAAGCGGTATATGGAAGAACTGGAAGCGCCGCAAGGGTTGTAGGGCATCCGGCTGGGAGAAGGTCTGGTTCGGCATCAGGTTGCGGCATAGGGGGCCGTCCTTCCTGATGCCCGCCTGGTTTCTGGCAGAAATAGGACATAAGATGCGGGAATTATGGTATAATGGAATCAGAACCCGATACCGCAAAGACCAGGGGGTGCATTGCCATGAAATCCTATTTCAGAAGGTTTGACGCCAACGAGGCTGATTTTCGTGAAATGAACAGAATTGCAGCGGACCTGGAGAAAGTCCTCTTTTTCTCCAACCCCATGGAGCATTTCTACTGGGAGGAGTATGTACAGTCGCTGGTCCGCATGCAGGACGAAAAGGGCTCCTTTGCCTTGTTGGACAGCTTCAATGTGCCGGAGGAGGCCAGGATGGAGTATTGCCTCATGCCCACCTTCCGGGGGGCCGCCATCCTGATGAAGTTCCATCTCTCCGGGGAATACCCCTGGGTGGCGGCACCTTTGGCCAAAACCCTGGCCTTTTGCACAAGGATGGGGTTGCCGGAGGACAGCTATGACGAAATGGACCTGCAGATGGAAATATTGGAAGTGTTTCTTCATGGAGGGCTGGACCTCTTCCTGGAAAGGGAACCTGATTTTTCCCCCGACTTCAAGGCCATGATGGGACGTCTTGTCCTGGAATACCACGGGATGCTGGACGCCAGGGACACCATCCATGGTTTCGGCGTAGGATACAGGAGCGATCTGGAACGGATGGTCCAAAGGATGGAAAGCACTTCCTTTTTCCTTCCGGAAACCATGGCGGAAGGCCCCCAGGGCACCTCCATGGGCAAGGCTGTCCTGCAGGGATTCCAGGGCGGTGAGGATGGCGTTTTTGCCCAGGAGAAGGGGGAGGTGAAAGGCACCTTGATTTTCATACCGAGGGAGACGCGCAAGGAGCTGGACAGGGAGGCCGTACAGTCAGGAGACCGGAAGCTGCAGGTGGTCTGCGTCGGTCTGGAAAATGGAAACATGCTGCTGGGTGAGACGTTGGTGCGGAGGTCGGAAGGAGGAGAAGGCTGATGGACAGGGAAAGGACCGTAGCGGAAATCATCCGCCGGATGATGGAATACAACAGGCAGGACCCGAAACGGATCAACCATGCACTGAAGGTCTACGCCTACGCCAAGACATTGGGACTGTTGGAGGGACTGCAGGAGGAGGGGCAGCTGGTGCTGGAAGCGGCCGCTGTGCTCCACGACATCGGGATCCACGAGGCCCAAAGGCAGTACAACTCGGATGCGGGCAGATACCAGGAGCTGGAGGGTCCCATTGTGGCCAGGAAGCTGCTGAAGGACGGCATCCTGGAGGAAGCGGTGCTGGACAGGGTCTGCTATCTGATCGGCCACCACCACAGCTACAAGAAGGTGGACGACGCGGTTTTCCAGATGCTCGTAGAGGCGGATTTCATGGTGAATGCGGAGGAGATGGACATGGACAAGCATGCCCGCCAGACCATCAACCAGAAGTACATCCGGACGGAAACGGGGAAGTGGATGTTCCATCTCCTGCGCAAAGAATCCGTTGAGGAAAAAAAATAAAAAAAGTGCTTGAGTAATTTCAAGTTTTGCCTTAAAATAGAGTGGTGTCAAACGCTGAAATAGCTCAGTCGGTAGAGCGCATCACTCGTAATGATGAGGTCGTGGGTTCGATTCCCATTTTCAGCTCGCTAAGAAGGAAAAGAAGGAAGGGGGCGTGCGCCAATCGATTGGCGCGCGCCCCCTTCCTTCTTTTTCCCCAGGACCCCAGAAATCCAGGCGAGAAGCAAAAAAAACGGGAGATACTGGAATTAAAGGCAGCGATGATGTATAATCAAGACAAGAACATCGACAATCGAAGGAGGGCATACGTATGGCAGAACACAAAATCAAGGAAGGCATGGGAATAACTGTGGAAAAAGTGGTGTCCACGTCCGACACCGCAGCCACCTATGGATCCGGTGCATTGGATTTCCTCATGTCCACACCAGCGGTGGTGACGATGATCATCGATGCATCCGCAAAATTGCTGGATCCCCTGGTGCCGGAAGGATACATCACCGTAGGGAAGAAGCTGGAATTGGTCCACAACAAGCCAACCCCTGTATTCGAAAAAGTGGTGCTGGCCATCAATGTCAAGGCGGTGAAGGAGGACGACGTCCTTCTGGAATTCTCGGCCAGCGATTCGGAAGGGGTTGCCTGCCAGGGTACTTATGAAAGGGCCGTGGTGAACACGGACCGTCTCCTGGAGACAGCCTACCGCAACAAGAAGAAGGAAGAGAGCGAATAGAACGATTCAAAGAAAGGCTGCCGGCCCCCTGTAATGGAAGGGGCCTTTTTTTTTCATCCGTTGGGGGAAAGAAAGGGAGAATACGGGATGGAGAGGAAGAAACGAAGCGGGGGCGGTGTCCCCATGGAGCGATATGTCAGGGAATACGAAGAGGGTTTGAGGCGGCGGCTGGAGGCGCCGGGGAATTTGGAGGGCTTGCGCGCATCCCACCGAAGGATGATCGGATGGATCCAGCACGAGCGGCTGGTCCATCTGCTGGTGACCCTGTTCGCGGCGGCGGCCTTCCTTTTCGCCGCGGGAATGGTCATCTTCCTGGAGGGAGGGTGGACGCCGGGCCTGCTGGGGCTGCTGTCCCTTGTGCTCTTGCTGGGATACCTGCGTCACTACCGTCTGTTGGAGAACACGGTACAAGCCTGGTACCTGCTCCACGACCGCATGGAGGCCATGGACCGGTACAAGCTGGTGTGCCTGGACATCGACGGGACGCTGCTGGATGCGACGGAGCGGCTGACGACCCCAACCGTGGAGGCGGTCCGGAAGGTTGCGGCCCGAGGGATTCCCGTGGTGCCTGTCACCGCCAGACCGCCCCAGGGGGTGGGGTTCCTTTTGGAGGAACTGGGCATCCAGGGGCCCATGGCCTGCTACAATGGGGCGCAGGTGCTGGAGGGGGAGGAGGTCCTGGTGGACCGGACCATCCCGCTGGATGTGGCCAGGGAAATCTGGGAACGTGTCCGTGGGGAGGGGGTCTCCGTAAACCTCTACCATGGCCGGGACTGGATGGCATCCGGGGAAGACGAATGGACCGGACAGGAGGGGCGCATCGTCCGCAGCCGTCCCCAGGTGGCCCCCATGGAGGAGGTGTTCGACCGCTGGGAAAGGACAGGGACTTCCCCCAACAAGATCCTTTGCATGGGGGAACCGGAGGTGGTGCTCCGCCTATGGAAGGATCTGGAGCCCGACTACCGGGACCGGCTCCAGATCCACCCCTCCAAGCCGGAATATCTGGAAATCATGCCCCGGGAGGCTTCCAAGCGTTCCGCGGTGGAGTTCCTGTGCCGCCGTTTGGGGATTTCCATGCAGGAGGTGCTGGCCATCGGGGACAACTTCAACGACCTGGACATGCTGACCCATGCAGGCATGGGAGTCGCCATGGGGAACGCCCCGGAGGAGGTGAAGCGCCAGGCCGGGGACGTCACCGCCTCCAACAGCATGGACGGGGTTGCCCGGGCCTTGGAAAAGCACCTGCCGGAGGCTTGAAAAGGCTTGAGGCCGGACCGTTTTCGTGGTACAATAGCTAGAATTTGGACATCAGGGAAAAGGGTGGTGCATGCGATGGGAATTGAAGTGGAAAAGATTGGCTATGGGTTCCGTTGGAGGTTCGTCCTGCTGGGGGGTCTGGTGATGATTTGTCTGGGAACGGTATATTCCTGGAGCGTATTCCGGCTGCACGTGGAACGGGGATTCGGGGTGGGAGCCACCCTGAGCGGCTTGCCCTATATGACTTCCCTTGCCTTCTACGCGGTGATGATGCTGCTGTCCGGCAGGGTGCTGGACCGCCATTCCCCCCGGCGGCTGATGGTTGCAGGCACGGTCCTGGTGGCGCTGGGGTGGCTCCTTTCCGCCTATGCCACGGGAATCTGGACGCTGACCCTTGCCTACGGGGTGGTCATCGGAACCGGTGTGGGAATCACCTATGGGGTTCCCATGGTGGTGGTTTCCCGGTGGTTTCCGGAGAAGAAGGGCCTGGCCATCGGTCTGGTGCTGGGGGGATTCGGGCTGTCGCCTGTGGTGACGGCGCCGCTGGCCAGTGCGCTGATCATGGAATTCGGCTTGGCAAGGACCTTCGGAATCCTGGGGGTCGCCTACGGGATCCTTCTGCCCGTGCTTTCCCTCTTTTTCCGCCATCCGACCCAGGAAGAGGTCCTGGGGCTTCCCCTTCCGAAAGCCTCCGCTGGGGAGGTTGGGGAGGTTGAGGTTGCCGACATAGTGAAGACCAGGCAATTCAGGGTCCTGTACTGGAATTTCCTCACCGGGGCCATGATCGGCCTGACTTTCATCGGGATGACGGGGCATGTGGGGATGGATGCGATGGGCCTGTCCTCCAGACAGGTGGACGGGCTGATCCCCTTGTTCGCTCTCAGCAACGGGGCAGGAAGGCCCCTGTTCGGATGGCTGGCGGACCGGTACAAGGCCAGGCGGGTCATGCGCCTGTCCTTCGCCCTCATGGCTTTGGGATCGGTCCTCATGCTGGTGGCCGAACCTGGCCGGATCCTGCTGTTCGCCCTGGCCTTTTCCCTTTTCTGGATGAACTTGGGAGGATGGCTTGCCATCGCGCCCAGCGTCACCGGCAGGATGTTCGGGGCCAGGAATTACAGCAGGAACTACGGCATCGTCTTCACGGCCTACGGCATCGGCGCCATCCTGGGGGTCCTGGCCTCCGGCATGCTTGTGGACCTCCTCCATGACCTGAGGCCCTTGTTCCTCCTGGTGCTGCTGCTTTGCGCGTCGGGCATCTACAGGACCCGGAAGCATGGGAGGGCCAAGGTTTTGACGTGAACCTGCGGCCTTTCCGCCGCAGGATTGCGGGGATCCCCTCCGAAAAAATCTGGTATGATGTCCTTGAGGTGTGAAGATGGAGAACAGCATTTATATTGCGGAAGATGAAGAAAAGATCCTGGAGACGGTGCAAACCTTTCTGGAAAGCGAGGGCTACCGGGTCCGGGGTTTCGACAACGGGGACGCGCTGTTTGCGGCCTTCCTTGAGGAGCCATGCGACCTGGTGATCCTGGACGTGCTCATGCCGGGATCCACTGGATTCCAGATTACGAAAAAAATAAGGGAAATCAGCACGGTTCCGATCATCATCCTGACGGCCAGGGACAGCGAACTGGACTATGCCACGGGAATCAACCTGGGCAGCGACGATTATTTCACCAAGCCCTTCAGCGCCATGTCCCTGGTCATGCGGGTCAAGGCCCTGTTCCGCCGGGTGCGCCTGGACCGGCAGGAGCTGCAGGAAGGCCGGAAAGGGGAAGGCGGGGAACTTCTTTTCGGAGACCTGCGCGTCAACCGGAGGACAAAAGAGGTCTGGACGGGAAGGGGGGAAGCGCTTCCCCTGACCCCCACGGAATACAACGTACTGCTGTATCTGCTGGAGAACAGGGACAGGGCCGTCTCCAGGGACGAGCTGCTGGACAAGGTCTGGGGATACGGCAAGGATGTGGAAACCAGGGCCTGCGACGACACGGTGCGCAGGCTACGGAAAAAACTGGAGGACACCCAGGTGCGTGTGGAGACGGTCTGGGGTTTCGGGTTCATACTGAAGGAGGCGCACCCCTGATGAATGGGAGAAAGAAGGGAATCCGTTCCCGGATGATGCTGCTGGTGGGAAGCCTGGTCCTGGGCGTTTTCCTGCTGGTGGCCCTGGTGTTCCAGGTCCTCATGTCCAGCTATATGGAAAAAAGCGCCACCCAAGCCCTTTCCGTCTCCCGGCAGGACATCCTCCAGGACCGGAGGGAGGACCGGCCGCCGAAGATGGACCGCCCCCCCACAGGCCGGGCGGAAATGGTGCTGGTCTCCCGGGATTATGGGATAGAGTCCCCTTGGGCGGAGCACGGGCTGGACCAGAGGGGGGAAGAGCAGGCCGCCTTCGTCCAGGGGCTGGAGGAGCAGCTGGCGGTGCTGGGTACGGGAGGTGTGCGGAAGATGGAGACGGGGAACAGCCTCTACTATTTCACCTCGGTGGAACGGCAGGAGATTCCCGGAACCTACGTGGTGTTCTTCATCAACATGTCGGACCTCTACAGCCTGCAGCAGACCATCCTGATGTTCCTTGGGGTGGCCATGCTGGGTGCCCTGCTGGCCGGGACGGCCATCGCCTGGGGAATCGCTTCCCGGATAGCAGGGCCGATCCGCCACCTGATGGATTCCGCCGTGCGCATGGGAGAGGGAGTCTACGAACCCATCACCGAAGAGTTCCAGGACCTGGAGCTGGACCGGCTGAAGCAGGCGATGAACGAATCCATGATTAAGCTGGAAACCTACGATACGGAGCAAAGGACCTTCTTCCAGAACGTCTCCCACGAGCTCCGGACACCCCTGCAGATCATCAAGAGCAACGCGGAGGGGATCGAGTATGGGATCCTGGAGGGCGCCAAAGCGGCGGCGGTGGTCCGGGAGGAGACGGACCGGTTGGGAGGGCTGGTGGAAGACATCCTGTACCTGGCCCGTCTGGAAGGAAATTCCAACGACATGGTCTACAAAAGGAACGACCTGCGGGAAATCCTATCCTACACGGTGGAGCGGTACGGCCCCATCCTGCGGAAAAAGGGGATCCAGGTGGAGTATGATTTCCAGGAGGACCCCGTATGGTACCTTTGCGAGGAAAGATCCATGGAAAGGGCCTTCCAGAACCTGCTATCCAATGCGGTCCGGCATACGAGGGACAGGATCCGGATCAGCTGCAGGCGGATGGAGGAAAGGATCCTGGTGGCGGTGGAAGACAATGGGCCGGGAATCCAGGACGCCGAACTGCCCCACATCTTCGAGCGTTTCTACAAGGGTGCGGGAGGGAAGCACGGACTGGGCCTGTCCATCGTGAAGGCCATCGTGCAATCCCACGGAGGCAGGGTGGAGGTGTCCACGGGCCCTGGAGGCACGGTTTTCACCATACTGTTCCAGGGGGAAGAAGCCTGCTGACAAAGGAAGCTTTGGAGACAAGGCTTCTTTTTTTTGCGTCTTTTCCACGTCCCCTTTTGCCGCAGGTTTGCGGCAGGATGTCCCCCATTTTTCGGAGAAGTCCGACGGGAACTGGGGTATGCTGTAGTCAGGAAAGGAGGCGGACCATCATGGAGGAAAGATGCTACCGCAATGAAATCAAGCACCTGATCTCCTGGAGCGCGAAGGTTGCCCTTGTGAATAGGCTGGACAAGGTCCTGGACCTGGACGGGAACGCCCAGGGGAAAGGATACCTGGTGAAGAGCCTGTACTTCGACACCCTGTACGACGAGGCGCTGAAGGAGAAGCTGGATGGGCAGCCTCTGCGGGAGAAGTTCCGGTTGCGCTGCTACAACGACGACTACAGCCATCTGAAGTTCGAGAAAAAGGTGAAGGAGTACCGGAAGGGATACAAGGAGAGCTGCAGGGTGACACTGGAGGAGGCCCGGCGGCTGGCGGCCGGCGACCTGGAATTCATCGGGGAAGGTTCGGCCCCCCTGTTGCAGGAATTCTACGCCAAGTCCAGGATCAAGCTGCTCAGGCCGACGGTGACGGTCGTTTACGACCGGAGGGCCTACGCCTACCGGCCGGGAAACACCCGGGTGACCCTGGACTCCAGGATCCGCACCAGCAGCAACTGGAGGGACTTCTTCCGGAAGGAACAGGCGCTGGTGCCTGTGGGGATGGACCGTTGCGTGCTGGAAGTGAAATTCGACCGGTATCTGCCGGACCTGGTCCGGGACCTGGTCCAGGTGGGGGAAACCGGAAGCGCCGCCAATTCGAAATATGTGCTGGGCCGGATGCTGTACGCATAGGCCCGGGGAAAAATGGAGGGAAACACCATGACATTCAACGACATCTTCAAATCCAACTTTATGGAAAAGGTCTCTTCCTTTTCCGTGCTGGATGCAACCCTGGCGCTGGGAGGAGCCCTCCTGCTGGGCATGTTCATCTACTTCACATACCGCAAGACCTTCGCCGGGGTCATGTACTCCAGGCCATTCAACACCTCCCTGGTGCTGCTGACCATGCTGACCACCTTCGTGATCCTGGCGGTGACCACCAACGTGATCCTGTCCCTGGGCATGGTGGGCGCCCTGTCCATCGTCCGGTTCAGGACGGCCATCAAGGACCCCTTGGACCTGGTGTTCCTGTTCTGGGCCATCGGTGCGGGCATCATCCTGGGAGCGGGGATGCTTCCCCTGGCCTTCCTAGGGTCGTTCCTCGTCGGGACGGTGCTGCTCCTGTTGCAGACAAGGGAGGTCCGGGAAATGCCCTACATCCTCATGATGGACCTGGAAGGGGAGCATGCGGAAGTCCGGGCCGGAGACCTGGTGCGGAAACGCTATCCCAAATGCAGGCTGAAGTCCAAGACCATCAGCGGAGGGGAAATCGAGCTGATCTATGAAGTGCGGCTGAAAAACGGAGACACGGGATTCATGAACGAGCTGTCCGGCCTGCATGGGGTGAAGAACACCACCCTGGTCAGCTACAATGGAGAATACGCCGCATAGGAGGCGCTGAAAGGAGAATGGAAAAATGAAACCATACAAGAAACGGTTTTTGGGACTGGCCATGGCCCTGCTGTTGCTGGGGGGATGCGCCCAGGGGCAGGAAGCCGCAACCCCCCAGCAGGAGGTGGCCGCCGCGTACGCTTCAGGCGCCTCCGTCATAAAGGCGGCGGCAAACCTTGAGGCCCAGGTGGGCTACAGCCTGGAGGACCTGGAGTCCGGCTGGAGTCCGGAAGCGGCAACGTCCATCGCCGGGACGGGGACGTCCTGGGAAGTGGAGGGCAGCGGCGTCGAGCTGAGGGACAGCCAGGCGGTCATCGTTGCCGGAGGCACCTACGTGGTTTCCGGTGTGATGGAGGACGGCATGCTGCTGGTTGACGCGGAGGACGCAGCCACCGTGCGGATCGTCCTGAACGGTGCGGAACTGAAAAGCGCGTCCGACGCCCCCATCTACGTGAAAAACGCGGAGAAGGCCATCCTCACCCTGGAGGAAGGGACCTTGAACCGGGTGGAGGACGGAACGACCAGGCCGGAAGAGACGGAAGAGATGGAAACCGCAGGCGGGGCCATCTTCAGCAACGACGACCTGACCATCAACGGAACCGGTAGCCTGACGGTCCAGGGGAACTACAAGCATGGGGTGGAAGGGGATGACGCGGTCCTGGTGACCGGCGCCGACCTGGAAATCACGGCGGTGAAGGACGGAATCAACGTGAACGACCTTTTCGCCCTGAAGGAGGGAAGCCTGGCCATCACGGCGGGAGACGACGGCATCCATTCCGACGGCGCCCTGGTGGTGGACGGAGGCGTCCTGGCGGTGGAGGAAAGCCAGGAAGGACTGGAGGGCGCCCTGGTGGTGGTGAACGCCGGCGACATCCGCGTCCGGTCGGCGGATGACGGAATCAACACGGCGCTGGACGCGGAGGAAACGGATCCATCCGCAACAGCCGGCCTGACCACAGCCGCAGGCAGGCCCCGGATGGACGCCAATGACGGCAGCAGGTTGGAAATCCGTGGCGGAACCCTTGTGGTGGACGCACAAGGGGACGGTATCGACGCCAACGGGGACATCCTGATGACGGGAGGAAGCGTGACGGTCAACGGGCCGGCGATGGACGCCAACGGAGCCATCGACTACAACGGCAGCTTCACCATGGAAGGGGGCGTCCTGGTGGCGGCGGGAAGCGCCGGCATGGTCCAGGCACCGTCGGAAGCCTCCACACAGAATTCCCTGCTGTTCTATCTGGGAACCCAGAAGGAGGGGGCGACGGTGGAGGTGCTGGATGAAGCGGGCAATGTCCTGGCGGGCATGGAAACCGTCAGGGAATCCGGTTCCCTGGTGGTCTCCACCCCGGAAATCGTCCAGGGAGGAACCTACAGGGTCCTGGTGGACGGCCAGGAAACCGCCAGCCTGGTAGCAGCGGGAACCGTCTCCACCTATGGCCAAGGAGGCATGGGTGGCGGCAGAGGCGGCATGGGGGGACAGTGGGTCCGGCCGGAAGAGGCAAAGCCGGGTCCCGGGAAGCAGGAGCAATAAGGGAAATGGGAAGGGGAGGCCGTTTGCGGCCTCCCCTTCCCATTTCCCTTATTGCTCGATGCTGCAGACCCCGGACTCCCCCTCCTCCTTCAGCAGAAGGTAGAGGAGCCGGTAGAGCTCCATGGCATCCTCCATGGACATGTCCACGCAGGAGACGATTTTATGCGGCACCTCCAACGCCAGCTCCCGAAGGGCCTTCCCCTTCTCCGTCAGATGGATGAAGACCTGGCGCTCGTCCTCGTGGCTTCGCCTGCGGTCCACCAGACCCTGGCTTTCCAGCTTCTTCAGGAGGGGGGTGAGGGTGCCGGAATCCAGGAAAAGCCTTTCCCCCAGGGCCTTGACGGTTTCCCCGTCCCGTTCCCAGAGGGCCAACAGGGTGATGTACTGGGTGTATGTGATTCCCAGGGGCTCCAGCAAGGGGGTGTAGAGTTTGATGATCTTGCGGGAGGCGGCGTAGAGAGGGAAGCAAATCTGGTTTTCCAATTTCAAGGGGTTGTAGTCCATGGTGCATCCTTCTTTCCGTATTTGCCGACTGATGTAAAAGTGCTTGATTTAATTATATACAATCAAATGGGGTGTGTCAATGGGTACGCGAAAAGAGCACCGGCTGCACCGGTGCTCTTTGATCGGGAGGGTTCATGTGGTCTCCAACACGCCTTTTGCAGTCCTGCCGGCGGTGACCAGGAACCAGCCGAAGGCGGCGATGCCGGCGATGATGCCGATGGGGTTCGCGATGCCGGCGGCCAGTTTAAGGCCTTCCGGCGCGGCTAGGATGTAGGTCACGACGACCATGGTCATGAAGGAGGCGGGCAAAGAAGTGATGAAATGAAGCTTGCCGTTTTTGACCAGATAGGATGCGGAGGCCCAGAGCATGATTGTGGCCAGGGTCTGGTTGGACCAGGCGAAGTACCTCCAGATGATGCCGAAGTCCATGAAGGTCAAGGCGACGCCGACGGCAAACAGGGGGATGGCGATGTAGAAGCGGTTGGCGATCTTCCCCTGCTTCAGATGGATGGCGTCGGCGATGGCCAGGCGGGCGCTTCTGAAGGCCGTGTCCCCCGAGGTGATGGGACAGGCCACCACACCCAGGAGGGCCAGGGCGCCTCCGAAGGTGCCCAGGACGCCCACGGAGATGGTGTTGACGACAACGGCGGCTGTGCCGGCTTCTGCCAGGGCTTTGGTGTCGCCGAAGAAGGCCATGGCTGCCGCAGCCCAGATCAGGGCGATGATGCCTTCCGTGATCATGGCGCCGTAGAAGATGCGGCGGCCTTCAGCCTCGTCCTTCAGGCACCGGGCCATGATGGGCGACTGGGTCGCATGGAATCCGCTGATGGCCCCGCAGGCGATGGTGATGAAAAGGTAGGGGAAGATCGCCTTGCCGCCCGGATGGAAATTGGCCAACTGGATTTCAGGAATCGTGTAGCCATTGAGGATGATTCCGGCGATGATGCCGACGCCCATGACCAGCAGGGCAGCGCCAAAGATGGGATAGATCTTCCCGATGATCTTGTCGATGGGCAGGATGGTCGCCAGCATGTAGTAGACGACGATGCCTCCGACCCAGATGTACTTGCTGATGCCGGTCATGCTTTCCAGGATGCCGGCCGGACCGGTGACGAAAACGACGCCCACTAGGACCAGAAGGATGACGGAGAAGATGCGCATGGCGTTTTTGGCGGATGTGCCCAGGTACCTCCCCACGATTTCAGCCATCGTCTCGCCGTCGTGACGGACGGAAAGCATACCGGCGAAGTAGTCATGGGTGGCGCCGGCGAAGATCGAGCCCAGCACGATCCAGAGGAAAGCGGCAGGACCCCAGTAGGCACCGGCGACGGCGCCGAAGATGGGGCCCAGGCCGGCGATGTTGAGAAATTGGATCAGAAAGCCCTTCTTCCAGTCCAGGGGCATGTAGTCCACGCCGTCGTTCAATCTTGCGGCCGGGGTCTTGCGGCCGGCGTCGGCTCCAAAGACGCGCTCCACGAACTTTCCATAGACCAGATATCCCAATACCAGCGCTGTTACGGACAATAGGAATGAAATCATTTTGTATCCTCCTTCGGTCGTTGCGGTTGTTCCCCAACCGGTTGTTGGCACCATTATATCCGATTGCGCAAGGTTTGTTCCTATTTCCGGTTGAAATGCAAAAAAAGCATCCTGAGCGGATGCTTTTCGGACGTGAATGGTAGGCAGACGGTTTCATAGGTGGAAAATCTGTTTGAACGCCTTGAGGTTCCGCCTGCTGACGGGAATGTCCTCGTCCACCTGGGGCATGCGGACGGCGTAGGTGTTGTTGAACCAGGGGATGACCGTTTCGACCGCATCCACATTAATCAGGTAGCTGCGGTGGCAGCGGAAGAATTTGGCGGTGCCCAGGACCGCCTCCAGCTGGCTGAGGGTGTCCTGGGTGGTGTAGGTCTCCTTGGCGGTATGGATGAGCGTGCCGCCTACGCCGGCCACACAACAGATGATTTTCGACGGATTCACCAGATGGATGCGGTCGCCCTTCCACAAGGGCAGTTTGGGGACGGGGTGCGCGGACCGGTGGGACCGCAGCAACTTCTCCAGGGCGGGGTCCGGAACCTCCTCCTTCTTGCGGAGCCGGTACTGTTCGGTCAGCCTGCCGATGGTCTTGGCCAGCCGGTCCTCCATGACGGGTTTCAGGACGTAGTCCACCGCATTCAGCTCGAACGCGTTGACGGCGTACTGGTCGTAGGCGGTGACGAACACCACCAGGGGCTTCTGCCGCAGCTTCAGCAACTGCTCCGCCAACAGGAAGCCGTCCATCTCCGGCATGTTGACATCTAGAAACACCGCATCCGGCTCCTCCAGGATGATCTGCTGCAGCGCCTTCAGGGGATTGGTCCACTTCCCGATGACCTCCAGTCCGCTGTAGGTCTCCAGCATGTACGCCAGCTCTTCCAAAGCCGGCAATTCGTCGTCGACCAACATCACTTTGATGGCCATGGGTATCCTCCTTTCAGGGGCAGGCGGAAGCTGATGTTGGTTCCGGCACCCTCCTCCGATTCGATGGTCAGGCCGGTGTGGTAGATGCCCTGCAGCCTGGCCTGGACGTTCCGCAAGCCGATTCCCGTATGGCCGCCGTTCCCAGCCACAGCGGCTTTCGGAGCCTCCCCGTCCGGATCCAGCAGCCGCCTTACTTGCTCCGGGGACATGCCTTTGCCGTTGTCCGAAATTCGGATGAGGACCTCGTCCCCCTCTTTTTTGGCGGAAATCCGGAGCTCCCCATCCATCCGCAGGGTGCTCAGGCCATGCTTCAGGGCGTTTTCCACAATGGGCTGCAGCAGGAGGGGCGGGACCATGCACTTGATGTCGTCTTCGATTTCATAGAAGACCTTCAAACGGTCGGAGAAGCGCGCCTCCTCGATGCTCAGGTAGCTGTCCACATGCTGGAGTTCCTGTTCGAAAGGGACGAACTCCTCCGTTGTCTTGAATCCGGTCCGGAGGTAGAAGCTCAGTTTGGTCAGCAGTTCCCTGGCCCGGGGCGCATCCGTGCGGCAGAAGGCGATGATCGTATTCAGGGCGTTGAAGAGGAAGTGGGGATGGATCTGGGCCTGCAGCATCTTCAGCTCCGTCCTGGCAAGAAGTTCCCTTTGATGGGTCAGCTGGCTCAGTTCCAGCTGGGTTGAAAACAGGTGGCCGAGGCCTTTCGCCAACTCGGTTTCGGAGGAGGATATGCCGTTGGCCCGGGACTGGTACAGCTTCAGGGTCCCGATCAGCTGGTCCCGCATCAGGAGGGGGACGACGATGGCGGACTGGAGCCTGCAGCCGGGATTCCTGCACTCGATGCCTTCCCGGTTGTGCGCCACGAAGACCTGGCCGGTTTCGATGGCTTTCCTTGTGATTTCCGTGTGGATCGGCTGGTCGGGGCGATGGTGGTCGCTGCCCACCCCCGCATGGGCCAGGATGTGGGTCCTGTCGGTGATGGAGACGGCGCTGACGCCGGTGGAGGCCAGGATGATGTCCGCAGTCTCTTGGGCGGAGGCCTTGTCGAGTCCGTTGCGCAGGATGGGGAGCGTCTTGGTGGCGATGTTCAGGGCCAGCTGCGCCTTGACGGCCGCCGCCCGCTCGTTCTCCTCGTGGATCTGCTCGATGAGCAGGATGAAGGCGGCCGTCCCTGCGGAATTGATGACGCTCATGGGCAGGAAGATGAGCTTGACCAGGTGGAGGGCGGATTCGAAGGGCCTGGCGATCAGCAGGATGATGCCCATCTGGATCGCCTCTATGAGGATGGTCAGGAGGCCGCCCCACAGCCAGCGGTTCGTCTGGCGGTCGATGACCCGTTTGGCATTTCCGGCGATGACGCCGCCGATGATGGTGGAGATGCCGCAGGCGATGGCGGTGAACCTTCCCTCCGGCAGCAGCATCCGGTGCACCCCTGCCAGAACCCCCGCCAGGGTGCCCACCCAAGGCCCCCCGAACAGGCCCGCCACCACCACCCCGATGGAACGGGAGTTGGCGATGGCATCGTCCACCTGGACGCCCGTATAGGTCCCGACGATGCCCAAGCCCCCGAAGATGAGGGAGAAAAGGAGGATGTCGCGTCGCTCCAGCTTGTCCTTCAGGAGGTAGTCCTTCATGAAGCGCGTGCGCGACAGGACGAAGGCCACAAGGACAAGCACCCCCAGTTTGTTGAAAAGACTACCTAGAAGATCCAGAAGCATGGGACACCTCTTTCGCAGGACAGAAGCAGTGTGTGCCGTCAGGGAGGTCGGGGGGCAAGCCCGCTTGTTCCCCGACCTCCCTGACGGCAATGTGTGCAAAGCACGAATGCCGTCGGTTCGCAGTACCGCCACAAACCAATTCTACCACATTCCATCCTGGAGTCCCATCCAAAAAAAAGGCAGGGAAGCAAATTTTTCACAGGATTTTCATGGATCCCATGCTATACTGAAGCCAGGGGAAGACGGTAAAAAACCGTCCCGCCAAAAGGTCAGGAGGGATGCAGGGTGAAGAAGATACTGGTGGTCGACGATGAATTTGGGATCCTGGAAGTGGTCCAGGCCTATCTGCGGAAGGAAGGGTACGAGGTCTATACGGCCACGGCGGGCAACGAGGCCCTGGGGCTGTTCGAAGGGATCCGTCCGGACTTCGTGGTCCTGGACCTGATGCTTCCGGACCTTTCCGGGGAGGAAATCTGCAGGAGGATCCGGGAGCGGTCCGATGTCCCCATCCTTATGCTTACGGCCAAGAAGGAGGAGGAGGACCGGATCAGGGGGCTTGAGTTGGGGGCGGACGACTATCTGACCAAACCCTTCAGCCCCAAGGAGCTGGTCATGCGCGTGAAGGCCATCCTCCGCAGGACAGGCCCGGAAACCTACGTGGAGCGGGACGAGCTTTCCTTCAACCACGGGGACCTGGTGATCGAGAAGGTGGAGCGGGTGGTCCGCAAAGCGGGGCAGGTGTTGGACCTGACCAGAAACGAATACCAGCTGCTGACCACCTTTGCGGAGAACGTGCAGCGGACCTTCACCCGGGAGCAGCTCATCGAATCTTCCTTCGGCTACGACTACCTGGCCTATGACAGGACCATCGACGTGTACGTGAAGAACCTACGGAAGAAGATCGAGGATGACATCAAATCCCCCGTTTACATCCTTACGGTGTACGGGGTGGGCTACAAATTCAAGGGGGAGAGGGACCTATGAGGAGCATGGAAGAGGTGATCCGGAGGAAGCTGCTGAAGCTGTCGGTCCTGATCCTTGCGCTGGTGGCGCTGCTGAGCAACGCGGGCATGCTGTGGGCCTTCGGAGGCTATCTCCGGGAGAGCAGGAAGGAGGAGGACCTGGAGCTGGTGCGGACGGTGGAGGCCGTGATGGCCGACGGACGTCTGGAGAACACGGAGCGATCCGGACTGATGCAGGCGGCCAACCAGTTGGGCGTGCATGTGCAGCTGCAACTTGAGGATGCGGTGGTGCTGGACTCCCTCCAGGGAAGGGGGCACGGCATGATGGGGAACCGTACGGCCCGGCTGGAGCAGGCGGTCCTTGTCTACAAGGAGTACAGCCTGAAGGTCCCCGGCCTGGAAGGTCTTGTGCTCAAGGTGGGACGGACCCAGGGGTGGTTCCTGTCGGTGACGGAACAGTCCTTCATCCTCGGGATGAACCTGCTGTATCTGGGGGTTTTCCTGTTGGCGCTGGGTGTGGTGGCGGTGACGGGGCGGAAGGTTTCCAGACAGCTTTCCCGTCCCGTCACCGCCATCCAGCAGGCCACAGAGAAGATCCGGAGGGGGGATTACAGCGGGGTGGAGCTTGCGGAGGACTCCACACTGGAGCTGCACAACCTGTCCGGGGCCATCCAGGAGCTGGCCCGTCAGCTGGCAAAACAGGAGGAGATCCGAAAACGGATGACCACGGACATCGCCCACGAGATGCGGAGCCCCCTGGCGGTGGTGCGCAGCCAGATCGAGGCCATGATGGACGGGGTCCTGGAAGTGGATCACGAGCGGTTCGCCCGCCTGGACGGGGAAATCATGCGCCTGACGAAGCTGCTGGAGGACCTGAACGAGCTTTCCATCGTGGAGAACGAGCTCTACACCCTCCACCGGACACGCTTCGACCTGTCCGGCCTGGTGGAGGAGAGCGTGGAGCGCTTCGGCCCCATGTACGAATCCAAGGGGCTGGAGCTGCGGAAGGAAATCAGGCCGGGGCTGTTCTTCCATGGGGATCCGGACCGGATGGCCCAGGTCCTGAACAACCTGCTTTCCAACAGCTGCAAGTACACGGACGCAGGGTTTGCCCGGGTCCGGCTGGAAGGAACGGAACAGGCGTGGACCCTCACGGTGGAGGACACGGGCATCGGGATTCCGGAGAAGGACCTGCCCTACATCTTCGACCGGTTCTACCGGGTGGACCCTTCCAGAAGCCGCCTGACCGGCGGTGCAGGCATCGGTTTGGCCATCGTGCGCAAGATTGCGGACGCCCATGGTCTGGAGGTGGAGGCGGGTCCGGGCGGCACCGGAGGAACCCGGTTCGCGTTGCGCCACAAATCAAATCAATGAAATCGGTTGCGCGGGCAACCGGGAAAGAGGTGTGGATGATGGGTTGGAAAGCAAGCGTGTATTCCGACGGCTCCTCCTATTTTGTGCGTCCCCAGGCCCCCAGGCTGGGGGAACTGGTGGAGATCCGTCTGCGGATGCGGAAGAACGAGGAGGTGAAGGGCGTGAAGCTGCGCAGGGTGCTGAACGGAAGCGAATCCCTGCAGTCCATGGAGCGCTTGGAGGAGGGTGGGAAATGGCTGGTCTTTCGCCTTTCCATCCCCATGAACCAGCCCCGGATCCGCTACCACTTCTACATTTACACGGAAAGGGAGATCCTCTTCTACAACCAGCTGGAGCTATCCGACACCATGCCCACGGAAGACGGGGACTTCAAGCTGGTGGCGGGATACCAGGGGCCCGACTGGGTCCGCAGCTCCGTGTTCTACCAGATTTTTCCGGACCGGTTCTGCAACGGGAATCCGGAGAACGACGTCCGGGACGGGGAATACACCTTCGACGGACACCCCACCGTGAAGATGGACTGGAACGAGCCGCCTAGGGAGTACCAGGATGTCTTCTGCCTGGACTTCTACGGAGGGGACCTGGAAGGGGTGGAGCAGAAGATCCCCTATTTTCAGGAGATGGGCTTCAACGCCCTCTACCTCAACCCCATCTTCCATTCCGCCACCTCCCATCGGTACGACTGCCTGGACTACTTCCGGGTGGATCCCCATCTGGGAGGGGACACTGCCCTGTCTTCCCTCACCGGTGCCCTCCGGCGGGAGGGGATGAAGGTGGTGGTGGATGTTTCCATCAACCACACCGGCACCGCCCACAAATGGTTCAACAAGGAGAACGTCTTCTTCCCTCCGGAGGTGGGCGCCTTCCAGAATCCCGGAGCCCCGGAGAGGGATTACTACTTCTTCCTGGAGGATAACGACTACCACAAATGGTATGGGGTGGAAACCCTGCCCACCCTGAACTACACCTCCGGAAGGCTCCGGGACATCCTGTACCGGAGGGAGGACTCTATGGTGAAGAAGTGGCTGAAGCCGCCCTACGCCATCGACGGCTGGCGCTTCGACGTGGCCAACGACATGGCGCGGAACGACGCCATCGACCTGTCCCAGGAAGTCTGGCGGGAGATTTTCACCCACATCAAGGGGGTGGCCCCCCAGGCCTATGTGCTGGCGGAACAATGGATGGACTGCGCGGAATACCTCCAGGGGGACATGTGGGACAGCCCCATGAACTACTTCGGCTGCGCCCGTCCCATCCGCCAGTTCGTGGGGGAACAGGACCTGTTCATCGGCCGGGATCCGGACCTGCGGGAGGTGAAGGCCCCCATGGGGGCGGAGCAGCTGCGGAAGAGGATCCTCCAGCACTTCGGGAGGATGCCCCACCAGCTTGCCCTGAACCAGTTCAACCTGCTGGACAGCCATGACACCCCCAGGTTGCACAACAATCCGGAAATCGCCCCCGGCGCCGTCGCCATCGCCGTCCAGATGCTCTTCACCCTTCCGGGGGTGCCCAGCGTCTACTACGGGGACGAGGTGGGCCTTTCCGGCGGAATGGAAACCGTGGAGGGATGCCGCCATCCCATGGAGTGGAATCCGGAGAAATGGAACAAGGAAACCGTCCGTCTTTACAGGACATTGGCAAGGCTGAAGCGGGAAAACCCCTGCCTCCACGAGGGCGGATTCAAATTCCTGCTGGCCCGGGGGAGGACGGTGGTATGGGCCCGGTTCACACCCACGGAAGCCCTGGTGCTGGCGGCCTCCATGGAGGCGGAAGCCCAAACTGCAGCCATCCCCCTGGGGGACATCGGTGTGGACGACGGCTGGACCTGGTCTGAAGTCCTGGGCAAGCCGGTGGACATGGCTTGGGACCCTTCCGGCGAAACCCTGCACCTGCATCTTCCCGCCGGGGGCAGCCGGCTGCTGCGCTGGGTCAAGGACAAGCCAAGATTCGAGCACGCCCACTGGACCTGGAACGCCAACATCTACGAAGTGAACATCCGGCAATACACCCCGGAGGGAACCTTCCGGGCCTTCCAGGAACACCTGCCCAGGCTGAAGGAGATGGGCGTGGACATCCTGTGGCTCATGCCCATCCAGCCCATCGGCAGGAAGAACAGGAAGGGAACCTTGGGCAGCAACTATTCCGTCATGGACTACAAGGCATGCAATCCGGAGTTCGGGACGCTGGAGGAATTCAAGGCGCTGGTGGATGCGGCCCATGGCATGGGCATGCGGATCCTCCTGGACTGGGTGGCCAACCATACGGCCTGGGACCATGTCTGGACCACCCTGCATCCCGAATGGTACCTGAAGGATGATAAGGGGGAAATCCATTCCTATGTCTACGACAATGGAAAGGAGCTGGAGTACTGGACCGACGTGGTGGGTCTGGACTACGGGAATCCGGAGGTCTGGGACGCCATGGAGGACGCGCTGCAGTACTGGATCCGGGAAACGGACATCGACGGATACCGGTGTGATGTGGCCGGTCTGCTGCCCACCGGATTCTGGGAAAGGGCTCGGGAAAAAATGGAGGAAATCAAGAAGGTCTTCCTGCTGGCTGAGTGGTCCACGGTGGAGCTTCACGAGAAGGCCTTCGACATGACCTACGATTGGGGAATCTACGACCGGATGGGGGAAATAGCCAAGGGGGAAGCGACCGCCCTGGACCTGAAGGCGTACACGGAGAAGGCCTTGGCGGCTTATCCGGAAGACGCCTACCGGATGGTCTTCACCAGCAACCACGACAAGAACGCCTGGGAGGACTCCGACCTGGAAATGTACGGCGACAGGTTCAGAACATTTGCGGCCCTGGCGGCGGTCCTTCCGGGCATGCCCCTGATTTACGGAGGACAGGAGTCGGGTCTGGACAAGCGGATTTCCTTCTTCGAGAAGGACCCCATCGACTGGAAGGACTACGAGCATGCGGAATTCTACAAGGGGTTGCTGCAGCTGAAAAGGGGGAACCAGGCCCTTTGGAACGGCCAATACGGGGGGGACATGGAGGTCCTGGACTGCAGCGGGAAGGATGTTTTCGCATTCCAAAGGACAAAAGGCTCCAACCGGGTGACGGCCGTGTTCAACCTTTCCGACAGGAAACACGAGGTGGAAGTGGACGGCAAGGCCATTTCCCTGGATCCCTGGGGCTTTGGGATCCTGGTGTGGCCAGGGGATGGAAAAGGAGGAGAGGACATGGACCGCTAGAGTCCCAGGATGGCCTTGGAGAGGCTGAAGAAGGCCAGCAGGGCCACCGCATCCACAACGGTGGTGATGAGGGGGCCCGCCATGATGGCAGGGTCCAACCGCAGCTTCTTGGCGATGATGGGAAGGGCCCCTCCCAGGACCTTTGCCAACACCACGGTCAGGAAGAGGCTGACCGCCACGGTGAAGGCGATCCGGATGTCGGTCCCCTCCAGGAAGTGGATCAGCAGGAAATTTATGGAGGAAAGGGCCGCCCCCACGAGAAGGCTGACCCGCAGTTCCTTTCCCATGACCTTGAAGGCATCCTTCAGGCGGATCTCCTCCAGGGCGAGGCCGCGGATGACCAGGGTGGCGGACTGGGAACCGGCGTTGCCGCCCGTGTCCATGAGCCGGGGGATGAAGGCGGCCAGGATGACCACCGACTGGAGGACCTCCTCGAAGCTGCGGATGATGGAGCCGGTCAGGGTGGCGGAAACCATCAGGACCAGCAGCCAGACGATCCGGTGCCTTGCCAGGACAAAGGAGCTGGTCTTCAGGTAGGCCTCGTCGGAGGGTTCCATGGCTGCCATCTTCTGGAAGTCCTCGGTGTTTTCCTGCTCGATGATGTCCACGATGTCGTCGATGGTGATGATGCCCACCAGCCTCTTTTCCTTGTCCACAACAGGCATGGTGGTCAGGTCGTATTTCCGGAAGAGATGGGCAATCTCCTCCTGGTCCATGGAAGTGTCGATATGGACGATCTTTTTCTCCATGACGTTCCGGATCGGGGTGGCCTCTCCGGCCAGGATCAGGCGGCGGAGGGAGACGATGCCCACCAGCTTCCGGTTCTTGTCCATGACGTAGCAGTTGTTGATGGTCTCCTTGTCCACACCGGTCCTTCGGATGTAGGCCAGAGCCTGGGCGACGCTCATCTCCTCTTTCAGGTCCACATACTCGATGGTCATGATACTGCCTGCGGAATTCTCCGGATACTGGAGGAAGCGGTTGATCAGACGCCTACGGTCGTCGTCGGTATTCTTCAGGATTTTCTTGACCATATTGGCGGGAAGCTCCTCCAGCATGTCCACCGTATCGTCCAGGAAAAGGTCCTCCATGATGCGGGTGACTTCCTGGTCCGTGATGGTTTCAATCAGGTACTGCTTCTGCTCCTGGGGCATGTAGGAGAAGATGTCCGCCACCAGTTCCTTGGGAAGGAGGCGGAAGACGACCACCAGTTTTTCCCCCTTGATTTCCTCCAGGAGTTGTGCGATGTCGACTACGTTCAGATCCAGGAGCATCTGCCGCGCTTCATTGTAATTTCCATTCTCGATAAGCTCCAATAAACGTCTATGCATGAAAACCTCCACGGTCGGATTGTCGGGTGGAAACGCCTCTGTTTCCGCTTTTAGTATAGCAGACATGGAAAGGGAAAAAAACACAATTTTCCTTCCAACCCCTTCCACATGGTTCCAATCCCATGTACAATGAAGGAAAACGCAAGGGGGAGGAGGCAAGGGATGCGAAAGAGAATCATTGTAGGGGTGGCTGTTTTTCTTTCCCTGGTGCTGCTGGTATCCCTGGGAGCGGGTTTGCACCTGTCCAACAGGATTTCCCAGGCGGGAGGGGAATCCTTTTGGGATTCCAGGGAGAAGGCGGAGCATCATGTGCTGGTCCTGCTGGATGACGAGAACCAGGCCTATGGGGAGGAGTTCTTCCAGGGGCTGGAGGCGGCAGCGGCGGAGTACAGGGTGGCGGTGGAAGTCATGCAGCTGGACGGAGGAAACTATGAGGCCGAAGCGGTTTCCGCCCTGGAGCGGGCCCTTTTCGCCAAGGTGGACGGCGTGCTGCTCCACGGGATCCGGGTGGAGAGCGTGGTGGACAAGGTCGCCCTGCTCCAGGAGGAAGGGATTCCTGTGGTCACCCTGCTGGAGGACATGCCGGAAAGCCGCAGGGCGGCCCATGTGGGGGTGAACCGCTACAGCGTAGGGCAGGCTGCGGGGGAGAGTCTGGTCCGGTCCATGGAAGGTGTGGGAAAGGTGGCCGTCATCGAGCAGAAGAGCCAGGGGAGCCGGTCGGAGGCGGAAAATCCGCTGCTTCTGGGTCTGCGGGATGTCCTGCGGGAGAACCCGCAAATCGGTCTCTCCCTGGTGAAGTATTCGGACAAAGGGGTTCTGGGGGCGGAGACCGCCGCGGCCGAGATTTTTCGGGAGAATCCGGAAATCAACGGGATTTTCTGTACGGACGGACAGACGACCTTGGGCGTGGTCCAGTTCCTTGTGGACAGGAACCTGGTGGGTGGCGTATCCCTGGTGGGTTTCGGCAACGACCAGGAGATCCTGGAGTACATCGAAAAGGGTAGGATCGTGGATGCCGCCATCCGGACGGACTACAGCGCCATCGGTTGGAACGCCGTACTGGCCTACTACGAGCAGAAGACAGACCCCAAGACCTACAACTACTACACAACGGAAATCCAGGTGGTGGACGGGGAGAACATTCAGGCCCAAATCAGGGAAATGGAGGATGCCAATGGGGAAAATCAATAGGTTCCGGTCCATCAAGCAGAACATGACCACCTACATGATGGCGGTGATCCTTCTCATGACCATCCTGACGGTCTACACCCTTGGAATCCTGGACCGTTACAAGGACCAGATCCAGAACATGTTCGAAAGGCATATCCAGCTGTCGGAAATCCAACAGCTGGTGACGGACATGGATGCCGACCTGCTGGGGTTCCTGAGCTCGAAGAGCTCCACCCGCCTCAACCGGTTCAACATCAACAAGGCCCGGCTGGAGGAACAGATGGTGGATTGGCCGGAAGAAATCTACAATACAGAGGACATGATGCTCAAGAACATACATCATCTGCTGGAGGAATACCTGCTGCATGCGGAAGAAGCCATCAGCGCCAAGCGGATGCGGAATGTGGGGAAATACTTCGCCGCCTATGAAACCAGCGACAGGATCAGGGGGATGGTGGTGGGTTATGTCGATTCCCTGAACCGGATCCAGTTGGGAAGGAATTCGAAGACTTACCTGGATTTGGTGGAGCAGATCCGTTTGTTGCAGAATATAACCTACAGCATTACAGCGACGGCGGTCCTGCTGTCCCTGCTGATCGTCTACCTGATCACGTCGGGCATGGTGAATCCCCTGACCCACCTCTCCCATGCCGCGGAAGAGATCGCCCGGGGGAATTTCGACACGGAGGACATCCGGGTGGAGTCCGAGGACGAGCTGCATATCCTGGCGGACGCATTCAACAACATGAAGAACAGCATCGGCCGCTACATCGTACAGATCAAGGAGAAGGCGGAGACGGAGGCCCAGCTGAAGGACCAGCAGCTGAAGAACCTGAAGATGGAGCATCTTCTGGACAACGCCAGGCTGTATGCCCTCCAGTCCCAGATCAATCCCCATTTCCTCTTCAACACCATCAACGCCGGCGTCCAGATGTCCATCATGGAGCGGGCGGACAGGACGGGAGCCTTCCTGGAAAGCATGGCCAGGCTCTTCAGGTACAACATCCAGAAGATGGATTCTGTTTGCACCCTGCAGGAGGAGGTCGACAACATCCGGGACTACCATGACTTGCTGAAAGTTCGGTTCGGCGACTTGATCCGCTTCGACTTCGACATCGACCCGAAGAGCCTGGAAGCGCAGGTGCCTCCCCTGATCCTCCAGCCCTTGGTGGAAAACGCCTATATCCACGGCCTGAGCGGCCTGGAGGAGGGAGGCACAATCATCGTGCGGACGAGGAGGGAGGGGGAAGACACCCTGGTCACCGTGGAGGATACGGGTAAAGGCATGGATCCGGAGTCCATCAGGGAGGTCATGGAGAAAAACGGGAAGGAGCCCTCCGGATCCGGGCACGGAATCGGCATGCGGAACGTCCGGGACCGGCTGGAACTCTTCTACCATGCGAAGGACGTCTTTTTCATGGAAAACCTGCAGGAGGGAGGGCTTTCCATCACCATCCGAATCCCCTCCGGAGGAATCTGGAATGGAGGTGGGACGGATGATCAGACTGATGATCGTGGATGATGAACAGATTGTGCTGGACGGGCTCAGGTTCCTGATTGAAGACAGGTTCGAGGACATCCAAATCGTGGCGACCCTCCGGTCCGGACGGGAGGCCGTGGAAGCCTGCAGGACCCTGGTTCCCGACCTGGTCCTGATGGACATCAAGATGCCCGGAATCAGCGGCATCGAAGCAATCGAGACCATCCGGAAGCAACACCAGGAGATCCGGTTCATCATCATATCCGCCTACGAGCAATTCGAGTACGCCCAGCAGGCGGTGGAATTGGGGGTCAGGGAGTACATCCTTAAGCCGGTGAATCCGGCCAAACTGACAGAAGTGCTGCAGAAGGCCGTCCGGGAGATCAAGGAGGAGCAGGAACGGCGGACCCAGGAGATGGAGAACAGGGAAAAGCTGGAGAGGATCCTGCCCGTGCTGGAACACGGCTTCATCTATTCCCTGCTGCTGGGGGAGGACTACCGGGAAGAGCTGGGCCAATACAGGGAACTCTTCGAAATCCAGAAGGAATCGGGGTTCGTCCTGGTCTTCGAATTCGGGGAAGGGGTCCACGGAAAGCTTCGGAACCGGATCGGCACCGGAGTGAAAAGCCAGTCCTTCTATCCCCTGGTCCAGAGCATCCTGAAGTACAAGTGCAAATGCATCGTTGGTCCCATGATCATCAACCGCATGACGGTACTGGTCTACGAGGACAGATGTGAAAATGAATACGAACAGCGGCTGTCCGCCATGGAGCTGGGGGAAGCCCTCCACCAGAAAATCCAGGAGGTCGCGGACACCAACGTCTATGTGGGTATCGGCGGCTGCCATCCGCTGGAGAAGATAAAGAACTCCCTGGAGGAGGCCAACTATGCCCTCAACCGGATGTCCGACGAGCAGATCCTGCACTTCGGGGACATCGCCTTCTGGGAGGACCGGGAGGATGGGTACAGCTTCGTGGACATCAAGGCGGACGAAGTGGAGCTGATCCAGATGATGGAAACGGCACCCGAGGAAGAGCTGGTGCGCCAGGCCAGGCATTTCTTCAACCGGGTGGAAAAGAAATTCAAGGGATCCAGTGTGGACGTGCAGAACATCCTGCTGGAGCTGATGGTGATGGCCCTGGGCTTGTCCTACAGGCACAATCTGCAGGAAGCGGACGTGGGCTACTCCACCTATCTGGGGGAGTTCAAGCGGCTGGAAAGCCTGGTGGAGCTGGAGAACTGGTGCCTGCAGAAGATCCGAAAGATTGCAGGTATGGTACAGGGGAGCAAGCACCAGCATGTGTCCAAAGTGGTCCTGGAGGCAAAGGAATTCATAGACGCCCACTACAACCAGGACCTGAGCCTCCAGGAGGTATCCAAGCGGGTCAGCGTAAGCCCCCAGTATTTCAGCAAGATCTTCAAGGAAGAGATCGGACTCAGCTATGTGGAATATGTGCGCAAGATCCGGATCGACGTGGCCAAGGACATGCTCCGGTCCCAGCAGTATTCCGTCAAGGAAATCTGCTACCGGATCGGATACAACGACCCGAACTACTTCAGCCGCCTGTTCAAGAAACTGGTGGGTGTTTCGCCAACGGACTACAAGTGACCAAAGGGGTAAGGGACAGTGGAAAAAAGAAGAAGGCATCTTTACAAGATAGGAGCGGCAGCGCTGGTGCTGCTGGTCCCCCTGGCGGTCCTTTTGTTTCCGGAATCCGGAAGCGGCAGGGACGACGGCAAAATCCTGATCGGCCTTTCCGCGGACAGCCAGGTGATCGAGCGGTGGCAGCGGGACCAAGAGATTTTCCTCCAGAAGGCGACCGACCTGGGAGCCTCCGTGATCGTCCACAACGCCAATGAGGACAACGAGGTCCAGGTGGCACAGATCCGGACGCTGGTCCGGCAGAAGGTGGATGTGATTGTGGTGATCCCCTACGACAAGGACGGTGTCGCGGAGGCCGTGAACGACGCGAAAAAGGCGGGAATCAAAGTCGTCGCCTACGACCGGCTGGTGAACAATGCGGACTTGGACGCCTATGTCTCCTTCGACCAGGTGAAGGTGGGCCGACTGATGGCTCAGGCGTTGGTGGCGGCGGTTCCGGAGGGGAACATTGCCGTGGCCAACGGTTCGCCGGAGGACAACAACACGAACCTGTTCCGGCAAGGGTACATGGAAGTCCTCCAGCCCCTGGTGGATCGGGGCAGCCTCCGGATCATCGGGGAGACCTGGGCCAGGGACTGGAGGGAAGAGCATGCCTATGCCCTTGTGTCGGGCCTGCTGGATGCAGGCCTTTCCATCCATGGCGTGGTCGGCGCCAACGACAGGCTGGCGGAGGCCGCCATCCGCGCCCTGGCGGAACGGGGCATGGCGGGGAAGGTGCCTGTGGTGGGACACGATGCGGACGTGTCCGCATGCCAGAGGATTGTGGAAGGCACCCAGCTGGCCACCGTCTACAAACCCATTCCAGCCCTGGCGGAGAGGGCCGCGCTTCTGGCGGTGGACCTGGCAAGGGGTGGCGCCGCCCCACAGGAGGAGACGATCTTCAACGGCAGGAAGGAAGTCCCCTATGTGAAGCTGGATGTGGTCCTGGTGACAAAGGAGAACATGCGGGAAACCGTCATCGCCGACGGCTTCCACCGGGAGGAGGACATCTACCGGCAGTAGGAGCAGGACAATCTTAAGGAACGACCTGCTTAAAAAAGTGCTATCGGCCTGGAAGGCAGGCCCCTGGATGGATAAAAAAGTGAAGAAGACCGCGGATGCGGACTATGGAAGGATCAGGCCGTTTTCAGTATACTGAAGTTGCAGCAGTACAAACAGAGAATATGCAATGGAGGTATGGTTATGAAAAGATTGTTAACAGCGGCATTGGTCCTTTCCTTGTCCCTCAGCTTGTTCGCCGGTTGCGGCAGCAAGGATACAGGCACTTCGGGATCCACAGATACGGGAAGCGGAACGGAGCAGCCTGCAGGGGGTAGCGGGTTGGCCATCGGCATCGTCCTTCCCACAAAAGAAGAGCCCCGTTGGGTACAGGATGAAGCCCGGTTCAAGGCAGCGTTGGAAGGCACCGGCTACAGCGCGGAAATCCTCTTCAGCCAGGGCGATTCGGCCAGGGAAAAGCAAAACGTGGAAACCTTGATCGCAAAGGGAATCAAAGTCCTTATCATCACGCCCCATGACGGCGGAGCGGCTGCGGCTGCGGTGGAAGCGGCCAAAGAGGAAGGGATCACCGTCATCTCCTACGACCGTCTGGTGACCAACACCGACGCAGTGGACTACTACATCACCTTCAACTCCGTTTCCGTAGGGGAAGCCCAGGGACAATACCTGGTGGACCAGCTGGAAAGCGGATCCACAGGCAACAACCTGTACCTGTACGCTGGAGCGGCAACGGACAACAACGCCTTCCTCTTCTTCGAAGGCGCCTGGAACGTGCTGCAGCCCAAGATTGCGGACGGAACCTTTGTCGTAAAGAACTCCACAAAAGCGGTTGAACTGAAGGACAAAGCCACACTCACCAGAGAAGAGATGGGACAGATCATCGAGCAGGTGACCACAGACTGGAAACCGGAAGTGGCCAAGTCCAAATCGGAATCCCATATCACGGCGGCGCCTCCCCAAGGCAAGACCTACATCCTGGCTCCCAACGACGGAACGTCCAGAGCCATCTACGACCAGTTCGCCAAGGAAAGCGGCATCGAAATATTCATCACCGGACAGGATGCGGAAGTTCCCTCCATCCAGTACGTCATCGACGGAAAACAGAGCATGACCGTGCTGAAGGACGTAAGGGACCTGGTGCTTGGCGCCATCCAGACGGCCACCGATGTCCTGGAAGGCAAGGAAGTGGAAACCAACGGCCTCTATGACAACGGCAAGGTGGAAGTCAAAGCCAAAGACATCAAAGTCATCACGGTGACCCAGGACAACGTGCAGGACACCATCATCGGTTCGGGCTACTACGAAGCCTCCGAGTTCACAGGACTCTAAAAGACATACGGCAAGCAGGATGCATCCATTGTGGCGGACCCTTACGGGGTCTGCCACAATCAAATCAAAGGAAAAAAGCAAGATGGGATAGGAGCAGGCAGTATGGGCAATATATTGGAAATGAGGAACATCACTAAAGAATTCCCCGGTGTCAAGGCCTTGAGCAATGTGAATTTCCAGGTCAAGGAAGGAGAGATTCATTGCTTGGTTGGGGAAAACGGAGCCGGGAAGTCCACGTTGATGAAAGTCTTGAGCGGGGTGTATCCCTACGGCGAATACGCCGGTGACATCGTGTACAAGGATGAGGTGCAGAAGTTCGGCAGGATCGCCGACAGCGAAAAGAAGGGAATCGCCATCATCTACCAGGAACTGGCACTGGTGCCGGACATGACGGTTTACGAGAACATTTTCCTGGGGCATGAAATCAAGAAGAACGGCGTGGTGAACTGGAACAGCACCAAGATCGAGGCGGACAGGATGCTGAAGAAAGTCAAGCTGAACGTGCATCCTGCCTCGAAGGTCATCGACCTGGGCGTAGGGGTGCAACAGCTGGTGGAAATCGCAAAGGCCCTCAGCAAGGAAGTGAAGCTGATGATTCTGGACGAGCCCACGGCGGCCTTGAACGAGGACGACAGCGACAACCTCCTGGAGCTGATGCTGGACCTCAAGAAGCAGGGGGTCACCTGCATCATGATTTCCCACAAGCTGAAGGAAGTCATCCATGTGGCGGACACGGTGACGGTCCTGCGGGACGGGCAGACCATCTGCTCCCTGCATGCTGACAAGGGGGAAATCAACGAACGGGACATCATCAAGCACATGGTGGGCAGGGAAATCAACGACATTTTCCCCAAGAGGGACAAGAAACAGATCGGGGAAGTGCAGCTGGAGGTCAAGAACTGGTCCGCCTATGACCACAAGCTGGGCAGGAAGGTCGTCAAGGGTGTGGACTTCAACATCCGGAAGGGGGAAATCGTAGGGATTGCTGGACTCATGGGAGCCGGAAGGACGGAGTTCGCCCTCAGCATCTTCGGAAATTCCAGGAACTACCAGATCGAGGGGGACATCTACATCAAAGGGAGCAAGGTCCAGCTCGCCAGCCCCAAGAAGGCCATCGACCATGGACTGGCCTATGTGTCCGAAGACCGGAAGGGGAACGGGCTGATCCTCATCCAGGACGTGAAGGAGAACATCTCCATGGCCAACCTGGCGGGAATCGCCAAGAACCATGTGATCGACAGGAATATGGAAATACAGGTCGCAGAAGGCTACAAGACCTCCTTGAACATCAAGACTCCGTCCATCGAACAGAAGGTGGGCAACCTGAGCGGAGGAAACCAGCAGAAGGTGGCCATAGGGAAGTGGCTGTTCGTGGAACCCAACATCCTGATCCTGGATGAACCAACCCGAGGCATCGATGTAGGCGCCAAGTTTGAAATCTACACCATCATGAACAAGCTGGTGGCACAGGGACTCAGCGTAATCATGATCTCCTCCGAACTTCCGGAAGTACTGGGCATGAGCGACAGGGTCTATGTCATGGCGGAAGGCAGAATGACGGGAGAACTGGCGATCGAAAACGCCACGCAGGAAAAAATCATGGAAATGGCGACCATTTAGGAGGAGAGAAACATGTTCAAGAACATTACTGGTGCAATCAAAGAAAACATTAGGGATTACGGGATGTACATCGCCCTTGCCCTGATCATGTTCATATTCACGACCTTGACAGACGGGCTTTTCATGAACCCCCGGGTGATTTCGGACCTGATCGACATGACCGGCTACATCGCCGTGCTGTCCGTAGGGGTCACCCTGGTCATCATCATCCGGCACATCGACCTCTCCGTGGGCTATGTTTCCGGTTTCCTGGGGGCGGTGGCGGCCATCCTGAGTTCCAGGTTCAACATGCCCTTGCCGCTGATCATCGTCCTGGTGCTCCTTTTGGGAGCGACCGTTGGTCTTCTGTGGACGGGCATCCTGGTGGCCCATGTTAAAATCCCTGCTTTTGTGGCCACTTTGGCCGCAATGACCATCTTCAGGGGATTCCTGATCCAGATCACCAAAAGCGAGACCATTTTCACCAACAACGACGCCTTCAACGCCATCGGCAACGGCTATATTCCAGACATCTTCCAGGGACAGGGCCTTCATCTGACAAGCCTCCTGTTGGGTATGGTGGCCATCGCCCTTTACTTCGTCCTGGAGGTCAAGAACCGCAGGAAGCAGCAGGAGTTCGGCCTGTTCGTGAGCGCCCTGCCGGCATTCCTGGCGAAGCTGGCGTTCGTGGCTGTCGTGGTCATGTACTTCGTATGGAAGCTGGCCAGCTTCAAGGGGTTCTCCTATACGGCGGTCATCGTTGGGGTGGTCGTGGTCGTCTACAACTTCGTGACCAAGAACACCACCCTTGGCAGGCACATCTATGCGGTGGGAGGCAACCCGGAAGCGGCGGAGCTGTCCGGCATCAGCGTGAAGTTCATCACCCTGGTGGTCTTCGGTTCCATGGGCATGCTGGCAGGACTTTCCGGCCTTCTGTTCACCGCCAGGCTACAGTCGGCAACCCCCACCGCAGGCATGGGATTCGAGCTGGATGCCATCGCTGGAGCCTTCGTGGGCGGCACCTCCGCATCCGGTGGCGTGGGTAAAGTGACAGGATCCATCATCGGCGCCCTGGTCATGGCATCCCTCAGCAAGGGCATGGACCTGATGAACGTGGGCGTGTCCTACCAGTACATCATCCGCGGCCTGGTTCTGGCTGCAGCGGTCGTCTTCGACGTGAAAACGAGAAACATGCGGGCGAAAAGCGCCTAGGAGACATGAAAGCGAAAGGGACAATCCGGAAGGGTTGTCCCTTTCGCTTTGGGTAAAATTATTGTTAAATAAAAAACATATTGATAACCGTCGATGTGTGCGTTATACTATATTCATAAACTTCTATGTCAAGGAGGAATACCATGAGGATTGTTGTGATCGGTGCTGTGGCGGCGGGAACTTCCGCAGCGGCCAAAGCTAGAAGGAACGACGATGAAGCCCAGATCGTGATTTATGAAAAGGACCAGGACATTTCCTATTCGGGATGCGGCCTGCCCTACTATATCGGCGGCAAAATCCAGTCCCTGGAGTCCCTGACTCCCCGGGACCCGGCTTTTTTCAAGAAAAAATACGACATCGACGTGAAGGTGGGACAGGAAGTCCTTTCGGTGGACACGGAGAACAGGACGCTGCAGGTGCGTGACCTGTCCACAGGGAATGTCTACGGGGACACCTACGACAAGCTGGTGCTGGCCACAGGAGCAGCACCTTTCGTCCCGCCGGTGGAAGGAATCGGGCAGGGGCACGTGTTCTTCCTGCGGAACGTGCAGAACGCCAGGGACATCCGCAGCCATCTCCTGGAAAGGAAGCCCTCCCATGGGGTGATCGCAGGCACTGGCTTCATCGGACTGGAGATGCTGGAGAACCTTCTGGAAATGGGCCTTTCCGTCTCGGTGGTGGAGGTTGCGGACCAGGTGATGCCAGGTCTTGACAGGGACGTCTCCGCCTATCTGGAAAAGCAGCTGGAAAAGAGGGGTGTCCGGGTCAGGAAGTCCAAAAGCATCGCCCGGATCGAGGAAAGGGAAGTGGTCCTGGACGACGGGAGCCGGCTTCCGGCCGAACTGGTCCTGATGGCCACCGGCGTCCGTCCCAACACGGCACTGGCCCAGGCCATGGGACTGGAGCTTGGGACAACCGGTGCCATCCGGGTGGACAAGGGAATGCACACCAGCCGGGAGGACGTATACGCCTGTGGAGACTGCGTCGAGACCTACAGCGCCATCACCGGGAAGCCGGCCTACCGCCCCTTGGGGTCCACGGCCAACAAGACAGGAAGGATTGCGGGGGACGTGCTGACCGGAGGCGACATGGAATACAGGGGGAACCTGGGCACGGGAATCTTCAAGTGCCTGGACCTGGCCATCGGTTCCACAGGACTTACCGAACGGGAGGCCCTGGGGGAAGGCTATGACGTGGAGGTGGTCCACAACATCAAGCCGGACAAGCCGGAGTATTTCCACGGGGAAGAGATGCTGATCAAGGCGGTGGCGGACCGGAAGTCGAAGCGCCTCCTGGGCGTGCAGGTCATCGGCACCACGGGGGTGGACAAGCGGCTGGACGTGTTCGCCACCCTGATCACCTACGGGGCGACGGTGGACCAGCTCTTCCATCTGGACCTGGCCTACGCACCTCCCTTCTCCACCACCAAGGATCCGGTCCATTACACGGGCATGATCCTGGAGAATGCCATCGGCCGGGGAAGACCCCTGGTGACCGCAGACAAGCTCCGGAGCAATCCGGAGGGCTACCAGATCATCGACGCCCGGAGCGCCGAAGACTATGGGAAGAAAGGCTGCGTCGACCGGGCGGTGAACATCCCCCATGCCAAGCTGCGGACAATGCTGGATTCCCTGGACAAGGACAAGCCCACGGTGACCTACTGCAACAAGGGGGTCACAGGGAACGCGGCCCAGAACATCCTGCTGGGAAGGGGATTCAAGGAAGTATACAACTTGTCCGGAGGTCACAAATTCTATGTGGGCTGCAAGGAAGACGATAAGCAAGGAGAATAGGAATGAGCAAACAAAAACTCGAAGGCATCGGTTTCTTTGAAAAATATCTGACGGTCTGGGTAGCCCTCTGCATGGTGGCGGGAATCCTGATCGGGAGGTACCTGCCGGCGGTTCCCCGGTTCCTGGGCAAGTTCGAATACGCAAGGGTTTCCATCCCCATCGCCATCCTGATCTGGCTGATGATCTACCCCATGATGATGAAGGTGGACTTCAAGAGCGTGCTGCATGTGGGCAAGAATCCCAAGGGACTCTACGTGACATGGGTCGTGAACTGGCTGGTGAAGCCCTTCACCATGTTCGGCATCGCCTACTTCTTCTTCCATGGGGTTTTCGGCGCCTGGATCCCCGAAGCATTGGCACGGGACTATCTGGCGGGCGCCATCCTGCTGGGGGCGGCTCCCTGCACGGCCATGGTCTTCGTGTGGAGCCATCTCACCAAAGGGAACCCTGCGTACACGGTGGTCCAGGTCGCCAGCAACGACCTGATCATCCTGGTGGCCTTCACGCCCATCGTGGCCTTCCTTCTGGGGGTCGGCGGCGTGGCCATCCCCTGGGATACCCTCCTGCTGTCCGTGGTGCTCTTCGTGGTCATCCCGCTGGCAGGCGGGGTGTTCACCCGGAACACGGTGGTCAAACGGAGGGGACTGGCGCATTTCCAGGACAGCTTCCTTCCCAAGTTCAACAACATCACCATTTCCGGGCTGCTGCTGACCCTAGTGATCATCTTCTCTTTCCAGGGGCATGTGATCCTGGAAAACCCGCTGCACATCCTGCTGATCGCCATACCGCTCATCCTGCAGATCCTCTTGGTATTTTTCATCGCCTACGGCGCCAGCAAGGCACTGAAGCTGCCCCACGATGTGGCGGCGCCGGCGGGCATGATCGGGGCGTCCAACTTCTTCGAGCTGGCGGTGGCGGTGGCCATCACCCTGTACGGGACAACCAGTCCGGTGGCACTGGCCACCATCGTAGGGGTGCTGGTGGAGGTTCCGGTCATGCTCCTGTTGGTGAAGTTCGCCAACAACACCAGGCACTGGTTCTCTCCCGCCAAAGCGGGAGCGGCCAAGATGGAAACGGCAGGGATATAAAACCGCAAAACCCTTTGAACCGAAAGTTCAAAGGGTTTTGTCCATGATTGGGAAATGAGGGGTAGAAATGAAAGACATCGTTTTGATACTTATCCTGCAGTTGCTGTATGTCCCCATGCTCGCCCTGCGGACCATCAGCATGGTCAAGAAGCTGAGCCTGCTCACCGCGTTCTTCGGCTTCCTGGAAAGCCTGGTCTATGTTTTCGGGCTGGCTATCGTGCTGACGGGGGAGCAGAGCATCCTGGCCATGCTGGTGTACGCTTTCGGCTTCGCCATGGGACTGATCGTGGGCATCCATATCGAGAACAGGATCGCCATCGGTTACACCTCCGTGCTGGTCAACATCCGGAACAAGAACGCGGAAATGATCGCCGCCCTGCGGGAGAAGGGGTTCGGCGTCACCGTCTTCGAAGGGGAGGGCAAGGACAGTACCCGCTACCGCCTGGACATCCTGACGAAAAGGAACCGGGAGCTTGAGCTGCTGGAACTGATCGACCTGTACGAGCCGACGGCGTTCGTGATTTCCTACGAGCCGACCCGGTTCAAGGGCGGCTACCTGGCCGTCATGATGAAAAAGCAAAGCAAGAAGAGGCTGAAAACCGTCCCCAAAGGCCAACCTGCGGAAATCCCCGGGGAAGAGGCGGAGGATGCCTCCTGGCTGAAGAAGACCGCGGAGGAAATCGTCTTCGAGGTGAAGGAACTGGCCCACCAGGACCAGACGGAGTAATAGGAAAAGAAAGGGGGCATATCAGTTGATATGCCCCCTTTCTTTTTTTCATTCCGCCATCTGGCGGATGATGACCCGGTAGCCCTTCTCCTGGAGCAGGGCATCCACCTCCACGAAGAGGGAGTTCAGCGCCCAGTCGTCCACCAGGTAGACGATGTACTCTTCCTGTGGGAAGGCCTCCAGGGCTCCGGCAAGGTCCTCCAGCAGGACTTCCCGGCCGTCCAGGGTCATGGTCCCCTCGGAAATCGTCAGGTCCACGGAACGCTCCGTGGCTTCGGCGTCCCCTTCCGAAGGAGCGGTTCCTCCGCCGCCGTCGGTCTCCACCGGTTCTTCAATCTCCTCCGGCTCCACGGCCTCGGGAAGAGGATCCGTAGAGCCGCTGTCTTCAGCATCCGTACCGGTTTCCTGCACCTGCCCGGGTTCGGTTCCGGTTCCAAAATCCCAGCCCGGAAGGCCCAAGCCGAAACGGTTGCCCAAGAACAGCAGCAGAAGCAGGGGGAGGGGGAGCAGCCATTTCAAACGGCTGTGTTTTTTCTTGTTGGCCATCGAGGACCTCCTTATGAATCAGGGTGTGATGTTTTGCAGCCGGGTTAGGAACACCCGGTCCATGCTGTGTCTGGCCTGGATGGACCGCATGGCCTCCCAGGCCAGGTTGTACTGGACCCGCAGGACTTGTCCGTCCTCCCCCAGGGAGAGGAGGACGAAGGTGAACCCTCCGGGCTGTGCGGCCAAGGTTTCTGCCAGCAGCTCCTCCAGCTGCTGGCGTTTGGCGGCCCGGCCCTGGGCGGTGGAAAGCTCCTGGGGGAGGAGGTGGACGCCGGTGTCCTCCCCGTTCAGATAGACCTTGCCCAGGGAAGTGTGCAGGCGGATGTCCAGGAAGACGTAGTGCCGGCCCAGGCTCTGGTACTTCTGCAGCTGGTCCGCCACCAGGCTGGGGTCCGCAAGGGCAGCCAGGGTCTCCGGCTCCAGGACCTCCAGGAGCGCCTCCTCCAAGCCGAACCAGTCCGCCACCAGGTCCAGGGTCCTTCCCGTGGCCTCCCGCCGCTCCCTGGAAACTTCCAGAATCCGCTGGTTTTCCTCCAAGGCTTCTTGGAGGACGGCGTCCTTTGCCACCAGAGTGGAGGACATGTTGATCATGAAGCCGAACAGAAGGATCAGGATGACGTCCAGCAGGGGGGTCAGTTCGATGGTCTGTTCACGCCTCATCGTATTCCCCCTTGGTCTTCATGTCGATCCGGTTGATCAGGAGGTTGAAATCCGCCTCGTTCTCGTCCACCTTGGCGAAAATGAAGCCGTCGATGGATTTGAAAAGGATGGCGAAAATAAGCCCCCAGAAGGTTGAGGTCAGGGCCCGGGTGAAGTTCAGGAGGATGACGGCATCATCCAGGTCCGTAAGACGCAGCAGGGCGATGACCGTCCCCAGGATCCCCAGCAGGGGAAACAGGCTGTTGATGGTCAGGTGCAGGTGGAAGAAATGGTTCTGCCGGTCCCGCAAGTCCCGGAGGAGATGGAGGTCGAAGCCCTTTTCCGTCCCGGGCTCCCGAATCATTCGCAGGATGGATTCGATGGGGGCGTAGATGGTGGGCTGGAGCCGCTGCTCCAGAGCCAGGGCCGTCTGCTTCACACGGGGAAGGATGTAGAGGAAGTTGAACAGGGCCAGAAAGAAGATCAGCAGGTCGTAGCCCCGCAGATTCTCCAGGATGATGGAAAACATGTTCATGGGAAGCCTCCTTCCTCAGGTGGAGCCGGCGGATCCGCCGGCCTTCTCGATCTCTCCCAGGAGTTCCCGTGCCTGCATCCGGGCCTGTTCCAGCACCAGCCCGCCCTCCTCCGTGATGGAATAGTATTTGCGGATCTTGCCCTTCACCTTCCGGCTCTCCACTTGCAGGAGACCCAGCTTCTCCATGTTGTGGAGGATGGGATAGAGGGTGCCGGCGCTGATTTCGTAGCCGTGCCCTTTCAGCTCCTCGAT
The DNA here is from genome assembly GCF_010179735.1 of Anaerotalea alkaliphila. Classification (GTDB taxonomy): domain Bacteria; phylum Bacillota; class Clostridia; order Lachnospirales; family Vallitaleaceae; genus Anaerotalea; species Anaerotalea alkaliphila. Next base: position 76,354 of record NZ_JAAEEH010000010.1, read on the forward strand.
CATCCAGGCCCCGAAGAAGGGTTCCTTGTGGGCATGGTGCAGGATGTGGATGTTGACAAAGCCCAAAAACAGTTTTCTCAGGATAGGTTCTTGCAAGTGGGGACCTCCTATGCTACAATTGATATCGAAATACGATATTGAGATGCTATAACGAAATGCTATGGCGTCTTTCCTAAAGTATAGCAACAACGAAGACAAAGCGCAAGCCATTCTTGGCAGGAGGCATGGACCATGGAAAAATCGGTTTTCACCACGGAAAAACTGGAGTTCGGAAATTTCATCCACTATCCGGACATGGAGATCCCCGAGGCGCCGGGAGTGTTCCTGACCGGTCCCAGCGGCAGCGGCAAGAGCACCCTGCTCCGGCTGCTCAACGGGACGCTGAGTCCCAGCAGCGGAAGCATCCGGTACCAGGGCCGGGACCTGGAGACCTGGGATACCCTGGAACTGAGGAGGGAGGTGTTGCTGGTGGGCCAGTCGGTCTTCCTCTTCGACGGGACCATCGAAGGGAATTTCCGGGAGTTCTACGGATACCGGAACCTGCCGGCACCTTCCCGGGAGCGGATGGAAACCTTCCTTGGAATCTGCAGCGCCCCCTTTCCCCTGGACAAGGACTGCAGGACAATGTCCGGAGGGGAAAGGCAGCGGGTCTATATGGCCATCTTCCTTTCCTTCGGCCCCAGGGTGCTCCTGCTGGACGAACCCACCTCGGCCCTGGACGCCAAAAACAGCCACGGCGTGGTGAAGGACATTCTGGCGCACTGCGCCAGGGAAGGGATCGCCGCCATCATCGTAAGCCATGACAACAGCCTGGTGGAGGCGTTTGCCCTCCATAGGATCCTGATATAAATTCTCCTTGGAGGTGCACAAGATATGGAAGATGTGGTAAAATTGAACTTGGCCCAATTCAGCCTGATCTATCTGCTGCTGTTGCTGGTGCTGGCCATCATGAAGAAATCGAAAATCAACCAGACCCGCCTGCTGGTGGTGGCCAGTGCCCGGATGACCGTGCAGCTGGTCCTGGCGGGCCTGCTGTTGACCTACATATTCAAGAATCCCCACCCTATGTTCACCGCGGCATATGTGGCGGTGATGGTCTTCTTTTCCATCCGCAGGGTGCTGTCCAGGAATCCGGGTTTGAACAGCCGGTTCAAGAGGGCGGTGGCCTTGTCCATCGCCTTCTGCGGCCTATCCATCATCCTCTTTTTCGTCGGGGTGGTGGTGGGGATGGACGTCTTCAATCCCCAGTACATGATCCCCATCAGCGGGATGATCATCGGCAACTCCATGACCGGGGTGACCTTGGGATTGAAAACCTTCGATGAAAGCCTGGTCGCCCAAAGACCCAGGATCGAGGCGCTCCTGAATCTGGGCGTGGAACCCAAGCGGATCCTGCTGCCCATGGTGAACAACGCCCTGGAGACAGCGCTGCTTCCCACCTTGAACAACATGCTGGGGATGGGCGTCATATCCCTGCCGGGGATGATGACCGGACAGATCCTCTCGGGGACCCTTCCCATGACCGCCATCCTCTACCAGATTGCCATCATGATCGCCATCACCACGGCGGCCTGCATGACGGTCTTCTCTTCCCTGCATTTCGGATATAGGACACTTTGCAACCACAGGAACCAGATCCTGGCCTAGGCGACAAAGACAACCCCAAGGAGCACACACATGGACGGTAGGACGAACAGAATCATCAACGGAAGCAACGGAAGGCATGCGATCAAGCCCTGGTATCTGATCCCATTGACGATCCTGGGCATGGGAGGCGTGTTCCACATCCAGGACAACTGGCGGGCCAGCATGTTGCTGCCCGGTAGGGTTCCCCACTGGGCGGAGGCCCTGCTTCTGCTGCTGTTCGCAACCTACCTCCTTTTCCTGCTCCATGGGCTGCGGGTGAAGACCCACCTGCTGCGCCAGGACCAGGAGCAGTTTTCCGTCCTCTACCAGCGTCTTCGGGAGAGCGAGAGGAGCAAGTCCGTGCTGCTGGACAACCTTCCCGGCATGGCCTACCGCTGCCGCTTGGACCCTTCCTGGACCATGGAGTTCGTGTCCGAAGGATGCAGGAATTTGACGGGCCACAGGCCGGAGGTGTTCCTGCAGAACAGGAATCTTTCCTATGCGGACATCATCCATCCCGACCATCGGGACGCGCAGTGGGATTCCTGGAGCAGGGCCGTGGAGACCCGGCAGGTATTCCAAGGGGAATACCCCATCATCACCGCCTCGGGAGAAATCCGCTGGGTGCTGGAGCACGGACAGGCGGTCTACAGCCCCCAGGGGGAAGTGGAGGCCCTGGAAGGGCTGGTCATCGACATCACGGACCGGGTACGGCAGGAAAAGGAGGCCCGGTTCGCCAGCCGGCACGACATGCTCACCGGGCTCTACAACCGTCCGTATTTCGAGGAAATCGTGGAGCAGGCGGACAAGCCGGAGCAGCTTCCCCTTTCCATCCTGATCGGCGACTTCAATGGACTGAAGTTGGTGAACAATGCCCTTGGGCATGGGGAAGGGGACCGTCTCCTGGGGGAGGTCTCCCGGATCCTGCTGGAATGTTGCGTGCCTCCAGGATGGGTGGCCAGGACCGGAGGGGATGAGTTCAGCATCCTGCTCCCCCGGACAGACGGCGAAGAAGCCCGCGAAGTCCTGCGAAGGATCCAGGAGGCCTGTGCCGGCTACAACGGACAGCGTCCCGCCGGCACCAGCGTCATCAACCTCTCCCTAGGCTACGGGACCAAGACCTTCTGGACCGAGTCCTTCAGGGACATCAGGAAGCAGGCGGAGGAAAACCTGTACAAGAGGAAGCTTCTGGAGCAGAAAAGCGTCTACAGCGCCACCATCGCTTCCATCCAGGCCACCATGCTGGAGCGAAGCCAGGAGACCAAGGAACATGCGGGGAGGCTCTCGAAACTTTGCCTCCGTCTGGGCCGCCGCTTCGGCTTCTCCCAGACCCAGATGGACGACCTGGAGCTCTTCTGCACCCTCCATGACATCGGCAAGATCGGGGTGGACGACAGGATCCTGAAGAAGCCCGGGAAGCTGACGGAAGAGGAGTGGGTGGAGATGCGGAGGCATCCCGAAATCGGCTGGCGCATCGCCGTTTCCATAGCGGAGCTGGCGCCGGTGGCGGAACTGATCCTCTCCCACCACGAACGATGGGACGGGAAAGGGTATCCCAGAGGGCTGGCGGGGGAGGATATCCCCCTGCTTGCCAGGATCCTGTCCGTGGTGGACGCCTACGACGCCATGACGGAGGACCGGGTCTACCGGAAAGCCCTGTCCCGGGAAGAGGCACTTAGGGAATTGGAGAGGAACGCAGGAACCCAGTTCGATCCGGCCGTGGTCCGGGCACTGGTCGACCATGTGCTTCCGGAGGAGGACGCAAAGGGGGGGAGCGATTGATGAAACGAGCCCTATTCATCTGGTGGTCGGTCCTCCTTCTGTGGAGCGTCCCTTCTCCTGTGCATGCCCGGTCCATGGAGCCCGATTTCTATGAAATGTTCGACAACCATGGCAGCATCATGCTGCTGATCAATTCGGACACAGGGGAAATCGCCTATGCGAACCAGGCGGCGGCGGATTTCTACGGCTATGGCAGGGAGACCCTCCAGAACATGCGGATTTCCGACATCAACACCCTGGGACCGGAGAAGACGGCTGCGGAGATGCAGCTGGCGGTCCAGGAGAAGCGGAACCACTTCGTCTTCCAGCACCAGGTCGCCGACGGTTCGGTCAGGACAGTGGAGGTCTATTCCTACCCCTACCTGTACGGGGATCATCCCATGCTTTTTTCCATCATCCACGACGTCACGGCCAAAACCCTGCTGGAAGAGGAGGCAAAAAGGGATGCCCGGTTCCGCCAGTGCATGCTGGTGGGGATCATCCTGCTCCTGGGAGCCTTCAGCCTGGCCCTGTACCGCAGCAGGAAGAAGATCGACAACGCCAGGGTCCTTCGGCAGACCTTCATGGACGCGGACAACGGCCTGATCTACCTGAAGGACGAAAACGGAAGATACGTGTTCGTGAACAAGGCCATGGAAAGGTTCTACCAGCGGGAGGCGGAGGAAATCATCGGAAGGGACGACTACGACCTGACCAGCAGGGAGTTTGCGGACAAGCGCAGGCAGACCGACCAGGCGGCGCTGGAGAAGAAGGTGCTGGTGGTGGACGAGGTCCGGTGGGAAGGCAAGGTCTACAAGACGACCAAATTCCCGGTGGACCTGGCGAACGGGAAAGTGGGCGTGGGGGCCTACATCAAGGACGTGACCGAAGAGGTCCAGCACAGGCTGGAGCGGGAAAAATCCCTGAAGCGCAACAAGATCCTCGCCCAGGTTTTCGGAAGGGAATTCGCCTCCACCCAGGAGCAGCTGGACTATGCCCTCCAGGAGGCCGTGCGGATGACGGAAAGCCGGTTCGGCTACCTCTTCCTTTACGACGACCGGCAGCAGGCCTTTAGCATACATTCCTGGTCAAAGGAAGTGTTGGGGGACTGCCGCAAGGCGGCCCAGGCCTCCATGGAAGCGCTGGACAAGACAGACATTTGGGAGAATGCGGTGCACCAACCAGGTCCGGTGATCATGAACCGGATGCCGGAACCCGAGGGACAGGGCGGGAAACCTGGAGCAGGGCATCCGGACATCCGGCGGTTCATGAGCGTTCCGGTTCTGGTGGAAGGAAGGATTGTGGCGGTAGCCGGTCTGGCCAACAAGCCGGAGGACTACAACGAGAACGACGTGTACCAGATGTCCGCCCTCATGAAGGGGGTCTGGAACGCCAGGGACAAGAAGGAAGCAGAACTCAAACTGGCGTCCGAAAGGGAAAAGTACCTGAAGACCCTGCTCTCCATCGGGGACGGCGTCCTGGTGACGGATGGGGAAGGCCGGGTGGAGATGCTCAACGCCGTGGCCGAGAAGCTGACGGGGTGGCAGAGCGGGGAAGCCCGAGGGAAGTCCTACAGAGAGGTGTTCGCCCTCTCCCATGCATCCCTGGCGGAAGAGATCAACGACCCCGTCCAGGAAGTGTTCGAGACGGACAGCGTCCGGGAGCTTGCCAGCCATGCGGTCATCACCTCCCGGGAAGGGAAGCGGCACCACATCGAGGATAGTGCCGCCCCCATCCACGGCAAGGACGGTGAAATCACAGGGGTGGTCCTGGTTTTTAGGGACGTGACGGAAAAGAAGGAGCAGAGGCAGGAAATCGAATACTTGAGCTTCCATGACCCCTTGACGGACCTCTACAACCGCAGGTTCTTCCAGGAGGAGGTCCGTCGGCTGGACACGAAGAGGAACCTGCCCCTGACAGTGGTCATCGGAGATGTGAACGGCTTGAAGCTGACCAACGACGTCTTCGGGCACGATGCGGGAGATACCCTGCTGAAACGGATGGCGGAAATTTTTAAGCGGTCCTGCAGGGCGGACGACATCATCGCCCGCTGGGGAGGGGATGAGTTCATCCTGTTGCTGCCCCGTACCACCAGCGAAGCCGCCGGGGACATCGTCCGGAGGATCCAGGTGGAGGCCGCCAGGGAGCAGATGCAGGCCATCCGCTGCGGTGTCTCCATGGGATGGCGCTCCAAGGAACACATGGAAGAAAAGATCGAAAACGTCATGGACGACGCGGAGGACGCCATGTACCTGCAGAAGGCCTTGGACAGGAAAAATTCCCAGGAGGACATGTTGGACGGCATCCTGAAGACCCTCCATGAGGCCATCCCTCGGGAGAAGGGGCATGGGGAGAGGACCTGCAGGTTTGCCAGGGCCATCGGCCAGGCGCTGGACCTGCATCCTTCGGAACTCAGGAGACTGGGGACGGCCGCCAGGCTCCATGACATAGGGAAGGTCGGATTGGAGATGGAACAGCACCCGGTGGTGGGCTACCGGATCCTGAACGCTTTCGACGGCACCATGGACCTGGCGGAAGCCGTCCTGTCCCACCACGAGCGCTGGGACGGGACGGGTTACCCGAAAGGCCTGGCAGGGGAGGAGATTCCCCAGCTGTCCAGGATCATCGCCATCGCGGAAGCCTACGACAACCTGGTCCGGAGCGTCGGCCGGAAGAAAGCCCTGGAGGAAATCCAGGCGGGTGCAGGCAGCCTCTTCGACCCGGAATTGACGGAACTGGCGGTGAGGGTTCTGGGCCGGGAAGAAAAATGAAATTACCCCTGTCAAGCGTTTTTGAAAATGTCCCGAAAAACTTATAACATAGGCACCAGCTATTGCTGGTGCTTTTTTGGTCTTGGGCGTGATGCAAGGGAGCGGCATTTATTCCACGGACCTGTTTACAGCGAGC
>NZ_JAAEEH010000011.1 GCF_010179735.1 Anaerotalea alkaliphila
CCTCCTCTGGAGCCATATCCAGGAAATACTTGAAGGACATGTCGTATTTCGAACGCTCAACCACATCCACATCGGATAGTCCAAAGATGGCCTTTAAAATCAGGTATTTGAACAGTCTGATCGGGTCGATTGCATTGCGTCCATTGTTTAAACAGTATTTGTCCTTCAGCTCCTTATATACGAAACTGAAATCAACCAGTTCCTTGATCTTACGCAGCATGTTGTCTTTGGGAATGATGCGTTCATATAAGGATAGGAATTGACTTAAAACCATCGCCTGTTGTTGCTGGATCATAAGGGCCACCACCTTTTTTTGATACTATGATTATAACAAAAAAAAGCTTGAATTGCAGTCTAATCTGCATTCAAGCTTCTTTTCTAATTATGAGACTTTTTCAGTGGCCTCTGTTGTTGGTTGTTGCTTTGTGCTTGTTGACTGTTACCTGTTACTTGTTACTTGTATAACAACCTGTGGGAAAATAGTACCATATATTCTTTTTTCGGTCAAGCTTTTTGTTGCGATTTGTCTAGACATCCGCCCCCGTCTTCCTGCGATGTTCCAGCATCCTCTGGTAGGTCTTCTCCACATGTTCGGTCATGTGTTCCTTTGCCGCTTTCCCGTCATGGGCCTTGATCGCATCCAGGATCAGCTTGTGGTAATGCAGCCCGTCCTTGTGGCCGGTGACGTGGACGATCTGCTCCATGGCCATCCTCATGGCTTCGTTGACGATGTTGTAGGTCGAGGTCAGGATGATGTTCCGTGTGATTTCCGCCAGCTTCAGATGGAACATCAGGTCGAGTTCGGAGAACCGCTTCTCGTCGTCCTTGCAGCTCTCCATCTGCCCGACGATTTCTTCCAGGTCGGCGATGTCCTGGCCGGTGGCCTTGTCTGCTGCGATTTGGGCGGTCTTCCCCTCCACCACGGTCCGGAACTCCAGGATTTCCAGAATCGCGTCCTCTCCCAGATAGACGGCCGAAATGATGCCGTTCATGAACATGCCCATATTGGCTTCTTGGACATACGAACCCTCTCCGACCCTTGTTTCAAGGAAGCCCAATACGGCCAGCTTCTGGATGGCCTGGCGCGCCGTCATCCTGCTGACGCCGAAGGCTTCCGTCAGCTCGTTTTCCGACGGGAATTTGTCTCCCGGCCTGTAGATTCCGTTCAGGAGCATCTGCTTCAGCTGTTCGAATATTTCATTGCTGACATTGGTTTTTTGCACACGGCGTACGTCTATTCCCATAGTCCTCTGTCCTTCTTTTCTTTTTTACAAATCATATCACGGGCTCCCGCCGAATGCAAGAGGGGCCGCCGATTCCACCGCTTCTAGATGGATTCTCCCGTCAGCTTGCCGTAGTATTTCGCAAGGGCGCTGTGGTCGTCGTTTCCGTTCCCGTCGAAATGCAGGTTCGTCATCATCTCCAGCACCTCGGCGCTCAGCGGCAGGGGTGCCCCCACCTGGTGGGCCGTCTCCAGGGCGTTGTTCAGGTCCTTGATGTGCAGGTCGATCTTGAATCCCGGCTTGAAGTTCTTCTCCAGGATCATGGGAACCTTGGCGTCCATCACGGTCGAGCCCGCCAGTCCGCCTCGGATGGCCTGATAGACCAGCTCCGGGTCCACGCCCGCCATTTTTGCCAGCATGAATCCTTCGGACACCGCGGCGATGTTCAGTGCGACCACAACCTGGTTCACCAGCTTGGTGGTGTTCCCTGCCCCCAGCTTGCCGCAGTGGACAGCCGTCGCCGCCATTTTCAGCAGGATCTCCTCCTTCACCTGCTCGAATGCAGCTTTGTCCCCGCCGACCATGACAGCCAACGTCCCGTCGACGGCTTTGGGCTCGCCTCCCGAAACGGGGGCGTCGATCATCCTGACCCCTCTGGCCTCACAAGCCTTCCCCACTTCCTGGGACGCCAGCGGTGCGATGGAACTCATGTCGATGAGGATGGTCCCTTCCCCGGCGCCTTCCAGCACACCGTCCTTACCCAGGACGACCGTTTTGACATGGGGGGAGTTCGGGAGCATGGTGATGACGACTTCCGCCTGGGCAGCCGCATCCTTTGCCGATCCGGCGGCCCAGGCACCTGCGTCCACAAGCTCCTCCATATTTCCCCGCACCACATCGTATACCTTCAGTTCATGGCCTGCCTTCAAAAGGTTCTTGGCCATGGGTTTTCCCATGATTCCCAGTCCGATAAATCCGATTCTCATCCTTGTCTCCTTTCTACTCTAAGCGAATTTCCTGATTTCCCTGACAATCACGTCCGTCGTCAGTCCATAGTGCGCCAGAAGTCCCTCATAGTCGTGGCTGCTGCATCCGAACTCGTCCTCCACACCGATGCATGCGACGGGCACGGGCATGTCTGCCAGCGCCTGTGCGACGGCGCTCCCCAATCCTCCAATCACACTGTGCTCCTCGGCGGTCACGGCTCCCTTGCAGCCGGCTGCTGCTTTTCGGATCTTTTCCACATCCAGGGGCTTGACCGTGCTCACGTTCACGACCTTCACCGAGAGCATTTCCTTGAGTCCCTCCGCTGCCGCCAGCGCCTTGCCCACCATGATGCCGCAGGCGAAGACGACCACATCGGTCCCTTCCCGCAAAATGGTTGGAACTCCGATTGCAAAGGGTGCGTCCTCTGCGGTCACGTTCTCGTAGTTGTTCCTGTTCAGCCGGATGTAGCAGGGTCCCTTGAACTCCACCATGGCCTCCACGGCCTTGACGGTTTCATTGGCGTCTGCGGGGCACAGGACGGTCATGTTGGGGATTGCGCGCATGATCGCCATGTCCTCGATTGCCTGATGGGTGGAACCGTCCCCGAAGTCGCTGAGCCCCGCCGACGATCCGCATATTTTCACGTTCAGGTTGCCGATGGCGATGGTCTGTCGGATCTGGTCGTAGGCTCTGCCTGCGGAGAACACGGCGAAGGAATGGGTGAAGGGGATTTTCCCTGTCTGCGCAAGGCCTGCTGCCGTGGAGGTCATGTTGGCCTCAGCGATGCCCATCTCGAAATACCGTTCCGGGAACGACTCCTGGAACATGAAGCTCATGGTGGACTTGCCCAAGTCCGCTTCCAATGCCACGATGTCGGGGTTCTCCCGCCCCAGGCGTACCAATGTTTCCCCATAGGCGATTCTCTGGTTGTTGTAAGTCATTTCCTTCTTCCTTTCCTTTCGTCTGTTCAGGCCAGTTCCGCCATGGCGAGGTCATATTGCTCCTGTGTCAGCATGCCGTTGTGGAATCCCACCACGTTTTCCGCGAAGCTGAGGCCCTTCCCCTTGACCGTATCCATGATGATGACCGTGGGGCCTGTTTCGGCCTTGTCCGCCTTTTCCAGCGCTTCCAGCAGCTGGGGCATGTCGTTGCCGTCCTCGACTTCGATGACCTCCCATCCGAAGGCTTTCCATTTTGCGTTCAGGGGGTTCGTATTGAAGCGTTCCGTTATCCTTCCGGTGGCCTGGAGGCGGTTCCTGTCCACGATGCCCACCAGGTTGGACACCTTGAAGTTGGCCGCGGCCATGGCCGCTTCCCAGATCTGGCCTTCCGCCAGCTCCCCGTCCCCCATGAGGACGTAGGTCTTGGCATCCTGCCCGTCCAGACGCTGGGCCAAGGCCATCCCCAGGCCGATGGAAAGCCCTTGGCCCAGGGATCCTGTGCCCGCCTCGATTCCCGGCGTCTTCATCACGTCCGGGTGCCCCTGCAGGCAGGAGCCGATGGTTTTCGTTTTCTTCAGCTCCTTACGATCGACGATGCCCGCCTCCACCAGGGCCGCATACTGCAGGATCGCCACATGCCCCTTGCTGAGGATGAACCTGTCCCGGTCCGGTCTGCCCAGGTCCGTGGGGCTGTAGCGCATCTTGTGGAAATAGAGGGCCGCCACCATGTCGGCGCTGGAAAAGCTTCCGCCGATGTGGCCGGCGACACCGACCCCCACGCTCTCGATGATGTTCCTTCTGATCCTTTTTGCCACCGTTTCCAGATTCCGGACCAGTTCCACTCGTTCTGCCATTTCATTTCCTCCCATCGTTTCGGTCTCCCTTAGTACGCCGTGTCGTAGGGCCATGGTTTTCCACCCGCCAGACATCCGCCGTCCACATGGCACATCGTTCCCGACATGTAGCTGGAGGCATCCGAGGCCAGCAGGATGGTGATCCCCAGGAGCTCCTCCGGATCGCCCGGCCTTTCCATGGCGATCCTCTCCTTCAGGTAGGCGCTCCGCACCGGATGTTCCCAGGTCACTTGGGTGAGGGGAGTAAGGATATGGCCTGGAGCGATAGCGTTGGCGCGGATTCCGTATCGGGCCCATTCCACCGCCATGGACCTGGTCAGCGCCGTCACCGCGCTTTTTGTTGCCCCGTATACGCTTACGCCTCCCAGCATCCCCACCGAGTTGTGGGACGCCATGTTGATGATGTTTCCCCGCTTCCTTTTCATCATGTCCTTGGCCACTTCCTGTGACAGGAAGTAGAGCCCCTTCAGGTTGATGTCCATGATCCGGTCGTAGGTTTCCTCCTCCACATCCAGGAACCCCTCCCTCTTGTTGATGCCCGCACAGTTGATCAGGACGTCAATCCTGCCTAGCCTGTCCGTCGCCCGCCTGACGCATTCCCTGATCGAGTCCATGTTCCGCATGTCCAGCCCTATGGAACAGGCCATGCCGCCCTTGCCGTTTATTTCCTCTTCCAGCTGTCCCATGCCGGCTCCATCGATGTCACAAAGGACCATCGTGGCACCCGCTTCGGCCAGTCCCTTGGCCAGGACGCTGCCGATCCCTCCCGTGGCTCCGGTCAGCATGACGACCTTCCCCTCCAGGGAAAACAGCTTCTTCAAATTGCTTTCAATGGACACGCTTGCCCTCCTTCCATGCAATTGTCTGCCTATTTGTATTAGCTTGTTACTTGTTACTTGTTACTTGTATAACAGGTTGTGCCTTTACTTTATCACAGTACGCGAACGCTTGTCAAGGGGGATTTGGGCTGGTCCGAGGGGACGGTTCTTCCGGACCATTTTCTGGTCCGGAAGAACCGTCCCCTCCCCTTGCATCACCTCGATTCCTGTGGTACCATCATTGCAACAACCGCCAACCCATTGCATCCAGGATTTGCATCCAGAATTGCGAGGTATCCCATGCAGTACAGAGAGAAAGGGGTCCTTCCCCCCTCGACCATGTTCCACCACATCCCCACGGCTTTCGCCCGGAGCCATCTGTTCCATGCCACCAGCGCCGGGCATTTCCACTGCGGACAGGACTACCACATCGAGAAGCAGGGCTCCGAAAGCTTCCTGCTGCTGCGGGTGCTGCAAGGGGAGGGGTACGCCATCCAGAAGCAGAAGGAGTTTCCTCTGCGGAAGGACACCCTGGTCCTCCTGAACCGTTACGAGGAGCACCGGTACGGCACCCAAACGCAGATGGAATTCCAATGGGTCGTCTTTGACGGGAACGCCAGCCCGGCATACTACCACCTGCTGGTGGAACGGGGCGCGGCGGCGGTGGACCTGCCCCCGGATTCCACCCAGGGACGGCTTGTGGAGGCCATCCTGTCGGAGATGGCCCTGTCCGATTTCGTCAACGAGCATGCCGTCTCCTCCATGCTCCATAACCTGCTGGGCATCCTGGCGACCACCCCCACCTCACCGGAAGGCTTCCACCTGCAGGTTGCCAAGGACATCATCCAGACCACGGTGGACCACATCCACGCCAACTACAGCAAACCCATGACCCTGAAGGACCTGGCGGACCATGTCTCCCTCAGCCCCTATCATTTTTCACGGCTGTTCAAGCAGGGGACCGGCTATTCCCCCTACGAATATCTGATCAACCACCGCATGAAAAAGGCCCAGGAGCTTCTGAAGAAGACAGGGATGCCCATCAAGGAAATCTCCTTCCACCTGGGCTTCAGCAGCGAGTCCTACTTCATCTCTTCCTTCAAGCAGCATGTGGGGTACACCCCCGCGAAATACCGGCGCCTGCTTTTCTGACCCTCCTTCCCTATGGAATCCAGCAGAAAAGGGATGCGGCAATCCAACCACCGGTTGGTTTGCCGCATCCCTTTTCTTGTCCTTGGACTGCAGGGACGGTTCTTCCGCGTTCCAGATTAGGCCTTTGCCAGTCTCCTTGCCTTTTCCTCCACCTTGGTGCGCACCACATCGGCGAACACGGCGATGATGATGACCAGACCGATGACGATGTACTGCAAGTCCGACGCAGCGCTCATCAGGTTCAATCCGTTCCGGATCAGGGCGATGAGCAGGACGCCGATCATGGTTCCCGAGACCGTCCCCTTCCCTCCGGAGAAGGAGGCGCCCCCGATGATGACCGCCGCGATGGCGTCCATGTCCGTGGTGGGTCCCGCCAACGGGATGGCCGCGCCCACACGGCCGATGTAGATGATCCCCGCCAGGGAACACATGAAGCCGGAGAAGCCGTAGACGAAGAGCAGCACCCTTTTCACGTTGATCCCCGCCACGATGGCCGCTTCCTTGTTGCCGCCGATGGAGTAGATCTGCCTGCCCAGCACCGTGTTGTTCAGCATGATGTGGACCAGCACGTAGGCCACCAGCACCAGCAGGAAGCTGACCGGGAACCCGCCCACATTGCCTGCACCGGGCGCCTCGATGATCTTGGGGAAGCCGATGATCGGGGCCGCTCCCGTGATCAGCAGGGCCAGACCCTGTCCGATGTTCCTGGTCCCGATGGTGGAGATGAAGGGATGGGGCAGGTTCAGCTTGGTCAGCAGGAGTCCGTTGACGACCCCAAAGGCGATCCCCACGGCCACGCAGACCAGGACCAGGATCAGGGGATTGGTGACGCCCGCCTTGAGCGCGACCCCCATGGTGACGATGGACAGGGCCAGGATGGATCCCACCGAAAGGTCGATGCCCGCCGTGATGATTACGATCAGCATCCCCAAGGCCACCAGGGCGATGGTCGACGCCTGGCGCAGGATGTTCATCATGTTGTCGATTTTCAGGAAATTGCTTGACGCGAACGTCAGATAGACCGAAAGGATCACCAGGGACAGGAGCGGCGCCAGCTTGAACGCCACTTCCTTCCAGGATTTGCCCAAATTGATATTAGCCATTAGATTTTTCCTCCCCATGCCGCTTTCATAATCGTTTCCTCATTGAAGTTGCTGGAATCCCTATCCAGTTCTCCCATGACCTTGCCTTCCCGCATGACGATGACACGGTCGCTCATTCCCAGAATCTCCGGGAGCTCGGACGAGATCATCACCACCGCCTTGCCCTGCTTGGTGAGGGCGTTCATCACGTTGTAGACCTCCACCTTCGCACCGATGTCGATGCCCCGGGTGGGTTCGTCGAAGATGAAGATGTCCGGATCCGAATTCAGCCATTTCCCGATGACCACCTTCTGCTGGTTTCCGCCGCTCAGCTGCCCCACCGGATCGTTCAGGGATGCGATCTTGATGCGGAGGGCGTCCACGTTCTCCTTGGACCGCTGGCGGACCTTCTTCTTCTGGATGAACCCGCCCTTGGAAAAATTCCGTTCCAGGGACACCAGGGACAGGTTGTTGGCGATGCTGTCGTTCAGGACCAGGCCCTGCCCTTTCCGGTCCTCGGTCACGAAGGCCAGTCCGTTTGCGATGGCGTCCATGGGGTTTTTGATGGAAACCTCTTTCCCCTTGACCCAGACCTTGCCCCCGTCGATGTCATCGATACCGAACACGCCCCGGATGGTTTCCGAACGCCCGGCCCCCACAAGGCCTGCCATTCCCAGCACTTCCCCTCCCCTTACGGAAAAGGAGATGTCCCTGTACACGCCGTACCGGGTCAGACCTTCCACCCGAAGGAACTCTTCCCCTACGGGATGGACTTCCTTGGGGATCAGTTCCTTCAATTCCCGGCCGACCATGTTGGCGATCAGGCTCTCGTTGGTCATGTTCTTCACGTCTTCCGAGATGATGTGCTGCCCGTCCCTAAGGATCGTCACCATGTCGCAGACCTCGAACACCTCCTCCAATTTGTGGGAAATGAAGATGATGCCCACCTTCTTGTCCGCCAGATAACGGACCACCTTCATCAGTTCGTCGATTTCCCGCCGGCTCAAACTGGCGGAAGGCTCGTCCATGATGATCAGCCGGGCGTTCCTGGACAGGGATTTGGCGATTTCCACCATCTGCTGCTGGCCGATCCCAAGATCCCGCATGGGCGTCTTCGGATCGATCTCCTGCCCCAGCTGGCTCAAGTATTCCTTCGCTTTTGTATGCATCGTATTGTAATCCAAGAATCCCGCGCCTGTTCTCAGGTATTGGCCCAAGAAGATGTTGTCTGTGACGGAAAGCTCTGGAATCGTGTTCAACTCTTGATAAATGCAGCTGATCCCCAAATTGATCGCCTGCTTGGGATTTTCAAACCGGACCTCTTTCCCGTCGACCAGGATCTGCCCTTCTTCCGGCTGGTGGATGCCTGTGAGGCATTTGATCAGCGTGGACTTTCCAGCCCCGTTTTCTCCTAGCAGCCCATGCACCTGTCCTGGAAGGACTTCCATGGAGACCCCGTCCAATGCAAGGACGCCGGGGAACTGCTTCCGTATTTTCCTGATTTCAATCAATTTTTCCATCTTTACCACCTTGCTTTTATAAAGGCTGCCGGACAGGGGTCCTTCTGAATCCGTCTGTGTCGGCAGCCTCTGCTGATGTTGGTTATGGGCTATTCCTCGATGTTTTCCTTTGTAAGCAATTTCGCTCCCGTGTCGATGATCTCATCCACCGGATTTCCGTTGATTGCTTCGATTGCGTTCTGCACACCCAGATATCCCATCTGGTAGGGGTTCTGCGCTACGGAGCCTTCCATGACGCCTTCCTTGATCTTCTCCACCGCTCCGGGGGATCCGTCGAATCCGACCAGCATGATGGATTTTCCGACCTTCTGGATGGACTGCAATGCGCCCAGGGCCATCTGGTCTGCTGTGACGAACACGGCGTCGATGGTCTCGTGGGTCTGCATCATGTTCTCCATGACGTTGGCCGCTTTTTCACTGTCGCTGTCCGCAGGCTGCACGTCGATGACTTCCAGTCCCATGGCCTCCAGCTTGTCTTTGGCGCCCGCCGTCCGGTCGTCATGGGTCTTGTCTCCCAAGGCTCCGCGGATGATCACCACTTTGGCGCCTTCGCTCAATTTCTCACCGATATAGGTTCCTGCAAGCTCGGCCGCCGCGTAGTTGCCTGTTCCAAGGAAAGCTGTCTTCCCTTCCACATCTGCATCTGTATCGATCAGCAGCAGGGGGATTCCCGCATCCACCGCCCGCTTCAGGATGCCCGCCTGGGCCGCCGGCTGCACCGGTGCCACGCAAAGCGCGTCCACTTTGTTGGTGATGTTGTTCTCGATCATTCCTGTATGCTCTTCAATCATCGTTTCCTTGGCCGGACCCGTGAACGCCAGCTTCACGCCGAAATCTTCGGCCGCCTGCTTGGCTCCCTGCTCCACGGCGATCCAGTGCTCATCGCTTCCTTTGACCACAAAACCGATGGTAAGCTCTTTTGCGGTTTCTCCGCCGCCGGCTTCTCCACCGTCCACAGGAGGTTGTACCGCTTCCTCTTTGGCGCAACCGGCCACAAGCATCATTCCTGCCAACAACATTGCTGCAATTCTCTTCATTCTTCTTCTCCTTTCAAAATCCCACCTTTTTGCTACGACCCCATTATCTCCTGAAAAAGGGCATCAAAAAAGAGGTCACATCTTTCGAATGGACCTCTTATCTTTGTCTTTTCCTTTTTTTCTCGTGTCCCTATTCCTTGCGTGTCTCCCTGTACGCCTCCAGGTTGTCCAGGGAAACGATGCCGGCGGGTGTCTCGATGTGCTTCTGGAGGGCCTCCCCCCGCAGGTGCCGCATGCTGGATTCCACCGCCAGATATCCCATGGCGTAGGGGTCCTGGGTGATCGTGCTGTCCATGTGCCCCTCCCCGACGGCCAGGAGCATCGCCTTCTGGTCGTCGAAGCCGATGACACGGATCTGGCCGGTCATGCCCTCCTCCTTCAGTGCCTCCAGCACCCCGATGGCCATCAGGGCGTTGGTGACGAAGATGCCGTCCACGGACTCCCCTTCCCGCAGGAATTCCTTCGTGGCCCTGTAGGCCGTATCCGATTCGCTTTTGCCGCCCAGCACCAGGGCCATCTCCAGTCCGCTCCCTTCCATGGCCTTGCGGAATCCCCGCAGCCGCTCCCCATGGGTCTGCTGGGTCAGGAGCCCCGTCATGACGGCCACCTTGCCGTCCTCCGGGAGCACTTCCCGCATCCGCTCCCCCGCCAGGATCCCCGCCTTGTAGTTGTCGGTCCCGATGAAGGCCTGGATGTTTCGTTCGTCATAGGCGTTGGTGTCGATGGTGAAAACAGGGATCCCCTGGAGCTTGGCCCTGGTGACCAGGGGCAGGATCCCTTCCGAATCGCAGGGGGCGATGCAGAGGGCGTCGATGTCCTCCTTCAGCAGGTCCTGGACCATCGCAAACTGCATGGCCACATTGCTCTCCTTGTCGGGGGCC
Organism: Anaerotalea alkaliphila; assembly: GCF_010179735.1. Taxonomy (GTDB): domain Bacteria; phylum Bacillota; class Clostridia; order Lachnospirales; family Vallitaleaceae; genus Anaerotalea; species Anaerotalea alkaliphila. The sequence continues at coordinate 10,496 of NZ_JAAEEH010000011.1, forward strand.
ATCACCACCAAGTCCGCTCCGTACTCCCTGGCGGCCCTTTCGGCCCCCTTCTTGATCCTCTCCCAATGCTCGCTGTCCAGGGCTTTCAGCACCACAGCCACCGTGGGCTTCCCCTTCCCTTCCTGCAGGGATTCGATGCCCTTGCCGGAGAGGGATCCCTGCAGGAGGGCGAACAGCAGCAGGCACAGGAGCAGCCCCCCGCCTGCCACGAGCACGATGATCCGGTTCTTCCTTGCGTGTTTCCAGTCCATGGGTTGCCTCCGTTCAGATCTTGTCGTAATTGGCGATGGGACGTTCCCCCAGATGGACCCGGGCCGCCAGTCCCTGCCCTTCCCTGTATTCGTAGCTGAGGCCGTAGGCCTCCCCGTAGATCAGCTTGATCCGCTGGTTCACGTTGTTGATGCCGATCTCCCGGAAGTCCTGGAGGAAGTCAGAGTCCAGGATCTCCCGGATGCGCTCCATGTCCGGCTTCCTGCCGCTGTCGACAACCTCCAGGAGGAAGCCGTCCTCCACCCTTCGGGCGCCGATGCGGATGCTGCCTCCCCCTTTTTTCAGGTCCAGACCGTACTTCAGGGAATTCTCCACCAGGGGCTGCAGGATCAGTTTGGGGACCAGGATGGCGCCGTATTCCTCTTCGATGTCGAAGGCTACCTGGAAGGCGTCCCCGTACCGCTTCTTCTGCAGGACCACATAGTTCTCGATCTGCTTCCTCTCCGTCTCCAAGGGGATCAGGTCCACCCGGTTGTCCGTGCTCACGTGCAGCAGCTCGATGAAGGCCGTGAGCATCTGGGTGGTGACGGTGTCCTTGTTGAGCATGGCCATGCACTTGATCGAGTACAGGGTGTTGTACATGAAGTGGGGGGAGATCTGGGTCTGCAGGGTCTTGTAGTGGACCCGGTCCATGCGGACCTTCTGCCGGATGGTCTGGTCCATCAGGCTGGTGACCCCCTCCGCCATGTTGTTGAACCCCCGGTACAGCACCCGGAACTCGTCGTTCCTCTCCTCCCGGATCCGAAGGGCGAAGTCCCCCTCCTCGAACCCCTTCATGGCACCCTTCAGCGTCCGGATGGGCTTGTAGAAGCTGTCGGACATGCGGTAAAGGATGAGGACGCCGGTCAGGATGCCAGAGGCGCTCAGCAGGATGGCCAGGTTCCGGAGGGTCCCCATCCCGGAGGTCACGTTCCTGAAGGGGATGGTGTAGACCAGCATGTATTCGGCCAGCGGATGGGTGACGAAGACGACCAGCTTCTCCACCCCGTCCTCCATCCCAAGGGTGTAGCCTTGGGAGTATTCCCGGATCCGGGGGTAGTATTCCCTGTCCAGGATGCGCTTGTCCCCGTATCCCTCCTGGCTGGAGGAGACCAGGTCGTCCGCGGTCCCCACCAGATGCACATGGGATCCGTTGCTGTCGGTGATGCTGTAGAAGAAGCTGGAGAACACGCTGGCCTCCTTCATGTTGACGGAGAGGATGCCCCGGATGTCCCCCTTTTCCCCATAGACCGGTCTGGACAGGCTCACATACCGGTTCTTGACCAGGCCGACCTCGTCCTCATGGCCGGAAATGTTGTACAGGTTCCCGACGCTCCCCAGGGTCCGGGTGACGGCGGTGATCCATGGGTAGAGGCCCAGGTTGTTGACCTCCCTCTTGGGGTTCAGTTCGTCGGAGGTCAGGATCAGGCTGTCCGCCACCGAATAGTAGTAGATGGAGTCCACCACGGGATTCATCTCCGCTTCCCTGTTCAGGAGGCTGCCGAGGGCCTCCTGCCTCTCCGGCGTCAGCCCCTCCTCCCCGCCCAGGAGCATGCGGAATTCTTCCTCCGTCAGCGTTTTCGTGGCCAGGTAATAGGCGTCCCCCAGATACCGGTCCAGGACCCTGGAGTATTTGCTCAGGTGGTCCGTGGTCGTGTCGGCGATCTTCCCTGCCAGGAAGATGTTGGTGAAGCTGTAGAAGAGCAGCAGGGTCGCGATGGAGACGAATACGATGATTCCGGACACCGCCAGTACCAGCCTGGTGCGGATGTTGTATATGTTCATCTTCAATTTCATGCCCACCACCCCCTACTTCAAAGCCCTTCCCTTGTACTCCTGGGGGCTCATGCCCACCAGCTTCTTGAAGGATTTCGAAAAATATTTCCTGTTGGGGATGCCCACGGCTTCCCCCACGTCCTTGATCTTCATGTCCGAATGGTCCAGATGCTCGCAGGCTTTCTTGATCCGCACCTCCTTCACATGGTCCACGAAGTTCTGGCCTGTGAACTCCTTGAAAAGATGGCTGAGGTACGCTCCGTTCACATGCAGGTGTTCCGCCACCGTGGAGAGGGAGAGGTCCTCCATGAAGTGGGCCTGGATGTACCGGAGGGCCTCCCTGATGTGCCTGTTCTCCACGTCCTTGTAACTGTCGCTTGCCAGGAGGGATTCCAGGAAGGCGACCATCCCCTTGAAGCACTGGAACAGTTCCTTTTCATTGTCCGCTTTCCTGCAGCCCTCCACGAAGTCATCCTTTTTGTCCTGGTCAAGACGCAGCTTGAAGCGGTAGGCAACGTAATTGAGAAGGCTCCGGTTCATTTCCGCATACCAGTCCATGAATGCGTCGGGATCCGGCCTGGCATCCGCCATGCGTCTGTGGGTCTCCTGCATCTCCTCCAGCATGTCCTCGAATCCGTTTTCTTCCAGCTGGCTTTTGACCCTGTCCAGCAGGGCCGGGGCCTGGGGGAGGGCGGTTTCCCCGATGGGCGCCAGCTGTCCGTCCGCCAGGAGGACGGCGTCCTCATAGAAGAAGTGCTTTCCGGTCTGCCGCACCCGCCTGTAGATTTCCCCCAGCCCCCGGTAGGTTGCGCAGTCCGTGGAAACCACCGCGTTCATCCGGATGTTGAAAAAGGTGTGCATGGCGTATTCGATCCGTTTCGTCAGGGCTTCCATGTCCGTTTTGACCCTGGCCCGGCTTGTGGCCGCCATGCGGACCAGCAGGGCGAATTCCCCCTGCTCCAGCTGCACCAGTTCGGCCGGGAAGCTGTCCTTCCCTACTTCCTCCACGATGTTCCCCAGGACCATCCGGAGGATGTCCTCCCCATCCGGCTCGAAGCTTTTCACCGCCTCCTGGAAGTTCCTGATCCGGATGTGGGCCACTGCAAATTTCGCTTGGGCCAGGTCGGGTGCATAGGCTTTGATCTTCTCCTCGATCTCCGTAAAAAAAACCGGTCCCCGGAGGATTTTCGCCAGCAGCTCGTTCCTAAGGAGGCGCATCCCTTCCCGGCTCCTCCTCTGCACCGCGATTTCGTCCACCTTCAGTTTCGCGTCCGCAAGGATCTGCTCCCGCAGCTTCAGCACGGTCTCTTCCAGACCCTCCGGAGAAAGGATGTGCTTCAACAGGTATTCGTCCGCCCGCAGACGCATGGCTTCCTTCACGTAATGGAAGTCGTCATGGCAGCTTAGGACCAGGATGCGGGTGTCCAAGCCCTTTTGGCGGATGTGCCGGATGACCTCCAGACCGTCCATCTGGGGCATGGACATGTCCAGGATCAGCAGGTCGGGGGGGGTCTTGTCGATCTCCTCGATGGCCTCCAGGCCGTCTCCCGCCTCTCCCGCAATCGCAAAGCCCAGCTTGTCCCAGTCCACCAGCGCGCGCAAGGTCTGGCGCACCAGCATGTCATCGTCCACAATCAACACAGTCAGCATCTTCCTCACCCATTCCCTTCCGTACAGTCCTTGTTGAATCCATTGTACCCCATTTCCGGGCTTATGCCATCCTGTTTCCTGTTTTCTTTTTTCCTTTTTTCCGTTGTCCGCCCTTTTTTCCATTGTTCGCTCCGAAAAAAAGCGGGCAGCCGGGTTGGTGTCCGGCTGCCCTAAGGAGGAGTATGATCAAGCAACGCTCAGGCCCACAGGGCCGGTAGGATTGCGAGATTATCTGGGTGTGATGGCCATGATGGCCTTGACGGCGGTTTTCGTGTCCGTCAGGGGGAACAGCTCGCTGCCCACGTTGCCCGCATATCCAAGCACCTCCAGGTGCCGGGCGATATGGGCGTAGTTCATCTCCCCGGTGCCGGGCTCATGCCTGCCGGGGGCGTCGGCGATGTGGATGTGGCCGATGCAGTCGATGTACTTGGACAGGTTGTCGCAGATGCTGCCCTCGTTCAGCTGCATGTGGTAGGCGTCGAAGAGAAGCTTCAGCTTGGGGGATCCGATGATCCGGACCATTTCCGCCCCCATCCGGGTGGTCTGGAGGAAGTTCCCCACATGGTCCGTGGTGATGTTCAGCGCCTCCAGGTTCAGGAGGATGTCCTCCTCCTCCGCGATTTTGGCGCATTCCTTGAGGGTGTCGAACATGGAGCAGAGCTTCACCGTAGAGGAGAGCTCCTCATAGTGGTTTACAACGACTCCCCCTTCGCCCAGGGCGTTGGAGTGGATGGTGACGCTCTTCGCCCCCAGGGTCTTGGCCGCCGCGATGGACTGCCGCAGGAAATCCAAGTAGGCCTGCTTGTGGGTGGGGTCCACCAGGGAATAGTCCGCATCCCCGTTGAATCCGCTGATTTCGATGCCCGCCTTGTCCGCGGCCTCCCTGGTCTCCTCCAGGTCCCGGATCCTCCAGTCCCAGAATTCAACCGCCGCGAAGCCGTCGTCCTTGGCCGCCTGGAACCGCTCCTTCCAGGGCAGTTCCGTATACAATGTGTCGATGCATGCGCAATGTCTCATCATTCCACCTCGCTGATCTTGACAGGTCTTCCTTCCTTCAGGGAAAGTGTGGCCGCAGCGGCCATCAGGACCGGGTAGAGTCCGTCCATGCCGGTCACCGGCACTTCCTTGCCGTTCACCACCGCGTCCGCGAAGGCTTTCATTTCCTCCACGAAGGCGCCGGTGTAGCGGTCCCACATGACCTTGTAGCAGGTTCCGCTGATGGTGCCTTCGGCTTTCATCAGGACCGCCGTGTTGGGGGTGTCGTTGGCGTTCACCGCGCAGCCCTCGGATCCGAAGACCTCCACCCGCTGGTCGTAGCCGTAGACAGCCTTCCGGCTGTTGTCGATGACGGCGATGGCGCCGCTCTCGAAACGGATGGTGACCACTGCCGTGTCCACGTCCCCGGCTTCCCCGATGGCCGGGTCCACCAGGACCGAACCTTGGGTATGTACTTCCACCGCTTCGCTGCCTGCCAGGAAGCGGGCCATGTCGAAGTCGTGGATCATCATGTCGTAGAAGATTCCGCCGGAGACCTTCACGTAGCTGATCGGCGGGGGTTCGGGGTCCCGGGAGCTGATCTTGATGATGTGGGGGGTTCCCACGTCCCCGTTTTGGACCATGTCGTAGACCGCCCGGTGGTTGTGGTCGAACCGGCGGCAGAAGCCGATCTGCAGCTTCACGCCCGCATCCTCGGCGCTTTGGATGGCCTTGCGGACCATGGCGATGTCGTAGTCGATGGGCTTCTCGCAGAAGATGTGCTTGCCCGCCTGGGCGGATTCGATGATGTATTTGGAATGGGTGTCCGTCGAGGAGCAGATCAGGACCGCCTCAATCTCCGGATCCTCCAGGATTGTGCTTGCCTCCTTTGACACAACGGGGATGCCGAACCTCTTGGCGAAGCTTTCCGTTTCCTCGTTGGCAAAGGGGTCCGCGATGGCCTTGATCTCCATTTCAGGGACGAACATGGAGATGTTTTGCGCGTGGACCTTGCCGATCCTGCCTGCGCCGATGATACCTACTTTCATAACTGGTCTCCTTTCCATACTGTACGCTTTGATAACCATAGTATAGCATGGAATCCGCTGAAAGACAGGCACCAGTTCTTTGCAATAGGGGTAAAAACTTTGGGGCCGGGACTGGTCCAGGGGGACGGTTCTTCCGGACCAAAAGCCGCTTTCTCCCTCCCTACACCTCGCGCCCCAATTCCTCCAGCATGGCGTCCACGCCGGCCTCCAACCCTTTGCGCTGGTGTTCGCCCAGTGCGCTTCTGCCGCCTGCGAAGCGGATTGCTGCCTTTGGGAGGACCAGCCGGAACATGGCCATGGCAAGCAGGATTTCTTCCGGCGTCAACCTGGGGCTTTCCCCCAGGGGCCTTCCCGCCACGGGATTCAGGACATTTACGGGCACCGATGCCACGCCCACCTCCCTGATCTCGAAGGCCATCCTGATCCTGTCCACGGCCGATTCCCCCATGCCGATGATGCCTCCACAGCATACGTCCATGCCGGCGTCCAGGACGTTCCTGATGGTGTCCAGCCTGTCCTGATAGGTATGTGTGTCGCAGATCCTCCTGAAATGTTCCCGGCTGGTTTCCACGTTGTGGTGGTACCTGCCGACTCCGGCCTCCTTCAAGCGGACGGCCTTCTCCTTCGAAATGATGTCGTGGGAGGCGCACAGCTTCTTCGATATCCACAAGGTCGTACTCCTCGACCCCCGTGTTGTAATGTGCCGACTGGGCGCAGTACTTGCAGTTTTCGGAGCACTTTCCCGATTTTGCGTTCATGATGGTGCACAGTTCAATCCGATTTCCCCGGTATTTCCTGCGCACTTCATCTGCCAGCCTCAGGATCGTTTCCAACCCTTCCGTTTCCATCAGCTCCAGGGCTTCGTTGAAATCGATGTCGCCGCCCTCCAGCAGTCTTGTCCTTATCCGGTTGATCATGCTTCCATTCTCCTTTTGATGTGCTCCATCAAATATACTAAGAACCGGGAAGATTGTCAACTTTTGTTTTTCTAAAGTAAACAATGCGCACTTGGGGTCTGTCCCCAAGTGCGCATTGTCAACGATTACCGGTCACTCCCCCAGCAGGCCGAACTTCCTGACCACCCGCCCAAGAATCCGGGACCACTTCCCTCCGAAGAGCAGCAGGAAGGTGGCGTTGGCCAATGCATGGGAGAGGTCGAAGTAGGCGCTGGCGGCGAAGGCCCCCGCAAATGCCTGCCAGCTGAGGGGATGCAGGAAGCCCAGGACGAACCAAAGGTTCATGATCCATCCGTAGAGGAAGCCCCAGACGAAGCCGAAGGCGGCCCTTCCCCAGGGCCTGTGCATCCAGGGGAGCCGCCGCAGGAGCCCCGCCGCCAGCCCCATGGACCCCCAGGCCAGCATCTGCCAGGGGGTCCATGGTCCCTGGCCCAGGAACAGGTTGGACACGATGGCGGCGGTGCTTCCGATGACGAAGCCGGACTCGGCCCCCAGGGTCAGCCCCGCCATGATGACGATGAAGGAGGTGGGCTGGACCCCCGGGATGGCGGCGAAGGGCACCCGTCCCATGGCCCCCAGGGCCGCCAGGGAGGCCACCAGCACGATCTCCTCGGCCTTCATGTTCCGCCGCTCGAACCGGAGGTAGAAGGGCAGGATGGAGAGCACCACCAGGAGGAAGCTTATGGGGAGGTAATGGCCCATCGCGCCAACACCCCCTCCTCCGTGACCTCCTCCGGCAGATGCTCCCGCACCGTCCGGTGGACCATGGTCGTGTAGTAGTAGTTTTCGGTGAAGAAGACGGAGGGCTCCGCCACGGCCAAAAGGCCTCCGTCAAAAAGCAGGCCGCACCTGTGGGCATGGGCTGCGGCGAACTCGATGTCGTGGCTCACCATCAGGATCGTCTTCCCCTTTTCCAGGAGCTGTCCCAGCCATCCGGCCAGGGCCTGCTTGGCCGTGGGGTCCAGGCCCTTGGTGGGCTCGTCCATGAGGACCAGCGCCGGGTCTGCCAGGAGCACCAGGGCCAGGACCAGCTGCTGCTGCTGCCCGCCGCTGATGTCGAAGGGGTGCTTGTCCAGGACCGGCTCCAGCCGGAAGAGGCGGACAAGGGCATCCATCCGCTCCCGGTCCCCAAGGTCCAGGGACTTCGCCCGGTCCTCCAGCTGTTCCCGCACCGTCTCCCGGGTGAAGTAGGCCAGGGGGTTCTGCCCCACATAGCCGATGTCCCCTGGAGCCAGGCGGGTCTTCAGCTTCCCCCCCTGGTGCTTCAGGACCCCGGCCAGCACCTGCAGCAGGGTGGACTTGCCCGCCCCGTTCCCGCCCAGGAGCACGAAGAACTCCCGGGGATGGAGGGTGAAGGAGACCTTCTGCAGGACCTGGGGCCCTTTTTTCCCGTACTGGAAATGCAGGTCCCGGCACTGGAGGAGGGGTTCCTCCTTGGGCGCCTCCCCCCGGATGCCCTCCGGCCTTTCCCCGAAGACGCCGGGCCGCCGGACCCAGTAGCGGTCGAACCAGCGTTTCCCGGCCTTCACGGTCAGGGGGACGGGGCCCTCCTTCCGGTCCGCCTCCATCTGGAGGTAGAGGCGGCTGATTGCGGGAAGGTAGGGGGCGAATCCGGGGGCTTTTGCCTCCCAGACCTGGCGGACAACCGTCTCCGCCTTTCCCTGGTGGACGATCCGTCCCGCCTCCATGAGCAGCACCTGGTTCGCCCGGGGAAAAAGGGCCTCCAGCCGGTGTTCGCAGAGGATCACCGTGACGGAGAGCTCCTGGTTGATGCGCGTCAGCAGGTCGGTGAAGGCGCTGGCGGCGATGGGGTCCAGCTGGGCGGTGGGCTCGTCCAGGAGCAGCACCTTGGGCCGGAGCATCATCACCGCAGCCAGGTTGAGCTGCTGCTTCTGCCCCCCGGAGAGGGTCTCCACCGGCTGGTGCAGCCAGGACTCCATCCCGAAAAAAGGGACCACTTCAGCCATGCGTTTCTGCATGAGGGATGTGGGGTAGCCCAGGTTCTCCATGCCGAAGCAGAGCTGCTGCCACACGGTGTGCATCACGATCTGGTTGTCCGGGTTCTGGAAGATCATCCCGATCTCCTCCGCCGCCGTCCGGAGGTCCAGGTCCTCCAGCCGGTTCCCGTTGTAGAGGACGGTCCCCTCCCGTTGGCCCGCGGCCTGGACCTGGGGCTTCAGCAGCCGGAGCAGGGTGGTCTTCCCGGAGCCCGTGGGGCCGCCGATGAGGACGAAGTCCCCGGAGCGCACGTCCAGATCCACCCCGTCCAGGGCGGGCTCCGTCTCTCCAGGATACCGGAAGCTTAGGTTTTGGATTTGATAATCTGCCATTGTAGGGTCTCTCCTATGTTCATGAGGATGGGAAGGGCGCACCAGAACAGGAATGCCCCATAGTGGGGGAGGTGCAGTTCCAGACCGGAAAGGAGGGGGTAGAAAACCATCTGTCCTCGTCCCCACAGGCTTCCGGCCAGGATCGGGAGGGCCAGCCCCCCCAGCAGGACCAGCACCCCCTTGTCCCTGCCTTCCATCCGGTAGGCGGCGAAGGTGCTCCGGGGGCCGCTCCCGTAGCCGCTGGCCCGCATGGCAACCGCCATGTGGAGGGATTCCTCCAGGGTCCAGACAACCAGGGTGTTGAGGAGTTCCATGGCCTCCCGGATCCGGGCGGTCCTCTTCCCTCCCCCCAGCCTGCCCTGGGTCTTGGCCGCGGCGGCGATTTCCCGCAGGCGGCGCTTCAGCAGGGGGACCAGCCGGAGGACCATGACGATCACGAAGGCCGTCCGGGGGAGCCCCGTCCCGGTCAGGTACAGGAACCTGTCCAGGGTGATCACCTGCCGGGCCGCCCCGAAGCCCAGGAGCATGACCGAGAGGGTCAGGCCGAAGAGGAGGCCGTAGACGCAGGATTCCAGGGTCACCGGCCGGTTCCCCAGATAGCCCAGGATGGTGGCCCCCCGGGTGGAGACCAGGGGGTTGGCCAGGGCCACCAGGGCCCCCATGGCCAGATAGCCCTTCCAAGCCTTGCCCAGGGCCGCCCCCCCGTCCAGCTGCAGGTGCAGCAGGAGGAGGCAGCCGCCGGCCGCCAGCAGGTAGGCGGGATGGACCAGCCACATCACGAAGAGGACCAGTCCGGAAAAATACAGGGCGGCTGCAAGGGGGTGGAGGCTCCGGAAGCCGCCGGTCACGGCTGGGCCTCCCGGACGTCCTTTCCGGCGTCCAGGGTGTACCACCATACGACGGTATCCCCGTCCTCCGGCTCCCATTCCCCGGAGCTCCGGTCCGGGAAGGCGCCGTTCACGCTGTACATCCAGCCGCTGCCCGGCCCCTGGTCGAATTCATACAGGTTGTCGATGGCCTCCACGTAGCCCGCCCTGCCGCTCCCCCGGACGGACAGGTGGAGCCTTTGTTCCTTGGCCATCCGTTGGAGCAGGTCCAGGACGGTGTCCCCCTGCCGGAGGGCCACCGGGGCCGCCGTGCGCAGGGGAGGTGTCCCCACCGGCCCCTGGATGGTGATCGTCACCGTGGGTTGGGTTGTGGGTTCCGGGCTGTTTGCGGCAGTGGTGTCCGGCGCTTTGGGTTCCGGCTGGGCCGTGGTGTCCGGGTCGTTTGCGGCCCCTGTGTTCTCCTGCGCCGGGTCTCCTGTTTCCGTTTTCCCGTCTGCCGTGTTTCCGTCCGCCGTGTTTCCGTCCGCCGCATCTTGGGCGGGATTCCCGGGCGCGTCCGGGGATGCTCCCGCTTCTGTTTCCGTTTGCGTTTCCGTTTGCGTTTCCGTTTCCGTATCTTCCCCAGGTTCCGGCCGGGTGCTTTCCGCTGCGGATTCCTCCGTGGGGAGGGGGCCGTTTTTTCCGGAGTCCCCTTGGGGAGGGGAGGTGCCGCTGCATCCTGTCAGGACCAGCAGCACCAGGAGCAGGGCCAGAAAAGCTCCCTGCGCCTTAGTTTTCAGTTTCCGCATGGATGTCTGCGCCTCCTTCCAGATGGTTCTCATACACGCGGACCAGTACCACCGCGGCCATTTCCCTGGTGAGGGCGCCGGCGGGTTCGAACCGCTGTCCATCCCCCAGCATCAGTCCGTGGTGGTAGGCCAGCTGCACGGAGGTCCGTGCCCAGTCCGCCGCTTCCGCAATGTCCGTCGGGGCCGCCATGGCTTCCGGGGATTCCAGGGCTTCCAGTCCCAGGGCGTTCTCCAGGACCACGGCCATTTCCTGGCGGGTGATGGCCCGCTGGGGCTCGAAGCGGTCCTGTCCCACGCCTTGCATAAAGCCCTGGTCCCGGGCCGTCATGACCCAGCCGTAGTGCCAGTCTCCGGGGGTTACGTCCCCGAAGGCGGGCGCCGCGGACTCCAGGGGTTCCAGGCCGTACATGCGGGCCAGGAGGGTGGCGTATTCCGCCCGGGTTAGGGTCCGTTTGGGGGCCATGCGCAGTTCTTCTTGGCTGACCCCGTCCATCAGGCCGTAGGCAACAGCCTTCTTCATGGCTTCCATGGCCCAGGGGGACACCTGGTCCCCGTCCGCGAAACGGATGGCTAGCAGCGGGTCGGCCGCCGCGTCCGCCATGTGGTAGAATGCGGGCTCCCCTTCCTGGAAACGCCTGTATGCCTCCAGGGCCATGAGGGCCTGCTGGGTGGCGATGGGGTCGCTGCCGCCGTCCCCGCCGTGGGCGAAGCCGCCATCCTCCTGGCGGTAGGCCAGCAGGATGGTGAGCAGGTCCATCTCCGACGGGTCCTGGCCCAGGGTTGTCAGGGCCAGGATGGTCTGGGCGGCGCTTTCGCTGTTCCCGAAGGTCTGGAGATCAAGCCAGGCCAACGCCTCTTCTGTCGCCCGGTCCACCGCCTCTTGGTCCCGGTAGGGAGCCAGGGCCGTGAGGGCCATGGCGGTCAGGTCGATGTCCCCGGGGGCAGCCGGGTCCTGGTCCAGGGCCCAGCCGCCGGCTGTTTTTTGCGCCTTCAGGATTTCCCCCAGGAGCTTCTCCCGGGTCCACAGGGCGCCGGCGGGTTCCGCAAACGTCCCGGAATCCAGCGCCAGGAGGGCGTGGATGGGGCCGTTCACTCCTTGGAGGAGCATGTTGCCGTTTGCCAGCGTCTTCGCCAGCAGGTCATGGCCGAAGAGGTCCTGGGGGTCCTGGCCCAGGGCCGTGGCAGCCAGCAGGATCCGGGCCTGGTCCGTGACCAGCCGGAAGTCCCCTCCGGTTTCCTCCAGGAGGGCCTGCAGGGCGGTCCCGTAGGCTGCGGGCACCGTCTCCTTGCTGCGGGCCAGGGCCAGGGCGTCCCAGTCGGCGAAGTTGTCGTGGATCCGGAAGTCCCGGTTGGCCAGGATCCAGGCCACGGCACCCTTGCGGACCTCTTCCAGCGCCAGCCCGGCGGCCGTTTCTTCCGTGGCGGTCACCTTGGAGGTGGCTCCCAGGTCCACACCCAGGTCGGCGGTGTAACTCCAGCGGATGCTGTCCCCTGACCGCACCCGGGTGGCGCTGGCGCCGGTCTGGGGATAGGCTGTGTTCACGGAGAACATCCAGCCGCTTTCGGGTCCATGGTCGAATTCCGCCAGGCCGTCGATGGAACGGACGTAGCCGCCCTGGACCTGGTAGGGGATGCCCCGATCCGCCAGCACCTTTTCCGTGAAGGAAAGGACGGTCTCGCCCGCCTCCACGGTGTGCTGGGTGGCGCTCAGGATGGTTTTCCCTCCCAGGCCACGGACCGTCAGGCTGGCCTGGCTTCCCCCGGAAGTGGTCCCCCCGCCGGTGGATCCGGTGTCGTTCGGAGACTCGTCCAGATTCGTGTCGTCGGTCGTGTCTGCAGGCGCCTCATAGGCGATGAAGGTGGTGAAGTGGGTGGTCCAGACCACCAGGTCCTGGCCCACCGCTATTTTCCCGGATTCACCGCCTTCCAGCCCTGCGCCGGAGTCCCCCTCCAGCACCCGGGTGATTTCCGTGAAAATCCCGGACTGCAGGAAGCCGGCGGATTTACCGGCCTGCCCGGGGAGCAGGAGGCGCACCGGCCGGTCGAAGGACAGGCTTCCACCGGGATGCCCCACCTCCACCGCGGAGGCAAGGGTGCCTTCCCCGAAGGGCACCGTCGCCGGGTCCAGCATCAGGGGCAGCTGGATCCGTCCATCCCATTGGGAGGATCCGGTGACCTTGGTGCCCTTGGGTATTTCCAGTTGGGTGCTTCCCTCTCCTGTGTGTGCCGTCACCTGGATTTGGGGAAGCATGGCCGTCTTTTTGCCCCCTTCCTCCAGGGGCTGGGTGACCAGAACCGTGGCCGCCACGCCGGTGGAAAGGGTTATTTCCATGGGGATGTCCAGGGCGGTGACCGCCACTTCGTTCTGTTCCGGCAGCAGGGATTCCCCCACAGCCGCCAGGCCTGCGATGACCGAGGCGTTGGTGTTGGAGTTCTCCGGCATGGCGCCCCAAGAGGCGGGCAGGGGCTCGAAGCCTCCGTTCACCTTCTGGCGTCCCGCCAGGAAATCCACGGCCTTGGCGACGGCCTCGTCCACCGTTCCGGTTCCCCGGTAGGGTGCCAGGGCCGTCAGGGCCCATCCGGTGGTGTCCAGGTCCTCGAAATACCCATCCGCATGCTGGCTGGCCAGGAGATGGGAAACTGCCTTTGTTCGGTCCCAGCCTTCCTGGGCGTCCAAGGCCACCATGGCCCAGATGTGCTTTCCCAGATATGCGCCGATGGCGCCGGTGCTCGGATCCTGCTGGGCTGCCAGTTCCCCGTAGAGGTTCCGTCTTCCCCAGGCTGCGGCGGGGTCCATCCCCACGGAGCGCAGCTGGAAAATGGCCTGGATGTGCTCCGTTCCTGTGGCGTCGGCTTCAAATCCCGGGTCGGTTGTCCTGAAGGACTGGTCCGTCCCCCAGGGGGCGGCGTTCAGGTCCTGACCTGCGGCCCGCAGGGCAGTGAGCCCTTCCCAGGAGCTTGCGGGGTTGTGGTTCTCTCGGTACCAGCCCACCGTCAGGGCCAGCGCCTCCCGGAGCCTGCCGGGGGCCCCTTCCAGGTCCACAGGGGTTCCCGGCTGGTGCTTGTGGGAACCCCCATGCCCCAGGTCCACCAGGGCGCCCAGGACCTGGACCACGGAGAACTTCGGCATCCCTTCGATTTCCTGGGTCCACCAGAAGCTGCCGTCCGGCTGCTGGAAACGCAGAAGGGCGTCCAACACGGTGCCTTCCGCCTGGATCCAGCCGCCTTCGGCGGCCTCGAAGCGAACCTCTTCCGGGGTGTAGAGGTCCAGGTTCCAGTTCCCGAAGTGCAGGATGTCCCCCTCGGCAAGCATCTGCTCCGCGGCGCCCACCCAGGGGGATTCCCCGTTCACATAGTATGTCCAGTTTTTTTCGTCCGCCGGGTCCTCCCCAATCTGCTGGACATAAATCCCCCACACGCTTTCGGTGACCGTCAGGGGGATGCCGTTTTCCTGGCAGTAATGGGCCAGGGCCCCCAGGGCGCTGTGCCGGTCCAGGGTGTGCCCGTCCTCTTCAACCTCCCCGGCGGGAATGGTCACACCTTTTTCACGGAACAGGTCCCCCTCCATACCAGTGGCATTCAGGTCGATGGTGAGGTACAGCGTCAGCTGCCAGTTCCCGAAGTGCAGGACGTTCCCGTCGGCAAGCATCTGCTCCGCAGCGCCCACCCAGGGGGATTCCCCGTTCAGGTAGTACATCCAACCGTACTCGTCCGCCGGGTCCTCTCCGATCTGTTGGACATAAATCCCCCACGCGCTTTCGGCGACCGTCAGGGGGATGCCGTTTTCCTGGCAGTAATAGGCCAGGGCCCCCAGGGCGCTGTGCCTGTCCAGGATGTGGCCGTCCTCTTCAACCTCCCCGGCGGGGATGGTCAGGTCTTCCGACTTGAACAACTCGCCCTGCAGGCCCGTGGCCTGGAGGGCGATGGTGATGGCGGCACTTGTCACAGTCAGCGCCCCTTCTGTGGTCGCAGCGGGCTGCGGGGACGTTTCCGTAGAGACCCCCGCCTCCATCGCCTGCAGGGATAGGGGCGAAAGCATTCCCAGGACCAGGATCATGGAGAGCAGATAGGCCGCCAGCCGCTTGTGTATTTGTTTCATGGTGTTTCCTCCTTAATGGAATCAATGGTTTCTATTGCCGGACATTAAAAAAACCCGCAACCGTTCAACGGCAGCGGGGGTTGTGTCATCCTTGAAACATCCTCCTTTCCCCAAATCCGCGTGGGCAAATAATCAAATGGAACAGGCAGGTTTCCTGACTTGGGTTCATTGCCCTGATTGCGTCTTCCCAGGAACATGCGTCCCCAGTGACCGTGCAACCGGCTCTCCCTTACAGTGGCGCGACCGTGCCGGACTCTCACCGGCTTCCCTCGCTGCTTCCGCATATGCATCGGAAGCATCACCTGTTCTTCTTTCAATTGTCCCTTCTACTATAACATCCTTTGGGCCGACTTTCAATGCAAAATGCGCACTTGGGGTCTGTCCCCAAGTGCGCATTTGTTCAGCGTGTTCAGCGGATGAAATTCTGGAAGACCTTCTCCTCCGCCGCCGGCTTCCGGACGGAATCTTTCCCGTTGTCCACAAGCTGCAGCAGCCAGGCCATGTTTTTCCCCAGAATCCGCAGGGTTTGCACACCTTCCACATCCTCCATCACTTCCCCCGGTTCCTTTCCGTGGATGACATTCCAGTAGCAGGATGTGGGGATCAGCATCTCCGATGTGTTCAGGTAGTTCTGCAGCAGGTCCACGGTGGGCAAGCCTCCCGTCCGGCGCACGACCGCCAGCCCGGCCCCCACCTTGTGCCGGAACAGGTTCCCGTTCACGACGGAAACAAAGAACGCCCTGTCCAGGAAGGCCTTCATGGATCCCCCCATGGAGGCAAAATGGACCGGGGAGCCGAACAGGATTCCATCCGCCTCCCGCATCTTTCCGATCCATCCGTTCACGCCGTCGTCTCCAAGGATGCAGGTGCCGTCCCGCTTTCCGATGCAGCCATGGCACGCCGTGCACCCTGACAACACCTTGTCCCCCACGTGGACGACTTCGAACCCGATGTCCGCTTTCCTGAGCTCCTCGCCCACAATCTCCAGCGCTTGCCTCGTGTTACCGTGTTCGTTCGGACTCCCGTTGAATGCCATCACCTTCATGCGATTCCCTTCCTTCCTGTTGTCTTCCTGGTCAACAAAAACATTATACCCCTTGCCGGCGTCTTGCGCACTTGGGGTCTGTCCCCAAGTGCGCATCAAGACCTTCTCACGATGCTCAAACCGATGCCAAGTATCCGGGCGATCTGCACCGTCGACATCCCCTCCTCCTTCAATTCCCGGAGCAACCTGTCCCTGGGACCCTTCGGCCATTCCCCAATCCTCTCGATGTCATCCGCTCTGGAAAGCTCCCGTATTCTCCCGATGACTTCCCTGTCATCCTGCTGCCGCCTTCCCTGCTCAACCGGACACCGGTCTCCCCTGCCCCCCTCATGGAACCGGCGGAATGAGGCAAGCGCCCTCTGCCGTTCCTCGCCAAACAGTTGCAGGACGGGACCTGTTTCACAGATCCTGGGACCGGACATGTACTCCCCGTAGCTGCTCCATGGATGTTCTTCCACAGACCCCACCATTCCCGCTTTTACGGGGTTCAAATGGATGTACCGCAGCGCCGTCAGCAAATACGCCGTATCCTCCACCGCTTCGCTCAGGAAGCGGTCCTGGAACAGGTGTCCTGTCCTTTCATGCCTGCGGTTGTGCCATCCCACATGCTTCGCACCAAGCCGGCGGAACACCTCTTCCAACGGCTCCCGCCCTTCCTTCATCAATAGGTGCACATGGTTTCCCATGAGGCAATAGGCATAGACCGCATAACCGCATGGCTCCCGGTATTCCTGCAGCATCTCCAGGAACCGCAAGCAATCCCTGTCATCCCAGAACACCGTCTGCCTGTTGTTCCCTCTCCAGACCACATGATAGATTCCCGTTTCGCTTTTCATCCTGGGTTTTCTAGGCATTGCGCACCCTCCCCTCCACTGGTGGTTCCATTCTACCAACAAAGACGAGCAACATCAATCCACGCCCTCTGACACCAATGGATGCGCACTTGGGGTCTGTCCCCAAAAGAGCATGCCTGCTGACGATACCCTGCAACCGGTGCGCACTTGGGGTCTGTCCCCAAGTGCGCAAACCAAGCGAACACAAAAAAAGGACCCCGAGAGTCCGTCGTTCTTACTTCACCGTATTCATAATGCGGGTGACAGGAGTTGAACCTGCACGCCGTAGGCGCTAGATCCTAAGTCTAGTGCGTCTGCCAGTTCCGCCACACCCGCGTAGGCGACCGATGCTCCGGGGCGTCCTAATGAGTCACCCGGGGTTCGAACCCGGGACACCTGGATTAAAAGTCCAGTGCTCTGCCAGCTGAGCTAGTGACCCAAACTGGGTAGGAAGGATTCGAACCTTCGCATGCAGGAGTCAAAGTCCTGTGCCTTACCGCTTGGCGACTACCCATCAATCATAATCCGACCAAAACGGTCAAAGGGTGAATAGTGGGATTCGAACCCACGGCCTCCAGAGCCACAATCTGGCGCTCTAACCAACTGAGCTATACCCACCATATGTTCGTCGACCTTTCCCCTGTTTCCCGAAGGCTTGTGGCTGGAGGAAGTTAGTTGTCGACTGCCTGTGAATCTTGTGAAAACCAAACAAATAAATGTGTTGAACGTGCCAGCAGGGATTCGAACCCCGGACAACCGCCTTAGAAGGGCGATGCTCTATCCAGCTGAGCTACTGGCACATAGAGCGGGTAGCGGGAATCGAACCCGCGTATCCAGCTTGGAAGGCTGGTGTTCTACCATTGAACTACACCCGCATGAGTCGGGGTGACAGGATTTGAACCTGCGGCCTCTTGATCCCAAATCAAGCGCTCTAGCCAAGCTGAGCCACACCCCGTCTGCACCGCGACAAGGTCCATGGGCCGCTTTAGCTGTACAGGCTTTCCGCCGGCTTTCGCACTGCTCATCTCTCAGACGCAAGTGTTATTATACGCATTCCCGGGAGTTTTGTCAACAGGATTTTCCCCATTTCTTCAAAAAAGTTTTACCGGCTTTTTACCCTGCATCTCCCCCAGGGAAACATGCAGGATTCCGTCCTCCCCGACCTGGACCAGGGCGAAGGAAGGCCCCCCGCCGTCCCGGGGCAGGGACATGCTCCCGGGGTTCAGGAGGACGGCGTCCCCCTCGTAGCCCAGGAACCGGCAATGGGTGTGGCCGAAGAAGGCCCCGTCCAGGCCCTCCTCCCGCACATGCGCCCGGAGGGTCTCCAAACCGTACTTCACCTGCCGCAGGTGCCCGTGGGTCAGCAGGATCCGCTTCCCATGGACCTCCAGCACCTTCTCCAGGGGGTTCTCCCCGTCCGGATAGTCGCAGTTCCCTGACACCCGGTCCACCGGCAGGTCCGTCAGGGCCTCCAGATACTCCCCGTCGGCTGCATGGTCCCCCAGGTGCACGATCCTGTCGATCCCCTTGTTCCGGGCCAGCAGGGCCTCCACATGCTTCAGGTGGCCGTGGGTGTCACTGATCACCAAAATCGTCATCTTCAAAAATCCCCTCCGCATATTCCATCAGGATCTGCTTCATGGCCTCCAGGGCCTTCCCCCGGTGGCTGAGGCGATTCTTCAGCTCCAGCGGCATTTCCGCCGTGGTGCAGCCATGGGAAGGCACGTAGAAGATGGGGTCGTAGCCGAACCCGTGGTCCCCCTTGCTCTCGTAGGCGATCCTCCCCTCGATGGTCCCCCGGGTGGTGGCCACCCGGCCATCGGGAAAAGCGGCGGCCACCACGCAGACGAACCGGGCGGAGCGGTCCTCCCCGTGGACATCCGCAAGCTTATCCATGATCATCTGGTTCTTGACCGCATAGGGCGTATCCACTCCGGCAAAACGGGCGGAATAGACCCCTGGCGCCTTGTCCAGGTGGTCCACCTCCAGACCCGAATCGTCCGCCAGGACAATCGAATTGCTGGCTTCCATGATCTCCACGGCCTTCTTGATGGCGTTCTCCTCGAAAGTGGAACCGTCCTCCTCCACATCCAGGTCGATTCCGGCCTCCTCCATGGGAACCACGTAGAAGCCGGAACCCTTCATGATTTCATTGATTTCCCTGATTTTCCCCTGGTTCTTGGTGGCAAAGATGATGCGTTTCATGAAGGCCCTACTTTCTGTCGGACAGATAGTCTTCGATCTTGTCCAGGGCTTCCTGTTCGTCCACGCCCTCGGCGCTCACCAGAAGCTCTTCCCCTTCCGGCACCCCGATGGACATCATGCCCATGATGCTCTTCGCGTTCACTTTGGCGTTGTGCACCGTCACATAGATGCTGCTTTGAAACTGGCTGGCCACCTGCACCAGAAGTGCCACAGGCCTGGCTTCCAGTCCCGAGGGGATCTTGACGACAATACTCTTTTCAACCATTTGCTACTCCTCCATTTGCGCTCGCAATTGTTCAGCATACTCGCTGATTTTCCTCAATCTATGGTTCACACCCGATTTTCCGATGGGGTTGCCCAGCATTTCCCCCAGCTCCTTCAGGCTCGCTTCCGAATACTCCAGACGGATCCGGGCCAACTCCTCCAACGCTTCCGGAAGGCGGCTCAGCCCCACGGTCTCTTCGATCAGCTGGATGTCCTGGGTCTGGCGTACCGCAGCCGACACGGTCTTGTTGATGTTGGCCGTCTCGCAGTTCACGATCCTGTTCACGTTGTTGCGCATCTCCTTCAGGATCCTGGTGTTCTCCAGGGACATGAGCCCCACGTGGGCTTCCATGATGTTCAGCAGGTCCACGATCTGCCTTCCTTCCTTCAGGTAAACAACATGGTACTTCTTGCGAAGCACCGTCTTCGCATCCACCTCGAACTGCTGGAGGAGGTGGACCAGGGCCTCGCTGTGGGCTTCCTCCGTATCCACGAACTCCAGATGGTAGGTCTTCTCCGGATCGCTGATGGATCCCGCGGCCAGGAACGCCCCCCGGATATACGCCCTCTTGCAGCAGGTGGTCTGGACCACCAGCGGATGGATCCTCTTCACGAACCCCTCCCCGGACCAGAGCTTGCAGGCCTGGAGGACACGCTTGGTCTCCTCCGCGCCCTTCAGCAGCACATAGTAGGTCCGGTGCCGCTTCAGCTGCATGTTGCTTCTGACGGCGATTTCCACATTCATATTAAATGTTTTCTTCAGCAATGTAAAGTACTTTCTGGCTACGGTCGGATTTTCGGTCTGGAGCTTGATTTCGACCACTTCCCCAGCGGAATCTTTGTGCACTTTTCCACACATGTTGATCATCGCGGCGACCTCCGCAATCTGGCAATGCCTGCCTTCCCCCATGTGCCTGGACAATTCGTGTTTGACCTCTGCTGAAAACGACATCCTCATCCGTTCCTTTCCTGGTTTTCCTTGAACACCCTGAGGATCACCTTGGCCAGCTCTTCCGGATCGTGCCGGATATGCCTTTTTTCGTGGGAGATCTGGAGTAGGGGGGCCGAGACGATCCGCATCCCGTTCCCCTCCTCCAGGTCCATCTCCACACTGGTGCATCCGTCCTCCTCATAGAGCCGGAGATATTCCTCCGGAATCGGCTCCCCGTTCACCACCACCGCATGGATGGCCCCTGTCCCCAGATAGGCCTCCATGGCTTCCACGTGGTTCTTCAAGGTGTACCGGTCCGTCTCCCCCGGCTGGGTCATGATGTTGGAGACGTAGACCACCAGCGCCTTTCCCTTGCGGATGGTCTGGCAGACCCCCTCCACCAGCAGATTGGGGATGATGCTGGTGAACAGGCTCCCCGGCCCCAGCACAATCAGGTCCGCCTCCTCCAGTGCCTCCAACGCCTTCCTGTAGGCCTTGGGTTTGCCGGGCAGGAGCCGGACCTCCGCAATCCTCTTCCGTTCGATCTTGTTTACGAAGACGATTTCATGCTCGCCCACGATTTCGGAACCGTCCTCATAGGTTGCGGCCAGATGGATGTCCTCGATGGTCACCGGCAGAACCTTACCCTTCACCGCCAGGACCTCCGTTGCCTTCTCCACCGCCACATCGAAACCGCCGTACATGTCGTAGAGGGCGGCCAGGAAGAGGTTCCCCAGGTTCTGGCCCTTCATGCATCCGTCCTTGAACCGGTACTGGAACACATGCTCCAGGATGGACTCCGTCTCCGCCAGGGCGAGCAGGCAGTTCCGCACGTCCCCCGGCGGGGGCATGTTCATCTCCCGGCGCAGGATTCCGGAACCCCCTCCGTTGTCCGCCACCGTCACGACGGCGGTCAGCTGGTCCGTATAGTGCTTGAGGCCCCGGATCATGGTGGAAAGGCCTGTCCCGCCGCCGATACATACGATTTTTACCGAATCTTCACACATGGGTGCACCTATCCTCATTTGCCGTGCGCATCCTTTTCCAGGTCCCTGTGCTGGATGTGGACGCTGTATTCCTTCTGGGCCAGCGCCTGGTGCAGCGCATTGGCCAGGGTCACCGACCTGTGCTTGCCGCCGGTGCAGCCGATGGCGATGACGATGTTGTTCTTGCCTTCCTTGATGTAGTTGGGAAGGAGGAACTCCACCATGTCCAGCAACTTGACCATGAAATCCCTGGCCTGCTCCCACTGCATCACAAAGTCCGACACCTCCCGGTCGTTGCCCGTCAGCTCCCGCAACTCCCCCACATAGTAGGGGTTGGGCAGGAAGCGAACGTCGAAGACCAGATCCGCATCGGCGGGGATCCCGTACTTGAATCCGAAGGAGACCACCGTGACGATCAGGCTATCGTACTGCCCGTCCGCATCGAAGACCTTGCGGACCTCCTCCTTCAGTTCCCTGGTAAGCAGGTTCGTGGTGTCGATGATATGGTCCGCCCGTTTCTTGGCCGCCTCCAGGATGCTCCGTTCCAGACGGATCCCTTCCGAGACCCTACCATGGTCCACCAGGGGATGCTTCCGCCGGGTTTCCTTGAACCGCTTCACCAGGATCTTGTCCTGGGCGTCGATGAACACCAGATTGATCCGGTATCCCATCCCCTTCAGGAGGTCCATCTCCTTGAAGAGCTCCTCGAACACGTCCCCGCCCCGGATGTCGATGCCCAGTGCGACCTTGTTGATGCCTGATTCGGGACTGAAGCAGATTTCCGCGAACTTTCCGATCAGGACCGGTGGAAGGTTGTCCACGCAAAAGTACCCCATGTCCTCCAAAAATTTGAGCACCGTGCTTTTCCCCGCACCCGACATGCCTGTGATCACTGTGAATTGCATGGGCCATCTCCTTTACTGGGTCAGGGCTCCCCGATGATTTTCACCTCGGGTTCCAACCGCACCCCATACTGCTGGAAAACCGTGTCCTGGATGTGCGCAATCAGGTCCTGCACCTCCTGGCAACTGGCCTGTCCCTTGTTGACCACGAACCCGCAATGCTTCTCGGAAACCTGGGCTCCTCCGATGGAAACCCCCCGGAGACCTGCGTCCATGATCAGTTTTCCCGCAAAATACCCTTCCGGCCGCTTGAAGGTGCTTCCGGCACTGGGCAGTTCCAGCGGCTGTTTCATCTTCCGCTGGGCGTTCAATTCCCGCATCCGCTCCTTGATGGCCTGCCGGTCCCCCGGAACCAGCTGCAGGGTGGCTTCCAGGACCACCGCCGGCCGGTGGTGGAAGACGCTGTGCCTGTACTCCAGCTCCAGCGCCTCCGCCGGGAATGTGGTCAGGGTCCCGTCCATCTCCAGGGCCTGGACCTCCAGGAGGATGTCCTTCATCTCCCCCCCGTAGGCTCCGGCGTTCATGAACACCGCGCCCCCCAAGGTTCCCGGAATCCCGGAGGCGAACTCGAACCCTCCAAGCCCTTCCTTCCAGACAGCTCCCGCCAGCTTGGACAGGAGGATGCCGGCCTGGGCCTTCACCTTCCCTCCCTCCAGGAAGCGGATTCCGCTGAAGTTCCGGTAGACCTCCACCACAATCCCCCGGATGCCGCCATCCCGGACAAGAAGGTTGCTCCCGTTTCCCAGCACCTGGAGGGGAATCCCCTTCCCATGGCACAGGGCCAGCACCGCCTGGAGCTCCTCCACCGTTTGGGGCGCCACATAGAAATCCGCCGGGCCGCCGATCCTGAAGCTCGTGTGGTTGGCCATGGGCTCGTCCCGGAGGATCCTGTCCTCCGGAAGGATCCCTCCCAGCAATCCGCCGATTTCCTTTTTTTCCATGGCGGCTATTTCAATGCTTCCTCGTTCACGGCAACGGGATAGGCGGCCTTCAGGCTTTCCACTTCCGCCTGGTAGACGGCCTTCTGCTTCTGCTGCAGGAGGGTCTGCTGGATTTCGGCGCTCACTTCGGCCAGTTCCTTCCTGCCCGCCGGCACCTTCTGCCCCACCTGGATCAGGTGGTAGCCGAACTGGGTCTTCACCGGCGCGCTTACCTCGCCCACTTCCAGTGCGAACGCGGCCTCTTCGAATTCCGGCACCATGCGGCCCCTGCCGAACGTCCCCAGGTCTCCGCCCCTTTGTTTGGAAGGGCAGGTGGAGTACTTGGCGGCCGCCTCCTCGAAGGACAGTCCTCCGGCGATCTCTTCCTTCACCTGGCTGCAGAGCTCCTCCGTGTCCACAAGGATGTGCTTGGCTTGGACTTGGGCTTCTGCCAGGAATTCATTCCCGTTCTCGTTGTAGTATGCGGCCACTTCCTCGAACTCCACCTGGATGTCCTCCATCAGCTTCTGGATGGCATACCGCTGGAGAAGGCCCTTCTTGGTTTCCGCCAGGATCTGCTGGAACACCGGATCGCTTTCCATGTCCTTGTCCCTCGCCTGCAGATAGAACAGTTCCCCTGCGATCATCTCCTCCAGGAGCATTTTGCGTCCCGCTTCGGTGGAAACCTCCATCGCCTGCTGTTGGGGAAGGTTGCGCATGATCTGCACCATCTGGTCCTTCGTGATTTCCTGTCCGGCTACCGTAGCCAATACTGTTTTTTCCATTATATTCTCCAATCCATGACTATTCTCTAGGTTCTTCCATCCATATTACATGATTTCATTTTCTTTTGCAAGACGGACCCGTCCCCAGACGGGCCTTATTGGAAAAAGTTCTGCACATAGTAGGTGCCGTAGGGGCTTCCTTCCCGATGGAAGACCCCCGCGCCCAGGAACTTGAATTCCGGGGACAGCAGGGTCTCCCGGTGCCCCGTCCTGGAGTTCATCCATCCCGCATGGGCATCGAAGACGCTCTCCTGTCCCGCCGCCAGGTTTTCCCCCATGTAGGAGCTGTCCACCCCCTGGGCTCCCAGGCGGGTCCGCACGTCGGTACCCGAGGGACAGGTGTGGCTGAAGTAGCCTCTGGTCCCCATGTCCGTCCCGTGCAGCCGGGCTGCCGCAGACGCCGCAGGCGACCAGGAAAGGGGGGGGCCCCCCAGTTTGGCCCGTTCCCCGTTTGCGATGTGGAAGAGGGCCTTCTCCCAGCCGGCCTGCTGTTCCGGCGTGGATGGGAGGCTGAAGCCGGCGGAAGCCCCCTGGACCAGGATGGCCTGGACCCGGTCCTCCCGGTGGCTGTCCAGGTAGAAGGTGGTCTTCACCCCGCCCTTCTGGAGCACCAGGGCGTTCTCCTGCTCCGTCACCGGCAGCAGCCGCTGGACCTCCCCCTTGGGGGTGTCCAGGCCGATCCCCTCCACCTTCCGGCTGCCGCTGTTGAAGTAGTAGGCCTCCACCATTCCGTCCCGGACGGCCGCCATGGAGAAGTCCCTGTAGTCCCTGGCATGGATGTTCCACACCAGGCCGTCGGACTCCCTGTAGGAATCGGTGGGCTCCCCCAGCCTGGGTGCCAGATTGCCTGCGTCCAGGCCGATTCCCAGGTCGGATCCCAGGGCCACGGCCTCTTCCAAGGTCTCCGGCTGGACCCGCCGGGCGGGGTCCAACAGCCGGATGGTCAGGGCGCTGGCCTCCGCCCGGGTGGCAGTCCGCTCCAGGTGCAGGTAGCCGTCCCCGTATCCGGTGACGATTCCTGCGATGTAGGTGTCCAAGGCAGCCGTGCTGTACTTCGGCTCGATGACCCCGTAGTCCCGGATTACGGGGATGAACTCGTTCCTGTCCCGGTAGTTCAGGGCCAGGGCACGGTGGATGGCCAGCACGATCTCCTTGCGCAGGATGGGGCGGTCCAATTCCTCGAACTCCCCAGGCTCCAGGTAGCCCTGTTCCAAGGCCTTCTCCACATAGGGGGAGGCCCAGTGTCCGGTCCCTTCCCCTATGGATGTGGCATGCCCCTGGGCTTCCACCAGAATCTTGATGAACTCCCCTCGGCTGATGGTCCGGTCGGGCCGGAAGGTGGCGTCCGGATAGCCGTTGATGATTCCCGTGCCCGCAAGGAAAAGGACTTCCCCCGCGAACCAGTCGCTTTCACACACGTCCGTGAAAACCGGAACCGTCCTCGCCTGGGCCCCCGCCTCCAGGGACCCGGTCGACAGCAGCCCCAGGACCAGCATCCCTAGGACCACCAGCCTGCCCCAACCTGTTCTTTTCCGCATCCCGCACCTCCTTTTTCCCGTGGTCACCGCAGATATTTGTGATGGAACTTCTTCACGCCGTCGGAATATTCCTTGACGATGTGCCCGTTGCCCTCCAGCTTGTATTTGTAGATCATCAGGCCTTCCAGCCCCACCGGGCCCCTGGCATGGATCTTGTTGGTGCTGATCCCCACTTCCGCTCCGAAACCGTACCGCAGGCCGTCGCTGAACCGGGTGGAGCAGTTGTGGAACACGTTCCCCGCATCCACCAGGTCCATGAAGATGTCCGCGGTTTCCTGGCTTTGGGTGAGGATGGTTTCCGTATGTCCGGATCCGTAGGTGTTGATGTGGTCGATGGCTTCCATCAGGTTGTCCACCACCTTGATGGAGAGGGTGTAATCCAGGTATTCCGTCTTCCAGTCCTCCTCCGTGGCCTCCACGCAGGGGATCAGCGCCCGGGTCCTGGGGCATCCCAGAATCTTCACGTTGCTCTCCTTAAGCTTCTCCGCCAGCGGGGGAAGCACCCGGGGCGCAATCCCCTTGTGGACCAGCAGGGTCTCCATGGCGTTGCAGACCGCCACATACTGGGTCTTGGAATCGTTCGCCACCCGTACGGCCATCTCCAGGTCCGCGTCCTCATGGATGTATCCGTGGCAGATGCCGTCCGCATGGCCCAGGACGGGGATCCTGGAGTTGTCCATGATGTGGCGGACGAACTCGTTGGAGCCCCTGGGGATGATCAGGTCTATCCATTCGTCCAGCTTCAGGAGGCCCTGGACATCCTCCCTGGTGGCCAGGTTGTGCAGCCATCCCTGGGGGATCTGTGCCCCTTGGGTGGCGTCCTGGATGACCTGGGACAGGATCCTGTTGGTTTCCCTGGCTTCGCTGCCTCCCTTGAGCAGCACCGCATTCCCGCTCTTCAGGCAGAGGCTGGAAATCTGGACCAGGGCGTCCGGCCTGGATTCGAAGATGATGCCGATGACGCCGATGGGGCAGCTCTCCTTCACCAGCAGCAGCCCTTCGTCCAGTTCCGTTTCCATGAGCACCTTGCCCACAGGGTCCGGGAGCCCGATCAGGCTCCGGATGCCGTCCACCACTTCCCGGATCTTTGCCTGGTCGAACTTCAGCCTCTTCAGGAGGGGGGCGCCCAAGGCCTCCTCCTCGCTCCGCTGCAGGTCCGCCCGGTTCGCCGCAAGGATCTCCTCCTGCCTGTCCAACAGTGCCTGGGCGATCCGCTCCAGCCCCTTGTCCTTCTCTTCGGTGGATACGGCCGCCAACCGGATGGAGGCCTCTTTGGCCTTCTTGGCTATTGTATTGATGTCCATCGCATACCTCTCTCATTCATTGTATTTTGACGCTTTCCTATTCCTTGGAGCCGCCTGCGGGTCCCAGGAGCAGATACAGTCCCACCAGGACGATGGCGACCCCCAGGAAGAGTTCCTTGGCTGCAAAATTGAAGAACTTCTCGAAAAGCAGGGCGGCTCCCATGATGATCAGGAGCCCGCCCAGCAATTGTTTAGTTTTTTTTTGCGTATCCGTGTCCACGTGGACCCTTTTTCCGTCCTTGTCATAGACTTCCACATCGTCTTCCGGAATGTCCAGCGGCTGCTCCGGGATTACGATCATGGCGATGATGTAGGTCAGGATTCCGCTGAATCCCGCGAAGACCATGATGATGAACACCAGCCGGATCAGCGTGGGGTCGATTCCCAGATACTTGCCCAGACCGCCGCAGACGCCTGCCAGCATCCGGTCGCTCCGGGACCTGTAGAGTTTCTTGTCCATATTTGGCACCTCTCCTTTTTTTGGCGGGGACCCCCATGAAGTTCCCCTTGCAGTTTGAAAAGCCTTGCCGTACAATGGGTAGGAAACACACGATTGCACATGGGGAGGCTTATGATGACCTTGATGAAAACCTTCATGAAGCGGACCGGCGCGCTTGCGCTGCTGCTTCTTTTGACCCTTGCCTTGGGCGCCGCCTGCGGCAAGGACACCCCCGAAGACCCGCAGGCAACCGGACAGGAGTCCCCGGTCGAACCACCGGCGGCAACCGAAGGCCCGGCCGTCCCGGATTCCGGGACGGAAACCGCCTCCGGGGAGGGCACCGGCACCGCGGACCAACCCGGTCCCCCCCAGAAGCCGGACGCTCCCGGAGAACGGGAGCCGGCCCTTCCAGAGGGCCAGGAAGTGCCCGATCCGGCCAGCCTGCAGGCCCTTGTGAACAAGACCTTCGCCCTTCCCTCCGACTACATCCCCAGCGACCTGGTGGTGCCGGACATCCCCTTTTCCTTCGACGGGGTGGAGGACAAGCGGCATCTCCGACAGGAAGCCGCCACCGCCCTGGAGGGACTGGTGGGGGCCGCGGCCGAGGAGGGGGTCCCCCTGGCCGGCGTGTCCGGATACCGCTCCTTCAGCCGCCAGAAGGCCATCTACGAGGCCAAGGTGGCGGCCGTAGGACAGGAGGCGGCCGACAAGGTCAGCGCCCGGCCCGGCCACAGCGAGCATCAGACCGGCCTGGCCATCGACATGAGCTGCGCCTCCATCGGCTACAGCCTTTCCTATTCCCTGGGGGAACTGCCCGAAGGGATCTGGATGGCGGAGAACGCCCACCGTTTCGGTTTCATCATCCGCTATCCCAAGGACAAGACCCTGATCACAGGCTACAACTACGAGCCCTGGCACCTCCGCTATGTGGGGATCCCCCTGGCCACCGAGCTGCACAGCCAGGGCCTGACCATGGAAGAATATTTCGGGATCTGACCTAGACCAGTCCCGTCGTCTCCGGAAGGTCCAGCATCAGGTTCATGTTCTGGATGGCGGCCCCCGAAGCCCCCTTGCCCAGGTTGTCCAAGCGACAGACCAGCATGGGGGTTTCGTCGTTTCCGAGGATGAAGATTTCCGCCCGGTTGGTGTCGTTGCAACCGTCCACCAGGAAGGTGCCCAGCAGGAAGCGGCTGTCGTCGTCGGGATCCACCACTTCCACGAAGGGCTCGTCCCCATAGGTTGCCGACAGGAAGTCGTACAGGCCCCTTCTGCTTTTGGCCTCCGCCAGCAGGTCCGCCCGCAAGGGGATGGTCACCGCCAGTCCCTTGTAGAAGTTCCCCACGATGGGCATGAAGATCGGATTCTTCGCCAGGCCGATGAACTTCTTCATTTCCGGCAGATGCTTGTGCGCCAGTCCCAGGGCATAAGGCCTGGGAAGCTCGAAGCCCTTGATCGCTTCCTGCTCGTAGTCGTGGATCATCTGCTTCCCGCCGCCGCTGTATCCGGTGATGGAATGGATGCTCACAGGATAGTCCTCCGGCACGATCCCCTCCCGGACCAGGGGCCCCAAAGCCAGGATCGCCGCCGATGCATGGCAACCCGGCACGCTCACCCGGTTGCTGCTCCGAACCTTCTCCCGCTGGAAGGGGGAAAGCTCCGGAAGGCCGTAGGCCCACTGGTCGTTGGTCCTGAATTCCGTGCTGGCGTCGATGATCTTGGTCCGGGGATTCTCCACCAGCCCAACCGCTTCCCGGGAGCCCGCCTCCGGCAGGCACAGGACCACCAGGTCGGCTTCGTTCATGCGGGCCGCCCGGACCTTCTGGTCCCTGCGCTGTTCGAAATCGATTTGCAGCACCTCCACATGGGGATGCCGCTCCAGATATTCATGGACCCGCAACCCCGTGGTTCCATGCTGCCCGTCTACGTATATCTTGTATCTCATCAATCCTGTCCTCCTGGTTCTGGATTCTTTCCGCTTTGTCTTATGTATGATTTTACCCCGACTCCCGCAGTAAAGTCAAGCGAAGCTCCCGCTCCCCTCCGGAACAAATCCCTTTTTGGTGTTGACAATCCTTCTTTCGTGGGTTAAAATGCTATTAAATGATAACCATTATCTATTAAATTTCAAGAGAAGGAGCCATATCATGAAGAAAAGAGCAGGTGCCGTCACATTGGGAGGCAATCCCATGACACTATTGGAAGAGGAAATCAAGGTGGGGGATGTCGCCCCGGACTTCACCGTCCTGGACAAGGACCTGAATCCCGTGAGGCTCAGCGACGCCAAGGGCAAGAAGGTGCTGATCAGCGTGGTGCCTTCCATCGACACCCCCGTGTGCGCCAGCCAGACCCGCCGTTTCAACGAGGAACTGGCCACTTTGGAGGAGGTTGAGGTCTACACCGTCAGCGTGGACCTCCCCTTCGCCCTGGGACGTTATTGCGCGGTGGAAGGCATCGACAAGGTGAAGACCCTGTCCGACCACAAGGAACTGGATTTCGGAAGGAAGTACGGCTTCGTCATCGACGAGCTGCGGATCCTGGCCCGGGGGATCGTGGCGGTGGACGAGGAGGGCGTGGTCACCCATGTGGAATACGTGCCCGAGGTGACGGAACACCCGGATTATGAAAGGGCCCTGGAGGCGGTACGCTGAGCGGCGCCCCGGAGGTTGCGAATCTGCCTTCCTATGATGGAAACGGAAACAGGAAAAGCCATCCTTGACCGGATGGCTTTTCCTGTTTCTTGTGCTTTGGCCGCAGCCTATTCCACCGTGACGCTCTTGGCCAGGTTCCGTGGCTTGTCCACGTCGCGGCCCAGGCCGCAGGCGATATGGTAGGCGAAGAGCTGTTGGGGGATGTTCACCAGCAGGGTGGTGAAGTTGGGGTGGGTCCGGGGCACGAAGATGGCGTCGTCCACCGCCAGGCGGATCTCCTCGTTCCCTTCCATGGCGATGGCCATCACATTGGCTCCCCGGGCCTTCACTTCCTTGATGTTGCTGATGGTCTTCTCCAGAAGGGCCTCCTGGCCCACCAGTCCCATCAGCAGGGACCCTTCCTCTATCAGGGCGATGGGGCCGTGCTTCAGCTCACCGGCGGGATAGCTTTCGGCGTGTAGGTAGGCGACTTCCTTGATCTTCAGGGCGCCCTCCATGGCGGCGGCATAGTCCAGCCCCCGGCCGATGTAGAACACGTTCTTCATGTGCAGGTTCTTCCTGGCCAGGTCTTCCACCAGATGGGCATTCTCCAGCACCCGCTCCACCTTCTCCGGCAGCTCCAGCAGGGCATCCCGCAGGACGGCGAACTCCTCGTCCCCTATCTTTCCCAGCACCTGTCCGATCTTCATGGACAGCAGATACATGGCCACCAGCTGGGCGGAATAGGCCTTGGTGGAGGCCACGGCGATTTCCGGTCCCGCGCAGGTGTAGAACACGTCGTCCGCTTCCCTGGCGATGGTGGAACCCACCACGTTCACCACGCCCAGCACCCGGGCGCCGGCCTTTTTGGCCATCCGCAGGGCGGCCAGGGTGTCCGCCGTCTCCCCGGACTGGGACACCACGATCATCAGGGTGTTCTCATCCAGGATGGGGTCCCTGTACCTGAACTCCGACGCCACGTCCGCAACCACGGGGACCCGTGCCTGGGCCTCCAGCAGCATCTTCCCGACGGATCCCGCATAGTAGGCGGTGCCGCAGGCGACGATGTAGACCTTGTTGATCTTCTCCATGGTTTCCTTGTCCAGACGGATGCCGTCCAGCTGGACTTCCGTGCTGTCCTTGCCGATCCTGCCCAGGAGGGTGTCCCGGATGACCTTGGGCTGCTCGTAGATTTCCTTCAGCATGAAGTGGTCGTAGCCGCCCTTCTCCGCCGCGTGGATGTCCCAGGTCACATGGAAGACCGGACGCTCGATGGGCTTCTTCAGGTTGTCCATGAGCTGCACGGAGTTCTTGCGCACCACCGCCACTTCCCCGTCCTCCAGGAAGTAGACGTCCCGGGTGTGCTTCAGGATCGCCGGGATGTCCGAGGCGATGAAGTTTTCACCCGTGCCCAGTCCCACCACCAGGGGGCTGTCCTTCCGGGCCGCGATGATGGTGTCCGGTTCGTCCTTGCAGAACACCCCGAAGGCATAGGATCCCTGGATGCGGTCGATGGCCAGCAGGACCGCGTCCAGCAGGTCCTTGGTCTCCCTGTAGTAGGAGGCGATCAGATGGACCGCCACCTCGGTGTCCGTTTCGGAGGCGAACACATAGCCCTCTTCCATCAGTTCCGCCTTCAGGGAAAGGTAGTTCTCGATGATTCCGTTGTGCACCAGCACGATGTCCGTTTCCTCATCCCGGTGGGGGTGGGAATTCACATCGGAAGGGGCGCCGTGGGTCGCCCAACGGGTATGCCCGATCCCCACGCTCCCCTGGATGGGCGTTGCCAGAAGCCGCTCCTCCAGGTTGACCAGCCTTCCCTTCACTTTGATCATCTCCACCGCCTGGTCATAAACCGCTACCCCGGCGGAGTCATAGCCCCTGTATTCCAGGGACCGCAATCCGTCCATCAGAATGGGGACCGCTGCCTGATTGCCTATATATCCTACGATTCCACACATAATTGCCTCCTATGCCAACCGCTCCTCGATCAGAGCCGCCAGCCGTTTTGCCTCTATTTCCAGTTCCTCTTGGTCCTTGCCTTCGATCATCACCCGCACCAGCGGTTCCGTGCCGGAGGGACGGATCAGCACCCGGCCTGCGCCGGCGAACTTCCGCTCCACTTCCAGGATGGCTTCCTGGACCACCGTGTCCTTCAGGTAGTCGTTCTTCCTGCTGTTGGCCACCTTGGCGTTCACCAGGGCCTGGGGCAGCACGTCCATGATGGAGGCCAGCTCCGACAACTTCTTGCCTGTGACCTTCATCACTTCCAACAGGTGGAGGGCCGTCAGCAGGCCATCCCCCGTGGTGTTCTCGTCCAGGAAAATGATATGGCCGGACTGCTCCCCGCCGATGTTGTAGTGGTTCTCCAGCATGTTCTCCAGCACGTAGCGGTCCCCCACCTTGGTCTGTTCGATATGGATGCCCTGTTCCTTGCCCATGATGAAGAAGCCCAGATTGCTCATGACCGTGGCCACGATGGTGTTCTTCTTCAGCCTTCCCTGGGATTTCATGAAGTTCCCGCAGATGGCCATGATCTGGTCCCCGTCCACCAGGCGCCCGTTTTCATCCACCGCCAGGCAGCGGTCCGCGTCCCCGTCGAAAGCCAGACCCACATGGGCTTCCACCTGCCGCACATACTGCTGCAGGTCGTTCATGTGGGTGGAGCCGCACTTCTTGTTGATGTTGGTCCCGTCCGGCTCGTTGTGGATGATGATCACCTCGGCCCCCATTTCCCGCAGGGCCTGGGGGGCGGAGACGAAAGAGGCTCCGTTGGCGCAGTCGATGACCACCTTCAGGCCTTCCAGCCGGGTGCCGATCTGCCGCTTCACGTAACGGATGTAGTCGAAAATGGACTCCGTCCTGTACTGGACCCGCCCGATTTCCGTCCCCACGGGCAGGGGGATGGAAGCGTTCCCCTCCCCAAGCAGGTCCTCCACCTCTTCTTCCAGCTGGTCGGAAAGCTTGTAGCCGTGCCTGTTGAAGAACTTGATCCCATTGTATTCCACCGGATTGTGGGAAGCGGAGATCACCACCCCCGCATCCGCGCCGTACTCCCTGGTAAGATAGGCCACCGCAGGCGTGGGTACCACGCCGATGGCGATGGCGTTCGCCCCCACCGAGCTGATGCCCGCAATCATGGCCGCCTCCAGCATTTCTCCGGAAATCCTTGTATCCCTACCGATCAGGATGGTGGGCTTGTGCTTGTTCTCCTTGGTCAGCACATAGGCTCCCGCCTGTCCAAGCCGGTATGCCATCTCCACCGTCAGTTCCTGGTTCGCTATTCCCCTCACTCCATCCGTGCCAAACAATTTTCCCATGTCGGCCTCCTCTCCTCTGTCGCTTATCGGTTCAATTATACCACCCTGGTCCCTTTTTACAAGCCTGTTCCCTCTAAAAAGTAGACCTTTCAACAAAATGGTCTATACCAATCTTTCCTTTGGCATAGACCATTCGACTTATTGCTCTTCTTCCGGTTCCGTCACCGGTCCTTCCGCTTCCAGGACCACCTGCATCCGCAGGGGCTGGGCCACAAGGGAGACCCCTTCCGGCAGGTCCAGGACCAGCTGGACCGTGTGGGTCCCCGCTCCCAGGTTCGCCAGGGAAATACTAGGCCTAAGGGCTGAAACCGTCAGGCCCCCCAGGGCCTCCTGGGTTCCGGAAAGGCGAAGGCTGTAGGCGCCCTGGGCCACATGGGTGAGGGTCAGGCCTTCGGCCAGCCCCTGGTTCTGGACCTCCCTGGGCTGCAGGATCAGGTCCCTCTGGACCAGGGCCTCCACGTCCAGGGTGACCTTCACCGTCTCCGCCTCGTCATAGAGGAAGACGCTGCGGGGCAGCAGCGGCACCAGGTCCACCTCCACGACCTTGTCCTCGGTCAGTCCCTGCACGCTGATTGGCTCCAGGGTGATGGAGGAGACCTCGTCCACCACACCCTCCTTGCCCCGGACCGTTATGGTCCTAGGTTCGTAGGAGACCCCTGCAAGCACGTGGCCCGCTGCCACCTGCCCGGTGACAGGCACCTGGATGTCGATCCGTTTGGTCTTCTCGATGGGCACCACCACCTTCACCTGGTTGATGCTGGGGGTCAGCCCCAGGATCTCCTGGCCGTCCTCGCCCATCACCTGGAGGTTCCCGTAGAAGGTCACTTCCTTTGTTGCGCCGCTGATGCTCACCGGCACCAGCACCCTCTTCACCAAGGCGATCTTGGACTGGGGTCCGGTGATCTGGACCGAATTGGGCTCGATGCTGGGATTCAACGCGATGTAACCGGCGGCCGGGTCGTCCTTGAAGACATGCTGGATCTCCTTCTGGATGGTCAGCACGTTCTCCAGCTCCACCTGCATGGTCCCGGGCTCCTTCTCCATCACCTTGATGTCGTTGTCCACCTGGACCTGGATCTCCACGGCTCCGGTGATGGACATCTTGCTCAGGTCCGCATAGACGTAGATGTCGTTGTAGGACATCCTGTCCACCAGGGACCGCTTGCCCCTGATCTTGATGTCCACCCGGTCGCCGGAGACATACTCGATGGACTTCCGCTGGCTTGTGATCACCGACTCGTTCAACTTGTTCACCGGCACGTTGTTGAAGGTCCTGGTGACAAGGGGATCTTCATAATTGACGACTGTCAGCCACAGGACAAATCCCAGCAGCACGGACAGCAGCTTCCAGCCGATGTTGTCCATGATGTTATCTAACATTCTTCATTCTACCTTTCCAGATCTTGAACTTGGTGGCATCCGGCGTGTCCGCGTAAATCTCCAGGAGCTTCCCTTTCAGGTACTCCAGGTCCACTCCCCGGACCAGGTTCCCTCCCATGGCCACGGACATCTTGCCCGACTCCTCGGACACGGTGACCACCACGCAGTCGGAAACCTCGGAAATCCCCACGGCGGCCCGGTGCCTTGTGCCCAACTCCTTGCTCAGGGTCATGTTCTCGGACAAGGGCAGGTAGCAGGTGGCCGCCACGATCCGGTTTCCCCGGATGATCACGGCCCCGTCATGGAGGGGGGTGTTGTGCTCGAAGATGTTGCAGAGGATCTGCCGGGTGACGATGGCGTCCACCGGAAGCCCCGTCTTCTCGAACTCATAGAGCTTCACGTCCTTCTCCAGCACGATCAGGGCTCCCGTCTTCACCTTGGACATGAGGGCGCAGGCCTGGACGATCTCCTCGATGTATTCCTGGGCCAGCTTCTCCTTCTTGTCCTTCTGTTCGTCGAAGGCCACCAGGGTGGACAGGAAATTCTTCTGCCCCAGCTGTTCCAGGGCCTTCCTGAGCTCCGGTTGGAACACGATCAGCAGGGCGATGATCCCCACATTGATGGTGTTGGCGAAAATCCACATGATCGTGTTCATCTCGAAAACCATGGCGATGGCCGAAACGGCAAACAGCACGATGATCCCCTTGAACAGCATCCATGCCCGGGTGCCCCGGACCCATTTCAGGATCTGGTAGATGCCGAAGGCGATGACTGCGATTTCGATGATATCTTTGATTTTGATGATGGGAAGGGCTTGGAACACCTGCAGGACGTTGCTCCAAATCTCAGAAAATGTATTCACGGCCGCACCTCGACATTATTTGATCTTTTTGACTTCCTTGACTGCCTTTGCCAGCTTCACTTTGGGGACCACCTTCACATAGTAGTAATGGTCGTCGTCCTCGAACTGCACCTTCTCGCTCCGCTGGTAGTCCAGGGAAAAACGGAAAAACTGGAATAGCGCGGTCAGGGCTCCCGCCACCAGGGTGCCCGCCACCAGGCCGCCTATGGACACCTCCACCTTCAGGAGGACGCTTCCCAGGAAGAATCCCAGAAGGTTCACCGCCGCCCCGACGGCGATGGCCAGATAGAAGACCTGGCGCACCGGGAGCCCCCGGACGAAACGCATGGAGAGGACCACCGCGGAAAACACCAGCACCGTCAGGAGCATGGCCATGTCGTGCATGGCCGCCTGGGACAGATACTTGTACATGCCCACCATCACTTCCGGAAGGTCGTACAGGGTGGAACCCCCTCCGCCGATCTCCAGCATGCCCGGCACATAGGCGGACATCCTGTAGAGCACCACCCCGACCCCCAGGGGGATCACCGCGGTTCCGCTCAGGAAGAGTCCGGCCACCAGGGGCAGCAGGATCCCCAGTTTCCACTGCTCCAGCAGGGGCACCAGGAGAACCAGATAGGCCAGGTCCGGCTGGAGCCGGACGAACATCAGGTAGAGGACCACCATGCCCAGGAACACGATCAGGGCGGCCTCGACGGAGCGGGCCATCAGCTGGGCTCCGGTGAACACCATCAGCAGCAGCAGGAACCAGGTGGCCGGAACGAAGGCCGCCACGGCGGCCAGCAGCAGATGGAGCCAGGGGCTTCCCAGCAGGGGCACCAGGGAAAAGAAGGCGTTCAGGTAGCGCAAGGCCCCCAAGGACACCAGGAATTTTCCAAAAGGCTTCAGGATCCCCTCATACCGCCTATAGAAATTGGCCATCCAATCTTTCATCTCATACAAGAACGTCATCCCACACCCCCTACAATCTTCGCAGCGTCTTCAACCGCTGTTCGTACTGGTTGAGCCGCTTCTGCGCTTCTTCGTAGCCCCTCTTCTGGATCCGGTTGGATATGAAGGTGTAGGCGAGCATGCAGAGCAACCAGATGGTGAAATATTCAACGAACTGCCCCACAAAATCGAAGTGGGTGATGTTCGTGATGTTGTCAAGAAACTTTGCGGAAAGGTCCATCAGGAAGAGCAGCAGCAGCGCTGCGGTGACGGCCATCCTGGTCTTGAAGTTTTGGAACGAAAGGTAATTCGAACGGAAATATCCGGCCGTCCGCAGGTCCCTGCGCCCCTGGTTCTTCTCATAGGACGCAAGTTTGGTCATCAAGATGAGCTTTTCCCTGTTCAACAAAGCGTCCACCCCGTTTCTTTTCATAGAAGCCTTTAGACATTATACCACAAAAGAAAAGCGGTGGCACGGAAAGTTTGCCTTCCGCGCCACCGCGTCCTACCGGTGCTATTTGTTCTTCATGGTGGGGAACAGCAGGATGTCCCGGATGGAATAGGAGTCGGTGAGGAGCATGACGAACCGGTCGATCCCCACGCCCAGTCCCCCTGTGGGGGGCATGCCGTATTCCAGCGCCGTCAGGAAGTCCTCGTCGATCATGTTGGCTTCCTCGTCCCCGGCGGCCCGCAGGCTCTCCTGGTAATCGAAGCGCACCCGCTGGTCGATGGGGTCGTTCAACTCCGAGAATGCATTGGCGAACTCCCTGCGGGTGATGAACAGCTCGAACCGTTCCGTATAGGCCGGGTCTTCGGGCTTCCGCTTGGCCAGGGGGGAGATCTCCACCGGATGGTCCATGATGAAGGTGGGCTGCACCAGATGTTCCTCCGCGTAATGCTCGAAGAAAAGGTTCAGGATCTCCCCTTTCTTGAAATGCTTCTCGAACTCGATGCCATGGGCTTTGGCCAACTCCCTGGCCTCCTCGTCCCCCTTGACCTCGTTGAAGTCCACATTTCCGTATTTCTTCACGGCCTCCAGCATGGTCAGCCGTCCGAAAGGCTTCTCCAGGTCGATTTCCACCCCGTCGTAGTTCACCACGGCGGTGCCCAGCACGTTCCTGGCCACGGTCCTGAACATCTCTTCCGTCAGGTCCATCATGCCGTAGTAGTCCGTGTAGGCCTGGTAGAGTTCCAGCAGGGTGAACTCCGGGTTGTGGCGTACGGAAATCCCCTCGTTCCTGAACACCCTTCCCATTTCATAGACCCGCTCGAAGCCCCCAACGATCAGCCGCTTCAGGTGCAGCTCCAGGGAAATCCGCAGATGCAGCTCCATGTCCAGGGCGTTGTGGTGGGTCAGGAACGGTTTGGCCGCGGCCCCACCGGGGATGGTGTGCAGCACCGGGGTCTCCACTTCCAGGAAGGAGCGGCTGTCCAGGTAGCTCCTGATCTCCTTCAGGATCCTGGTCCGTTTGAAGAAGGCGTCCTTGACTTCCGGATTCACGATCAGGTCCAGGTACCGTTGCCGGTAGCGGGTGTCCGTATCCTTCAATCCATGGAACTTCTCGGGGAGGATCTGGAGGCTCTTGGACAACAGGACGACCTCCTGGGCCTTGACCGAAATCTCCCCCTTCTGGGTGATGAACACCTCTCCCCTTACGCCGACCAGGTCCCCCAGGTCGTAATGCTTGAACTCCTGGTAGGACTCTTCCCCCAGGTCGTCTTTCCGTACATAGGCCTGGATCTGTCCATCCCTGTCCTGGACATGGCAGAAGGAGGCCTTGCCCATGACCCGCTTGGTCATGATCCGGCCCGCGATGGATACGGTCTTCCCTTCCAGAGCGGAGAAACCGTCCAGGATCTCCTGGCTGTGGTGGGTGGCGTCAAATTTCGTGATGGCAAAAGGGTCTTTGCCCTTTTCCTGCAGATCCGCCAATTTGCTCCTGCGGATCTGCAGCAGCTCGTTCATTTCCTGTACGACGGTTTCCGTGACGTTGTTGTTCTCAGACACTTCGATTACTCCTATCTATCGATGAATTTCCAGCACTTTGAAGGAGACGTTTCCCGCCGGTGTGTCCACACTGGCCACCTCTCCCACCTTCAGGCCCAGAAGGGCGCGGCCTACGGGGGCTTCGTTGGATATCTTTCCTTTTAAGGGGTCGGCTTCCGTGGAACCTACGATGGCGTAATCCACTTCCTCTTCCATCTCCAGATCATACAGACGCACCTTGCATCCGATGCTGATGGAACCCAGGTCCACCTCGTCTTCGTCGATGACTTCAGCGTTCTTCAGGATCTTCTCGATTTCAACGATCCTTGCCTCGACCTCGCCTTGCTCGTCTTTGGCCGCATCGTATTCCGCGTTCTCGGAAAGGTCCCCTTGGGCCCTTGCTTCCTTGATCTTCTCTGCGATTTCCTTGCGCTTGAAAACCTTCAGGTTCTGCACTTCTTCTTCCAGGTTCTTCAGACCTTGATAGGTCAAAATCATCTTCTTGTCAGACATTTCTTCCACCTTCCTCCGCACTTGTAGACGTCCAGCTGCACTGGCGCAGCAAACCAAGCCAACGGCTTCCATATTTCACGTATTATATCGCAAGACCCCCTGCTTGTCAAGGATATCCAGGAGCCCCTCGAAGCCTTCCATGGTCTCCACACGGTTGATTTCCGTCCGTATCCTGGCGGAGTTGCGCAGTCCCCTGGTGTACCAGGCCACGTGCTTGCGCATCTCCCGCATGGCGATCCGCTCCCCCTTGTGGTCCACCAGCAGATCCCCATGCCGGCGGACCATGGCCAGCAGGGTTTCCAGCCCCGGCCTGGGCAATAGGGTCCCATCCTCCAGGTAGGCCAGGATTTCGGTGAAGATCCAAGGGTTCCCCTTGGCCGCCCTGCCCACCATGATGGCGTCGCAGCCGGTCTGGTCCAGGAGGGCTTTTGCCTTGGGTCCGCTGTCCACGTCCCCGTTCCCGATCACCGGGATGGAAACCGCCTCCTTCACCTGGCGTATGATGTCCCAGTCCGCCTTTCCGCTGTAGTACTGCTCCCTGGTCCGTCCATGGACGGCCACGGCGCTTGCTCCGTTGGCCTCGGCGATCCTGGCGATCTCCACCGCGTTCACCTCGTCCGGGGAGAAGCCTTTCCGGATCTTGATGGTGACCGGCTTGTCCACCGCATCCACCAGGCTGCGCACGATCTCCCCCACCAGCCTGGGCTTGGTCATCAGGGCCGATCCTTCCCCGTTGTTCACCACCTTGGGGACGGGACAACCCATGTTCACGTCGAACAGCGCGATGGCGGGGTTGTCGATCCTGGCGGCCATCTCCCCCAGCAGGGACGGTTCGCTGCCGAAGAGCTGGATGGCGGTGGGCTTCTCCCCGGGATGGACCACCAGCAGCTCCTGGGTGTTCTTGTTCCCATGGGAGATGGCCTTGGCGCTGACCATCTCGGAATAGACCAGCCCCGCCCCCGCCTCCCTGCAGAGCAGCCGGTAGGGCATGTCGGTGATGCCCGCCATGGGGGCCAGGAAAATGTTGTTCTCCACTTCCAGATTTCCTATTCTCATGGTTCCTCTCACTTGCAGTTCCGCAGATAGATGTGGCGGAGCCCCTTGAAGGTCAGGTCCACATCATAGATGTCGATGGCGTCCGTCTCCCCGACGATGATCCGTGCCAGACCTCCGGTGGCGATGACCTTCATCTCCCTCTCCATCTCTTCCTTCACTTTCCTGACGATGTATTCCACCTGTCCGATGTATCCGTACACCAGGCCCGCCTGCATGCTGGTCACCGTATTCTTGGCCAGGATGCTCTCCGGCTTGCGGATTTCGATCTCCGGCAGCTTGGCCGCCTGCTCCCAAAGGGCGTTGGCGCTGATCTTGATTCCGGGGGAAGTGATCCCCACCTCGAAGACCCCGTCCCCGGATACCACATCGTAGGTGGTGGCCGTGCCGAAGTCGATGACCATGGCGGGACCTCCATATTCGTAATAGGCCCCCACCGCATCCACGATCCGGTCCGCGCCCACTTCCCTGGGGTTGTCCGTATGGATGCTGATGCCCGTCTTGATGCCGGGACCCACGATCATGGGTTCCTTGTCGAAATACTTCCGGATCCCGTTGGTGAAGGAATACATGATGTTGGGGACCACGGAGGAAATGATAACGTCCTTGATTTGGGTCTTGTCCACGCCCCGGGCCTGCAGCATGGCCATGATGGTGACGCCATATTCGTCCGATGTCCGGTTCTCCTTTGTCGTCATCCTGAAATTTCCGGCCAGCCGGCTCCCCTGGTAGACCCCCAGGGTGATGTTTGTGTTGCCGATGTCCACTACAAGTAGCATGCCTGCCTCCTTAGCACTGAAAAAGGGCTGTCCTCCAAGACAGCCGTGGGTTGATCCGTTCGTTTGCCCCTACCGGGACCTGTTGTAGGAAAAATACGCCAGGGATACCGCGGAGGTTAGGATTCCCGCCACCACAGCCTCCAGGATGCCGTTGGTCGTGACGATGGCCAGGAGCATCTTCACCAGGTCGCTCTGCTGCATTCCCAGAAGCTCCAGCACTTCCCTTACCTTCACCAGATAGAGCATCCCCAGGACCAGTATGGTGTTGGTCAGGCTTCCCGCCACTCCGGCCCCGAAAGCGGCGGCGCTTTTGGCCCCACGGGCGCGGCCCAGGACCCTGGACAGGCCCGCATACGTGTAATGGGCGGCCACGCCGATGAACATCCTGGGAAAAACGGACAGCAGGGGGTTGATGAAGAGGGGGTCGATGGGGGTCACCGGACGGGTTGCCGCATGGACCAGGGAAATGATTCCCATGAAGGTTCCCATGAGGAATCCCGCCGCAGGACCCAGGATGACCCCTGTCACGATGGTGGGGATGTGTATGATCGTGGCGCTGACGGAGCCGATGGGGATGGCACCCATGGGGGTGGCGTCCAGCAAGACGGTCAGGGCCAGCATGACGCCCATCAGGGCCAGTTTCCTTGTGTCTTTCAATACCTGCATGGTTCCTCCTGTTCTCATTCCCGTTGGGGGATACAAGACAATTTCCAGTTAATTATAGCAGTTTTTCGGCAAAAAGCAAGGAGCGGAAGCTCCTTGCTCAGTAGAATGCCTTGAAATAGGCCTCCAGCGATTCCCACAGCTCCCTGTAACGCCGCTGGAGCTCCTTCACCTTCAGGTGGGCCCCGATCTCGTCATAGGTGATGTCGTCCTCCTGCGCCAAGGTCTCCAGGTACAAGGTTCCTTCCGGCGAGAAGCCGACGCTGAAGATGCCGCCCATCTCTTCGGTCTGCAGCACACAGATCACCTTCAGCTCCTCCTGGACCTGGCGGGGAATCCCGTCGAAATCCTCGTTGAAATAGTACAGCTGCTCATAGCTGTTGGCAACGGCCAGCACGACCGGTTCCGCCGTCTGTTTCTCCTCCATATCGTCTCCCATCCTATTCCGCATATCCGTACAGTCCCCGGACGGACACCTCGCCGGCCTGGACCGCGATCCTTTTCCCGTCGTCCGTGTCCACCAGCAGGGAACCGTCCTTGTCCACGCCGGCTCCCCTGCCCAGAAGGGGGGTCTGCTCCCCCAGCACCTGGACCCTGGCGCCGTTGTTGACGCAGCGGACATTGTATTCTTCCAATAAAAAGCCCAAATCCCCCCGTTCCTGGAATTCCATGTACAAGGGTTCGAACTCCTCCACCACACGGGCGGCCAGGGCGTTCCTGTCCACATCCGCTCCGCCCAGCAGGGCCAGGGACGTGGCCTTCTCCCCAAGGTCCGGGGGGAATGCCTTCTGGTTGCAGTTGATGCCGATGCCCACCACCACCA
Source organism: Anaerotalea alkaliphila (assembly GCF_010179735.1). Lineage (GTDB taxonomy): Bacteria > Bacillota > Clostridia > Lachnospirales > Vallitaleaceae > Anaerotalea > Anaerotalea alkaliphila. The sequence continues at coordinate 52,284 of NZ_JAAEEH010000011.1, forward strand.
GGTCCACATAGTCCGGCTCGGCCGTCATTTCGGTAAGGATGCCGCAGAGCTTCTTGCCGTCCGCCACCAGGTCGTTGGGCCATTTGATTCCTACGCCGATCCCCAGGGAGTCGATGGCCCGGGCGGCCGCCAGCCCCGCCACCAGCGTCAGCATGGCCGCCTTCTGGGGCAGGATGGCGGGCCGCAACAGGAAGCTCATGTAGATCCCCTCCCCCTGTCCGGAGAGCCAGGCCCTGCCCCTCCGTCCCTTGCCGGCGGTCTGTTCCTCGGACAGGACCAGCCCCTCCCAGGTCCTGTCCTGGGCGGCCAGCCGCTTGGCTTCCCCGTTGGTTGAATCCACCGTGGGATACACCCGCACATCCCGGAAGCGGGATTCCGGAGGGATCCTGTTTTGGATTTCCGCCGTGCTTAGGGCTCCCGAGGTGGACAGGAGCCGGTAGCCCTTGTTGCTCACCGATTCGATGGCGCAGCCTTCCTCCTTCAGGCTGCGAATCCGCTTCCACACCGCCGTGCGGGAAATCCCCAGCCTGCGGCTGATCTCCTCGCCGGAGATGAAGCCTTCGGCTTCCAGCAGGATCCCCAGCAGCTGTTCTTGCCTCTTGTCTCCTTCCATCGCCTACCTCCCTGTGGGGAAGCGGACGAACACCTTCTCCGCAGCCTCGAACATGGCCGCCGCCGCTTTCTTCTGGAAGGAGGCGTCCACCAGCTTGGACAGGTCCGCCGCGTTGCTCATGAAGCCGATCTCCAGGAGGACCGCCGGCATCTTGGTGTTCCGCAGCACATACAGCCCTTCCCGGGACTTCAGCCCCCGGTTCGCCATTCCTGTGGCGGGGACCAGGTTGTCCTGGAAGATCCTGGCCGCCGCGATGGAGCTCATGACGTCGACAGTCCCCCCGGGCATGTACAGGGTCTCCAGACCGTTCACGGAAGAGGAGCTGGTCGCGTTGTTGTGGATGCTGATGAACAGGTCCGCCCCCACGGTGTTGGCCAGGTCCGCCCTGTATTGCAGGGTCTTGTACACGTCCGTCGTCCGGGTGTAGTAGACCTTGTAGTCGCCGGAGGCGTCGAAATGCGCCTTCAGGTACAGGGCCATGGAAAGGTTCAGCGCCTTCTCCTTCACGCTGCCTGCGGTGGCACCGGGGTCGCTGCCTCCATGGCCTGCGTCCACGACGACAATCCGGCTGTAAAGCTCCCTGGGTTTGTACCCCTTCAGCTGGTAGCCGTCCTCCGCTTCTTCCAAACGGAATTCGTAGTATTCCTTCTGCCGCACCACGATGTTGGTCCTGCCTGCGCTGTCCTGGACCAGTTCGATGCTGCCTACGGAGCTGTCGTTGATGGCCAGGTCTCCAGCCCCGAACACTTGGGAATAGTCCCCCGGCAGGACCACGGTGAACTTCCCGTCCTCATAGTCGTCCACATACCGTACGCCGGCAAGGTCGATGGAGTTGCTCCTGGCGCCCAAGCCGATGAGGGGGTTCTTGCCGCTGCTGGTGTACTGGACGTTGGTCAGGGTGGAGGCCATGAACTGGATCAGGGTCGTGGACCCGTTCCGGGTCACGGTATAGTCCGCGGTACCGTCCATCACCGCCACGATGCGGGTGGTGGTTTCAGTGAACTGGTCCGTGCGGATGCCCAGCACGAACTGTCCCTGGGCCTGGGCCTCCTGCTTGCCGATGGCGCTCTTGGTCCCGGTCAGGTCGAAGACGATCCTGTCCGGGCCGGAAAGCCGGAAGGAATCCACTCCTGTGGGGGCCATGCCCTCCACCTGGATGTAGTCCCCCTTGTCGTTCTGTCCCAGCACGATGCGGTTGATGGCCTTGGGCGCAAATTCCACCACCAGGGTCTTCCTGTCTGCGCTCAGGGACAAGGTGCAGACCTGCGCGTTCTCCTTCAGGTCGAAGACCATCCGGGTGGTCGGCGGTGTTTCCGCGTACTGGCTTGTCCGGATGGCGGTCGCCACCGGATTGTCCCCGTAGCTCCGGTTGCCCAGGGCGTTCTTCGCCTGGACCACATCCAGCACCACCTTCTTGTCCAGCACCAGGTGGTCCACCCGGGAAATGGGGCCGTCCGCCCGGACCTCGAAACGGGGCTTCCCGTCCTTGAGGCTGTATTCCACCGCCTGGAGCTCCACCGGATCCAGCTCCCTGGCTTCCAGTCCGGATTCCACGGAGGGCCTGTCTACGGAAGGTGCCGCCGTTCCCGTCCCCGCGCTCCAGATGACCGGTGCCTGGAGGAGGGCTGTGGGCAGGCTTCTATGCGCCCCGTCCGCCACCAGGACCGGCGGGTCCCCCGCTCCGTCGCCCGCCACCACCGGGCTTTCCGGCGCAGGTGCAGGCTCTGGTTCGGGGACCGGAGGGGTGATGCCGGCGGTATAGGTCCCCGGGTCCCAGGACACTGCATGGCCCAGCTGCTCGGATACGAACCGCAGGGGGATCATGGTCTTGCCCGAACCCGGCTTGGCGGGGTCGCTCACATCCTGGACCAGCTTCGGCGCCACATCCAGCTTCTGGGGCTTGCCGTCCACGTAGGCGGTGGTGCTGTCGATGGCCATCACGATGGTGGTGCTTCCATAGGTGACGGTGGCTTCCTTCTTGTCCGCATTCCAGGCCACCTTGGCGCCGAAACCGTCGCTTTCGAAGACCTCCCGCAGGGGCACCAGCGTCCTTCCGTCCAGGATGATGGCCGGCATGTCCCCCGTGGGGATGTCCTTTCCTGCGACCTGGACCGTCACCGTCCGGGCGGAATAGGCCTGGACCACCCCATCCATCTTGATCTTGAAACCGGGGCGGACTTCACCTCCCGATACCGGCTGCAGCGTTCCCAGCAGCATGCAAAATACCAAAAGCCAGATCATCGGCGCTCTTCTCATGGGTCTGTTGCTCCTTTCCTTCCTGGATTTCCTATGACTTCCTGTTTATGATTATAACAAAAAAAGCCACCGACCTAAAGGCTGTGGCCCTTTTGTAACCAAACCGTAATATAGGTATCTTCGCCTCCCTCACTTGAACAGCCGGGAGGGGAGCTTCTGGACATGGTTGTAGAAATAGAGGGCTGTGAAGCCGGTCAGGAGCCCTGTGGCCGTCCCCGCCACCAGCAGGTAGGGCAACAGGTGCAGGGGCACCGCCAGGCTGCCGGTCAGCACTCCCAGCACCAGCGCCTGCCCCAGGTTGTGGAAGGCGGCCCCGAAGACGCTCACCCCCACCATGCTGAAATGCCGGCGGAAGAAGCGCACCAGGAGGTACATGGCCAGGAAGCTCAGCATCCCTCCGGAAAGGCTGTAGAGGAAGCTCACGCCCGTCCCCGCGAAGAAGGCGGTCATGGCCACCCGCAACAGCACGATGGTCATCACCTCCCGGAAGCCGAACATGTAGACGGCCATCAGCGTGATGATGTTCGCCAGTCCCAGCTTGATGCCCGGAAAGGAAAAGTTCATGGGGATAAGGCGCTCGAAATACCCCAGGACCAGGGCGGCACTGACCAGCATCCCGATCAGCACCAGCCTCTTGTTATTGTGCGACGGCATCCACTTCCCCCCCTTCCCCGCTGCGTCCCCGGATCTCCAAGGTGACCCGGTAGGGCAGGCAGACTACGGATTCCCCGGGCCTGGAGATGGCCCTGGTCCGGACGCAGATCTGGTCCCTGCAGTCCGCATCCGTGATGCTGGCCTCCCCACCTTCGATGTGGACCACATTGTATCCATGCTCCGTAAGCAGGCGCTCTTCGTGATCCTCTTCCAGGGGAAGGGTCTTCACTTCTTTTCCGTCCACCTTGACCACGACCTGCATGGCCAGTCCCTGGACTTGTGTCGTCCTAACCAGGTTGAAGGCCCCGAGGGCGATTGCCAGCCCCAGGACCCCCACCAGAAGGAACCAGTCGTTCCTTACCATCTTGATTCCACCTTTTCCCAGAATTCTTTCTTAATTGTCGCTTGCGCTAATTGTCGCTTGCGCTAATTGGTGAAGGCTTTCAGGCAGACGTTGCTCCCCAGGGCGGTTTCCGTCCTGTCCCAGGACTTGCCGTCCACGCTCATGTAACCTTCCCCGTCCCAGATCTCCACATCCCCCAGCCAGCTCACTTCCCGGCGGTATTCCGCCGCCACCGGCAGCTTGGAGCCCGGCGTGGTGAGCTTCACCACCACGGCGAACTTGCCTTCCACCTGCACCGTACGGGGGAAACGGATGGTGTGGTATCCTCCGTGCTTCAGGGTCCCGTTGGCTACGAACACCCGCTTCTCGAAATCCTTCACGCCCCTGAATTCAGGCACATGGTACACTTCGTAGTAGGAATCGGGCCCTGTGGCGTAGAAGGAAACGGCCGACAGGATTTCGGCCCCTTGGGTTTCGTATGCGTTGGCGAAATAGGCCGTATCCGTCCCGTAGCCGATCCGCCCCACCCATCCCAGGAGGTCCGTCTGGTGGATCCTCTTGAAGTTGTCCGGGCTCTCCAGTCCGCTGTAGACGATGTTGTCCTTCCCGATGTGCAGGTCCTCATAGGAGACGTGGAAATACCCCCCGTCCCCGAAACCGGGGCCGAAGCTGTTCTTGCACAGGTAGGCCCCGTCCCTTGCAGGCGGGTGGTTGAAATTCTGCCTGGGGTAGGCGTCGTCCCAGCCTACGATGACCACATTGTGGTTGATGTTCTCCAGGCCCACATACCGGTAGGCGCCCAGCTCCGCATTGTAGTACTTCTCCATTTCCTCTTTGGATCCGTAGGTGAAGCGCATGGATGTCTGGACCCCTCCATGCAGCAGGATGGCTTCCTTGATGCCCGCATGGTCCTTGTCCGGAATCACCAGGGCCTCCTGCAGGTGCCGCACGGCCTTCAGGTCCTCCCGGACCACCCCGTCCCCGAAGGGGTCGTCCTTTTCCAGGACCGGTCCGGACCAGCGGGCCAGATAGGCCAGGGATACCCGGTAGTCCCCCCCTTCCGCCTGGGAAAGGTTGTAGCCGTGGGACAAACTCATGTTGTCCTCGGAAAAATCATAGGGCAGCCGGGGCATCAGCACCGATTCCATGGAGGCCACGGCCGCAAAGGCCCAGCAGGCTCCGCTGTCCTGCTGGTTCTTGACGGAGGTGGTCTTGTTGAAGTTCCGCAGGTCGTACTTCTCCGGAATCCGGACCACCGGGTTTGCCGGCCCTCCGGTGCTGATCCGGACCGTGCTTGTAGCGGCGGTCCAGGCGACCTGGGCTCCGAAAGCCTCCAGCACCGCCCGGATCGGAAGATAGACCCGGTTCTCCCGGATCACCGCGGCCGTGTCGATGGTCTGGGGGGTTCCGTTCCTGTAGATGGTCCTGCTTCCCACCGGAACCAGCACCGTCACGCCGTCCTTGGCCACCGTGGCCTGCCTCCGGCTGTTGTCCCATTCCACCTTCGCGCCGAACATCTCCATGGTCAGGCGCAAGGGGGCCTGGACCCGGTTGTTCCCGTCCAGGAAGGGGCTTCCGTAATCCCCGAAATACTCGATGGGCCGGCCGTCCAGAAGGACGGACACCGCCATGCTGGACCCGTTGCTGTCCGGCTTGAAGCCAAAGAGCAGGACCAGCGCCAGCACCAGGGCCAGGAGCTTGTGTAGCGGGGTGAACCCTTCACGCATGCCCATAACCTTGCCCCCCTTTGGGTGGCTTGGGACCTTCATAGCGGTACAGTGTCGTCTTGATCATCCCATTGTAGAGTTTGCGTTTCTTGTCCGCCTGCCTGCCGAAATGCCGTTCGAAATCCTCCACCGAGGTGATGACGTTCACCGACCAGCTGTCCAACTGGGCGCAGACCTTTCCCAGCTCCTTGTAGAGGCCGTAGACCTCCTGCAGCTCTTCCAGGCGCTCCCCGTAGGGAGGATTCGTCACGATGATGCCGTACTTCCTGGAGGAGGCCAGCTCCTTCACCGGCCGTTCCTGGAAGTGGATCAGGTTGGCCACATCGGCATTCTCCGCATTCTCCCGGGCAAACCGGATCATCCGGTAGTCCTTGTCGAAGCCTTGGATCTGGGCCTGCACCTCCAGGTCCAGGAGGTCGTTGGCCTCGTCCACGGCTTGCATCCAGGCCTTCCGCTCCAGTAGGTTGGTCCAGGTTTCCGAGAGGAATTCCCTGTTGAGCCCAGGGGCCATCCGGGCGGCGATCATGGCCGCCTCGATGGGCAGGGTTCCGCTGCCGCAGAACGGGTCCACGAACAGCCTGTCCTTGTTCCACCCGGACAGGAGGACGATGCCGGCGGCCAGGGTCTCCCGCAGGGGGGCGATGCCTGTGTTGGTCCGGTACCCGCGCTTGTGCAGGGCCTCCCCGGAAGTGTCCAATCCGACGGACACCTGGTCCTTCTTGATGAACACGCGGATGGGATAGGAGGCCCCCGTCTCCGGGAACCAGTCCGTCTTGTGCTTCTTCTTCAGACGCTCCACCACCGCCTTCTTCATCACCGACTGGATGTCCGACGGGCTGAACAGTTTGGACTTGATGGAGGAGGCCTTCTTCACCCAAAACTTGCCGTCCTTGGGGATGAAATCCTCCCAGGGCAGGGCCTTGGTCTTTTCAAACAGTTCTTCGAACGTCTTCGCCTCAAAGCTCCCCACATTCAGGAGCACGCGTTCCGCCGTGCGCAGGTGCAGGTTGCTCCGGGGGATGGCCGCCGCGTCTCCTGCGTAGACCACCCTTCCGTCGTCCACGGACAGGATCTCATATCCCAGGTCCGCTATTTCCTTCTTCAAAACCGATTCTATTCCAAACAGGCACGGGGCCGTCAATGCAAATTTCATCAAAAAACTCCTCCACAATGGCAAAACAAACGACTCAGGTGCCTCAATTATAAAGGAAAGCGCGGCTTAACACAAGGAGGAATCAGGAATTGGGGAAAGTTTGACAGAAGGGGGAAAGGATACTACAATAGTCCTAATGAAACAGTAGGAGGTCTATGCATGTTCAAATCGGATTTTTGGAGGAGGGTGTGGCTCAGCTTCACCTCCACCTCCGCCCTATACGCTTTTTCCAAGGAACCGGGCAGGCGGGCGCTGCGCTATTTCTTCACCTTCCTGGTGGCCTTCGGCCTCCTCTATGGAGCCGGCATGGGATATCTGGCCCGGTTGTCCATGGTGGAGACCATCGGGACGGTCCGGTCCGGGGAATTCCCCGACTTCCGTCTGGAGGGCGGCAGCCTTTCCATCCTCCTGGAGGAACCCCAGGTACTCCAGGTCGCCCATCTGGACACGATCCTGATTGTGGACCCGGACCACAGCTACAGCCTGAACGACCTGGCGGGATACACCCAGGGCGTCCTGGTGAATCCGGACCGGATCATCCTGTCCCAGGCGGGAAACCCGCCCGTTCCCCTGGAATTCAGCACGTTTCCCGACCTGGTGCTGGACAGGGCCGCCCTGGCGGGCATCCTGGAGGCGGTCCTGCCCTACGTCTTCCCGGCTTTCCTGCTGGTGTACCTGCTGGTCTTCCTGTTCTCCGGGTTCCTGAAGGCCTTCTTGGTTTCCATCTTCGGCCTGCTCCTGAAGAATCTCATGGTCCTGGAGATGCCCTTCTCCCGGATTTTCCGCACCACCCTTTATGCCGCCAGTGTCCCCTACCTGGCCAGCGAGCTCATGAACCTGGTGCCTTTCCTCTACTGGCCTTTGCTCCGGCAGGCCATCGCTTTTGGGTTCCCCCTGCTCCTGCTCTACCGTTTCCTCGGGGAGGTGCGGCGCCTGGAGGCCCCCCCCCAGGAATGAACCGGAAGGAAGAAAGAAGAGGCCGGCCCCTAAAGTCCCTGGGACTTTCGGGGCCGGCCTCTCCTTTGGATGCCTCCTAAGCCTTGTCGTACAGCCGGTAAAGCATGGCGGCTCCGATCAGTCCCGCATCGTTGCCCAACTCCGCAACCTTCAGGACCGTCTTGAGCATTTCCTCTCCCCCATAGGTTTCCCCCACCATCTTCTCCCGCAGGGGCACCAGCAGGTTGTCCTTCTGGGCGGAAACGCCTCCTCCCAGGACGATGACCTGGGGCTGGAAGATGTTCACGATGTTCATGAGTCCGGTGGCCAGGTCGTCGATGTAGGAGTCCACCACAGCCTGGGCCGCAGGGTCCCCGGCCTGGGCCGCATCGAAGGGGACCTTCGCGTTCATCTTCTCCAGGTCCCCGCCCACCAGCCGGTTCAGGAGGGACTCCGGATGCGCTTTGGCGGCCTCCCGGGCGTCCCGGATGATGGCCGTCGCGGAGGAATAGGTTTCCCAGCAGCCCTTCCGGCCGCAGGTGCACAGGTTTCCGCCTTTCTTCATGACGATGTGCCCAAGCTCCGCTCCGGCATTGAAGCTGCCCGTGATGATCTCCCCATGGACGATCACACCGCCCCCCACGCCCGTTCCCAGGGTGATGGCGACCAGGTCGTCGTAGATCTTGCCCGCACCGCTGCTGTATTCCCCGTAAGCGGCCACATTGGCGTCGTTCCCCATGTAGACGGGGACGTTGATGTAGGATTGGATGGCGCTGCGCAGGTCCGTCTCGCGGAAAGGCAGGTTGTTGGCATAGACCACCATGCCCCGGTCGTTGTCCACGATTCCGGGACTTCCGATGCCGATGGAGTGGATGTCCCCCGCCTGGAGCCCCTGCTTTTCCATCAGGTCCAGGCAGAGCATCGCCATGTCCCCTACGATGGCTCCCGCTTCCCTTTCCCGCAAGGTGGGTGTGGATCCCTGGCGGAGGACCTTCCCTTCCTCGTCCACGATTGCCGCCGCTATGTTGGTTCCTCCCAAATCGATGCCGATACTTGTCATTTGGTTCCTCCCTTTTATTTGTGTTTGTCTTTGGTCCTTTTGGCCAGATTGCTCAACACCCGGTTGTTCAGCTCCACTGCCGCGTTGTAGCCCATGGCCTTCTGCCTGTGGTTGATGGCCGCGGATTCCACGATGATGGCCAGGTTCCGGCCCGGACGGATGGGGATGGTGTGGCAGACGACCTTGTTCCCCAGGATGTCCATGTAGTCCTCCACCATGCCCAGCCGGTCGTATTCCTTCTCCGGATTCCAGTCCTCCAGTTTGATCACCACGTCGATGCCGTGGCGGTCTTGAACCGATTCCACGCCGAAGAGCACTTTGCAGTCCACGATGCCGATGCCCCGGACCTCGATGAAGTGGCGGATGATGTCCGGGGACGTCCCCAGCAGCGTCTGGTCCGAAACCTTTTTGATCTCCACCACGTCGTCGGCCACCAGCCGGTGTCCCCGCTTGATCAGCTCCAAGGCCGTCTCGCTTTTTCCGATCCCGCTTTCCCCGGTGATCAGAATCCCCTCCCCATAGACGTCCACCAGGACCCCGTGGATGGAAATGCTGGGAGCCAGCTCCACCTTGAGGTAGCGGTTCAATTCCGAGATGAAATAGGACGTGTTCTTGGGGGTCTGGAGAAGGGGGATCTCATGTCTGGCGGCGGATTCCAGCATGTCCTCCAAAGGCTCCATCTCCCTGGCCAGGATCAGGCAGGGGATTTTGCTGGAGAACAGTTTGTCTACGATGGCCTTGCGTTCGCTGGCGAACATGTTGTTCAGGTAGGCGTATTCCACCTTGCCGATGACCTGCACCCTGTCCGAATCGAAATAATCGAAGAATCCTGCCAGCTGCAGGGCGGGCCGGTTGATGTCGCTGTGCAGGATGGTTATATCCTCCAGATCCAGCTCCGGCGTAAGATTGGTCAATTCCATCTTGGCGATGAGGTCCTTGAGACCCACATTAGGTTGTTCCGTTGCCATCCTATCCCTCCTCTTGGTTGCTGAAAACATCTTACCATATGTTTCCGGGTTCTGGAACCGTTATTTTTCCACCGGCCCGAAAAATTCCCGCACCTGGGCCGCCGCCTTCCGGTTCATCCCGGGAGCCGCGGCCAGCGCCTCCAGGCTTGCGTTCCGGATCCCTTCCACGGAGCCGAATTCCTTGAGCAGAGCCTTCCTGCGGGTGGGACCCACCCCGGGGATGTCGTCCAGCACCGAGCGCACCTGGGTCTTCCCCCGCAGCTTCCGGTGGTATTCGATGGCGAACCGGTGGGCCTCGTCCTGGATCCTCGCCAGGAGCTTGAATCCCTCGCTCCGTGGGTCCAGGGGAACTTCCCTGTTCCCGCAGTAGAGCCCCCGGGTCCTGTGCTGGTCATCCTTCACCATGCCGCAGACCGGAATGGAGAGCTCCATGGCTTCCAGGACCCCCTGGGCGATGTTGACCTGTCCCTTTCCCCCGTCCATCAGGATCAGGTCCGGAAGCCGGGTGAAGCTTCCGTAACGGGCGTCCATGCCCTTCTCCAGGATCTCCCGCTGCTCCTGGAAGGCATGGGAGAACCGCCGCCGCAGGACCTCCTCCAGGCTGGCGTAGTCGTTGGGTCCCTGGACGCTCTTGATCTTGAACTTCCTGTAGTCGCTCCTTTTTGGCTCCCCGTCCTCGAACACCACCATGGACCCCACCGATTCGAATCCCTGGCTGTTGCTGATGTCGTAGGCTTCCAGACGCCGGGCGTCCTTGTCCAGTCCCGCCGCCTGGAGGATCTCCTCCAGGGCCCCCCGGGTCCGCTGCTCCTTCCGGCGCATCTGTTCCCCGAACTGGCGGAGGGTGATGGCGGCGTTCTGGGCCGCCAGCTCCACCAGCTTGGACTTCTCCCCCTTCCGGGGGACCTTGATGTGGACCTTCTGGCCCCTCCGGTCGGACAGCCACTGCTGGATCACCGCAGCCTCGTCCATGTCCTCCTGGAGCACCAGCTCCTTGGGGATGTAGGGTGTCCCTGAATAGAACTGCTTCACGAAAGCCGTGACGATGTCCTGGCCGGACTGCCCCTCCACATGCTCCATGCGGAAATGCTCCCTGCCCACCATCTTCCCGTTCCGGATGAAGTACACCTGGACCAGGGCCTCCCCCTCTTCCCGGGCGAAGGCCACCACGTCCTGGTCCTCCATGGCCGCATGGACGATCTTCTGCTTCTCCATGATGGCCGACACCGCCGACAGCTGGTCCCGAACCTTGGCCGCTTTCTCGAAGTCCAGGTTCTCCGCCGCTTTCCGCATTTCCTGGGTCAGGGCCTCCACCACCGGCTGGTGCTTCCCGCCCATGAAGGCCACTGCCTGGGCCACCTTTTCCCCATAGGCCTCCTGGGTGATCCATCCCTGGCAGGGGGCGTCGCACTGGTGGATGTGGTAGTATAGGCAAGGCCTTTCCTTCCCGATGTCCTGGGGAAGCCGCCGGTCGCAGCTGCGGATCCTGCAGATCTTGTGCAGCAGGTCGATGGTCCCCTTGGCCGCGGTGGCGTTGGAATAGGGGCCGTAGTATTTGGCCTTGTCCTTCCTGACCTGGCGGGTGTAGAGGATCCTGGGATAGGCCTCCTGGACCGTGATCTTGATGTAGGGGTAGGTCTTGTCGTCCTTCAATAGGGTGTTGTATTTCGGCCTGTATTTTTTGATCAGGTTCAGCTCCAGGATCAGGGCTTCCAGCTCCGAATCCGTGACGATGTACTCGAACTCCCGGACCATCCGGACCATCTGGGCGATCTTCGGGGAGTGCCGGTCCGTGCTTTGGAAATACTGCCGCACCCGGTTCTTCAGGACCTTCGCCTTCCCCACGTAGATCACCTGGTCCTGGGCGTCCTTCATCAGATAGACCCCGGGCCGGTCAGGCAGTGTCTTCAACGCTTCTTTCAAATCCCACATGCCGCCTCCTCAGATTTTGGATATCCTGTAGGCCATCTCCCAGGCCCCTGTGGCCGGGTCCCGTCCCTGCTCCTGTCCCACCAGGACGGTGTCGTCGGCCTCGGTCTCCACCTCCATGGACCTTCCCTCCAAGGCCTCCAGGCGCATGCCCTGGGCGTCCCAACCGATGGCGGCCACCCAGCGGACCTGGGTCCTCTTCTCCCGGACCTCCGCCATCTCCTTGGGGTCTTCCCTTTGTATGGAAAGCTCCGGGCCGGCTTGCGGCTGCCTTCCGAAATATTCCAGCGCCCGCATGGGCTGGTGGAAGCGGATCCTTGCCAGGACCCTGTCCTTGGGGTCCTTCAGGACCCCCCCATGGCGGACGGAAACGGATCCGTCCGTGTGCACCGTATAGGTGGTCTTCACCCCTTTGGCGCACCCCCTGTACTTCCGCTCCAGCTCGATGGTGGCCCTGTGGCCGTGGTTCTCCGTGCCGCAGACCTTCACCTCCCTTGCCTCCCCTCCCCTGGGCATCTGGAGCCTGTGGGGTTCCTGCAGATGCTCCTTGTGGTCGTAGAGGAGGGACGTGATGTCCCCCGTTTTCTTGGAGATCTCCAAAAAGAAGGTCTCCGCCAGGATCTCGATGGTGTTCTGCCTGTCGGCCAGGGCCAGCTCTTCCCAGGCGCTTACGGCTTCCCGCACCTGGTTTCGGTCCTCCAGGGCGCCTCCCCTTTCCGCCGCCAGCAGCTGGAAGGCCCCCGCCAGCTCCCTGTTCTCCTCCTCCGGGGCCGACCTTCTGTACAGGCGGTAGTTCACATGGTATTCCTTGGCAGGGTCCAGGGGCGGGGAGGGCAGCCCATGGGACACCCGGACCGTTTCCCCGGGGCCGGCGTCAGGGAGCTCCAGCGCCCCCTCCTCCAGAAGGACTCCGTCCTCCAGCCAGGCGTACCGTCCCTCAAAGGCCGAAAGGTCCGTCCAGACATATCCGTTGGTCACCTGCACCTCGAACCGCCGTCCCACCAGCCCTTCCCCGGGCTCCACCCGGAGCTTCTGGAAACGGTGGAACAATTCCTGTTTGGCCGGCTCCCGCTCCGGGTCCAGTTCCTGGGCATCCATGGCCAGCTCCCCGTAGGGATCCAGGTCCCCCCAGCCCTCCGCAAAGAAAAGCCTTGTGTTGTCCAAGGACCACAAGGCTTCTCTCCCGCTGCCCACCCCATGGTAGGCCAGCACGCAGGGATGGCTCCGCAAGGCCTTCACATCCCCTTCCTCCTGGACAAGGGGAAGCAGCCAGAGTCCCAGACGGTCGCACAGTCCCGCAATCTCCTTGCCCGTCCTCGCATCCGCCACCACCGTGTCCACCCCGAGCCGCTTGCACAGGGGCAGCAGGCTGTCCGCCCGTCCCCTGGTGGCGTTGTCCATACGGATCCCATGGAGCCGGATGCTCCTTCCGTTGCAGCGGATTTCCGTGTCCAGGATCTCCACCTGGCGGAAACCGTGAACGAACGTCTTGTCCACCAGGGGACGGTCCATATGGTCGCTGACCTCCAGCCGGACAGGATGCAGGACGGGATCCTCCACCGTCCACAGCCGGGGGGCCGCCACCACATGCTCCAGATAAACCTTCTGCTTCTTGTCCGGAGACAGGACCAGCCTGGCTTCCGCCGCCAGCACATCCTCCTCCCCTTCCAGATACAGCCGCACCTTCACCGGCATGTCCTCCAGCCCCGACAAGGCCAGGTGGCACTCCACCTTCCATACGGCTCCGCCCGTCTCCCTGGGGAAGCCGCTGCGGGAAAAAACGTCCAGAATCCGGACCTTCCGCTCATCCATGTCTTCCTGCTCCTCCTTCATTGCCCGGTATTCCCCGGCCCTCGTCCAGCCTATCGGCCAGGAACTGGGCCAGGCCCACGAACTCGCATCCGTACAGCCAGGCGTCCTCCACCTGTTCCTTGCGGATGATCCTAAGCACGCAGTAGAAGTACCGCTCCTCGTCCAACACCAGCTTGGCGTTGAAATAATATCCCAAGGGCAGGTCCTGGCCGCTTTCAAAGCCCAGTCCCGTCTTGGACACATCCGAAACCTCCAGTGCCTGGTCGGGCATCGGACGGATTTCCTCTTCCTGGTTGTACAGCCTGTCGATGGAAATCTCCAGGCGTACGGGAACCCTTTTGTGCCTTCGCCTGTTGTACATCCCGCGCCTCCTTCCGTTCCCTGGTCCGCCTCCCTACAGGAATCGCTCCACCCCATAGACCGCCGTGGCTCCGTCCCCCGCCGCGGTGATCACCTGGCGCAGGGTCTTCTGCCGCAGGTCCCCCGCGGCGAAAACGCCTTCCACGTTGGTCATGCAGTTCTCCCCGGTCCTGATCCAGCCGGCGGCGTCCATTTCCACCTTGCCCGCCAGGAACTTGGTGTTGGGGGTGGACCCCACCGCCACGAAGACGCCGTCCACGTCCAGCTCCCGGGTCTCCCGGGTCTTGTTGTTGTGCAGCCGGACCTTCTCCACGAACTCCCCTCCCTGGATTTCGTCCATTTCCGTATCCCAGAGGACTTCGATGTTGGGGGTCCCGAACAGCTTCTCCTGCAACACCTTTACCGCCCGCAACTCGTTCCGGCGGTGGACAAGGTACACCTTCTCGCACATCCGTGCCAGGTAGATGGCGTCCTCCACCGCCACGTCGCCGCCGCCCACCACCAGGGTCTTCTTCCCCCGGTAGAAGGCGCCGTCGCAGGTGGCGCAATAGGAAACCCCTCTGCCCATGTAGAACTCCTCGCCTTTGACCCCCAGCTTCTTCCAGGAGGCTCCCATGGCCAGGATGACGGTCTTTGCGAGATAGGTGTTGTAGCTTCCCACCACCTTCTTCACAGCTCCCTCCAGGACCAGCTCCTCCACTTCCTCCGTGAGGATTTCCACCCCCAGCTCCTCCACATGCTCCCGGAAAAGGTTGCTCAGCTCGAATCCCGAAGCGGTCTTGATTCCCGGATAGTTCTCTATTTCATAGGTATTGGTGATCTGGCCTCCCGGAAAGGCCTTCTCCAGAATCACGAAGTCCATCATGGCCCTTTTGGCGTAGATGGCGGCCGCCATGCCCGCCGGGCCGGCGCCGATGATCACCAGGTCCAATATCTTCTCTTCCTGTTCCATAACATTCCTCTTTCCTCTTTTTTTCTATCATACCACGACAATACTGGATTGCATAGCACGCAAATCCCCCTCCAGGACGCAGTTGGGGGTGGCAATTTCCTCCGTTTCGTATTACACTATTCCTGACAACTTGAACCAAGGAGGTTCCTATGACAAAGACATCTGCAGAGGCCCGCTCCCCGGAGCGCTGCCTGTCCCACTACGAAAGCCTGCCGACCTTCTCCAGGGTCCAGTCCCTGGAAGCCATGAAAGCCCTGCTGGAACTCCTGGGAAACCCCCAGGACCGGCTCCGGATCCTTCATGTGGCCGGCAGCAACGGCAAGGGCTCCACCTGTGCCCTGCTGGAAGGCATCCTGCAGGAGGGGGGATACGCCACCGGTTTCTACCATTCCCCCGCCATTCCTGATTTCCTGGCCGGCATCCGGATCGGATGCGAACCCATGGACCTGGAAGGCTTCTGCGCCGCCTACCCCCGGGTCATGGAGGCTTGCGACATCCTGTCCCGCCGGGGCCTTCCCAGTCCCTCCCGGTTCGAGGCCTTCACGGCCCTTGCCTACCTGGTCTTCCTGGAGGCCGGCGTGGATTTCGCCATCATGGAGGTGGGCCTGGGGGGCACCCTGGACGCCACCAACGTGATGGGGAAGAGCCTCCTCTCCCTGATCACCGCCATCAGCCTGGACCACACGGACATCCTGGGGAACACCTTGGAAGCCGTCGCCTCCCAGAAGGCCGGAATCCTGAAAAAGGGCTGTCCGGTGCTTCTGGGGGAAAATCCCTCCGAAGTCGTCCGGACGGTCCTTGCCAGGGCCCAGGCTTTGGGCTCCCCCCTCCACGACAGCGTGCCCTCCTCCGACCTGGAGGTGGTGGACGCCTCCATCCACGGAACGACCCTGGTCTGCCGGCACCCCTGGTATGCGGGGGCCGTCTTCACCACCCCGCTGGTGGGCGTACACCAGCGGGCGAACATCGGCAACGCCCTGGGAGCCGCCCATCTCCTCCAGGAGATGGGTGCGGCCCGGTTGCCCTTGGAAGTGGTCCAAAAGGCCCTTTCCACCACCGTCTGGCCCGGCAGGGGGGAGTGGATCCGGAGCAGGGGAAGGAACTTCCTTCTGGACGGGGCACACAACCCCCAGGGGATGGCCGCCTTCCAGGAGATGCTCCTCCTGCCGGGGGTCCCCAAGGAGAAGATCCTTGTCCTTGGAATCCTCCAGGACAAGGACCTCTCCCGGATGCTTCTGGGACTGGAGCGGTTTTTCGACACTGTGGTCCTGACCACTCCCGAAAGCCCCCGGGCCGCCGCCCCCGGGCACCTGAAGACCCTGTGCGCAGGCCGCTTCCCCCGGATCCATGTGGAGGAGGACCCGGCACGGGCCCTGGAACTGGCCGCAGGCCTTGTCTCCGAACAGGGGCTTGTCTGCCTGGCCGGATCCCTGTACCTGGTGTTTCCCTGCAGGGAAATGCTCCTGGCAAAAACGGAAGGAGAACACGATGCGCATCTTTGATCTGGACGGTCCCGTCCAACGTTACGGCTCCATGCTTTTCGACCTTTTGGTCCTGAACCTCCTGGCCCTGTTCCTCAGCTTCGGGACGGCCGGCCTGCTCCTGGGCATCTCCAGCATGTCCCTCTATCATGCGGTCCACCAGGCGGTCATCACCGGAGACGGCTACGCCTTCAAGAGCTTCTTCCATCTCTTCCGGAAGAGGTTCCTTACGGGCACCCTGCTGCACCTGCTGCTCTCGGCGGTCTTCCTCGTCACCGCCTTCAATCTCCGGATGCTTCTGACCGGCGTCCTGCCCTGGAGCTTCCTGGCCCCCTTCTACATCTTCGTGCTGCTGGAGGTCCTTTTCCTGCACACCTGGCTGGTGCCCCTGGCGGCGCATACGGAATTGGGCTGGAAGGACCTGCTCAAGTTCTCCTTCGCCCTCTCCCACAAGCACCTCCCCACCACTCTGGTGGCGGCCGGCCTAAACCTGGTCCTGCTCCTTCTGGTCCTGGGGATGTTCCTGGGGGTCCAGCAGCTGGGGATCCTGTTCCTGTTCCTGCCCGCCTTCGTGGCGCTGGCCAACAGCCATCTGATCACCGTCCGGATCCTGGGCAAGTACAACCTATAGCTTGGCGGCGTTCATCAGCTGGGGCACCACCTGCTTCTTCCTGGAGAACACATCGTACAGGAAGATGCTCTTCTCTTTGGGCTTCATCCTGAACGCGTTTTCCGCGATCCAGGCGCTGTCTCCGGCCACGATCAGTTCCGTGCCCCCCACCACCACGTCCGTCACCATGAACACCCACAGGTTCAGGCCGTCCTGGCGGCAGAAGTCCTCCATGTAGGCCAGGACCCCCGGGTACACCTTGTAGAAGCCGTCGAAGTCCCCGGTGTTGATCTGGGAGACCCGGACCCTGTAGGGGCCGAACATGAACTGCTTCATGTCGTAGTGGAGCAGCTCCTCGGGGCTCTTCTCCTCCAGGGAGGACCCTTCGGTGATCATGTGCATGCCGTAATACCGGGTGTCCACACCGGCGATGGGGGCCAGCTTTTCCGCCGTGGCCTTGTCCAAAGGGGTGCAGGTGGGGGACTTGAAGAGGAGGGTGTCCGAGATGATGGCGCTCAGCAGCAGGCCTGCGATCTGCCGGGGAATTTCCACCCCCTGCTCCTCGTACATCCTGGCCACCAGGGTGCAGGTGCAGCCCACCGGTTCCACCCGGAAGTAGAGGGGCGCCATGGTCATCACGTCCGCCACCCGGTGGTGGTCGATGATCTCCAGGATGTGCAGGTCGTCGATCCCCTGGATGGACTGGCCCCGCTCGTTGTGGTCCACCAGGATGGCCTTCTTCCGGTTCACATCCACCAGGTTGCTCTTGGACAGCATGCCCTGGATGTATCCCCACTCGTCCACCACGGGAAAATGGTGGTGCTTGGAGGTCACGATGTTTTCCTGCACGTCCTCCAGGGTCTCGTAGGTCACGAAATATTCCAGCCCGTCCTTTTTCACCATGGTGGAAACAGGAATGGTCTGGGATATTTTTTTTACCAATTCGTAGACCTTCAGTTCCGAGGAGAGGAGCACGTGCCGGTGGTCCTGCCAGGTCAGCAGGTCTTCCGGATCCCTCACGTTCCCGACGATGAAATAGCCGGCCTGGAGGATGGTGTCCTTGGTCTCGAACAGGTGGGCCAGCTCCTGGGCGTCGCAGAGGACAAGGTCCTCCTTCTCCAGGACCTTGTCCGGATACACGTCGCTGCTCAGGTAGACCCGCCCAGAGACATACTCCTCCTTGATGGTCCCCGATACCAGCTTCAGGTCCAGCTCCTGGATCAGATTCACGAAGGGGGTCTTGCTGTCCTTGAGGAAATTGCTGCTGCACTGTCCCAGGTAGGTGGGCATGATGTCGGAGATGGAAACCAGACCGATCAGCCTTTCATCCTGGTCCACCACCGGGATGGACCGGCCCGTCTCCCCCGTGATGGCCTCCAGCACCTTGCGGATGGAGTCCATCTCCTTGACCACCTTGGCGGGGGTCAGGTTGATGTCGGTCACCTGCAGCTTCAGGTGCTCCACCACCGGTGGAGGCTCCACGCCGAAATGCTTGAGGATATAGGCGGTTTCCTTGTTCACCTCTTTCAGGGCGATGGGCATATGGTGCCGCTGGGGGTCCAGCTGGTTCTTCAGATGGGCGTAGCTGATGGCCGCGCAGATGGAATCCGAGTCCGGATTCTGATGGCCGAAGACATAGACGGTTTCTTTCATATGTTCTCCTTCTGTTTTTTATACGGCAGGTAAACGGCGATGGTGGTCCCCTCTCCCGGGGTGGAGCAGACATCTAGTGCGCCTCCATGGGCCTGGACGATGCCTTTGACCGTCGCAAGCCCCAAGCCGGTCCGGCTTTGGTGCCCGTTTTGCAGGTACAGGGGTTCGAAAACGTCCCGCAGCTGGCTCTGGGTCATGCCCACCCCCGTGTCCCGCACGCTGGCGCAGATGTAGCCGTCCGCAAGGGGCTTTAGTTCCAGCCGCTGCAGCCCACCAAGGTCCATCTCCGCCCTTCCGGTGTAGAAGGTCAGGGTTCCTCCGGAGGGCATGGCTTCCAGTGCGTTCCTCCCCAGGCTGGTGAATACGTTGACCATCTGCTTCCGGTCCACGCTGGTGAACAGGTCGTCCTCCCAGAAGACCTGGAGGACCTTGTGCTTCGGCCCCTTCCCTTCCTGGAGCGCCTCCACCGCCTTGTTCACGCAGACGTTCAGGTCCACCAGCTCCCGCACCATGGGGCTGCTGCCGGAATAGTCCAGCAGGCCCTGGGTCAGGCTTTCCCCCTGCCGTATGGTGTTCAGGATCTGCCCGCACCAGTAGCTGTGCTTGTCGTCCTTGGGGTACTTCTTCTGCACCATCAGGGTGTAGGTCTCGATGGTCTCCAGCATCTGGTTGAAGTCCCGGCCGATGCCGCCGGCAAGCCTTTCCACACTGTCCATCTTTTCCTTGTTGATCAGGATGTTCTCCTTCTCCTTGATGATGGAGATGTCCTGGAGCATGCCCACAACCTTCAGGCACATGCCCTCAGGGTCGTGGCTGATGGCCTTCAGGGTCATACGGAACCACAGGCTCCTGTCCAGGGCCCCGTTGTAGATTTCCATCTCCGTATGGACCACATCCACCAGTCCCATGCGGATCTGTGCAAGGAGGTCGGCGGTGTTGGACCGTTCCCTCGAGGGTATCATTTCCAGCAGCTGGGTCATGGTGTATCCCATGGCTCCCTTGTAGACATCCGATTCCACCGCAAGGCCGATCAGCTGGTAGAAGAACGGGCTGGCGTCGATGGCGTCTTCCTGGGGATACCATTCGAAGAAGGCCAGGCTGGCCGCCTCCTCCCCCTTTTCCTTCTGTGCGTACTGCTGGAGGGCGTATTCCTGCTCCCTGTTCTGCTCCTCATACCGCCTTTTCCGCTCGGTGATCAGATACAGCCAGGTGGTTCCCAGGATCAGCAGCAGGAGCAGCAGGATTCCGCCCCAGGACAGGATCCGCACGTTCCTTTCCCGGTTCCGGTCCCTGCGGATCTCCATCTCGTCGTACCGGTCCAGGATGGGGGCGATGTCGTGGGTGGCGATGGCCTTGTCCAGGATGCCTGCCAGGATGGCGTGCCGGGGGGACACCTGGAACTGCTGGTAGAAAAAGTTCAGGATTTCCCCCCGGGTCTGGAGGCCTTTGCCGCTCCTTTCCTCCAGCAGCGCCTCCCCCTGGTAGCTGTTCACCAGGCCGTACCGTTCCCGGTTCCCCGTTTCCTTCAGCGATTCCACCATGGCTTTGGCATCCGCCACCGGAACCAGGGAGATGTAGGGATAGTAGGTTTCCATGAACACCTGGATGGGCGTCCCTTCCACCACCAGGATCTCCTGCTCCTCCAGTTCGTGGACGGAACCGATGCGCTGGCTTTCCTCCCTGCCGATGACCAGCACGTTGAAATACAGGTAGGGGGCGGTGAACCGCGCCTCCCCTTCCTTCCGGATGGGGGCCGCTACAGCGGACAGGAGGTGGATGGCCCCGCTTTCCAACCGCTGGGTCACCGAATGCCAGTCCCCCATGCCGTAGAGGGGATCCGGCAGGAACCGGACCCCCAGGGATTTCCCCAGCATGTCCAGGTACTCCCCGACGATGCCCCCATACCGGTTCCCCTCCAGGATGTTGTAGGGTTCCGACTCCTTGGAGAAGCTCACATAGAGGGTCTTGTTCCTTTCCAGCCAGGCCCGTTCCGCATCTGTCAGACCGCTGTGGAGCAGGTACAGGTTGAAGCCGCTTTCGGCCTCTTCCTGGAGTCTGTGCAGGGTGCCTTCCCGCTCCAATTGGTGGAAGGCCTTGTACAGGATCCCCCCCAGGAGGAAGGTCTGGGGATTGACTCCGATCCGAGCCATCTCCACCTTCAGACTGGGGATCTCAAAGGCCAGCCGCAGGTTTTCGCCGGTTTCCCGCCACCGTTCCCCTGTGACCACAGCGAACACCTCCCCTTGCCGGAGCGCCTGGAACAGGGTCCCGGAATCCCCGTAGGTCCGGATTCCGGTTTTTCCCAGGTCGTAGGACCGCAGGTGGTTTTCCAGCGCTCCCTCCCCTTCCAGGATCCCCACCGTCCGGCCCTGGAAGTCGTAGAGACTCTCCACCCGGCTCTGGCCCGTTCCCACATAGCAGTAGTAGGGGTGGCTGAAACGGGTAGGGAGCAGCTGGAGTCCGGCCTCTATGGCAACGGCCCCGTCCACCCCCAGGTACAGGTCCAGCTCCTTCTTCCGCAGGGCTTCCTGGAAGTCCTGCGGGTTTGCGAAGGGCACCACCCTGAACCGGATGCCCAGTTCCTCCTCCAGCTTTTCCAGAAGCCCGTAGGCCAGTCCCCGGGCACCCTCCAGCCCATCCAGCAGGAAGCTGGCGCCTTGGGGCATCTCCTCCAGAAAGCTCTCGCTGTCCAGGCGGACCTCCAGCCCCAGGGTGAATTCCCTTCCCTTGTAGCCGGCAAGCCACTCCTTCTCCTGATCGGTGTAGGCCGGCCTTTCCTCCGGATCCTGTCCGCCTCCCCCGGTCCTACCATTGTCCTCCCAGAAGAGCAGCAACAGGAAAAGCGCGGTGACGGCGATGAAGACGCCGCTGATGATGATGATGGTCTGCCTCTTTCCCATGCTTATCCCTCTTTTCCCTTCCGCTTGGGCAACGGAAAATAGAACCGGATGGTGGTTCCCTCCCCCAGTTTGCTCTCCAGGTCCACGCTGCCTCCATGCTTGTCCATGATGCTCTGGACCACGTCCATGCCGATGCCGGTGCCGGTGCCGGTGGGCTTTGTGGTGAAGAAGAGTTCGAAGGCCCGTTTCCTGGTCTCCTCGTCCATCCCTTCCCCATTGTCCTTGATGTACACGCAGGCCTGTCCCCGTTCTTCCAGTATGCCCACCTCCAGGATGCCGCTGCTTCCCATGGCGTAGAGGGCGTTGTCCAGGGCGTTGATCCAGACCTGGGAGAGTTCATCCTCGTAGGCGTCCACCTTTCCGTGCCATTCGTAATGCTTGACGACTTCGTAATCGTTCTTCAGTTTGTTCTGGTAGAGCATGAGGATGGTCTCCAGGGATTCCTCCAGGGAAACCGGCTGCATGGAGGCGGACTGGTCGCTTCGCACATAGGACTTGAGCGCAGTGATGACCCTGGACATCCGTTCCACGGACTGGGATATCATCTGGGCATTGACCTTCATGCTGTACCAGCCTTGGGCCACCTCCAGCGCCAGTTCGGCGCTTCCCTCCTCCATCAGCCTGCGGATGGGGGGCTCCATTTCATAGATGCCCATCTTGACCATGCGCCGGGCCACCTCTCTGGAGGAGAGGTGGGGATAGACATCCAGGGCCGTCTCCAACCGGCCCCTGTGGGTCCGGAGCGTGGCCGTGGAGGGCAGGTTCTCCAACGGGGGCCTGTCCGCCAGCATACGGACCGTCTCCAGTCCCTCCTGGGACACCTGTCCCAGCAGGCGCAGCGTCTTCTCGAAAAGGTCCTCGTTCAGGTGCATCTGGTTGGTGGTGGTGGATTTGATGACGCCCAAGGGGGTGTTGATCTCGTGGGCGATGCCGGCGATCAGCTTGCCCAGGACCGCCATCTTCTCGTACTGGACCAGGCGCTTCTCGTTGTTCTTCTTCTCCGTCACGTCCTGGATGACCCCCACCACCACCTTGCCGCCCTCTTCCTCCCCCTGGGAGCGCAGCCTTCCCATGGAGGAAATCTGCAGCCACTCCTTCCTGTGGGCGTTCCACATCCTGTATTCGCAGTACACGACAGGGCGTTCCCCCGCAAGATGGCTGCGGAAGGCTTCCTGCAGGGCTTCCTGCCCCTCCTTTTGGATCAGCTTCAGCACATAGGCCATGTTCACGCCTTCCAGCCTGCGGTCCAAGCCCTTGATGTCGTACCAGTTCTCGTCCCCTGTGAACAGGTCCTTCTCCACGTCATAGCGCCAGAAACCGATGCCGGAAAGCCTGGAGGAGATGTTCACCTGCTCGATCTTCTCCTTCAGCCGCATTTCCGATTCCTTCAGGGGGGTGATGTCCTGGATGTGCAGGACCACGCCGCTGATCTTCTTCTCCTCGTCATAAATGGGACTGAGCTGCTCCAGCAGATGCCTGCCGCTTGGCTGCTGCCGCTCCATGGCCACATCCGGCTGTCCCAGAAGGGCTTCCCCCATGCGGCAGTTGGGACAGGGGGCATCCAGTCCGTAGAACTTCCTGTAGCACTTCTCCCTGGGCTTGAAGTAGCGCTCCTCCATCCAGGAGACCGCCTTGGTGTTGGCCCAGAGGATGTTGTAGGCTTTGCCCAGATGCAGGAGGCCATTGGAGGCGCTGGACAACAGGCTCTCGTAGATGCTGGTCTTTTTCGCCTCCTGGGTGATGTCCTGGAGGATCCCCACCACCTGCTTCTCCTCCAGGGACTTCTTGTAGGGGATGTCCTTGTAGGCCCTGAAGATGTAGGCCTTCCCCTTGTGGTGGAGGACGAACTGCATGTACCGTTCGTCGTAGTTCTTGTTGTGGAGCCAGCTGTAGACACGGTCCACATCCTGGGGGTCCACCCGCTCCAGCAGGTTGCGGATGGGGAATTCCTGTTCCTGGGCCCCCTCGCTTTGGATTCCCAGCATGTCCAGGATGTGCTTGGACAGGAAGATGACCTCCTTCTCCTTGTCGTAGCGCCATTCCCCGGTCCTGAGCCGGTAGTACATCTGGTCGATGTTCCTCTCCCTCCGGTGGAACCATTGGCTCATGGACTGGTTGTTGTGGATGACATAGACGTACCAGGCCACCAGCATGAGGATCCCCAGGAAGGTCAGCAGGCGCAGGTAGGTCAGGTCCCTGCGTCCCCTTTCCAGCATGCCCCCGATTTCCGCGGTATCCTTCGCCATCCGTTCCTCCAGCGCATCCCGCAAGGCCTTCTGCTGGGTCCGGTACATCCCTTCCCCTTCCCTGTACCTCTGGGTTTCCAGGAGGGCCCGGGCCCGGGCAGGATTCCCACCGGCCATCAGTTCCACGGCCTCCACCTGGAGCTGGAGCATGTTTTCCAGCTGCAGGGCCATCAGGCCGACCTCCAGCTCCAGGCTCCTTTCCTCCATGGCCCTCTCCAGCTCCAGGACTTCCTCCAGAAGCTCCCGGAGCTGGAAGGCCGTTTCCCCATGGACCCGGCCGTACTCCTCCCGTCCGGTTCCCAGATACAGCCCCGTGAGCCCGGTCAGCTCCCCGTAAAGTCCTTCCAGCCGGCTGTTCCCTTCCAGCAGGTGCATCTTCTCCCTGCGGATCCCTTCCAGCTTTAAGCTTTTTTGGTTCTCGGCATGCTCGTACAGGAGTATGACGCCCACCAAAAGGATTAAAGCTGATATGAAAAAAGTGAATACGGCAATCTCCTTCTTCGTCATACCAGCTTCCCCTTCCTAGTCGGTCTTCCCTTCTTCAAAGAAGAGGACGCAGCCCTCTTCCTTGCCCATCTCCTTTGCCCGGTACATGGCCTCGTCCGCATGCTTGAAAACCTCCACGGGCTCCCAGTCCGCACCTTCGAACAGCGCCACGCCCAGACAGCCTCCCAGCCGCAGGACGTCATCCCCCACCTGCATCTCCTCGTAGAGGGCTTCCCGGATCCTTTCCAGCATGGTCCGCGCCGCCTCTTCCGAATCGATGGTGAACAGGAGGGCGAACTCGTCCCCTCCGATCCTGGCCAACACATCCTCATGCCGGGTGGCTTCCAGCATCTTTGCCGCCACCATCCGGAGCACCTGGTCTCCGGCCACGTGGCCATGGTTGTCGTTCACCGACTTGAAGCGGTTCAGGTCGATGATGGCCAGGCCGTTGTGGGCCTCCCCCCCATCCCGGTTCCGTTTCCGCTGGTGCAGCCCCTCCAGCCTCTGGAGCAGGTATTTCCGGTTGAACAGGCCCGTCAGGGCGTCGTGGTTGGCCTGGTAGGTGATCCTGTCCAGATGGTAGATGTTCACCATGCTGCCGCTCAGCTGTTCCGCCACGGCGCTTGCCAGCTGCAGGGAAAGGGCCTCGTCGTATCCGTTGGGGCTGAAATGCAGCAGCATGTATTTGCGGTTGATCAGGGGCTGCACGTAATGGATCCCCTTCCCTTCCCTGCGCAGATGGTACCCCTCCGGTTCCCGGATCCCCGCATCCGTCTCCTGGATCAGCTCCCGGATGAAGGACTCCTCCATCCCCGCCCCCTGCACATACTCCGCCAGGACCTTTCCTTCCACATGCCCGGCGATCAGGAAGCTCTTCACATGCAGCAGGGACGCCAGCACATGGTAGGCGTTGTCGTAGAGCATGTGGATGGTGTGGATGCTGTTGTTGGACCTGGCCAGATGCAGCAGGGCCTGGTTCATGTGCTCCACCCGCTTCCGGTTGGTGATGTCCTGGACCGCCAGGACGACTCCCCTGGACTGGTCCCTTTCCATCACGGCGTAGAAGCGCAGGAAAAGGTGCCTTCCGTCCTCCAGTATGATTTCCTTGGTCAGCTGGGTCTCCCCCTCCAGGGTGCGTTTGGCGCAACAGTCCGGACAGGGGGCGGAGATGGCGTGGAAGATTTCGTGGCAATGGAGCCCCTCCGGCTCCCTCCCCAGGAAGTCCTTCGCCATGTCGTTGCTCCACAGCACCTTCAGGTCGGTGTCCATGTAGAACAGGGCCTCGGAGATGCTGTCCAGGATCAGCCGCTTCTCCCACTCGGACTTCTTCAGGCGCTCATGGAGGTCGTCCAGCTCCTTCTCCTGCCGGTGGAGCTCCGCCGCTTCCCGGACGGTCCTCAGCAGGTGCTCCTCCTCCCAGGGCTTCTTGATGAAGCGGTAGATGTTGATGGAGTTGATGGCGTTCTCCAGGGTCTCCATGTTCATGTTCCCGGTCAGGAGGATGATCTTGATGAAAGGGTACTTCTTGTTGATGATGTCGATCAGCTCCACCCCGTTGATCCTGGGCATCAGGTAATCCGACACGATCACCGCCGTCTCGATCTTGATCTCCTCCAGGCTCCGGATGATGTCCAGCAGCTCGTTGGCGGACTCCGCCACCTCGATGATGTACTCGTCCCCCAAATGGTTGTTGAAGGACTCCTCCAGCTGGTTTACGATGTACGGGTCGTCATCCACGCAGATGATGGCCTTCTGACTTTTAAATTCCATAGCGCACCTCACAAGGGTTGTTGCGGCAAAAAGGTTTCAAGGGAATTATACCATACTCAGGTTATCTTTTCCAACCTCTCCCGCAAACCCCAGGGACAGTCGGCCAGCAGGAAACATGACCCGCAGTCCGGATTCCTTGCGGTGCAGACGCTCCGGCCATGGGCGATGATCTGGGTGTTGTAGCGCAGCCAGTGGCTCCTTGGCAGGAGCTCCATCAGGTCGAATTCGATCTTCACCGGATCCTGGTTCTGTGTGAATCCCAGCTTGTTGGAGATCCGCTTCACGTGGGTGTCCACCACGATGCTCTCGATGTTGTAGATGTGTCCCCGGACCACGTTGGCCGTTTTCCTGCCCACCCCATCCAGACTGGTCAGCTCCTCGATTCCGGACGGCAGGCCCCCCCCATGCCGTTCCAGCAACTGGATGGACGCCCGCTTCAGATGGGAGGCCTTGTTCTTGTAGAAGCCCGTGGAACGGACCGCCTCCTCGATGTCCTCCTGGGGGGCCGAGGCCAGGGCCTCCAGGGTCGGGTACTTTTGAAAGAGGTCCACCGTCACCATATTCACCCGGTCGTCGGTGCATTGGGCGCTCAGGATGGTGGCCATCAGAAGCTGCCATGGCTCCCTGTAATGCAGATAGCAGATGTGGTCCGGACCGTAATGGGCATCCAACTGCCCCAGGATCCGGCCCACCCTTTCTTCCCTCTTTTTTCCTCCCATGCGCACCTCCTATGCTCCGGAGGGGGGCAGGAAACTCCAGCCCGCCTCTCCCGTGACGAAATCCTTCTTCCCGTACTCCGTGCGCAGCACCCCCGGTCCCTTCCGGACGGTCCCCGCCTCCATGCAGGCGGCCACATCCAGGTCGAATGCCTCGAAATGGCACGCCTTCGCCTCCTCCCTTCCCACACCCCGGGCCTGGAGCGCCTCCCTGCCCAGCTCCCTGTTCTCCAGCCAGGAGGGGAGCTTCCGCAGGCGCTCGTGGAGCAGCAGGTCCAGCTTCAGCAGCTCGTCCAACATCCCCGGGTCGACCTTGCCCCATTTGCGCAGGAAATCCCTAAGCACCTCCGTCTGCTGCGCCTTGGACAGGCTGACCTCCTCCAGGCCCTCTCCGGAAAAATGGTCCCCCAGCGCCTCATAGAAGCTGAAAGGGTCCGGATGGAGGGGAATGGCGTGGGCCAGGGTCCTCCTGTAAAGCCCGCTGTTCCCATAACGCTCCAGCATCTCCTCCACCAGCTTCAGCCGCTCCAGCTCCCCGTAGGAAAGGTCTGCGGTCCGGAGGACCTCGTAGGGGGCGTAATCCCTGTGCACCAGCCCGTAGGCCTCCTTTTCCCGCTCCAGGCCGGAGCCTTTCAGGACCTTCAGGAAGCCCAGCTGCAGCTGGTCCGGCCCCATCCCGTGGACCCGGTTGAAGGATTCCCGGAAGCTGGCATAACCCTCTCCCGGAAGCCCGGCGATCAGGTCCAGGTGCAGATGGATGTTCCTCCCCTCCTGGAGCCGGCGCACGTTGGTCTCCAGGACCTCCAGGTCCATTTTCCGGCGGATCAGCTCCAGGGTCCTGGGATTGGCGGATTGGACGCCGATCTCGAACTGGAACAGTCCCGGCCGGGCCTGCCCCAGCAGGAACAGGCTCTCCTCGTCCAGCAGGTCCGCGGAGATTTCGAAGTGGAAGTTGGTGCGCCCCCGGTCAT
The DNA here is from genome assembly GCF_010179735.1 of Anaerotalea alkaliphila. Taxonomy (GTDB): domain Bacteria; phylum Bacillota; class Clostridia; order Lachnospirales; family Vallitaleaceae; genus Anaerotalea; species Anaerotalea alkaliphila. Next base: position 79,880 of record NZ_JAAEEH010000011.1, read on the forward strand.
GGGTCATCAGCCAGCGCCAGATGGCTTTGGCATGGCTCTTCCGGGCATTGAACGTCCTATCCACCAGCTTCACCTGGGGGACCTCCGCTTCCAGGAACCGTTCCAGGTCCCCAAACACCCGCTCCAGGGAACGGAAGCGCACCCCTTTTTCCATGGAGGAAAGGCAATAGCTGCACTGGTACGGGCACCCCCTGGAGGTCTCGTAATAGAGGATCTTGTGGGAAAGGTCCTCCTGGTCCCCATAGGGGAACCCCAGGGAATCCATGTCCACCGGGGCTCCGGGGCCCGTGGCCAGGACCTCCCCCTCCCCGGTCCTAAAGCAGATTCCCCGGATGGAGGAATCCAGCCCCCCCCCCTTGGCATACCGCCCGGCGACCCGTGCCAGGGCTTCCTCCCCCTCCCCGCAGACGATGCAGTCCACCTGGGGCCAGGCCGCAAGGAGCCGGGAGGCGTCGTAGGACACTTCCGGCCCTCCCAGCAGGATCCGGACCCGGGGAAGTACCTTCTTCAGGTTGGCGACCAAGGCCTGGACATAGGCGATGTTCCAGAGGTAGCAGGAGAACCCCACCACGTCCGGCTCCTTGGACACGATCCCCTTCAGGATATGGTCCACCCGCTGGTTGACCGTGCATTCCAGGACCTCCCCCGCAATCCCCGGCATTTGCAGACGTTCCCGCAAATGCCGGACCGCCGGATTCGTATGGATGAACTTTGCGTTGATTGCGACCAGCAGGACCTTGAACGATCTTTCCATGCCTGTCTCCTTTCCTTATTCCATGACATTTCCATAACGCAAAAAGCGCGTACAATGTACGCGCTTCTTGCATCGGGCCGCACGCCCTTGGAACTGGGTAGGAAGGATTCGAACCTTCGGATGCAGGAGTCAGAGTCCTGAGCCTTACCGCTTGGCGACTACCCATCATTTTTACTACATATTTTCCTTTATAAAAATGGATACGACCTGCACGCGCATTCCGCATCCTTATCTTGAAGCTTTTGATGAAGAGCGCGAGACGGGATTCGAACCCGCGACCCTCGCCTTGGCAAGGCGATGCTCTACCACTGAGCCACTCGCGCGAAAAGCGGGTAGCGGGAATCGAACCCGCGTATCCAGCTTGGAAGGCTGGTGTTCTACCATTGAACTACACCCGCATATGGTGTTTCCAAGTGCCCAGAGCCGGAATCGAACCAGCGACACGAGGATTTTCAGTCCTCTGCTCTACCGACTGAGCTATCTGGGCAAGACAGTCTTAATGGAGGGAGAAGGATTCGAACCTTCGAAGGCGGTGCCAACAGATTTACAGTCTGCCCCCTTTAGCCACTCGGGAATCCCTCCTCAATTAGCGCTCTGAGGACTTAAGAACAAGATATATGATAACCAGTTTTCCCGGTTTTGTCAACATGTTTTTTTGACAACTGAATAGAGAATTTACATCTGCATGATTTGGATGATTGCTAGGTCAAGCCCTCGACCGATTAGTATTGGTCAGCTGAACATGTTGCCATGCGTACACCTCCAACCTATCAACCTGGTAGTCTTCCAGGGGTCTTACTCCTTACGGATGGGATATCTTATCTTGAG
>NZ_JAAEEH010000012.1 GCF_010179735.1 Anaerotalea alkaliphila
ATAACACATATTCAAAAGCAGCTACTACTTTTTTGTTCTAAATCAAAAAAACATGGCTACGGGAAAGACTAAAGGCTTGAAAAACGATGTGCCTTGCCTAGCCATCGCGCCAGCGATTTGGTACAATACATCTAAGATTTGAAAAAAACATGCTGTTGATCAGGTTACATGAGGATGCACAACTTGGAGGTATGGCCGGATGGGAAAGCACTGTGGTTGGGGAAGAAAAGGCTTCACGTTGATCGAACTGATTGTCGTCATTGCAATTTTGGCCATTCTGGCAGCCGTCGCAATCCCAAGGTTTCCCGGTTTTGTTGAGGCTGCAAGGATCGCGGTCGACAAGAGCGTGGCGAAGTCCATGGCGACAGTGGTCTATGCGGGCAAGGCCCAAGGCTCGGAGCTGCCGGAGGATGAGATCGTCAAGGAGCATTACAGGGGGGAGGTCCCTTCGCCCATGAAAAGGGGAGAGAATGCTTTCGGATTTGCGTATGATCCGGGTGTGGGCAGTCTGGTGGTCTACTACCAGAATTCCGGAATCACCGTCTATCCGCTTTATGGAGGGATGATGGATTCGGGAGGATCCGGCGGCAGTCCGGAAGTCCCGGAAGATCCCGAAGAACCGGCAGGCCCAACCGACCAGCAGAGACTGGAGCAGGCGCTGGCGGGGGTTGCCCCAGGCAGCATCACCTACACTGATACCAACGCAAAGCTGGCGGTTCCTGCAGCGGGAGAGGATGGGGTGGTCTTCAGGTTCTATGGGGTCTCCAGCAGCAGCCAGGCAAGCATCACGCTCGGTGGGGACGGTATGACCGCAGTGATCACCCAGCGCCCGCCGGGAGGCAGCACCAGGACGTTGACATTGACCCTGCGGGCCACCGTTGGGGAAGTGGAGCAGGATGTGCGCTTCAGCGTGACCATTCCTGCATCGGGAGCCCCCACCATCACGCGTTTGGACTGACCAGAAGGAGGGAAAGCTTTGTTGAAATATTATGTGGTGGATGCGTTTGCGGACAATGTTTTCGAAGGGAATCCAGCTGGTGTGTGCATAATGGATGATTGGATCCCCATGGAAAAAATGGAGAAAATCGCAATAGAGAACAACCTGTCAGAAACAGCTTTTGCTGTGAAGGAAGGAAATTCTTATGGATTGAGATGGTTCACTCCCGGCGGAGAGATAGACCTCTGCGGTCATGCAACACTTGCAACCGCTTATGTTGTATTTAGGTTTGTCGAAAAAAATGCCGATGTGCTCCATTTCAATACAAAGAAAGCGAACCATCATCTCATTGTTAGAAAGAATGATGATTTGTTTGAAATGGATTTTCCCACCATCATACCTGAAAGGTATCACTTGACCGACCTGATGGTTGATGCGTTAGGTGCGGTTCCAGTAGAGGTGCTTAGAACCAGTAGGGATTTGATATTCATTTTTGATTCAGAGGATACGGTGAAGAAGCTAACGCCGGATTTCTCAAAAATAAAACAATTTCCAGTTGGATTGTCTGCCTATGTAACAGCAAAAAGCAAGGAATTTGATTTTGTAGCCAGAGCTTTTTGGCCAAAGATAAATGTCGATGAGGATCCCGTATGTGGCACGATGTACTGTTCTCTTATTCCTTACTGGAGAGAACAGAACGGCCTTGACAAGATGGTCGCCAGACAAGTATCCAAGCGTGGCGGCACGGTTTACTGTGAGTTTTGCGGCGAAAGGGTGAAACTAAGCGGTAGAGCGGCACTTTACTTGATTGGGGATATTTGTGTTGATGAAGAATAGACAGCAACTACGCCGGGCCGGGCAAACTTTTCCTCCCGGGTGGCGAATTCGCCGGGCTCGGTTGGGGCCTGGCCCCATGAACGGACCCAGAAGGACAAGAAGCGAACCGGCGGATTGTCCTTCTTTTTTTGCTCCTGATGAAGCCGCAAGGTCAAGTGAAAGTGATTGTAAGCAAATGGAATATGACCTATAATATACCTAAGGTTGCAAGTGTGAAAGACGGTTTTAAATAAGCATAAACAACGGTTGGAATTTCAGAAATACCATCATGTAAACAAGGTGAAACCCCTGGCGTACAAGCGATTGAAGGAGGTGATGCCGATATCATACTGGTGTGTTGGCAACAGGATGCATGAATGGAAAGGCAGGTGGATGTTATGAAATCAAAGAACATGAAACTAATTTCCTTTGTACTGCTCTTCAGCCTTTTGTTGACCGGGGTGGTGATGCCGTCCGGCATGGCCGTGGGGCAAACCCAGCAACCGATCAGCATCTTCGTGAATGGGGAGATCTTGGTGACGGACACCCCGCCCATCATCGAGTCGGGACGCACCCTGGTGCCTCTGCGGGCCATTTTCGAGCGCCTGGAGGCGGCCGTGGAGTGGGACGCGCTGGACAGGAAGGTGACGGCGACTAGAGAGGGGACCACCATCGTCCTGTATATCGGGAATGCGACGGCATGGGTCAATGGGGCCCCCGTCGTTCTGGATGTGCCGCCCAAGATTGTCAACAGCAGGACCCTGGTGCCCCTCCGGTTCGTCAGCGAATCCTTTGGGGCGGAGGTGGATTGGGACGGCCTCAACCGGATCGTCACGGTGGTGACCCAGACAGAGGCCCCGGAGGTTCCGGACTTCCAGCTGCCTGGCTTCAACCTGCCGGGCATCAACCTCTCCCTGTTGCCCGACTGGGTGAAAAACGGCCTGCTGCTTGCGCCCAACGACCGGACCTATGATACGGCGAAAATCCATGCGGATTCCCTGACCGTGCAGAAGGATGTGGACCTTTCCCTGCTGCAGCCATCCCAGGATTGGAGCAAGCCTCCGTATGCACTGGATTCGCTCATCTGCTGGTCCACCGGCTGCGACTACACGCCGTACGTGACCTTCACGGGGAACCAGGACGGCAGGGGCGGATGCATCGGACGATCCATGGTGCACATCATGAACATCCTGAAGGAAAGGGAGCATCCCTACACCCCGGACGTGTCCTTCTGGTATCTCCATGGCCGACAGGAGGAGCTGGCGGACGGGGGACCGGTCAACACGAAGTTCGTGCTGGAACAGAACGGAATCGCTCCGGAGGCTTCCTCCCATTCGGATTATGACAAGGTGATCATAGGCAAGGACGCTGCAGGCAACAGCACCTACGACTACAGCCAGATGCCCAGGCCCAATGGATGGACCAACTATCTGGCCTCCTATTACCGGATGCAGGAAAGCGGGGGATACGAACCCACCATCGAGAACATCCGGCATTTCCTGCGGAATTACGGCCCGCTGCTGGCGGGGGGAGACATCCCGCTGATCCAGGGGGATAACCCCGAACAGGGCCATGCGGTCACCATCGTGGGATACGACGATGTGACGAAGACGGTGAAGTGCCTGAACAGCTGGGGGGACACCTGGGGGGACCTGGGGAACGGGTATTTCACGGTTCCTTATGACGCCCTGGAGGACAACTTCAATTATGTGAGATTCTATCAGGTCATCCCGGTGGAGCGGGCCGGAACGGACCAGGCCTATTCCGCAAGGATCCATGTGGAGACCGGGGCCGATTCCCGTAACAAGCTGAAGGTGACCCTGGGCGTGGACGGCAGGAGCCCCTTCACCGTCTGGGACACCCCCAACGAGACCTTGTGGATCGATTACAGCAAGACATTGAAACTGGATGTGCCCCTGCCCATCTATGCGGTGGACTACTGGCCGCCCGCCACCGGCACCCACTGGTATGTGGAGGTGACGAACAATTCCACTTGGGATCCGGCGGTGTTGAAGGAGATCACATTCGCACGGCTCCACAAGAACCCGGATGGAAGTTATGCCACGGAAACGTTCAAGTCAACAGAATCGGGGGCAACCATCGCACCCGGGGAAACCAAAAAATTCTATGTCCCCAAGAAGACCACAATCATCGATCTGCCGATCGTTCCTATCGTACCGATCCTACCAATCCGATAGGCTGGGGCCGGATGAAACACAGGACATGCGTTGCGCTTCTAGCAGGTATCGACCGCATGCTGAACAGGGGAAGGGTTGTGCCGAACATCATCGGGGAATTGGCGTGAACCTGTAAAAAATGGGAATGTTGGGCTGCGTTGACAAGCGTGCTTCTGCTGGTGGTGCTGGCCGGTGCGGGATGCGGCAAGACACCGGAAGAAGCCGTCAAAGAGGATATCCAGGCAACCGAAGCTGGAACCGGGGAGACGGCTGGAGCGGCCGAGGTGGACATCGGCTCGGACGGCGGGGACGCGGTTGTTTCGATGGAAGCGGACGATGCTTCCGTCGTCGTCGACGCAGGCGGCCAGCAGGAATGGCCGGAAGACATCCCATCCTATGTGCCCCGCCTCCCTGGGGAGATCAACAGCATCGTGGAGCAAAGGGAAGAGGGATATCTTTCCAATGGAGTAGGTTCCGGATGCCCATTGACAGGAAGCAGACAAAAAGAGGACCAGGCAAATTGGCTGGTCCTCTTTTTGTCTGCAAACGTGCGCTGCCTTGCCTCTTCAGGTCAGGGTGAGGCGGATGCTTCCGCCCATGGCGTCCAAATCCTCAAGGCTTCCCCGGACGATCCGTCCCAAGGGGACTCCGGGGGAGGCCATCTTGGGACGGCTGTCGGTGCTGACCGGGGTGGGCCCGAAGAAGATGCAAAAGGCGTTGCCATCGGGCCAAAGGGCAACCTCCCCTTCCTTGAACCAGCTGGTCATCTCGGAGTGCACCGGTATCCTTCTGGAAATCGATCCATAGTACTCCCCGCCCCAGCGGGACATGGAAAGGTCCATGGGCAGGGCCTGCCTCAAGGCCTTTGCGGAGGGATTGTCGTACAGTTCGATTTCGAAAGTCTGGGCTCCTGTGGTCATGGTGATGGTCTTCATGAAAAACCTCCTTGGGTCATCGGTGTCCGTCAACAGGTCCATTGTACCAAATCCGGGGAGGTTTGCCATCCTCCCCGCTGAATGAAATATCCCGTTGGAATTGTGCATCAAGTACGAGAAAAGCAGGCGCCTTCAACCAAACGCAAAATTCGTTGTAAGGTGCCGGTTTCTGTTCTATAATTGAATCAACGACAATCGCCCAAGCAGGATTCCAAGGCTGGGAGGAGAGGAGGCCGCCATGTTCATCGAAGTCACAGGCTTGAAGAAGGGCTACACCACCGGGGAGGTCAGGACGGAGGTCCTGAAAGGGGTGGACCTGCAACTGGAAAAGGGGGAGATCGGCGTCATCCTGGGCCCTTCGGGTTCGGGGAAGTCCACCCTGGTGAACATCATCGGCGGGGTCGACCGGTCGGACGGGGGCAGCGTGATGGTGGACGGCACCACCGTCACGAGCCTTAAGGACGTGGAACTGACCGAGTACCGCCGGGAGAACATCGGCTTCGTCTTCCAGTTCTACAACCTGGTGCCGAACCTGACCGTCGGGGAGAACATCGAGGTCTGCGCCAACATCAGCACCGCCCCCCTGGACGTGGACCAGGTCCTTGCGTCGGTGGGGCTCCTGGACAAGAAAGACCGCTTCCCCCGGGAGCTGAGCGGCGGGGAGCAGCAGCGGGTCTCCATCGCCCGGGCCATCGTGAAGAACCCCAAACTGCTCCTGTGCGACGAACCCACGGGAGCCGTCGATTTCGAAACATCCCGGAGCATCCTGGCGCTGTTGCAGCGCATCAACACCGATTTCGGCACCACCATCCTGATGATCACCCACAACACGGCGATTTCCGGGATGGCCAACACCGTGTTCCGGTTGCGGAGCGGGGCTGTGGTGGAACGGGTCCGGAACAAGGAAACGCTTCCGGCGGAAAGGATTGAGTGGTAATGGCGCTGCATCGAAGGTTATACCGCATGTTCAAGGAAAATCCGGCACGCCATATCGGCATCCTGGTCCTGGTGCTGATCGGCAGCTTCACCTTCGTGCTGGCCTCGGGGATCTCCCGGAACCTGGGCGACCTGATGACGGACTTCATGGAAGAAAACCGGCAGGAGGACATTTCCTTTCGGACCGACCGTCCCATACCCGACAGGGAGTCATTGGAGGAACAGGCCGGGGCCCTCATCGAGGAATCCCTGAGCCTGGACGCCCCCCTGTCCGACACGGCCACCTTGCGGCTGCTGGGCGCCACCAGGCGGGTGAACGTGCCGGCCGTGCTGGAAGGGCGCATGCCCGAAGGCCCGGAGGAACTCCTCCTGGAACCCACTTGGGCCGGAGCCAACGGGTACACAGTGGGGAGCACCCTCCAGGCCGGGGGCAAGAGCTTCACCGTGGTGGGATACGTGGCCCTGCCCAACTACATCTATCCCCTCCAGAACCCCTACGACATCCTGCCCTCTCCGGAACGGTTCGGCGTGGGTGTGGTGGACCCCGCAGCCCTGGAAGGGATGGAGGGCGTGGTGAAGATCCAAGGGGCCCGGTTCCTGGATCGGGACGGCAGCATCAACCAGCAGACGGTCCGCTTGCGGGAGCTGCTCCTTGAGCAGGGGGTCGCCGCGTCCGACTGGATCCCCATCGGACTCAACCGGCGGGCGTCCACGCCCTGGGCCTCCGTCACGGGGATGCGCACCATGAGCGTACCCCTGCCTGTGGGGATGTTCCTCCTCTCCTGCCTGGTCATGGGAATCCTGGTCTGGCGCATGGTCCGACAGGATGCGGTGGTGGTGGGGACCCTGTACGCCCAAGGCTACCGGCGCCGGGAGCTGATGCGCCACTACATGGCCCTGCCGCTCCTGGTGGCCTTGGCCGGGGGGACCGCCGGAAGCCTGCTGGCCCTGTCGGCCATCCGGCCCAGCGTCCTGGCCATGCTGGACTATTATGTGCTGCCCGTCACGGCCATCCGGTGGAGCGCACCGGAACTCCTGGCCGGCCTGCTGGCCCCCGTGCTCTTCCTGGGCCTGGGGGGCTGGCTGGCCGTCCGCAGCGAGTTGAAGCGCCCCCCGGCCGAGCTGATGAAGGGGGGGAGCCGGAAGACCAAGGTCAGCGCCTTGGAACGGAAGCTCCGGCTGGAGGGGCTCCGGTTCGGGACCAGGTTCAAGCTCAGGGAGCAGCTTCGGAGCATCCCCCGGCTGCTGTTCCTCCTGCTGGGTGTGGTCGGGGCGTCCCTGATCATGCTGCTGGCCTTCACCATCCTGAGCTCCTTCACCCACCTGCTGACCAGCGACATCAGGGAGACCTACCGGTTCGACTACGAATACGCCTTCCGGGAACTCCAGACCGGGGAGGTGCCGGAAGGGGCGGAAGCCTTCTCCGGGGCGGTCTTCCACCTGGAAGGGGACGAGGGCGCCGAGTTCTGGGCCTCCGGGGTGCAGCCGGATTCCAGGCTCCTGACCCTTAGGGACAAGGACGGCAACCTCCTGCCCAACGACCGGACGAACATCACCAGGCCCCTGGCGGAGCGCCTGGGCGTGGAGGCCGGGGACACGATCCGGGTGGTGGGGAAGCTTACCGGGAAGGTCCATGAATTCAGGATCGACGCCGTGGCCCAGTCCTATACGGAGCACTTCCTCTTCCTGCCGATCGACCGGTTCAACGAGGAGCTGGGGTATCCCCCGGACAGCCATATGGGGCTCTTCAGCACCCGGGAACTGGAGATCCCCCCGGAGGCGCTTGCGGGGGTCAAGGACATGGGGGAAATCCCCGCCGCCATGGAGGCCTTCTTCGGAGCCACCGTGGCCATGGTGGGGGCGATGGTCCTCCTCTCCGGCGTGATGGGGCTGATCATCATCCAACTGGTCACCTCCCTGATCATCGAGGAGAACAGGAACACCATCTCCCTGTTCAAGGTCTTCGGCTACCGGCGCAGGGAGGTCCGGTCCCTGATCCTGGACAGCACGGACCTGGTGGTCCTGGCCGGCTTCCTGGCAGCCATCCCCCTGGCGGCGGCCTCCTTCGGGAGCGTGTACAGCAACCTGGGGGACACCATGGACTTCACGATTCCTACGGTGGTGGACCCGCTGTACGTGCTCCTGAGCTTCCTGCTTGTCCTGGCCACCTACCTGCTGGCCAAGAAGCTGGGAGGCAGGAAGGTGGACAGGGTGTCCATGGCCGAAACGCTGAAGGCGGTGGGGGAATAGAAAGAAGAATAGACAGAAGAGATTATGGGGAGGTAAGGGTATGAAAGAAAATGGTGACAGGTTCAAGCCGGATTGGAAAGACATCCTGATTGCGCTGGGGGCCATCCTGGTCCTCCTCTCCTTCGCCCTGGCCCACTTTGCGGCAAGGGAGCCGGCAGCGCCGGTCGGGCCGGAGACGGAGGCCAGGAATGTCCAGCCTGCGGTCCCGACGCCGGACGGGGAGGGGGAGGAAGGCGGAGGAGGGGAAACCGCCGAAACGGCAGCAACAGCCGATCCTGCCATCGCTCCGGCTTCCAATGCGGCCGAAGGCAAACGGATTGTGGTCCAGATCGGGAATCCGATGATGGAAGTCGACGGTGTGGAGAAGGAGATCGACCCGGGCCGGGACACGGTCCCGTTGATCCAGGAGGGGAGGACGCTGCTCCCCATCCGGACCCTTGTGGAGAGCATGGGGGGGACCGTAAGCTGGGTTGCGGAGGAAAAGGGGATTGTATTGGACGCCAGGGGCACATCGATCGAGATGTGGCTGGACAGGAACGAAATCCGCGTGGACGGAGTCCAAGGGAAGACGGACGTCGCCCCCCTGTCGGTCAACGGAAGGACCATGGTACCGGTCCGGTTCGTGGCGGAGAACTTCCGCTGCGAGGTGGTTTGGGATTCCGATACCAAGAAAGTGACCCTCGAATATTGAGACAGGCAAAGCAAAGGACCGGCCGTCGGCCGGTCCTTTGCTTTGCCTGCTGTTCCAGACGAAAGAAGGATTTTCCGGCAGGAACCTTTCTCCATTCACAACTTTTTTACATTTTGGGACTATACTGGACTTGAAAGCGAAACCAACCAACCCACTACGATTGGAGGCGGTTGCAATGACAACCAAAAGAATGAAGAAACTCATCCCTGCAGTCCTCACCCTGTCCATGATCTTCGCATCCACCACCGTATTCGCCAGCACGGACGATTACGGCGCAGGCGGCGCGGAAGCCGACACCGACCTCACACTGAAAGAAATGCTTGACTATGCCATACAGGACGAATACCTTGCCAGAGCGGAATATGAAGCGATTATGGAAGAATTCGACGTGACCAGACCCTTCTCCAACATCATGGAAGCGGAAGAACAGCACATCAGCGCACTCCTGCCCCTCTTTGAGAAGTACGGCATCCCGGTCCCTGAGGACACGGCTGCGGAACATGTGGTGATTCCGGAAACGCTGAAGGAAACCTTCGAGATCGGCGTCCAGGCGGAAATCGACAACATCGCGATGTACGAGAAATTCCTGACCCAACCAGACCTTCCCGAAGACATGGGGATCGTGTTCACGGCACTTAGGGACGCAAGCGTGCACCATCTGGCGGCCTTCGAGCGCGGCCTGGAGCGGATCGACAGCAGGCCGGCAAGGGGTGGTGCCCGGGCGGTCGGCAACGGCCCGGCAAGCGGCAACGGACCAGCGGTCGGCAACGGCCCCGCCAGCGTCGACGGACCTGCCGGACCCGGAAAAGCTGTGGGACGCCCCACGGAAGCTGCCGGAAACAGGAACAACCTTGGGGGCGGCGGTGACAGGGTGCGCCTTCAGGACGGCAACTGTCTGGATTGACAAAAAAACAAGGAACTTGTATAATTTTAGCAATCGGGCAGCCGCAGGATACCGGTTGCCCGAAAGTCTTGAGAGGGGGAAAAAACATGTCCATAAGCACAGTTTTGCTATTGCTGGTCGCCGTCGTGCTGCTTGGTGCGTTGGCCGCGGTGGTACTGGCGGTGTTCACCGTCATCCGGAATTCCAGGAGTCAAAGGGAGGCGCCCGTGGTCAGCGTCCAGGCCAAGGTCCTGGGGACCTACAGCCAGTCCTACGAGTCCCATACGGTGGACACCGCCGATGCCCGGACGACCAGCACCTACCGGGTGGAGTTCCTGCTGGAGGACCGGTCCCAAAAGACCTTCAAGGTGGGGAAGAAGCAGTTCTTGGCCTTGAACGACGGGGACCGGGGAGTCCTCACCTTCCAGGGGGACAGGCTGGTGGGCTTCGAGAGGGGTCCGCGGCCCGATACCGCAACCGCAAGCCACCGGCCGGCGGGTTCTGGATATTTCTTCCAGGAGGGGGACCGACAGGGGCCGACACTGAAGTTCTACGCCGATTCCCAGGAGCTGGGGGTCAGCATTCCGGGAAGCTCCCCCCTGCCGTGCACCTTCGACGAGGTGGTCCGGTATGCCAAGCGCATGCTGGAGGACACCACGAAGGACAACTTCTTCGGCCTGGAGAAGCCCAGCGGGGAAATCCTGCAGTTCTCCAAGGCCGGGGCGGGGGCTCCGGTGGAGGTGGACATGCCCGTCGGCCAGGGGAAGTCCCACCAGGGGGAGCTCCGGTCCATGGAGCAGCTGGAAGACTGCATCCGCGGCTTCTATGAAGGGGAGGACCTGGTGGTCAAGTTCGGCCTGGTGCTCCAGGCCTGGTAAAGGAAGAGGAAAAAGGGAAGGCTACGGAAACCGTGAACCGCGTTTCCGTAGCCTTCCCTTTCGTTTGCCGCATTCGCCGCTTTTCCCCTTGGGGCGGAGGTGGCTCCCCCTACCGCTCCCGCCAGATCCCCAACAGCAGGCCGGCCGCCAGGAGGATGGAAAGGCCGAAGCCGGCCAGCCCCAGGGCGGGGACCCCCAGCCACCGGGGGGTGAGGTCCGTGGTGCATAGGATGCCGGAGCCCACCAGCATGGCGGAAGCCACCATGCCCGCCGTCAGCCGCCCCACCAGCCAATAGGCGGTCCGGTCCAGGGCCTTGGAGGGGGTAAGCTCCAGGTGCATCCTTCCCTGGCCTTTGGCCCCCATCTTCAGCAGGTCGGAAAGGAGGACGGGCAGCCCCAGGGCTTTGTGTCCCGCCGCCGCCAGCCCGGCCGCGTCCTGGAGCAGCTGCCGCTCCCAGTCCTCCCGGTGGGGAAGCCGTCCGGCCATCCGTCCGGCGGCGATGTCCAGGAGGCTGATCCCCGGGCTCACCACCGACAGCACCCCTTCCAGGGTGGCCATACCCCTGCCCAGCATGGAGACGCCCCCGGGCAGCACGATGTGTTGCCGACGGGCCAGATGCAGGAAATCCTCCAGCACGGACCCCATGTCGATGGAAGCCAGGTCCACGGTCCCATACTTGGTCAGCAAGTCGTCGATCTCCCCATAAAGGGCGTTCTGGTCGGTACCTTCCCCCAGGGCCCCCATGGCCAGCAGCACATCCTTCAGGGCCCCCGGGTCCTTCCGGGCCATGGCCCGCACCCCCTGGTCCAGGAGCTGCCGGTTCCGGGGGGAGAGGTGGCCCATCATCCCGAAGTCGATCCAGACGATCCGGCCGTCCCGGATCCGCAGGTTCCCGGGATGGGGGTCCGCATGGAAGAATCCGTCCTCCACCACCTGCTTCAGGTAGTTTTGGGCCAGCTTGGCCCCGATCTCCTCCAGGTCGTAGCCTTCCGCCCGGAGGGCCTGGGTGTCCGTGACGGGGATGCCCCGGATGTGCTCCATCACCAGCACGTTCCCGGTGGAAAGCCCCCGGAAGACCCTGGGGACGTCCACATAGGCCACGTCCCGGTTGTTGCGGGCGAAGGTCTCCATGTGCCCGGCCTCTATGCGGAAATCCATCTCCTCCTGGGCCGCCGCCCAGATCTCGTCCAGGACCATGCCGAAATCCACCACGTCCCCGGTCCCGCCCACCACCCGGGCCAACCCCAGGGCCCTGCGGATCAGGGCCACGTCCTGGCGCATGGTCTCGTGGATCCCTGGGCGTTGGACCTTCACCACCACGGGGGTGCCGTCGGCAAGCTCCGCCAGATGCACCTGGGCGATGGAGGCGGCCCCCAAGGGGACGGGATCGAACCTGGGAAAAAGCGTGCCGAGCGGGGGGTCCAGGGACCTGGCGATGACCCCGTAGACCTCTTCCACGGGCATGGGAGCCGCCTCCGAATGGAGCTTCTTCAGCTCCTGGCAATAGGCGGCGGGAAGCAGGTCCGAGCGCATGGCCATCACCTGCCCCAGCTTCATGTAGGTGGGGCCCAGGTCCTCCAGGAGGGCCCGCAGCTTCACCGGGGTCAGGCCCTTGGCGGCCCGGTGCTTCCGAAGCAGGGAAAGGATCTCCAGGAACCGGGCCCTGTCCGTGCCGCCCTTGGGCCTGGCTTCCCCCGTCATTCCTTACCCTGCCGCTCCAGTTCCCCGATTCTGGCCTTCAGGGCCTGCAGCTCTTCCGGTGTCAGCTGGTCCACCCGGTCGATCAGGGAGGAGGGGGAGGCCTTGTGCTTCAGCTCCGCATACGCCGCCTTCCCCTTCCGGACGGTGGCGTCCCCCTTTTCCACCAGGATGTCGAATCCCTTCTTGGCGCTCTCCGCAGCCACGGCGGCTCCGCCAATCCCCGCCAGCATCAGTTTCCTAAGGTCGTCTCCCAATCCATTACCCATGTCCATTCCCCTTCCCATTCGATTTCCCTGTAGCTGTTTGGTGGTCTTCCTTTCCAAATCATACAATGATTGTACCACAAGAACGGCTGTCTGAACATGGGGGAAGGGCTTGAATCCTGCCTGCTGCCGCTGGGTGCCCCGGCTACCTTCCCGGGGACGGTAGTTTCCTTTCCCGGGAAAACATGGTATAATGGAAGAACGGATAGGGATGCGGCGGGAGTGGTTTTTCGATTGAAGGAGGCAGTACGTATGAGCGTTCAAGCGTTTGTGAATTTCAATGGAAACTGTCGGGAAGCGGTCAAGTTCTATGCGGAGGCCTTCGGCGTGGAAGAGCCGAAGATCATGACCTTCGGGGAGATGCCGCCGGACGCCGATTTTCCCCTGGACGACTACACCAGGGAGCTGGTGATGTACACGGACCTGAAGATCTTCGGGGGCATCGTGATGTTCTCCGACGCCCTGCCGGGCAGGGACGCCACCATCGGGGACAACATCAGCCTGGTGCTTACCGGAACGGACGAGGAGGCCCTGACCAGAGCCTTCAACAACCTGAAGGTGGGCGGCAAGGTGGAGATGGACCTTCAGGAGACCTTCTGGAGCAAGGTCTACGGCTATCTGGTGGACAAGTACGGCGTCGGATGGCAGGTGAGCCTCGCGGAGGAAAAGTAAGGACACGCCGAAAGGGCGGCTGCGGCCGCCCTTTCGGCGTGTCCGGGCTTGTTTTCCCGGGGAATCTGTTGTACCATAAGGGTAGGACGGAAACGAAAAGAGGCGAAATATGGCGGACTACATTCTCACCTATACGAAAACGAAATTCCATCCACTGGACCCCGTGGAGGAGGACATCCATATCGAGGACATCGCCCACTCCTTGTCCCTGATGACCAGGGCCAACGGCCACTTCAGGCATTTCTACTCGGTTGCCCAGCATTCCATCAACTGCTGGAGGGAAGCCGCAAGCCGGGGCCATTCCGACCGGGTGCGGCTGGGGTGCCTGCTCCACGACGCCAGCGAGAGCTACCTGTCGGACATCACCCGACCGGTGAAGCGGAACCTGCACGCCTACGGTCCCATGGAGGAGCGGCTGCAGAAGGCCGTCTACCGGCGGTTCGGCATCGGGGACCTGACGGAGGAGGAGCTGGGGCGGATCAGGGAGATCGACGACGCCCTGTTGTACCACGAGTTCCAGGAGCTGATGGAGGTGGCGGTCATGGAGGTGATGCCCGTCCACTCCAGGGAGCTGGATTTCTCCCAGAGGGATTTCGGCAGTGTGGAAAAGGAGTTCCTTTCCGCCTTCAGGAGGACGGTTCCGGAGAATCCATCAGTAACGCAACAGTAACGCAACAGTAAACGCAACAGTAAACACAAAAGTTAAACGCATAAGATAAGAGGAGGACTTGCCATGGGAACGACGAAAAACAAGCTTTTATCGCTGCTGCTGGTGGTGGCCATGCTGACCCTGTCCCTGGGGACCGTTTTTGCCCAGGAGACCCACACCTACGGGGAGGAGGCCGTGACACTGAACCGGCTGGGGCTCTTCAAGGGGACCTCCCAGACGGCCTTCGTCCCGGACCTGGGCGGGGCCCTGACCCGGGAGATGGGCGTCACCCTGCTGCTGCGCCTCTTCGGCCTGGAGGAGGACGCCCTGGGGATGACCGAAGCGGAGACCGCGGCCGCCCTGGCGCCCTTCACGGACACGGGAGCGGTATCCGGCTGGGCCAGGAACAACATTGCCTATGCGGTGGAGAACGGGATCCTGGTGGGTGTGGCCGCGGACAGGCTGGCTCCCATGGAGCCCCTGATTGGGAAGATGTACGCCACCATGATCCTGCGGCAGCTGGGCCATACGGTGGACGCCGCGGACTATGACCAGGCGGCCCAGACCCTATCGGACAAGGGAGGCGTCACCCCGGAGGAGGCCCAGAAGTTCAATGAAAAGGCCCTGATCCGGGACGACGCCGTGGGCATGACCTTCGGCTCCCTCCAGGCGGTGGACGGGGAAGGCAGGAAGGCCATCGACCTGCTGGTGGCTTCCGGAGCCGTGGACGGGGAACTGGCGGCCGAACTGGGCGTCTACGCCGCGCCGGTGGAAGAGGAAGAGCCCGGACCGGATCCGGCAGGCAGGCTGGCGGACTACACCGGCAGGGCCTTCGGACTGGTCCTGGAGACGGCCAGGGTGCTGAATTCCGCCGGGGATGAGGTCCAGGAGCTGGAATTCCTCATCGGGAAGGATGTCGTGTACGTGCCGACCAGGGACGACGACACCCTGGACCTGGACCTGCAGGCCGCCCTGGATGCGGGGGACCTGTTCGGACTTAGGATGCAGTTCGGGGTGGTGCGGAACGCCTCCACCAGCGGACTGGACTTTGCGGGACTGGGGACCGTCAGCGGATTCGAGGACCACACGGGATCCGCATGGGCGAAGGTCCTGGAGCGGAACGATTCCGTGGTCACCATCGATTATGACGGGGACGAGGACGGGAATCCGGACATCCGCACCATCATCGAAGGTCCCATCGTCTACAGGGCCAAGCTGGTGGGTGGCAAAGTCACCTACGAACCGGGGGTGCTTAGGGACATCAAGGCGGACGCTTTCGTCCGGCTCTACACCGTCTCCGGGGACGACCCGGGGATCGTGGAGGTGGTGCTGGTCTCTGAAATGGTGAACGTGCGGTAGGATGCCGGGGAGACCGGGGGAGTCGCCACCCTTTTTGCCGGAGAACGGGGGCTGGAAGGCTACGACATCCTGTCCAGCCAGGAGGAACTGAAGAAGACGAGCGGGCTCCCGGCCGGCCGCAAGCCGGCTGCGGAGCTTCGTGCGGACACGGATCGAGACGGACATGGGGACAAGGAGACCGGCATGAAGATGGGGACAGGACGATTGAAAAGGGGCGCCGCGCTGGCGCTGGCGTTCCTCATGGCCTTCGGGGCCATGGGACAGGAAGCCCACGCCTACGAGGGGGTGGACACCTGGTTCGTGGAGGGGATTGGGGAGGCGGAGAGCTGGGGGATCATCCCAGAGAGCTTCGTCAACCGCAGGATGGACCGCCCGGTGACCCGGGGAGAGTTCGCCGAGGCGGTGGTGCTGGCCTATGTCAGCGGAGGCGGGGAATGGCCCCGGAATTGGGAGCGGGAGGTCTTCGGGGACGAGGTGGGCCTCCATGGGGACATGGCCTACGCCTTGGGAATCGTCACGGGATACCCGGACGGCACCTTCCGGCCGGAGGGGGAGATCACCCGGGAGGAGATGTTCGTGATGATCGGACGGCTGCTCGGGCAACTGGGAGACCTGAAGGCGGTGGATCCGGCGGTGGTGGAGACGGTGCTGGCCGGCTTCGGGGACGCATCCAGCGTCAGCGCCTGGGCCAGGGAGGCGGCGGCCGTGGTGGCGGGCAGGCGGATCGTCCTGGGCACCGACCTGGGGAACCTGGAGCCCCAGCAGAACACCACCCGGGCCCAGGCCCTGGTGATCCTGAAGCGGTCCATGGAGACGGTGGCCCCAGGGCCCGTCTCCCAGCGGACCAGGGACCGGCGGCTCAAGGAGCTGGCCCAGGCCGCCGCCGGAACGGACAACACCGGGACGGACAACCCCGGAACGGACGACGCCGGGACCTCCCAAGAAGGGACATGGCTGGCCTATGAGGGCAGTGGGGAACCGGTTTCCGACGGGTGGCAGACGGAAGGCGGCCGGTACACCCGGCTCTCCCTGGAGGAGCTGTACACCCCAGAGGAACTGCTGGTGATGCCGGGGACCAATTCCGTGAAGCATGCCCTGGTCTTCGGGGAGCCGGACGCCCCCTTCTACCAGACCGAGGAGGAGGCCCTGGAACACATGGTGGCGGTCACGGTGGACGTGTGGCAGCTGCAGGACGACGGGACCAAGACGGCCGGCAGGCGTACCCTCACGGTCAACGTGGCGGTGGCGGAAATGGTGGAGGCCGTCTTCCGGGAGGTCTTCGAGGGGGAGGAACGGTTCTCCATAAAGGATGTGGGCGGCTACGCCTGGCGGGCCAGCCCTACCTCGGAGCACCGGTGGGGCCTTGCCATCGACATCAACGCCAACGAGAACCCGCTGGTCCGGTCCGACGGGACCATTGTCGTCGGCACCCACTGGCTGCCCGGGGAAGACCCCCATTCCATCCTCCCCGACGGGGACGTGGTCCGGGCCTTCAAGAAGTACGGCTTCAGCTGGGGCGGGGACGCCTGGTCCCAGAACAACGACTACATGCACTTCTCCTTCCTGGGGAAATGAAAATGAAGAAAAGGCAGCCGCGGCTGCCTTTTCTTGTGGAATGGAACAGGGGGACGGTTCTTCCGTACCAGAACTGGTACGGAAGAACCGTCCCCCTGTTCCAAACTTCATTCTCCGAATCCCAGGTAGTCCGAAATTCCGTTCCTGTCCATCCAGAGCCGCTTGTGCCCCATGAGCATGTCCAGGGCGGGGTTGCGCTTCCCGAACAGCTGTCCGAAGACCGCCTGGACCCGGACCAGGTCGTTGTAGGTCAGGGTGGAGTAGTCCTCGTAGCCCATGGAGCCGTCGGGCAGGATGGCGTATTCCAGGTTGCCGTCCCCCATGACCCAACGGTCCCGGGTGTGTTCGATCCCCAGGAGCATCCGGACGGCGAAGTCCAGGTCGGCCTCCGCCCCCCCCACCCGGTAGAGGTGCAGGAAGGCGTGGATGGCCTGGAGCTGGTGGTTCAGGGAGATGTGGGTGTCCAGGGAGGAGTCCCCCATGCTGTAGTCCTCCACCAGCCAGCCCTCCTCCGGCAGGAGCAGGGGTCCCTTCTCCAGGACCGGCAGGGTGGTCCGGTGGTTGGCCGTCCCGTGCCACAGGTAGAAGTCCCCCAGGGTCCTGGCGGTGGCCCAAAAGTTCCCGTAGCCGTACTTCTCCCAGGCCAGCAGGTAGGTCTCCAGCATGTCCGCGTTGAAGCGGGTGTCGAAGAACCCCGGCTCCATGCCGTAGTTGGACCGGAGCCAGCCGCTCTCCGGAAGGGAGGGGAAGAAGCCCGCTGCGTTCAGGTTGGCGGACCCCAGGGCAAGGTAGGAGGCCCCCAGGAGCTCGTCCAACAGGCTGTCCCCGTTTTTCACCAGGTGGCTGATGAGGTACATGGAGGGGTTCCGCCAGTAGGCCCCCGGCCCGGAAGGGGTGTAGGAAGCCGGGCTCTTGTAATAGTAGCCGTCGAAGCCCAGCCGGGCCTGGCGGGTGAAGTCGTAGCGGCTCCAGCGCTCCGCGGTCCCCGGGTCCGAAAGGTCCAGCAGGGGCTCCCTGGAACCCGCGCCGTAGAGGAGGCCATGCTCCTGGTCTAAAAACCGGACCCCGGACTGGCCTTCAGGCTGGAGGGAAACGGTCACCAGCCAGCCGTCCCCCTGCCGCTGGAGGGTGATTCCGCTCCCGCCCTCCGCGGCCTGGATGGTCCCCCGGCCCAGGTCCCGGTACAGGTAGGGCTGCCCCAGGAAGAGGTTGTACTCCGCCGTCTCCAGAAAAAGCGGCCCGTCCCCAGGCAGGGGGCCCGGGGCCAGAGGGCGCACCACCAGGCTGCCGTCCGCCCGGAAGAAGGAAAGGGTACCCTCCCTCCCGGGAAGGACGAAGCTGGTGGTGTAGGGGATGGGGGCCTGGAAATCCACCCTCCGGACGAAGAAGAACCCCCGCCCCCCGTAGGACACGTTCCGCTGGAGGGTCTCCACCTGGCCGAAGCGGGCGGACTCCTCCAGCACCTCCAAGGCATAATCCGGTTCCGGCTCCAGTTCCATGTCCGGCCCGGCGGCCCAGACGCTCCGGTGCAGCAGCAGGGCGAAAAGAAGGCTTGCAAGTCCCAATCCAAATGCCGATCCCAATCCTGATCTCAATTTCATAGGCACCTCCCGTTTCCGAAGATGTATTCTTTGGATGTGTTCTTTGGAACCATCATACCACAGGGGAAAAAAAGTTGCCAGAAAGTGCGACAGAAAAGGGCACCTTTCGCAAGGAAAGGGGTTCCACCCCGTTGTATAATGGAGTTTCCCATTGCAATGCTGCGCATGCAAAAGACAGCGCATGCAAAAGACTGCGCATACCAAGAAAGAGAAGGGGGAACGCCGCCATGGCTCCGGAAAAATTGTGGAACAGACAGTACATCGCCATCAACCTGCTTGTTTTTGCCTGTTTCCTCACCCAGAACATCCTGATCACCACCGTGCCGCTCTATGCGGTCGAAATAGGAGGGACCCCGTCCACAGCAGGGGCCTTCATGTCCGTCATCAGCCTCACGGCCCTGGTCCTCCGGCCGGTGCTGGGCAACCTCATGGACGTCCGGAGCAGGAGGCTGGTCCTCGTCCTGGGGGCGTCCACCCTGGCCCTGGTGGCCTTCCTCTTCGGCTTCACCGCCACCCTGGCACTGCTCCTGGGGTTGGGGGTCCTGATGGGCCTGGGGGTCAGCGCCCTCTCCACGGCCACCCCCACGGTGGTGGCGGATGTGACGCCCCCCTCCCGGCTGGCGGAGGGGATCAGCCTCTACGGCGTCGCCACCAACCTGACCATGGCCGCAGGACCCTTCCTGGCCTTCCTGCTCATGAAGAGCCACGGCTTCTCCGCCACCTTCCTTACGGCCTCCGGCATCGCCCTCCTGGGGCTGGCCCTCACCCGCCTGGTCGACTACGAGAAACGGCGGAAGAAGCCCGTCCGGCCACCATCCTCCGGCGCCCTCTTCGAAAGGACGGTGCTGCGGCCCTCCCTCTACCAGGCCTGCATGGCCTTCGGCCTGGCGGTGGTCATCACCTTCCTCCCCATCTACGGGGCGTCCAGGGGCATCCCGGACATCGGCCTCTTCTACACCTTCTTCGCGGCCGGCACGGTGACGGTCTCCTTCTTCACCGGAAAAATGGTCCAAAAGCATGGGGCCCGTCGTGTCTTCCTTCCGGCCCTGGCCTTCCAGGCCGCCGGTTTCCTCCTGCTGGCGACCGCCCGGTCCCTGCCCCAGGTGCTGGCCGCCGCGGTCCTCTACGGCCTGGGCAACGGCGCGGGCTTCGCCGTCGTCCGAATCATGGGCATGCAGGCAGCGCCACCCGAAAGGCGGGGGGCGGCCAACGCCACCATGTTCGCCTCCATGGACGTGGGGATCGCCCTGGGGGCCCTGCTCCTGGGCCAGGTCTCCACCCGGTTCGGCTTCGGAGCCGCCTTCACCCTCGGGGCGGCGGTGGTCCTCCTGGACGGGGTCCTTTTCTGCCTGCTGGACCCGTCGGAAAAACCCTCGGGTAAAATCGCCCTGGAGGGTCCCCAGGCTTGACCCGCCCTTCTATTTTTGATACTATGGGAAAGAACGGACATCAAAAAAAGAAGGGAGTAGTCGGGCCGAACCGGAAGGGGGAGTCCGACGCAGTGACAGCATGGCAAAGGATATGAATTGCGCGTATTGTGTGGAGGGGGACCTCCTGGCCGGTTTCGGCATCAAGATCACGGAGCTGGACAACGCCCTGGTCTACCTTTTCAAGGAGCAGAGCCACAAGGGAAGGGTCATCGTGGCGACCAAGGAGCATGTGGGAGAGATGGCCTTCCTCACCGACGAGCAGAGGGACGGATTCTTCAAGGACATGGCTAGGGTGGCGAAAGCCCTCCATGCGGCCTTCAAGCCGGACAAGATCAACTACGGCGCCTACGGGGACACGGGCGGACACGCCCACTTCCACCTGGTGCCCAAGTACAAGGACGGATTCGAGTGGGCCAGCATCTTCGCCATGAACCCCGCGGAAGTCTACCTCACCGACGAGGAGTACGCGGCCGTCATCGAAGAGATCAAAGCGAACCTGTAATCTGCAGGACGAAAGGTGCCGGGCACTGTGAACGGATGTTCACAGTGCCCGGCACCTTTTTTCCGTGGGGGCTGGGGAAGATGAAAGAGAGCGGCCATCCGAACCGCTTGTACAGGGCGGGGATTTGGTGTAACATGGAGGGAGAAGAAGTTGACGGAAGGAAGGGTGATGCGTACATGATGAAAAACCTGCTGTTCTATTTCAGCGGCACGGGCAACTCCCTGGCGGCCGCGAAGGCGGTGGCCGGGCGGCTGGGGGAGGCGGAGCTGGTTCCCCTGCTCTCTGCGGACCCCGGGGCGGTATGGGAGGCGGAGACGGTGGGGATCTTCTATCCCATCCACATGAACGCCACCCCCTGGTCCGTGGCGGATTTCCTGGGCCGGCTGCGCCTGGCAGGGCCCTGCCATCTCTACGGGGTGGCGACCCACGGGGGACTGCCGGGCAAGGCGGGCTGCCATCTGCGGCAGGTCCTGGCGGACCACGGGCTGGCTCTTTCCGCCTACTTCGAGATCGAGATGATCAACAACACCCCCAAGGGGGTGGCCCCCAGGCCCCTCATGCGGATGGACTGGGAGAAGGGGATCGGGCCTAAGGACCTGGAACGGATGGAGGCGCGGCTCCAGGAGGGGGCGGACGCCATCGCCGCCGCAGTCCGGGCCAGGGACCGGGAGTCCCTTGCGGCGCTGGACGAAAAGGCACGGGGGTTGGGCTACGGGATCATGCGCCTGCTCTGGAAGTCGGGAGGGAACTCCAAGCCGAAGCTTTCCTTCCTGCTGGACGAGGCCTGCACGGGCTGCGGCATCTGCGAAAAGGTCTGCACCACCAGGCGGATTTCCATGGGGTCGGGAAGGCCCCGGTGGGCGGAGGACAACTGCAACTACTGCTACGCCTGCTTCAACTACTGTCCGGTCCAGGCCATCGGCGTGAAGCACTATGTCAAGAAGCTGGGGCGGTACCACCATCCCCAGGTGGGGTGGCGGGAGATTGCGGGACAGAAAGGAGGTCCTGATCCCCCAGCCCTGCGATAAAACCCCCTCCTCCCGCGTTGTCCTATCAGAAAGGAGCGGCCCATGATCCTCTTTGCCCAAGTCCTCGGCGAACCGGCCCCGCCGGACCGTTCCAAGCCGGGGCAGCCCAAAATAGACGAAACCCTCTTTTTCCGGATTGGGGCGGGGGACAAGGATGCCTTCGAGGAGTTCTACCGCCTCACGGAGCGGACCCTCTACGCCTACAGCCTGTCCCTGGTACACAACCACCACGACGCCCTGGACATCCTCCAGGAGACCTGCCTGAAGGTCCGGGCGGCGGCCCACCTCTACGAGCCCCGGGGGAAGCCCCTGGCCTGGGTGCTGACCATCGCCAAGAACCTGGCCTACAGCAAGTTCCGCCGGGATAGCCGGATGGTGGACGGGGAGTCCCTGCGGATGGAGGACAGCCTGGATTTCTCCTATGTGGAGGACCCGGAGGACAGGATGGTGCTGGAGTCGGCCCTGACCATCCTGACGGAGGAGGAGCGGGCGGTCGTCCTTCTCCACGCCGTGGCGGGGGTCCGGCACAGGGAGGTCGCCCAGAGCCTGGGCAAGCCCCTGTCCACGGTCCTTTCCAAATATTACAGGGCCCTGAAGAAGTTGCGCCAGCATCTGGAGGAAAGGGGGGTGCCCGATGAAAAATAGGACAATCAAGGAACGGCTGCGGCGGGCGGTCCAGGCGGCCCCCCTGGACGTATTCGACAAGATGAAGGACATGCCGGTGGAAAGGATGGAGGTTCACGACGCCATCACCCGACAGGAGCCGGGAAAAAGGAAAAGGGCCTCCAGGTCCAAGCCCCTGGGGATGTCCGTGGCCGCGGCCAGCCTGGCCCTGGCCTTCAGCCTGGGCTGGTTCCTCCAGTACCGGACCGTGGACACCCTGGTCTACCTGGACCTGAACCCCTCCATCCAGCTCGCCGCCAACCGCAGGGACCAGGTCATCGGCCTGGAGGCCCTGAACGGGGAGGGGGCGCGGCTGGTGGAACGGGTGGAGTACCGGAGGAAGACCCTGGCCCAGGTCACCGGGGAGCTGCTGGACATCCTGCTCCTGGAGGGCTGGATCGATTCCGACAACCACACCCTGCTCCTTTCCGTGCGGAACAAGGACCAGGCGCGGGGGGAGGAGCGGACCAAGGCGCTGAACCAGGTCATCGGTGGTGTCTTACGGGAAAATAGGATCGATCCGGTGGTCCTGCGCCAGACCATGGTGGAGGAGAGCGACACCGTCCGGGAGTTCGCCCGGACCTATGGGGTGTCCCCCGGCAGGATGACCTTCATACGGAACCTGATCCTCCTGGATCCGGAGCTTGCGGTGGAGGAGCTGGCGGGCCTGTCCCTGGAGGGGCTGCTCCGCCTGTCCAAGGAGCAGGGGTTGGACATCCACAGCATCGTGGAGTGGGACGAGGAGGAGTGGGACGGTTCCGATTCCGACCGGGATGAGGACGATTCGGACGACGGCAGCGCCGGCGCCCCCGGACCGGCACCGGCGGCGCCCCAGCGGATTGGAGCGGAAGCGGCCAGAAGGATCGCCCTGGGCCTAGCGGACGCCCGGATCGTGGACCTGGAGCTGGAAGAGGACGACGGCGTCTGGTACTACGAGATCGACATGGAAGGCGGCGGATTCGAGTACGAAATCGAGATTCACGCCTACACCGGAGAGGTCCTGAAATTCGAGAAAGAGGAAGACGACTGAAAAAGTTCCGGAAAAAATTCCCGAAAAATCAATAGCATGCGATAAAAAACCTCCTTCATGCATTAACCTTGTACCAAAGCACAAACGAAGGAGGTTTTCATCATGAAAAGAACGGCATTCACAGTCATCGGCACCATCGCCGCACTGATGGTTTTCCTGCTTGTCGCCCAGGCGGCTTCCCGAACAAGTTCGGACCGTTCCCGTGCGGACCAGGCGGATGCGGTTTCCCAGGCCACCGTACAGGCTGGGGAACAGACCACCAACCAGAATACGGACCAGGCCGCAGAACAAGCAACGGTCCAGCCGGCCGGCCGGCGGATCACCGTCGCGGAGGCGCAGAAGATCGCCACGGACAGGGTGGACGGGCAGATCAGGGAAATCGAACTGGAATCCGACGACGGCCTCTTGCGGTACGAAATCGAACTCCGGGGCAGGGACGGCTTCGAATATGAGCTGGAGGTCGACGCCTCCACCGGCCAGGTCCTGAAGTTCGAACGGTACGGAAGCGATGGAACCGGCACAAGCGCCGGCACAAGCGTCGGCAACAGCGCCGGCAACAGCACCGGCACGGCAGCGGCACCTGCAATTTCCGCACCTGCAACTCCGGCGCCGGCTCCACAGACCCCAGCAGCGCGGACCGCACCCCCGGCACCCCCGGCAGACAGGCGGACCATCGGAATGGCGGCCGCCAGGAACATCGCCCTGGGCCTGGCCCCCGGCACCGTCAGGGAACAGGAGCTGGATGAGGACGACGGACGGCTGGTCTACGAATTCGAGATCAAAAGCAAAGGACGGGAAGTGGAGGTCGAGATCGACGCCCACACCGGGGAAGTCCTGAAGATGGAAATCGACGACTGAGATGATGTGGGAGAACCGTCCCCATGCATCATTCTTCGGCCTACGCCAAAAGAAGAGGGGCAGCCGCGGCTGCCCCCCTTTGAAACACATTTTTTCCGGAGTTCTAGGTCGTCCATTCCCCGTTGACGACGGCAACCACGTACCAGACGCCGTCCTGCTCTTCCAGCACGATGTACCGGCTACGCCAGTCCATGCCGCCGTACTGTGTGGTGCCTTCCACGAACAGCTCCACAAAGACCGCGTCGGGATAGAAGTCGGGGATGTTGTTCAGCAGGGATCCCCGGCTGACAACCGTATCGTACTGGATGTCGTTGGGAACGCTGAAGTCCCGGGCGGCGACGTAGCGGTCGAAGTACGCCTGGGCGGTCATTTCGATGTCGTCCCCGGTGCCGTCCTCAACACCCCACACCAGGATGGCGGGGCCGGTCAGAAGGGCGGAGAGGGCGGCGGGGCTGACCACCTGGTGGTCGTTCTCCACCCAGGTGTAGGGGGAGAAGCGGATGCCCTTGTCGGGATGGGCGTAGGCGGCAAGGCCATCCATGTCCCCGTCATCCAGGAGGGCGGAAATGTCCTGGGCCAGGGCGGTCAGCATGGCGGGCTGGGTGAAAGCCGGGTTCACGGCTTTGGCCATGAAGATGGAGAATTCGGCCCGGGTCATGGGGTTGCCGGGCTTGTAGGTCCCGTCCGGGTATCCCGTGGTGATGAAGTTGTCCCGCATGGCCTGGACATGTCCAAAGGCCCAGTGGGAAGCGGGGACGTCGGAGAAGGGAGAGGAGGTTCCGGTGGAGGGCCAGCTGTAGGCCCCTGCCAGTACCGCGGCCACCTCGGCCCGGGTCATGGCTTTCTCCGGCAAAAAGGTGCCGTCGGGATAGCCGTTCATGACGCCGGCGGCCTCCAGGGCTCCGATGGCCTGGCTGGCCCAATGGCCGGCGGGTACGTCCGGAAAGCCGGCGGGCTGCTGGGCCAGCTGGAGCTGGGCGGCAACCACCATGGCCACCTGGGCCCGGGTCAGGGTCCGTTCAGGCCCGAAGGTGCCGTCGGGGAAGCCGTTCACCAGGCCCTCCCCGGCCAGATAGGCGATTTCGGTCTCCGCCCAGTGTCCGGCAGTGTCCGGAAAGGCGGATGCGGCCGAAAGGGTTCCGTTCCCCAAGGTCAGCAGGAGTGAAGCGGTGCAGATGCAGGCAAGCAATTTCTTCTTGATGTCCATAGTGCGCTCCTTTCAAATCCTCTCTGGGTTCCGTGTACGGGTGCTACCTCCATGGTACCCCCGCCGGGGGGAAAAGGCAACCGTTTTTTGCGGGGAAAAAGCCGGTTCCGGGGGAAGCTGACGGCCTTGATGTACACTTGGGGACAGTCCCCAAGTGTACATGGATTTATTGGAATCCCCACAAAAAAAGGGCCAATCCGGCTTGGATGGGCCCTTTTTTGTGGGGATTACCGGGTCTGTCCTTGCCCGGGATGCGCACTTGGGGTCTGACCCCAAGTGCGCATCATTCCCCCAGCACGTCCTCCAGGTTGATGCCCTTGGGAGTGTCCATGTGGAACAGGGTGGTCTCGTAGATGTTTTTCACGTCCCCCCGCTTCATGGCCTCGTGGATGGCCACATGCTCCGCCAGGGTGTCCTCCATCCGCTGGGGATGGGAGAGGGAGAGGCCGGCCAGGCGCTTGATCTTGTAGGTGTAGTTCTCGAAGATGCTGCTGAACACGGAATTGCCGGCGAACTCCACAATCTTCAGATGGAAGGCGAAGTCGTGCTGGATGAAGGCCTGGATGTCGTGGCTGGTCTCAAGGACCTCCCGCTGCTTCCCCAGCAAGCCTTCCAATTCCTCCAGCAGGGCCTGGGCCCTGGCCGTGTCATGCTGCTTGGTGATGAGCAGGGTGCAGTAACACTCGATGGCCGACCGGACCTGGAAGGTGTCCTCCACGTCCTTCGGGGACATCTGGTGCAGCATGAACCCCTTGCTGGGGATGATGTCGATGAAGCCCTCCTGGGACAAGCGCTGGATGGCGTCCCGGGTGGGGGTCCTGGAGACCCCAATCTCCTTGGAGATCTTCGTCTCGGAATAGATTTCGTTGGGGCGGAACTGGTTCGTGAGGACCATGTCCCGGATATGCTCATAGGCCCTTGACTGTAAGGGTTGGATTTTTCTCATTTTTACACACCATCCTGTCTGCGCCGTAGCCTTGATGGAAGAAACCGGTCTTGTTAATTTAATAGCATACTACACTTTGCGGGATTGGTCAATACCGGCCGGCAACCCGGCAAAGGGGGAAAAGGTCCCGGAAAAGCATTGATAAGATATTAACATAGTAATCCAATGGAAGCGGAAACTACTTGTGCAATGCGCACAATGAAAAAGGGGCGGCGCTGTGGGAATTGTAGAATAAAAAACAAGGTATTGACCGGTATACCGGTATGTAGTAGTATAAATACATAAAAGGGCGAAGGGCACTGCAGGTCCGAAAGTCCGGGATTCCATCCACACAGGTTGCGTAAAAGAGATCGGAAAGATAGGAGACGACATGGAGAAGATTGGTTTCATCGGATTGGGAATCATGGGAAAACCCATGGCAATGAATTTGCACAAGGCGGGCGTGGAGTTGCTGGTGTATGACGTGAACCCAGGGGTGCTGGAGGAGTTCCAGGACGCAGGCGTCGCCTCGGCTAGCCTCAGGGAAATCGGGGAGGAGTGCAAGGTCATCTTCACGATCCTGCCCAGCGGCGGGATTGTCCAGGAGGTCCTGTTCGGGGAAGGCGGCGTGGGGGAGACGGTCAAACCGGGGACGGTGGTCTGCGACATGAGCTCCGTGACGCCGGTGGAGTCCAAGACCTGCGCGGAAAGGCTTTCCGTGCTGGGGGTCGGCTTCGTGGATTCCCCCGTCAGCGGCGGGGAGCCCAAGGCCATCGACGGCACCCTCTCCTTCATGGCGGGAGGGGAAGAAGCCCATTTCAACGCACTGAAGGGATATTTCGAGATCATGGGAGCCTCCGCCATCCTGATCGGAGGCAGCGGCAGCGGCAGCGTGACGAAGCTGGCCAACCAGATCATCGTGAACATGACCATCGCAGCCGTCTCGGAAGCCTTCGTGCTGGCGGCCAAGGCAGGCGCCGACCCGGTGAAGGTCCATCAGGCCATCCGGGGAGGACTGGCGGGCAGCGTGGTGATGGACGCCAAGATCCCCATGATTGTGGAAAGGAACTTCAAGCCCGGCGGGAAGCTTTCCATCAACCACAAGGACATCAAGAACGTCCTGGCCACGGCCCACGCCATCGACGTGCCGGTGCCCCTGACCAGCCAACTCTTTGAAATCATGCAGGCACTGAAGGTGGGTGGGCACATGGACGAAGACCATGGAGGCATCGTCCAGTACTTCGAGCAGCTGGCGGACGTCCGGGTGGAAAAAAAGCCAATCCGATAAGCACAATCCAATAAAAACAATCCATAATGGAGGAATAGAGAAATGATAACTGGGATAGGATTACTGGTGGTGTTTACGATTTCAATCGCTGTTCTGCTTCTGCTGATCATCAAATTCAAGCTGAACCCCTTCATCGCCCTGCTGATGACCGCCATCCTCACAGGCTTCCTGGTCCGGATGCCTGTGGACGAGGTCTCTTCCACGATCTCCAAAGGCTTCGGGAACACCCTGGCGGGCATCGGGATCGTCATCGGGCTGGGGATCATCTTCGGCAACATCCTGGCCGAATCCAGGGCCACGGAGGCCATCGCCCGGGGGTTGCTGAAGCGCACCGGGGACAACAAGGCGGCCCTGGCGGTCACCGTCGCCGGCTTCCTGATCTCCATCCCCGTTTTCATGGACGCGGCCTTCGTCATCATGATGCCCATCGTGAAGTACGTGGCCAAGGCCACGAAGAAATCCCTGCTGGTCTTCGTGACAGCCTTGGGCGTGGGCACCATCGTGGGGCATGCGGTGGTCATCCCCACCCCGGGTCCCCTGGCCGTGGCCGCGAACGTGAACGCGAACGTGGGCTACTTCATCCTCTACTCCCTGATCGTCGCCATCCCCGCCGTCCTGGTGGCCGGATGGCTCTATGGGAAAAGCTTCAACGCCCTTCCGGCCTACCAGTTCGACGAGAAGGACGAGAAGGCTTATGAGGAGGCCCAGAAGAACGTCCACGAGCTGCCCTCCTTCGGGCTGTCCATGGGGACCCTGCTTCTGCCGATCCTGCTGATCCTGGTGGCCAACATCATCCTCACCGCGGTCTCCCCCGAGGCCCCCATCGTCCCCTTCGTGAAATTCATCGGGGACAAGAACATCGCCCTGCTGATCGGCATCCTGGTGGCCTTCATGGCTCTGCGTAAATACCTGAAGAAGACCCTTTCCAACATCGTCCTGGAATCGGCGGACTCCGCGGGCCTGATCCTGCTGATTACCGGCGCCGGCGGCGCCTTCGGGAGCGTCATCAACGGCAGCGGCATCGGGGCTTACCTGGTGGATTCCATGTCCACCCTGAACGTCCCCATCATCCTCCTGGGATTCGTCCTCAGCGGCGTGCTCCGGGTCTCCCAAGGCTCCACCACCGTGGCCATCGTGACCACCTCCTCCATCCTGGGGGCGGCCATCGCCGGCACCGGCGTGTCGCCGATCCTGGTGGGCCTGGCCATCTGCGCGGGGGGCGTGGGACTCTCCCTGCCCAACGACTCCGGCTTCTGGGTGCTGTCTCGGTTCAGCGGAATCTCCGTCAACGACACCCTGAAGACCTGGACGGCGGGGGGTACCATCGCAGGCCTGGTGGTCTTCGCCATGGTCATGCTGCTCAGCGCACTGAACAGCCTTGTGGGGCTGCCTGGCCTGTAAGGCAAGGAATATCATAATGGAGGTACATATGGAAACGAAACAGAAGATATCCGCGGACATCCTGGAGGCCTATGGAAGGCCGGGGAAAAAGGAGCTTGAGGAGGTCGACAGGCTCCTGCAAAAGGAGATCGGCACTTCCGGCAGGAAGATCATCGTCCTGGACGACGACCCCACGGGGGTGCAGACCGTCCACGACATTTCGGTTTACACGGACTGGGACAAGGGTAGTGTGGAAAAAGGCTTCCGGGAGCCGGGCAGCCTGTTCTACATCCTGACCAACTCCCGGGGATTCACCGCGGAACAGACCACCCGGGTCCACGATGAGATTGCCCGGGTGGTGGAGGAGGTGGCGGAGGAGTCGGGCCGGCCCTACATCCTCATAAGCCGCAGCGACTCCACCCTCCGGGGGCATTATCCCCTGGAGACCCTCCGTCTGAAGGAGACCATCGAAGAGAAGGGGATGGTCCGGTTCGATGGGGAAATCCTCTGCCCCTTTTTCAAGGAGGGCGGCAGGTATACCCTCGGGAACGTGCATTACGTGAAGTACGGCGACACCCTGGTCCCCGCCGCCGAAACGGAGTTCGCCAGGGACAAGACTTTCGGCTACCATTCCTCCGACCTGAGGGAATATGTGGAGGAGAAGACCAAAGGGGCCTTCAAGGCAGGGGACGTGACCTGCATATCCCTGGAATCCCTCCGGGCCCGGGACTACGACGGGATCGAGGCACAGCTCCTGCGGGTGGAGGGCTTCAACAAGGTGGTGGTGAACGCGGTGGACTACTGCGACCTGAAAGTGTTCTGCACCAGCCTCTACCGTGCCCTGAAAAAAGGCAAGAACTTCCTCTTCCGGTCCGGGGCGGCCCTGGTGAAAGTGATCGGCGGCATCACGGACCAGCCCCTCCTGACCCGGGAGCAGATGGTCACCCGGCACACGGACAAGGGAGGGATCGTGGTGGTGGGCTCCCACACAGCCAAAACCACGGAGCAGCTGGAGGCCCTACTGACCCTGGAAAAGGTTCGGGCCATCGAGTTCAACTCCGACCTGGTGCTCGAGGCGGAGGCCTTCGAGGAGGAAATCCGGCGGGTGGTGGAGGAATGTGAGCGGGTGATGGATGCGGGGGATACGGCGGTGGTCTACACCCGGCGGAAGCTCCTGACCCTGGAGCACGACACCAAGGAGGAGGCCCTGGTGCGCTCGGTGAAAATCTCCGACGCCGTCCAGTCCCTGGTGGCAAGGCTCGCCGTCACCCCCAGTTTCGTGGTCGCCAAGGGGGGGATCACCTCCAGCGACATCGGCACCAAGGCCCTGGCGGTCCGGCGAGCCGACGTCATGGGACAGATCAAGCCGGGCATCCCTGTCTGGAGGACGGGGGAGGAAAGCAAATTTCCCGCCACGCCCTACATCATCTTCCCTGGGAATGTGGGGGACGCCACGACCCTAAAGGAAGCCGTGGAGGTGCTGCTGGGTTGACGATGTCTGTCAGGTGAACAATGCGCACTTGGGGACAGTCCCCAAGTGCGCATTGTTTTCACGGGAGCAACCGAGGAAAGACCGTAAAAAGGGGCGCATCCGGCTTGGATGCGCCCCTTTTTACGGTCTTTCCGATGTACACTTGGGGTCAGAC
This sequence comes from Anaerotalea alkaliphila, assembly GCF_010179735.1. Lineage (GTDB taxonomy): Bacteria > Bacillota > Clostridia > Lachnospirales > Vallitaleaceae > Anaerotalea > Anaerotalea alkaliphila. The sequence goes on from NZ_JAAEEH010000012.1 coordinate 30,282, forward strand.
CCCAAGTGCGCATCTGCCATGTTTTCGGATACCAGGATCTCGCCGAGCTGCAGGGTGTTCCTGATGCGGATTATGCGGGCGCCGCCGGGGCCCAGGTTCCAGCAGGTCTTGACGGCTGCCTTGATGGCCAGTTCCTCGGTTTCCATGACCATGGGAATCTTCACCGAGGCGGGCACCCGGCTGGTGAGGGGATTGGCATAGGTGCTCTGGAAGTCGATCCGGTCCAGGAAGGCCCGGGTGCAGACGTCCGCGTTCCCCATGCCGTTGGCGTTGCCGTGGGATTCCCTGGTCAGTGAGAGGACCACAATCCGCTGGGCCAAACTCCCCAGCACCATGTTTCCCATGTAGTGCCGACGGATGATGTTGGGGTCCATGCCGGTGCCGGAGATGTTTTTGCCCATTTCCTCCACCACCAGCACGTCGCAGGAGGGGAAGAGGATGGACGGCATGTTGGCCCTGGCAAGTTCCAGCAGGGCAGGCTCCTCCTCCAGGATGGAGGAACCAGGCAAGGCCACGATCCCCATGGTCTCGTCATAGGCGTTTTCCAGGACGGCAACCCCCAGTACGATGGGGGCGCTCGCCAGGGCAACCCGAGCCATTTCCCCGATCCGGGCGGACATGTCCTCCATGCCGCCGGAATGGCAGATGTCCGCCCCCACCTGCTTGCCCAATCCGATGGCGACCATTTTGGCCAATCCGCTTTCGTAGGGCCCCCGGAAGGAGGTGTGGGGCTTGACGCGGCCCACCAGCAGGATGGCGTCCGCTTCCTCCTGGGCAAAACGGTCGATGCAGACGGGATGGCCTCCGGGGGAGGTGCCCACCCGGACCACATCCATGGTGGCCCGGATGGGGGCACCCACGGCCTCCGGGGTGATGCCCAGGTCCGCCAGGATTTCCAGCTGTCCTGCTGCCGTGGCGCCTCCGTGGCTGCCCATGGCAGGGATGAGGAAGGGGTGGGCCCCCTGTCCCTTCACCCAGGAAACAATCTCCCGTAGGATGAGGGGGATGTTCGCGATCCCCCGGCTGCCGGCGGTGACGGCAACCCGCTGGCCCGGACGGATGGCCCCGGCCAGGGAATCCTTGGAAAGCTCCGCGCGGATGGCTGCAGGGATGTCCTCCACCAACTCCCGGGGGAAGGTCTGCCGCACCGGGACCATACGGGGTAGGCGGATGTCCTCAAGAAGCTTCTCCAAATGCGCACTTGGGGTCTGCGCACTTGGGGTCTGACCCCAAGTGCGCATCGGCCGTTTCAACGCAACTCCGGGACGATGGTCCCTGGATCCCTGCCTTCCAGCACCGCCACCATGCTCCTTGCGGCCAGCATGGCCATGTCGGCCCTGGTCTGGGCCACGGCGGAGCCGATGTGGGGGAGGGTCACGCAGTTGGCCATCCCCAGCAGGGGGCTCTCCCGTGGTACAGGTTCCTTCTCGTAGACGTCCAGCCCGGCCCCCCGGATCCAGCCCTCCGAAAGGGCTCTGACGAGGGCCTCCTCCCGGACGGTCTCCCCCCGGGAGACGTTCACGAAGACGGCGTCGGGCTTCATCCGCCGGAAAGCCTCCTCGTCCATCATCCCCCGGGTGGCGGGGGTCAGGGGGGCCAGCAGGACCACGTAGTCGCTCCCCGAAAGGAGCTCCTCGAACCCCGCATACCGGACCCCCAGGGCCATTTCCGCCTCCGGCTTCCGGTGCCGGTTGTGGTAGAGGACCTCCATGTCGAAGCCGAACCGGGCCCGTTTGGCCAGGGCCTCGCCGATCCGCCCCATCCCCAGGATGCCCAGGGTGGCGTGGTGCACGTCCTTCCCGAAGAGGGCCTCGTTGTCCCCCCGCTGCCAATTCCCGTCCTTCACATACCGGTCCAGCTCCGGAATCCGCCGGGCCGCGGCCAGCAACAGGCCCATGGCCAGGTCCGCCACGGTGTCGTCCAGGACCCCGGGGGTGTGGGTCCCCGCCACGCCCCGGGCCCGCATCAGCTCCAGGTCGAAATTGTTGTAGCCCACCGAAACGTCGCTGACCACCCGCAATTTAGGGGACCGGTCCAGGAGCTCCCCGTTCACCTTGAAGCCCGAGAGCATGACGCCCTCCATTTCCCCGACCTCCGAAAAAAGGGTGTCCAACGGGAGCCGTCCCGGCCCCCTCCAGATCCGGCAGTCGCAGTGTTCCTTCAAATAGGCCTCCACTTCCCCTGGCACGGGTTGGGCGACGAAGACCTTGGGCAATCCGTTTCCTTCCATAAAACGCTCCTCCTCAGTTTTTCAGCAGGGTGCTTTTCACCGTCCGGCCCTTCACGGTTGTCTTGGCCAGGCCCTCGGCGACCTGTGCCCCCCGGTCGTTGAAAATCTCCACATAGGTGCAGGTGTCCTGGATGTCGATGATGCCGATGTCCCCGGCCTGGATGCCGGGTATGCTCCCCAGGGCCCCCAGGATGTCCCCGGCCCGCATCTTCTTGTTCTTGCCCGCGTTGATCCGGATCCGGGAAATCCCCTTGTGGACGCTCCTGTGCTTCTCCGCCGCCTTGCTGGGGGCCTTGTGGGGGGACTTGTGCTTCAGCTTCTCCAGGGCCCGACCGGCCTTGGGGGGCCTGGCCGGTCCACCCGACTCCTCCAGGGGGACGGTGAAGCCCAGGTACTCCTGGATCTCCAGCCATTTCGCCTTCTCGTGGACCGAAACCAGGGAAACGGCCAGACCGCTCTCCCCGGCCCTGCCTGTCCTGCCGATCCGATGCACGTAGTTCTCCAGCTCCGTGGGGACGTTGTAGTTCACCACCAGGTCCAGCCGGTCGATGTGGATCCCCCGGGCGGCCAGGTCCGTGGCCACCAGCAGGGGGGATTCCTCCCTCTTGAAGCTGGAGATGGAGCGGAGCCGCTCCTTCTGGGGCATGCCCCCGTGGAGCAGGCAGGACTCCAGACCCTGCTTGTGCAGCCGGTCCGCCAGCTGGGTGGCCCGCTCCCGGGTGTTGCAGAAGACCATGCAGTTTGCGGGGGCGTGCTTTTCCAGGACCTCCAGGAACTTCTGGAACTTCCAGTCGTCCGCGGCCTCGATCCAGTACTGCCGGATCTGCTCCGGGGTGGGTTCCGTGGAGCGGATGGCGACCTTTGCGGGGGTCCGCATGTGCCGGTCGCAGACCTCCCGGATCCTGTCGGGGATGGTGGCGGAGAAGAGGAGGGTGCACCGCTCCTGGGGGATACGGCCCAGGATGGCCTCCACCTCCTCCAGGAAGCCCCGGTTCAGGAGCTCGTCGGCCTCGTCGATGACCAGGAAGCGGATGCCGGAAAGGTCCAGGTTCTTCCGCTGGACCAGGTCCCCCAGCCTGCCGGGGGTGCCCACCACCACGTGGACCCGCTGCTTCAGCTGCCGCAACTGGATGTGGATGGGCTGCTTCCCATAGACGGCCAGGGTCCGGACCTTCTTCTGCCTGCCGATGTGGGCGACCTCCTCGGCCACCTGGACGGCCAGCTCCCGGGTGGGGGTCAGGACCAGGACCTGGGGCCGGGTCTCCTCCACCACGATCCGGTCGCAGAGGGGGATCCCGAAGGCGGCGGTCTTCCCGCTGCCTGTCTGGGACTGGACGATGACGTCCTGCCCCTGGAGGACCAGGGGAAGCACCTGCTCCTGGACCTCCGTGGGGGTGTGGTAGCCCAGGGCGTCCAGGGCCTGGAGGATGGGCTCCTGGAGCCCGAAGCGGCCGAAGCCGCTCTTTTCGTTCATTTGCATGGTCTTGTCTTATCCTTCCGTGGGAGGCCCGGGGCCATGGGTTGGCCCGGGCCGGGTCTTTTCGAAAAATCTCCCTACAAGCATAGACGAAGGGGAGGGGGAAGTCAATGGGAAGACAAAAAAAGCCCCGGACCCTTTTTTCAAGGAGCCCGGAGCTTGGGAGCCGCCGTTTTTTACAAGGGCGCAGTGTACGCCTGCCTATATGCGGGGCTTTCAGCTACTTGGCGCATTCCGCCATGCCCAGGCAGCCGGATAAGCCCCGGTCCATGGTCCGGGCGCATTCCGCCACGTGCTGGCCGCCCTTTAGGACCGCCATGTTGGAGATGTTGTTGGCCGCCTGCACCTGAGGTGCGGTGCCTGCGATGATGAGGGTGGCCAGGGCCATTGCTGCGAATTTCTTCATTACCATATCCTCCTGATCTGATTTGTCGGTTTGTCCCGATGGAAACAGCATACAGGCTGGATATGGAGGGATGATGGAGCCGGAGAAATTTCCTTGTCATCCGGATTTCCCTGGAGTAAACTGTTGGTAAGGGAAACGATGCGCTTCGAAATGACAGGGATTGCCCGGAGGAGGAACCATGTACAAGAAATTTTACGGGGTAAAAAACGCGGGCGAACGGATCGTCATCGACGTGGCCCTCAGCGACTATATGGATTTTTTCCACGAGTGGGACAACGCCACCTTCCGGAAGAGGGACATGCACCCGGAGCTGGCGGAATTCCTGGAGCTTTGCTCCGCGGACATCCCCTTGAAGCAGAAGCTGACCATCCGGTTCTACGTGGAGAACGAGGAGAAGGACGATGCCAGGGAGAGGATGATCGTTGAAAGTTTCCGGACCTACTACGGTTTTTTCGGCAGGACGCAGAAGAAGAAGGCGGCCAGGAACTTCCATTACGCCATGCTGCTGCTGGCCATCTCCCTCACCCTCATCTTCGCCCAAGCCATCCTGGGAACAATAATCCAAGAGTCCATCTGGACCTCCGTTTTCCTGGAGGGGCTGATGATCGGGGGCTGGGTTTTCATGTGGGAGGCCCTGCACATGGTGGCGTTCGAGAGCCAGGCCCTCTTCAAGCACGCAAAGGAGATCGAACGCTTCCTGGAGGCGGAGCTGCTGTTCAGGTACGAGGACCCGGCGCCGGGTTGAGGAGGGTTCAGCCCTCGCTCCCCGGGAAGTCCACCGGCAAAAGCTCCGGATGCTGGAAGGTGCTTTTGACCTGATGGTAGTAGCCGGCTTCGGCGGACTGGAGCAGGCCCTCCATGACTTCCAGGGAGTGGTAGGCCATTTCGCCTCCGGCCCGGGCCGGACGGCCGTCCCGGAGGGCGTAGGCCATGTCCACCAGCCCGATGCCCCGGCTGTTTTTCCGGTGGCTGGTTTCGCTGAAGGGGCGCTTTACGGGGACCTTCTCCCAGTCGGGAAGCTCCTCGGGACGGGGCATCCCCTTCCACCGGTAGTTCTCCCGGGTCCGGAGCAGGATTTCCCCGCCGAACAGGTTGGGGCCGTCCAAGGGGTCGATGTCCCGGAGGCAGAGGGTGCCCTCGGTGCCGTAGATTTCCATCCGGGGGAGTTCCGAATCCCAGACGTCGAAGCTGGCCAGGACGGTGGCGACCACGCCGCTCTCGAAGGCCAGGCTGCCCGAGATGTGGGTGTCCACCTCCACGGGGATGGTCTCCCCCTTCCGGGGCTCGCTTTCGATGGTCCGCCGGTCGAAGGCCCGGTTGGCCATGGCGCAGCAGCTGCGGACGGGTCCCAGGAGGGAGAGGAGGGCGGTGATGTAGTAGGGGCCGATGTCCAGGAGGGGGCCGGCACCCCGGCGGTAGAAGAAGTCCGGGTTGGGATGGTGCCACTCGTGGCCGTGGCTGACCACGAAGGCGGCCGCGCCGGTGACCCTGCCGATCCGCCCCTCGTCGATGAGCTGGCGGCAGGTCTGGAGCCGGGAGCCCAGGAAGGTGTCGGGGGCGCAGCAGACCGAGAGGCCCTTCCGCTTGGCCAGGTCCATGACCTTTTTTGCCTCCTCCAGGGTGGCGGCCAGGGGCTTCTCGCTGTACACGTGCTTGCCGGCCTCCAGGGCAGCCAGGTTCAGGGAACCGTGGACCTCGGGCAGGGTCAGGTTGAGGATGATGTCGATCTCCGGGTCGGACAGGAGCTCGGCGGGGGAGGCGTAGGCCTTGGGGATCCCATGCCGTGCCGCCTTGGCCTGGGCCTTCTCCAGGCCGCGGCTGGCGCAGGCCGCCACCTCCACGATGGCGTAGTTCTGCAGGTTGCTTATGTAGACGTCGCTGATGTCCCCGAGGCCCAGCACGCCGACTTTGAATTTTTTCATGGTTTCCCGCCTTTCAAGTCTCGATGGATTTGGTCTCCTGTAATGGTAGCTCTTTTCGGGGGAATGCGCAACAGGAAAATGATGCATGGGGACGGTTCTTCCGCATCATTCCGGCTGCAAACGGACCGCGAACGGTCCGGAAGAACCGTCCCCGCGGCCCAGCCCTGTCGGCCCTACCCCGTCCGTTCCCTTCGTCCGGGAAGTGTGGTATAATCAGGATATGACATGAGGAAGAAGATGGAGGTGGTTGCATTGAAATCGAAAGGGAAGAGTTTCGTTTTTGCACTGATCCTTTGCCTGGCGCTGTTGTCACCGGCCCAGGCGCTGGGAGCCGCCAAGGGGGCGGCGGAACAACAGGCGATGCCGCCGGGGGTCTACCTGAACCTGGGGGATTCCATCGCAAAGGGAAGGAGCGCGGCCCCGGGGGCCGACTACCATTCGCTGTACGGCGGCTACCTGCTGGATGCGTATGGCATCGTCCCCCTGTCGCCGGGCAACGGATTCGCCGTCGACGGCCTGAAGAGCGGTGACCTAATGGATGGGCTGACGTACACCACCCAGGCCCAGCTGGCGGTGGCCAGCGCGTCTGTCATCACCATCAGCATCGGCGGGAACAACCTGCTGGGACCCATCCAGCAGAGGATCGGAAGCCTGCTCCCCGGGCCTGTGGACTACACGGATCCGGCGGCGGTGAAGGCGGCCGTGGCGGCCTTGGCACTGAACCCGGCGTTCAATCCGGCCGGCCTTCCTCCGGAAGCCCTGTGGGAAGTCCTGGTGGCAGGACTGACTGCGGAGGCCCTGGACCCCGCCTCCGCCCTGGGCATCGCCCTGGATGCGGGGAAAGCCGACTTCCTGGAGGACTGGCCGGCGATTGTGGCCAGGATCCGGGAACTGAACCCGGATGCGGTGGTGCTGGCCCTGACCCTCTACAATCCCGTGGACCCGCTGGAGGGCATCCTGCTTTTCAGCCGTTATGAGGAACTGGTCAAGCCCATGAACGGGGCCCTGCGCAAGACCCAGAACCAGGTCCTCCTGGCGGACGCCTACAAGGCCTTCGGACGGGACGGGGACGCGGTGGCGTTCAGCCTTGCGTGGGACACCCTGAACCTGGACATCCATCCCACCACCCAAGGCCACGGCATTCTCTTTGAACAGCTGACGGTTCCAAGCAACCTGCGGGACTTCCGGCCCCTGAGGCTGGCCATCCGGTAGCCGGTAGCCGTATGGCGGCAAATCCAGAATCCTGAAATCCAGAATTCCAGTAATCCAAACGAGGGGAAGGCCCCTCCGGACCATCGCGATCCGGAGGGGCCTTCCCCTCGTTCCGTCATCAACCGCAACATGCATGCTGCACGGGATCTTCACGGAATCAGCCCTTCCAGTTCCGCCTTGATGGAGGAAAATTCCAGACCGTTCCGTTCGCAGTGGTCCCGGACACTGGTTCCGGGATCAAACGCCTCCGTTCCCGGGAGGGTCTTCAGGGCCTCTTCCTCCACCCCCCAGGACAGGAGGTCCCGGAAGGTGGTTTTGCCGGTGACGGCATGGAGCGGCGCCTCCCCGGTCGGCTCCGCATTGTCGTTGGCCTCCCCGGACACCCATACGGGGAGCTCCACCTGGAACAGGTCGGCGATTTCCCCGAAGGTGTAGGAGCCCCGGATGTCCACGGGGTCGTATTCCCCGGCCGCCGCACCCTCGGTGATGCGGCCGGGGATTTTGGTGGATTCGGTGATCCAGAGGCCGGCGGCCTTGGCGCCGGAGAGGGTGCCTGTGATGAGAAGAAGGATGGCAAGGGCCACCTGCAAGGGGAGGGTCCGCATCATTCCCCCTCCTTCCCGCTTCCAGCGAAACGTATCCGGAACCGGACAGGCGCTGTCGGAAGTGCATTCCATGCAGCGTATGCACTGGTTGTCCCGGACGGTCTCCCGGGCCTGGACCTCCAGGTTCATGGGACAGGACCGGTCGCATTTGCCGCATTCGATGCAGGTGGACGGATTGCGCCGGATCCGGAAGGGGCTGACCCGGTTGGTGATACCCAGGAGGGCCCCGTAGGGACAGAAATACTTGCACCAGGGACGCTCCAAAAAAAGCGAGCCCAAGGCGGTGGCACCCAAGGCCACGAAGGCGGGCAAAGCCACCTCGCCGCTCCAGAAGCGGAAGAGGGCGTTGTAGGGATCGAGGTTTGCGAACAGAAGGGTGCCGGACTTGGCGGTGACATAGACCACCCAGACCAGGACCACGTAGCAGAACAGTCGCAAGGCCCGCTCCGGACGGGTTCCGATGAAGGCGAAACGGTTGTGGCTTTTTCCGAAGACCTTCCTGCCCAGCTTGCCCAGGGCCTCCTGGAAGCTGCCCAGGGGACAGACCCAGCCGCAGAAGAGGGGGCCCAGAAGGAGGGCGGTCACCCAGATGGCGGCCGTCATCACCAGGGAGGAGGCGTGGATCTTCTGGACGAAGGTCCCCGCCGTCAGCAGGCTGTAGACGGAGACCACCCCTCCGAAGGGACACAGGGCGTGGAGGGAGGCGGTGGAAATGAAGGGAAGCGCGTTTCCCGACTCCGCCAGGGTGTGGTTGACCGCAATCAGGGCCACCACCGCGAAAAAAACGGCTTGGACCAGGGTTCGGATTCTCTTTCGTTGCATGTGGAACCCCTCGGACCATTTCCTTGTCCGTCCAGTGTCGGAGTGGTATAATGGAGTTGTCATGACAGAGGAGAAAGGTGGTGCTGGATTATGCGTAAGAGAAAAGACGGCAACAAGACATTCCGTGGGGTTTTGGCAGCGTTTCTGGCAATGTTTCTTGTGGTTGCGCTGGCGGCGGGGGGATCCGTCCTCCCGTCGTCCGCAGCGGAGGCAACAGCGGAGGCCACAGGAGCCAAGGTGCGGGTCCTGATCGGCTTCACCGGCCGGCCGGGTGCCGCGGAGGAGGCCCTGGTCCGGGCCTTTGGAGGCACCGTCCGGCATACCTACGAACTGATTCCATCCATCGCTGCGGAAGTGCCCCTGCAGGCCCTTCCCGGCCTGGCCCGAAATCCCCTGGTGGCTCTCGTTGAACCGGACATCCGGGCATACGCCATCGGCAATTATGAGGAAGACCTGCAGGCCGAACTGGAACGGACCTGGGGCATGGTGCGGATCGGGGAAGGGGCCGCCCACGGGGCGGGCGCTTTTGGCGCTGCCGTCAAGGTGGCGGTGGTCGACTCGGGCATCGACTACCGGCATCCGGAATTCACCGGCATCTACAAGGGCGGATACGACTTCGTCAACAGCCCGGACGATCCCGCATTCCCCAACGACTTCTATGGTCCGTTGGATGCGGACGGCCACGGCACCCATGTGGCGGGAACGGTCGCAGCCGCAAGGAACGGAATCGGCGTGGCCGGAGCGGCTCCCGGAGTGGAGCTCTACGCCCTGAAGGTCCTTGAGGGAGGCTCCGGATCCTTCAGCGACATCATCGCCGCCCTGGACTGGTGCATCGCCAACGGCATCCAGGTGACCAACAACAGTTACGGAAGCTCCGGGGATCCGGGAACCCAGGTAAGGAACGCCTTCCAGAACGCCTATGCCGCCGGGGTGCTCCACATCGCGGCCGCCGGGAACGCGGGCAAGGTCTCCGGCACCGGAGACAATGTGGGCTATCCCGCCCGGTACCCTTCCGTGGTGGCGGTGGCGGCCTCCACATCCGCGGACACCCGGGCGAGCTACTCCAGCACCGGTCCCGACGTTGAGATCATGGCGCCGGGATCCACCATCTACAGCACCTACCTGAACGGATACTACGCCACCATGAGCGGAACCTCCATGGCCTCCCCCCATGTGGCCGGCGTGGCCGCCCAGCTGCTGGGTGCCGGTCCCGGCCTGACCCCGGATGGGGTCCGGGACATCCTGGGGCAGACGGCCTGGAACCTGGGCCTGCCCGCAACCCAGCAGGGAGCCGGGCTGGTCCGTGCGGACCTGGCGGTTGCGGCGGTCGGGGAACCCGCCCCTGACCCGGAACCGGAAGTGCGGTACGACATCATGGCAACGGCAGGCCCAGGCGGCGGCATCAGCCCCTCCGGAACGGTTTCCGTCCTTGAAGGAGGCAGCCAGACGTTCGGAATCGCTCCGGATGCCGGCCATGCGGTCGCAGACGTCCTGGTGGACGGAAGTTCCGTGGGAGCGGTCGGCATCTACACCTTCGCCAATGTGGCGGCGGACCACACCATCCATGCGACCTTCAAGGAGGCCAAGGCGGTGACGGCAATCCAGGCCACCGTCGCAACGGACCGGACCTCCTACATCTACAACAGCTGGGTGGGCATCACCGTCGCGGTAGCCTCCCAGGACGGGGCTCCGGTGGAAGGCGCCGGGGTATCGGTCAGGGTGAAGGACCCGGCAGGCAAGGTCGTAGCGGAATTCGCAGGCGCCACCGGAGGGGACGGCAGGGCGGCATTCAGCCACCGGGTCCCCAACAAGGCGCCCGTCGGGACCTACGCCGTGGAGGCGGTGGCAACCCTGGGAAGCCTGAACGACGGGGCCGGCACGATCTTCAGCGTAACGAAAAGGTAGTGCTGTCCTTCCAATACCCATAGAGGAGGATCCGCAGAGTGGATAGAGAGAGGACAAGAGGGAGAGCGAAAGGGATCACGGTGGTCAGGTTCGCGGTGCTGATGATGGGGCTGGCGGTCCTGCTGGCGGTCCTGACGCCCCGGCTGCCCCAGGCCGTGGAATCGGCCAAGGGCTTCCTGGACCGGCAGACGGCCGCCACCCTGGCCAGGACGGTCCGGGGGAACATGATCAACCAGGGGAACTTCCCCCACAACGAGGAGAACGAGGCGCTGGTGGCCAAGGCCTTCGGAGGCGAATTCCCCCGGCCCAAGCTGGGGCATGTCCCCTTCACCTGGTCCTACGACCAGGAGGAGAACGAGGTCCGTGTGGGGTACGGAAGCGTGAAGGGCAAGGTGGAGACGGTCCTCTACCCCCGGTAAAAAGGGTTTTTCCGTTGACGTGCGTCCGCCTCACATGATACCATGGGTGGAACAGGCTTATGAGAGACGAGGGGGAGCGCACATTGGAGCATAGGAAGATCATCAAGCCCATCGGATTCAAGTCCCTGCTGGCATCCATACTGGGGATTTCGGCACTTTTTTTGGCGATGGGAATCATCCTGACGGGAAACATCCGGGAACATTTCCACAGGCAGATGACCGAGGAGGCCAGATGGCTGGCGGGGAGCTACGCTTTCAGCCTGACCACGGGGGTGGAGGCCCATGAGATCATCAACAACCTGCTGGAGGAGAAGATCCTGGCCGCCAGCCGGGCGGTCATCAACCAGCATGAGGCCCTGGACGACCAGGACCTGGCGGCATACGTCCTGGAGCTGGGGGTGGACGAGATCTACCTATACAACGCCCAGGGGGAGGTCCTCCACTCCAGCACCGGGAAGTTCATCGGTTGGAAGGCGGAGGAGGGCCATCCGGTCCACGACTTCATGAACGGCGGCCAGTCGGGCCTGGTGGAGGCCATCCGCCAGGACACGGTGTCCGGGGTCTACTACAAGTACGGATATTTCCGGGCCCCGGAGGGGGATTTCGTCCAGATCGGGGTCCTGGCGGAGAAGATCAACGACTTCCGGAAACGGTTCGAGGTGGAAGAGCTGGTGTCCACGCTTTTCCAGGACGCACCGGTGGACCACCTCTATTTCATCGACAACCAAGGGAACATCACGGCCAGCGGCCATGGGGAGCCCCACTGGGAGGAGGGGCTGAGCCCCGGAGCCAGGGCCGCAGTGTCGGCGGGCCAGGCCCATAACGAGGTCGCCTGGCATTCCGGGGAAAAGGTCTACCAGGTCCTCCTGCCCATCCGGGTGGAGGGGAAGAGGCTGGGGACCCTGGCGGTCCTCCAATCCATGGAGGAGACCGAGAGGATCATCCGGAACGGGAACCTCCTGGCGTTCCTGGTCCTGGGGGGCGTATTCCTGGGGACCACGGCAACCATCGCCGCGGCCCAGCAGAAGAACCGGAGGCTGTACCGGCTGGCCTTCTACGATCCCCTGACGGGGCTGCCCAACAAGGAGCAGCTTACGGGCTTCCTGGAGGGGAAGCTCCAGAGCCCCGGAGACCGGAAGAAGGCGGTGATGCTGGTCAGCTGCAGCAGCTTCAAGGTCCTGAACATGACCTTCGGCTACCAGGTGGGGGACCAGGTCCTGGAGGAGCTGGCCGGGAAGCTTAGGGACGCGCTGTACGGGGAAGGGGAGCTGTTCCGTTTTTCCGGAGGGCGGTTCCTGCTGTATGTGGAAGGGTACGAAAGCCAGGAAGACCTGGTCCGGATCTGCGGCGAAATCAACCAGGTGTTCCGGTCCCCCTACCGGGTCACCGACGCCAACAAGTATGTCCTGGCCCAGATCGGGATCCTGGAGCTTACCGGGGATCATAGGGACACGGACCAGGTGTTCAAGGACGTGGCCATCGCCGTGGACCATGTGAAGGACAGCCAGGGGAGCAACCACTGCTTCTTCGACATGGTGATGGAGCATGGGCTGGTGCGGGCCCGGATCATCGAAAGCGAGCTGGAGAAGGCGGTGAAGAGGGCGGGACAGGAGACGGTGTTCCTGCACTACCAGCCCCAGCTGGACCTGAAGGCGGAGAAGGTCATCGGCTTCGAGGCCCTGGCCAGGATGGAATGCCCCCGGCTGGGGACAGTGCCGCCCATGGAGTTCATCGACATCGCGGAGAAGCGGCACCTGATCGCCCCCCTGGGGCAGCTGATCCTGGGGATGGCCTGCAGGTTCCAGAAGCGGCTGGCGGACGAAGGGCACGGGGAGCTGCGGATGGCGGTGAACGTCTCCGCCATCCAGCTGCTCCGGGAGGATTTCTTCGATTCGGTCATGGAGACGGTCCGGGAGACGGGAATCCGGCCCCGGGACCTGGAGCTGGAAATCACGGAGTCCATGTTCGTGGACAATTACGAGATCATCAACGAGAAGCTGGAGAAGCTGAGGAAGGCAGGCATCAAGGTGGCCCTGGATGATTTCGGGACGGGGTATTCCTCCTTCGCCCGGATCAAGGAGCTGCACATCGACACCGTCAAGATCGACAAGCATTTCATCGACCGGCTGCTGGTGGGTGACCCGGAGGAGGCCATCGCCGGGGACATCATCCGCCTCTCCCACCGCCTGGGGTTCACCACGGTGGCGGAAGGGGTGGAGGAGGAGTCCCAGAAGGAATATCTGAAGGCCTGCCGTTGCGACGTCCTCCAGGGATACCTGTTCAGCAGGCCCCTGGAGGAGGGGAAGGCCCTGGAGCTGCTGAAACGGTAGATGGTGCCAGGCACTGTGAACAGCGTTCACAGTGCCTGGCACCAATCAATTCCAACACAATTAGGAGGTGTTCCCATGCAAGGACGATTTGTACGTTTGTTTGCCCTTCTGCTGGCGTGGACATTGGCGGTATCCGGAACCGCCCCAGGAACAGCATTCGGACCGGCTTCGACCGTGAAGGCCGCGGATCCGCCCCTGGTGCTGGACGGCACCCAGAGCGCCTGGGCGGAGGTGGAGCTGTTCGAGGCCCACGGCTACGGGCTGACCGTCCCGGCAGTCATGAACCGGTTCCGCCAGCCCATCACCCGGGAGGAGTTCAGCATCCTGGCGGTGAAGCTGTATGAGGGGATCACCGGGAAAAAGGCGGTCCCCGGGGCCAACACCTTCCAGGACACCAGCAATCCGGAGGTCCTAAAGGCCTACAACCTGGGCATCGTGAAGGGGCTTGACGCCACCACCTTCGCCCCCCAGCGGCAGATCACCCGGCAGGAAATCTGCGTGATGATCTACCGCGCCCTGGACGTCTCCATCGCCGGACTGGACAAGGACACCTCCGGGGACTTCCCCTTCGCGGACCAGGGGAGCATCGCGGCCTGGGCCCTGACGGAGATGCGCTTCGCCTACAGGAACCAGATCATGAAGGGCGTGGGCAACAACCGGATCGGCCCCCTGGAGAACACCACCCGGGAGCAGGCAATCGTCCTCCTGAAGCGGACCTATGTCCAATACGCCAAGCCCGACCGTAAAGGCGTCGTCGAAGGCACCGTCCAGCTCCAGAAGCCGCCCCTCCTGGGCTTGGCCGCCCTGGGAAGGTATAGGGCCCTGGACGGCAGCGGGCCCGTTTTTCCCAGGTTCGACGAGAAGCTGAAGCTCTACGCCTCCACGGGAACCGCCAAGCCCCTGGCCAGACCCACGGCCAGCCTCCTGGACCAGCTCCAGACAAGCGTCAACCTGATCCCCGCCTTCCCCATCGTTCTGGGGGGGGCCCGTTACACGGATGCGGATTTCGGCGCCTTCGTGGACAAGGACATCTCCAGCAGGCACTGGTTCTCCTATGTCCTGGCCCCGGGTGCAGACGCCAAGAATGTGGTCTGGCAGGTGGCCACCGCACCCTTTGCCGGAGGCGTCCTGGGATGGAAGACCCCCACAGGCCTGAAGGGCAGGGGGGAGGTCGCCGCAACCGCCGGGGAGTTCCAGATCGACTTCGCCAACCTGGGCACCGGGAGCTTCGTCCTGGCCTCCGCCTACAAGCCCATCCCCCAGGACCGGACGCCCTATTATGTGCGCGCGGTGCCTGTGGACGGCTTCGGCAATCCCGTGGGGGAACCGGGGACAGGCATGGCCGTCCTCTGCGGCATCCGGACGGCGGAGCCGGATCCAACCAAACCGGTGGCCGCCTCCTTCCAGGTCTGGACCCCCTTAAGCCCCCAGGGGAAATTCTCCGGGGAGAACATGGACCTGCCCACCTACAGGCCCGTGGTGGGGGTCGACCCCCGTTCCAGCGAGCGCCGGATCTTCCATCTGAACGGTCTGGACGGCACGCTGGGAACCGGCCTGGTGAAAATAGGGATACAGGTGTCGACCCAGCCTTTCCCGTCCCAGGGCGGCGGATGGCCGGACACCCCCAACCTGGTCCATGAGGAGCTCCACGACCTGCCGGTGCCGAGTTTGGCGACGGCCTATCCCAACAGCCTGCTGGTGGATTTCACCTCCTTCGCCAAACCGGCAAGCGCCATGGAGGAGGGCAAGCACATCCGGTACCATCTCCGGGGGGTGGCCCTCAAAGCCGGCCTGGAGCCGGGCACCTGGGAGGTCCTGCACTCCAGCCCCGTCACCATAGACTACGGATGGAACCCGCCCGTCACCTGGTACAGCGACTCCCCCTACACGAAGGTGGAGGTGCTGAAGCACTCCCTGCCGGACCTGGAGATTGTGGACTACACCCCGGTGCGGTGGCAGGCGACCGACTATCTGCACCATTATTATGTATTCCAGGCCCCCACGGCCCATCAGATCCTGAACAAGTGGAAGAACCAGGACGGCTATGTCCTCTATCCCTACATCCTCCACGAGGCCTACTATGCCTCCAGGGGGATCCGTTCGGCACAGGAATACGAGAGCAAGGAGATCCCCAAGGTGCTGCCGGTGGGGGCCAAGGTCTACTTCCCGCCGCCGAAGGAGGAGCAGAAGGCCTGGTACGAGCAGCTCTACGAGGGCGTGGTGGGATTCTTCGAGGACCTGTTCCAGGTCACCAAGGAGCTGGCGAACCAGGTCTCCAAGGCCTACGCCGACCTGAAGACCGGACTGGTGGCCCATGTGGTGGCCCTCTGTCCCGTGGAGAGCCTGAAGGGCCCTTTTCGGACCGCCCTGGAGGGGCTGGTGAACTACGGGCTCATGACCCTGGGGGTCCCGCCCACCCTGCCCAACTTCGACCAGCTGACGGACATGAGCCTGGACTACCTGGCGGAGGTGGCCCTGACGGAGGCGGGGGTTCCCGTCACAGAATGGAGCAAGGACCTGGTGGAGGACGTGGCCCAAGAGATCGGGGAGCAGATGGTCCGGGCCACCAGCCATGCGGACAGGAACCCCGTGGATGCGCCCTTCCTGAAGCTGGATCCCGACCATCTGTACAGGCCCGCAAGCCTTCGGGTCCGGATTTCCAACCCCACGGGGGTGCCTTCCATACCGGGGACCTTCAACCTGCACACCACCTTCGAGATGGACAACCATAACATCGCCAGCGGACAGACCGGGCTGCATCTTTCGGTGGACACCAACTATTCGGTCCATTCGGCGGCGGGAACCACCGTAGCGACCCAGTACAGCAACCACTTCCTGTACGGTCTGAACGGCGGAACGGTCCGCTACACCCAGGGGGACAAGGCGGTCTACGATGTCTTCAACCCCCAGGTCGGGGTCAAGGTCCCCCGGCTCCTGGCCGGGGAGGTTCGGGTCCTCACCGTCCATCTGAACCCCTATGACGGAGGCAGGATGCGCCTGTATCCGGAAGGGGAGAACATCCGCAGCCTGGACTTCGAGAACATGTACTTCCACAACGGGAACAAGAAGTTCACCCACTTCAGCCTGGTGGGGCGTTTCCCCACCGCCAGGGAGTATCTGCTCCAGCAGGGCATGTTCTACCTGGACCCCAAGACGGATTATGCCTTCGAGAAGCAGGCCTACCAGAAGGCCGGCCAGAAGCTGCAGAAACCCGTCAACGCCGCATGGTGAACCAGCGGTGAACCAGCGATGGACCAGCGGTGAACCGGATGGGGAAAGGTGCCAAAGGACTGGAGCCAAAGGACGGGAGCTGAAAAAAAAGAACATGCAAAAGGAGGTCCACCCATGTCCAAATTCTACGAAGAGATCGCAAAATACTATGACGCCATTTTTCCGGTGGGAGCCGACCAGGTGGCCCTGCTGCTGGAGACGGCGGGAGAGCCTCCGGCCCGGGTGCTGGACGTGGCCTGCGGCACCGGCGGCTACGCCCTGGAGCTGGCGGGAGCCGGACACCAGGTGACCGCCATCGACCTGAGCCCCCAGATGGTGGAAGGCCTCCTAAGGAAGGCTCCCCGGATCGACGCCCGGGTGCTGGACATGCTGGACATCCCCCGCCTGGACCGGACCTTCGACTTCGTCTACTGCATCGGGAATTCCCTGGTGCACCTGGAGGACGAAAAGGAGATCGGCCGGTTCCTGGAGGGCTGCGCCGCCGTCCTGGCCCCCGGGGGAAGGATCCTGCTGCAGGTGGTGAACTACGACCGGGTGCTGGAAAAGGACGTGCAAAGCTTGCCCCCCATCCTAAACGTGGCGGCGGACCTATCCTTCGACCGATACTACCGCTACGACCGCAAGGCCCACAAGATCGCCTTCAGGACGGTCCTCCAGGTGGAGGGACGGACCCTGGAGAACGAGGTGCCCCTGCATCCCGTCACTTCGGCGGAGCTGGGCGGCCTCCTGGAAAAGGCGGGATTCTCCGACATCCGGGCCTACGGCGGCTTCGGGAAGGCCCCCTACGACCCCATGGAATCCTTCGCCCTGGTGCTCACCGCCAAAAAGGCCGCCCCCAAGGCCCCGGCAAAACGGAAGGCCGAAGCCCTGTTGCCGGCCCTTGCGGCCATCCTGGAGGAGCAGGGGAAGGTCCCGGCCCTGGACCCCGACACCCTGGACCCCGCCCGGACCTGCCTGTGCATGGTGGACATGCTGAACGGCTTCACCCGGGAAGGGGCCCTGCAGAGCCCCCGTGCGGAGGCCCTGATCCCGGGGATCGCCGGCCTTTCCGCCTGGTGCACCAGCCGGGGCATTTCCAAGGTCGCCTTCGCAGACGCCCACGGACAAGGGGCACTGCAGTTCTCCGCCTATCCCCCCCACTGCGTGGCGGGGACCCCGGAAGGGGAGGTGGTGGAGGAGCTGAAGGCCATCGGCGGCTACCTGCTGGTCCCCAAGAACAGCACCGACTGCCTGCTGGAGCCCCTTTTCCAGGAGTGGCTGGAGGGACATCCGGAGGTGGACACCTTCCTGGTGACGGGGGTCTGCACGGACATCTGCATCCAGCAGCTGGCCATCCCCCTGAAGACCTGGTTCAACCGCCTGGGACGCCCTTCCAGGATCCTGGTGCCGGTGGACCTGGTGGACACCTTCGACCTGGGCCTGCACCAGGGGGACCTCTGCCACGCCATGGCCCTCTACACCATGGCCTTGAACGGGGTGGAGCTGGTACGCTGGGGAGGCGGTGGACAACCCGCCGACAGGAACCCGCCGACAACAACCCGTTGACAGGAAAGGGCGGGGCTGGTACTATATAAAGCATATATGAATTATAAACTATAGCAAAAGGACGGGTATGAACGACATGGGAAAAGAGAGAAAGCTTAGCATCTGCACGGAGGTGGTCCACGGGGCCCAAGGGTATGATCCTACCACAGGAGCGGTCAGTTTCCCCATCTATCAGAGCGCCACCTTCCGCCACCCCGGTCTGCACCAAACCACGGGCTACGACTATTCCCGGCTCCAGAACCCCACCCGGGAGGAGCTGGAGAGGACCATCGCCAAGCTGGAGGGGGGGCGCTTCGGCTTCGCCTTCGCAAGCGGCATGGCGGCCATCTCCACGGTGCTGGCCCTCTTCCGGCCCGGGGACCACATCGTCATCACCGACGACCTCTACGGGGGGACCTACCGGATCTGCGAGGAGGTCTACCGGCGCTACGGCCTGGAGTTCACCTATGTGGACCCCCGGAACCCGAAGGAGGTGGAGGCGGCCTGCAGGGGGAACACCAAGGCCATTTTCGTGGAGACCCCCTCCAACCCCATGATGAAGGTGGCGGACCTGGGGTGGATGGGCGCCCTGGCGGAAAGGGCTGGCCTGTGGCTGATCGTGGACAACACCTTCCTGACCCCCTACTTCCAGAGGCCCCTGGAGCTGGGGGCCCACATGGTGGTCCACAGCGGCAGCAAGTACCTGGGGGGCCACAACGACACCCTGGCGGGGCTGCTGGTGGTGGACGACCCGGAACTGGCCGAGCGGCTGGCCCTCCTCCAGAAGTCCGAGGGCGCCGTCCTGGCCCCCTTCGACTGCTGGCTCCTCCTCCGGGGCATCAAGACCCTGGCCATCCGGCTGGAGAAGCAGCAGGAGAACGCCCTCAAGATCGCCCGCTGGCTGTCGACCCATCCCAAGGTGGAAAAGGTCAACTATGTGGGGCTCCCCGAGCATGAGGGGCACCAGGTCATGAAGGCCCAGGCCTCCGGGTTCGGGGCAATGATCTCCTTCAACGTGAAGGAGGTGGGGCTGGTGGCCCAGGTCCTGGAACGGGTGGAGACCATCATTTTCGCGGAGAGCCTGGGCGGGGTGGAGAGCCTGATCACCTACCCGGTGGTCCAGACCCATGCGGCCATCCCCGAGGGGATCCGGAACCGGATCGGGGTGACGGACACCCTACTGCGCCTATCCGTGGGGATCGAGGCGGTGGAGGACCTGATCGCCGACCTGGAGCAGGCCCTATGCTGAGGGGGAAGACGCTTCTGGACAAGCTGTTCCAGGGGAAGACGCTTCTGGCCCTGGTGGTGGGCCTGGTGCCCCTGTTCCTGTTCCCCACCATGACGGTACTGGACTTTAGGAACACCCTCTATGTGGATATGGAGCTGCACTACGGGGGGAAGGTCCTGCTCTTGGGGGTGCTGGTGGCCCTGCTGGTCTACAGCGCCTACAGGGAGCAGACGGCCACGGGCAAGTGGCCCCTGGTGGACGGGGTCCTGCTGGCCTTCGTGGGCTGGACCTTCCTGACCGCCCTGCTGTCGGAGCACCGGCTGACCGGCCTCTTCGGATGGCCCTGGCGGTGGCAGGGGGCCTTCACCCATCTGCTGTACCTGGGGGTCTTCACCTTTGCGGCCCACCACGGGAGAGGGGCGGCGGCCCGGGGACGGCTGCTGGACGCCGCTTTCCTGGCGGGGGCCGTCACCGCCCTGGTGGTGGTGGCGGTCTACCTGGGGGCGCCGCCCCTGGAGGTCACCGTGGGGGGCACGGACTTCAAGGTGGGATCTCCCATCGGGAACCGGAACTTCCTGGGCAGCTACCTGTGCATGCTGGCCCTGGCGGCCATGTTCCGCCATCTCCAGGACAGAAGCGGTTCGAAAAGGCATTTCCTGCTGACGGTGCTGCTGTTCGCGGGGCTGCTGGTGTCCCAGACCCGGGGGGCCTGGCTGGGGTTCGCCGCCGCCCTGCCGGTGATGCTCTTCCTCCTGCGGGGGGAGTGGAGGCGGATCCGCAAGGGGTTCCTGGCCCTGCTGGGCAGTTTCCTGCTGGTGGCGGTGCTGTTGGACTGGGCGGGGGCCGGCCGGCTGGGGAGCCGGATCGACAACGCCCTGGACCAGGTGGAGATGGCCCAGGCAGGGGATGTGGCCCAGTTGGGGACCTCCCGGCTCTACATCTACCAGCGGAGTCTGGAGGTGTTCCTTGCGAACCCGGTCTTCGGGACGGGACCGGACAACCTGGCCCACCACATCCAGGTCTCCGAGGAGGACAATGAGACCTACTTCGGGGGCGGGGTGGTGGCCATCCTGGACAAGGCCCACAGCGAGTACCTGGAGTATGCGGCCACCCTGGGGCTGCCCGGGCTGCTGCTCTACCTGTGGTTTGCAGGAAGGCTGGTGCTGGGGGCCATCCGGCGGAAGGACCGGCTGGACCCCGTCCAGTGGGGGGCCCTGGCGGGTGCGGGAGGCTACCTCCTCCAGGCCACCTTCAACATCGGCACCATCGGGGTGCTGCCCGTCTTCTACTTCCTGGCCGGACTCCTGAAAAAAGGGGGAACGGAGGGAATGCAGGGGAAGGAGCAAACGGATCAAATGCTGGAAACACCGGAAGACGCCTGAACAGGCGCCCTCCGGTGTTTTTTTGTCCTATTATAGGAAAGTCCTCAACGAGGGGATGCAGGTGGAGCATCCGCATCCCCGTCGCGGAGACTTTCCTTCCATGAGAAATTGCTTCGCAAACGAGGCGGAGCCGCTTTTCTCGGAGGGGGCGGTTCTTTTGGACCACCCAGGCCCGTAAACGATGCGGAAGAACCGTCCCTGGGCATCATCCGGGCATCTTCCCTCCAATCGGAAGGAAGGAAGCATGGATAACATATAAAAACCATATTGTTTATATGAATTGCCTGTTGACAAAGTGCGGAACCTGTCCTATAATCAAAAATACCTGATATTGAGAATCAATCTCAAAAAGACCCGGTCTCAGGAAGGGCAAAACGAGAGAAGCAACCTACAAACATAGACCCATCGATCAGGAGGACAACATGATAAGATTCAAGACGATCCGCGCACTCGCATCCGCACTTCTGGCAGCCGGCATCCTGGCTGGATGCGCGGGCAACAGCACCCCGACTTCCCAGGTGGAGGCCGGCAAGTCCGCGGCCCCGGCCGACGCCGGCGTGGTGAACCTGTACACCGACCGGCATTACGACACCGACGACGCCCTGTACGCCAAGTTCAAGGAGGAGACCGGCATCACCGTCAACGTGGTGAAGGGCAAATCCGACGAGCTGATCGAGCGGCTGAAGACGGAAGGGGCCGACACGGAAGCCGACCTCTTCGTCACCGCGGACGCCGGAAGGCTCCAGCGGGCCAAGGAGGCGGACGTGCTCCAGGCCTTCGGGAGCCAGGCCGTGAAGGACGCGGTGCCGGAGAACCTCCGGGATGCGGACGACCACTGGACGGGGCTGACCAAGCGGGCAAGGGTCATCGTCTACGCCAAAGACAGGGTGGACCCCGCAACACTTTCCACCTACGCCGCGCTGGCCGGCCCTGCATGGAAGGGCCGGGTGCTGGTCCGCGGGGCGGACAGCATCTACAACCAGACCCTGGTGGCCTCCTTCCTGGAGCTCGACGGGGAAGAGGAGACGGGCGCCTGGGTCCAGGGCATCGTGGCCAACATGGCCCAGGACCCCCAGGGCGGGGACCGGGACCAGGCCAAGGCCGTGGTGGCCGGCGTGGGAGACGTGGCCATCATGAACACCTACTACCTGGGGCTGATGCTGAAATCCTCCGACCCGGAAGAGGTGAAGGTGGCCGAAAGCGTGGGCGTGTTCTTCCCGGACCAGGAAGGGGACGGCACCCACATCAACGTCTCCGGCGCGGGCATCGTGAAGGCCTCCAGGAACAAGGGGAACGCGGAGAAGCTGCTGGAGTTCCTGACCAGTCCCGCGGTGCAGAAGTTGTACGCCGAGGAGAACGCCGAGTATCCGGTGGTCCCCGGGGTGGAACCCTCCGAATTCCTCCAGGGCCTGGGCGGATTCAAGGAGCAGGGAGTGCCCCTGCACCGTCTGGGCGAGCTGAACAGGGAGGCGGTGCAGCTGCTGAACCGGTACGGCTGGAAATGACCCTGCCGGGAATGGTCCGGCCTGAAACCCCGCACAACCAAGAAAAGGGCAGATGTCTATGAACGCTTTGAACCAAAACAGGAAGGTCGGCTATGGTCTGTTGCCGACCTTCCTGGTCATTCTCTTGCTGAACCTGCCGGTGCTGGTGATCCTCCAGCGGGTGGGGTTTGGCCCCAACGAAAACTGGGAGCATTTCAAGGAGTTCCTGCTGGCGGACATGGTGAAGGGGACCCTGCTGCTGGTCCTGGGAAGCATGCTCTTCACCGGGCTGGCGGGGGTGGTCCTGGCCTACCTGGTGACCATGTTCGATTTCCCCCTGAAGGGGCTGCTCAAGTGGCTCCTCTACATCCCCATCACCATCCCCCCCTACATCGCGGCCTACGTCTACACGGGGATGCTGGGCTACACCGGAATCCTCCAGAAGACCCTCCGGGCCTGGGAGGTGGAGGTCCAGCCAGGCTGGTTCAACATCATGCACATCCGGGGGGCAATCTTCATCTACACCATCACCCTTTACCCCTATGTCTACGGCATCGTCCGCGCCTTCCTGGAAAACCATTCCGGAGGCTACATCGACGCGGCCCGGATCCATGGCTGCGGCCCCCTGCGGATCTTCACCAAGGTGGTCTTGCCCCTGGTCCGGGTGCCCCTGGCGGGCAGCCTCATGCTGGTCATGATGGAGGTCGTCGGGGACTACGGGGTGGTGAAATACTTCAACATCCGGACCGTCAGCTCCTCCATCTTCAGCCTCTGGTTCGGGATGGGGGACGGGGAGGTGGCCATCCGGCTGGCCTTCCATGTCCTGCTGTTCATCCTGCTTTTCCAGGTGCTGGAGGAGGTGCTCCGGGGAAAAAGGAGGTTCAACCAGTCCGGTTCCCAGCCCCGGGGGATCACCCCCAAGGTTCTTGGGGGAGGCCGGGGCTGGGCCCTCACGGGGGGGCTCTTCCTGTTCTTCGCGGTGGCCTTCCTGTTGCCCCTGGCCCAGATGTTGGGCTGGTCCGTCCTGGCCTACCGGCAGGTGCGGCTGGAGAACCTGGGGGCCGTGGTGGGGAACACCCTGCTCTTCGGGAGCCTGGCCGCTGGGCTGGTGGTCCTGCTGGGCGTGACCGTCTCCCACTACCGGCGCTGGTACGGGGACCGGGGGAAGCAGGTCCTGGGCCGCCTGACCCAATCGGGCTACTCCATCCCGGGGGCGGTGATCGCCATAGGGGTGGTCACCACCTTCGTTTCCCTGGACAACTTCCTGCATCCGGTCTACCGGTTCTTCGATCCGGAGACCAGGAAGCTGGTCCTTTCCGGCAGCGTGGCCATGCTGGTCTTCGCCTTCGTGGTCCGCTACATGGCCGTGGGCTACAACAGCGTGAACGCCGCCTTTTCCCGGATCGGCCGTAAATACAACGATGCGGCCCGGACCCTGGGACGGAGCCGGGGGGCGGCCATGCTGGGGGTGGAGCTGCCCATGCTGAAGAACTCCCTGGTGGCGGGGTTCCTGCTGACCTTCATCGACATCCTGAAAGAGCTGCCCCTGACCCTGCTGCTGCGGCCCTTCAACTACAACACCCTGGCCAGCCGGGCCTACGAGTACGCCAACGACGAGCGGATCATGGAGGCCTCCGTGCCCTCCCTGCTGATCGTGCTGGTCAGCCTGGGAGGGGTGGCGGTCCTGGCCCGGCTGAGCGAGAAGAGGACCTGCGGCAAGGAAACCCCATGACAAGGAAGCCGCGCGACAAGGAAGCCGTGCGGATCAGGAAAGGAGCAAGAGGCATGCAATTGAGGATAAAGGACCTGCAGTTCAAGTTCAAGACCATGGACAAGCCCCTCTTCCAGGGGTTCGACCTGGAGCTTGCGGAGGGGAAGATCCTGGCCGTCCTGGGACAGAGCGGCAGCGGAAAAAGCACCCTCCTGCGGATCATCGCCGGCCTGGAAGACAGGGCCGGGGGGACCATCCAGGTGGGAGGGCGGACCTTCCAGGACAGAAGGCGTTTCCTGCCCGTGGAGAAGCGGAACATCGGTTTCCTTTTCCAGGACTACGCCCTGTTCCCCTTCCTGACGGTGGAGCAGAACATCGGCTTCGGCATGAAGCGGAAGGACAGGAAGCGGACGGAGGAGCTGTTGGAGCTCACCCGGCTGGAAGGGCTGGGGAAAAGGTATCCCCACCAGCTCTCCGGGGGCCAGCAGCAGCGGGCCGCCCTGGCCCGGACCCTGGGGGCCGAGCCGGCCCTCCTGCTCATGGACGAGCCCTTCAGCAACCTGGACACCGCCCTGGTGGCGGACATGCGCCGGGACCTGAAGGAGATCATCCGCAAGAAGAACATGACCACCATCTTCGTCACCCACAACCGGGAGGACGCCGAAGTCCTGGCCGACCAGTGGCTGGAGCTCTAGGTTGGAACAAGGGGACGGTTCTTCCGTACCAGTCCATCAGGACTGGTACGGAAGAACCGTCCCCTTGTTCCATTTCCTGTTGACAAACGTTCCGGACTGGCTTAGGATTTACTATTGAAGCCACAAACGGATTTGCACAGGCGGGAGAATCGGCAAAATGGTCCAAATCATAAAGGGTTTGCTCTTCAACATGGCAACCATCACGTCCATCGTCATGTTCGCCAACATGCTGATGCATGAAAAGCATCTTTCGGTCAACTGGAAAAACAACGTCCGCAACGGGTTCCTTTCCGGAATCCTGGGCTGCATCCTGATGCTCCTGAGCGTCCCCATCACCGACCAGGTGATCATCGATTTCCGGTGCATCCCGGTGATCCTGATGGCACTGTACGTGTCGTTCTTCGCCGCCATGGAAACGGCCTTGGTCATCGGCATCTTCCGCCTTGGGTATTTCGGGGTCAACAGGGCCTCTTTGGTCGCCTTTGGGGTGGTCCTTCTGGCCGGCGTGGCATGCGGCCTGGTGGGCAGGACCTCGTTGCGGATGCGTACGAAATGGCTGCTGTCGGTGGCCTCCGTTTGCCTGGTCACAGGGGTGGGGATCCATTCCGTGCTGGAGGGCCATCCGGACCGCCCCTACATCCTGCTGGCCTATCTGGCCCTGCTGGCCGGGATGTCCACGGCCATGCATTTCTTCACGGAGTACATCGCCGCCTTCAACCGGAAGATCCAGAGGATCAGGGAAGAGGCGGAGGTGGACCATCTGACCGGTCTGAAGACCCCCAGGCAGTTCGAGAGGAACCTGAAGAAGCATCTGGCGGCGGGTGGCCTGTCGGGAAAAGGCGTCTCCCTTCTCTACATCGACATCGACTATTTCAAGAACATCAACGACCGGTACGGGCATTCCAGCGGGGACCTGGTGCTCCAGGAACTGGGCGCCATCCTGAAGAGGATGGGGCGCAGCCGGGACATCGTATTCCGGAAGGGGGGAGAGGAGTTCACCATGCTCCTGGTGGACTGCGGGCTGGAGCAGGCGGCCCTGGTGGCGGAACGCATCCGGAAGGCGGTGGAGGAGCACGGGTTCCAGCTGCCCGACCACGGGTGCATCCATATCTCCGTCTCCATTGGGGTGGCAGCCCTGGAGGAGGCTCCGTCAGCGGTGGATTTGCTGGAGCGGGCCGACCGGGCGCTCTACCGGGCCAAACAGGCGGGGCGGAACCAGGTGATGGTGGCCGGGGAAGACGGGGAAGCCGGCCGGGCCTAGCTGGAAAAAAAGATGGACCGTCCCCTCGGTCCGTTGCCCTCCTTGCCATCCGGCCTTTTTTGTTGTACACTGGGGTCATCCTGAAGAAACAGCGAGGTGCGACCTATGGCAACCATTTTCCTACTGATCATCTACATGTCCTTCATCAGCCTGGGGCTGCCGGATTCCCTCCTGGGGGTGGCCTGGCCGGTGATGCGTCCCGGCTTCGGCCTGCCCCTGGAGGCGGCGGGGGCCGTTTCCATGACCATCGCCGTGGGGACCATCCTCTCCAGCCTGGTCAGCGGCCACGCCACCAAGCTCCTGGGCACGGGGAAGGTGGTCCTGGGCAGCTGCATCCTCACCGCCGGCGCCCTGATGGGCTATTCCCTGGCCCCCGGCTTCGGCTGGGTCGTGGCCCTGGCCGTCCCCCTGGGCTTCGGCGGCGGGGCGGTGGACGCGGCCCTGAACAGCTACGTGGCCGCCCACTACAAGGCCCACCACATGAGCTGGCTCCACTCCTTCTGGGGGGTGGGGGCCACCCTGGGGCCGGTGGTCATGGCGGCGGCCATGGGGTCCGAGGGGAACTGGCGCATGGGCTACCGGGCCACCTCCCTGATCCAGTTCGGCCTGGTCCTTGTCCTGCTCCTGTCCCTGCCCCTCTGGGCAAAAATGGAGAAGCTGCACCATAAGCGGCGGGAAGCCGCGGGGCTTGCGGAGGCTGGGGACGGCCTCCAGGACCAGGGGACGGCGGCCAAAGGCCCCCTCCAGGTGCCGGGAGTGAAGTTCGCCCTGGCCTCCTTCCTCTTCTACTGCGGGGCGGAAACCACCATGGGCCTGTGGGGCAGCAGCTTCCTGGTCCAGACCCGGGGCCTGGCCCCGGAGACGGCCGCCCGCTGGGTCTCCTTCTACTACGGGGGCATCATGCTGGGCCGGTTCCTCACCGGCTTCCTCACCTTCCAGGTCTCCAGCAGGAGGCTGGTCCGGGCGGGGCAGGCCGTGGCCATCCTGGGGGCGGCGGCGCTTCTGCTGCCCCTCCCCCCGGTCCTCCTCATGGGAAGCTTCGTCCTCATGGGCCTCGGGTATGCCCCCGTCTTTCCGGGGATGATCCACGAGACCCCCCGGCTCTTCGGCTGGGAGCACTCCCCCAAGATCATAGGCTACCAGATGGCCTTCGCCTATGTGGGCGTGACCTTCTTCCCGCCCCTCTTCGGCTGGATTGCGGCCAGGACGGACCTTGCGGCCATGCCAGTCTTCCTGCTGGCCTGCCTGGGAGGGCTGGCCGCCAGCCAGCTGCGGCTGTCCTTCATCGACGGCGGCAGGAACGGCAACGCGGGTGCCAGGCACCATTAACGAACCGTGAACGGATGTTCACGGTTCGTTCACGGTGCCTGGCACCCAGGAAAGGAGGCATCCCATGGGTTGGAAGTTCAAGAGCATCCGCGCCCGGCTGCTGGCCACCCTGCTGCTGGCGGTGGGCATCCCGGTGCTGCTCTCCTCCATGTTCCTCTACGGCAACACCCGGAGGACCGTGCTGGCGGGCACCATCTCCGAGACGGAAAAGCTGCTCAACGCCGGAAAAAGCAACATCGAGGCCTATTTCGCCCTGATCGACAAGGCCTCCCTGGAGATCTACGGCACCAAATACAAGGACAGCTCCATTTTCTCCCTGGCCAAGAAATCCTACGGTTACGACACGGAGCTCTTCGTCTTGCAGACCCTCTACTCGATCTACGGCTACGACCCGGACATCCTCCAGGTCTATTTCCATTTGCAGGAGCACCAGAAGGCATTCCTTTTCAAGGAGAACATGATCGCCCGGGGGGACGCAGCGGGGAACCAGCTTTCCCCCCTGGTGGAGGACGCCCGGCTGACCTCGGTCCACGAGAGCACCGACTACGGCATCCCCCACATGGTCAAGTCCCAGGGCCCGGTGGTCTCCTTCCAGCGGAACATCTACGACATCCCCACCCGGAACATCCTGGCCACCGTCAGCATCGACCTGAAGGCCAGCGTCTTCCAGCGGCTCAGCGCTGACCTCTTCGACCCGGACATGGAATCCCTGGTCTGGGTGAGCCTCCCCGAAGGCAGGGTACTCTACGACTCAAAGGGGGAGCGGACCGGAAGCCTGCTGGACCAAGGTCTGCTTGCCCGGGCCATGGCATCCGTCCAGGAGGGGAAGGGGAACTTCCACTGGAGGGAGGGGGGCCAAAACAACCTGGTGGTGGTGGACACCGTGGCGAACGGGACCATCGAGCATCTGCTGATGAAGGAGATCCCCGACCACCGGATCCAGTCCGCGGTGAACGAGCTGGTGGAGTTCGCCCTGGTGAACGTCCTGGTGACGGGACTGATGATCGTCCTGGTCTCCGTCCTGCTCTCCTACCACTTCTCCCGGCCCATCGGCGAGCTGCTGGGGACCATCTCCCGGATCCGGGCGGGGAACCTGGAGACCACCATCCCCGTCCGGAAAAAGGGGGAGGAGGGGGATGAGTTCGACCTGCTGAAGGACCACTTCAACGAGATGATGGACTCCATCAACCGGCAGATCCACCTCCAGTACAGGCTGGGTCTGGAGAACACCCGGAACGAGCTGAAGGCCCTCCAGGCCCAGATAAACTCCCACTTCATGAACAACATCCTCCAGTCCATCGGCACCGAGGCCCTGAAGGAGGGGAACCGGAAGGTCTACCGGCTCATCGTCCAGCTGGGGAACATGATGCAGTACAGCATGCGCAACCAGAACCAGATCGTCCCCCTGGAGGCCGAGCTGGACTACTGCCGCAGTTACCTGGAACTCCAGAACCACCGGTTCGAAGGCCGGATCGACCATGAGGTCCAGGCGGAGGAAGGGGTCCTGTCCCTGCCCATCCCCAAGGTCACCCTCCAGCCCGTCCTGGAGAACTGCTTCATCCACGGCTTCGGCAGCGAAGGGGAGGGGGGGCGGATCCGCATCCGCTGCAGCCGGTCCGGGGACAGGTTCCAG
This sequence comes from Anaerotalea alkaliphila, assembly GCF_010179735.1. Taxonomy (GTDB): domain Bacteria; phylum Bacillota; class Clostridia; order Lachnospirales; family Vallitaleaceae; genus Anaerotalea; species Anaerotalea alkaliphila. Next base: position 59,088 of record NZ_JAAEEH010000012.1, read on the forward strand.
GTGGAGGTGGAGGACAACGGCACCGGGATTCCTCCGGAAAAAATGGCGGAGCTCAACCGCATGTTCCGGATGTCCGTCGGGAAGGAGACGGAAGAGGCGGACGCCCTAAGCGCCCCGGGCCGGATCGGCCTGGCCAACGTCCACCGCCGGCTCCTGTTCTACTACAAAGGCAAAGGCAACCTGACCATCCTGCCGGGAAAGGAGGGGGGCACTTCGGTCCTGCTGGACCTGCCCGTGTCCCCCCTTTTGGAGGAGAGCAGATGAAGATTCTGATCGTGGACAACGAAGCCCATGTCATCGACGCCATCCGGATGCTCATCGACTGGAGCGCCTTCCCCCCCATGGAGGTGCATACGGCCCGGGACGGGGAACAGGCGGTGGAGCTGGTCCGGCGCCACAAGCCCGAAATCATCCTCACGGACATGAAGATGCCCCGGATGGACGGCATGGCCCTGCTGGAATGGCTGGCCGAAAGCGTCCCCCAGGCCAAGGTGGTGGTCATCAGCGGCTACAACGACTTCGCCTACATCCAGCACACCCTCCGCCACGGAGGGCTGGACTACATCACCAAGCCCATCGACGAGGTCCAGCTGAACCGGGCCCTGGCCAAGGCCGTCCAAGCGGTGGAGCGGTCCCGGTCCGCCAGCCGTCTGGAGCGGGAGCACCAGCGGGGGAGGGAGCTCCAGTGGGAGCAGGAATGGCTCGTCTTGCTGGAGGACCCCCTCCACCACCAGGCAGAACGCCGGTCCGTGGAGGCCCGCTGGGGCATCCAGGCAGGCAGCCCCCTGGTCCTGGGGGTCCTGAAGGTCCAGGAGCTCTCCGGCCATCTCCAACGGCAGTTCGGGAACAGCCTGGAGCTCCTCCAGTTCGCCGCCAGGAACGTCTCCCAGGAGATCCTGGAAAAAAGGGGGGTCAAGGCGGCCGTCTTCAGCGGTCGGGGCCAAAAGGGCCGCCTGGTGCTGGTGTTCCTCCAGGAAAAAGGCGTGGAAGGGGCCTTGGAGGAGATCATGGAGGCCCTGGGCAGGGTCTTCGACCAGGCCTTCGTGGCCGGCCTCAGCGGCACCGGCCTTTTTCCCCAGGACCTCCCCCGGCTCTACAAGGAAGGGGAGGAGGCCCTGGCCCACAGGAACCTCTGCCGGCGGGAGGCTCCCGTCGCCCGGTTCCGGGAGGCTGTGCCAAGGGAGACCCCTCCCCTGCGGGAGCATCTGGAGGTCTGGAAGGAAGCCCTTCGGGAGGGGAGGACGGAACCCATGGCCGGGGACCTTTCGGCCCTCTTCGGCCGGTGGGTGGCCGAAGGCTTCTACTCGGAGCGGATGGTGGAGGAGCTGCTTTCGGAATACCAGGTCCTGCGCAAGTACCTGGTCCCGGAAGGCGCCTGCCCGCCCATGCCCCCGGGAGGCCTGGAGGCCCTGCGCTCCCTCAGGACCAGGAAAAGCTACGGCCGGATCCTGGAGGCCGTGCAGGAGGCCCTTCTGGGGGACTTGGAATCCCTGGCCCGCTGCTGGCGGGAAAGGCGGGAGGTGCAGAACCCCGCGGAGCAGGTCCGCAGGCATCTGGAGGAACATTACCGGGAGCCCCTGACCCTGGACCTTCTGGCCCGGCAAGTCCACCTCTCCCGGGAGCACCTGGCCCGGTCCTACAAGAAGGCCTTCGGGGCCACGGTCATGGACCACCTCCTGGAAATCCGCCTTGCGGAGGCCCGGAACCTGCTGGAAAGGACGGACCTGCCGGTGAAGGAGGTGGCCGCCCGGGTGGGGTTCGAGGACCCCAAATACTTCAGCAAGGTCTTCCGGAAGCAGACGGGCATGCGGCCCACCGATTTCTCCGGTGGACGGTCCTGACCCGAATGGATGGAACAGGGGTCGGTTCTTCATCAATATCTTCCACCCCATCCGTCAATGGAATCGGTTTTACGGCATCCTCCGTTGGTCTATACTTGTCCTAGCAAGTAAAACAGACAAACGGAGGATTTTATTATGAGAAAAGCGATGGCACTCATCCTGGCGCTGGCCCTGCTCCTTTCCCAGGCAGGCTGCGGCAAGGGGGACACGGACACGGAAGCGGCCGCCGGCAACGGGGCATCTTCCCAGGAACAGGTCACCCTGGAAATTTTCCAGTTCAAGGTGGAGATCGTGGACCAGTTGGACGCCCTGGTGGCGGACTTCGAGGCGGAATATCCCCAAATCGACGTGGTGCTGGACACCGTGGGGGGCGGGGGAGACTACGCGGGGGCCCTGCGCAGCCGCATGAACTCCGGGAACCATCCGGACATCTTCAACGTGGGGGGGCCTTCGGAGCTTGCCCTGTGGGCCGACTTCCTGGAGCCCCTGACGGACCAGCCCTGGGTGGAGAACAGCTTTGACGGCACCCTGGACATGATCACCCGGGACGGGGAGGTCTACGGACAGCCCTACAACCTGGAAGGATACGGTCTCATCTACCACAAGGACCTGTTCGAGCAGGCGGGCATCGACGCCGCTTCCGTCCGGACCCTGTCCGACCTGGAGAAGGTGTTCGCCACCCTGGAGTCCAAGAAGGCCGACCTGGGCATCGAGACCGTCCTTTCCTATTCCGTGGGGGACAGCGCCTGGTGGACCGCCGCCGTACACACCATGAACGTGCCCTTCGCCATGCAGGAGGACCCCGTCGCCTTCGGGGACGGCCTGGACGCAGGGACGGCCAGCATCGTGGGCAACAACCGTTTCGAGGGGCTTCTGGACCTGTTCGACCTGCTGTTCCAGTACAGCTACCGGAACCTGCTGACCGTTTCCTATGACGACCAGGTGGCCAACTTCGCCATGAAGAAGACGGCCGTCCTGCACCAGGGGAACTGGACCATCGGCATGCTGAAGGAGATCGACCCCGACCTGGACATGGCGTTCCTGCCCATCCCCCTTTCCGACGACACCGCCTGGAACGACGGCAGCATCCCCGTGGGCGTACCCAACTACTGGGTGGTGAACAGCCAGACCACCGACGCCAAGAAGGAGGCGGCCAAGCTCTTCCTGGACTACATCGCTTCCAGCGACCGGGGCGCCAAGTTCCTGGTGGAGGACTGCCAGTTCATCCCGGCCTTCTCCAATGTGGACCTGGAGCCGGCGGATTCCCTCTCCGCCTCCATCATCGAATACAGCAAGGCAGGGAAGACCATCCCCTGGATGTGGCCCTACTATCCGGCAGGCTACCTGGACGTGCCCATCAAGGACAACATCCAGCTCTACTACCAGGGCAACATCACCAAAGAGCAGTTCCTGGCCAACTTGGACAAGGCCTGGCAGGACATGAAATAAGAAAGAGGACTGGTACGGGGGGACGGTTCTTCCGTACCATTTCTTGCGGGATGGTACGGAAGAACCGTCCCCCCGTACCAGTCGTCCCCACCAACCAAACCCAATCTAGGAGGGAACCGTTTTGAACAAAAAGTTGAAGAAACACCTGGTCTTCTGGCTCTTCCTGACGCCTTCGCTGCTGGCCTTCCTCATGGTGGTCGTCCTGCCGTTTTTCAGCGGCGTCTACTATTCCTTCACGGACTGGAACGCCATCCCCGGCCGGGAGGTCGGCTTCATCGGTCTGAAGAACTACCTGAACGTGTTCCAGGACGTCCAGGTGCTCAAGGCCCTGGGAACCACCCTGGTCTACGGCACCTATTCCATCATACTGATCAACATCGTGGGCTTCTCCCTGGCCCTCCTGGTCACCCAGAAGATGCGCTCCGCCAACCTGCTTAGGACCGTCTTCTTCATGCCCAACCTGATCGGGGGCCTGATCCTGGGCTACGTCTGGAAGTTCGTCTTCCTGAAGATCGTGCCGGTCCTCTTCCAGACGGACTTCACCATGCTGGAAGCCACCCAGACCTCCCTGCTGGCCATGGCCATCGTCTCCACCTGGCAGATGGGCGGCTACATCATGGTCATCTACGTGGCGGCAATCCAGGCCATCCCCGAGGAGCTGCTGGAGGCGGCGGACATCGACGGGGCGGGCCCCGGGCAGAAAATCCGGAACATCGTCTTCCCCCTGGTGGCTCCGGCCTTCACGGTCAGCCTCTTCATGACCCTTTCCAACGCCTTCAAGATGTTCGACGTGAACGTCTCCCTGACGGGAGGGGATCCCGCCCGGTCCACGGAGCTGCTGGCCCTGGAGATCTTCTCCAAGGCCTTCAAGGAGCTCAACTTCGGGGAGGGCCAGGCCCAGGCGGTGCTCTTCTTCATCCTGGTGGCGGCCATCACCGCAGTCCAGGTCACCATCACCAAAAAAAGGGAGGTTGAAATGTAATGAGAAAGAGAAAACTGCGCCTGGGGCTCCTGGAGCTCTTCGGCATCCTCCTGGCCCTGCTCTACATCTCCCCCTTCTACATCGTCTTCGCCAACAGCGTGAAGACCAAGAAGGACATCCTCACCAACACCATCGGCCTGCCCGTGTCCATCGCCCTGGAGAACTTCCCCATGGCCATGGAAAAAATGGATTTCCTCCAGGCCTTCACCAATTCGGCCTTCATCACCACCGTGAGCCTGGCGGGACTGGTGCTCTTTTCCTCCATGGCTGCCTGGGTCCTGGTGCGGAACAAGACCCGGATCAGCGGGGCGGTCTTCATGCTCTTCGTCCTGGCCATGCTGATCCCCTTCCAGGCGGTGATGCTGCCCCTGGTGGACCTCTTCGGGGCCAACAAGCTGGACCTGCTGAACAGCCGGATGGGCATCATCTTCATGTACCTGGGCTTCGGGTCCAGCATGTCCATCTTCCTGTTCCACGGCTTCGTCAAGGGGATTCCGGTGGACCTGGAGAACGCGGCCTACATGGACGGCTGCAACGTGTTCCAGGTGTTCTACCACATCATCCTGCCCCTGATCAAGCCCATCTCCATCACCGTGGCCATCCTGAACGGGATCTGGATCTGGAACGACTTCCTGCTGCCCTCCCTGGTGCTCCAGGAAAAATCCGTCCGGACCATCCCTCTGGCGGCCCAGTACTTCTTCGGCGCCTACTCCAAGGACTGGCACTACGCCATGGCAGCCCTGACCCTGGCCATCATCCCGGTCGTCATCTTCTACGTCATCGCCCAGAAGCAGATCATCAAGGGCACCATCTCCGGGGCGCTGAAATAGGAAAAACGTGGTATACTGTAGGAAAGACCGACGCCGGTGCCAGGCACTGTGAACGGATGTTCACAGTGCCTGGCACCGGAAGACAAGGAGGTTGTCCCATGCGCAAACGCCCTATTGCGGGCTGCCCGTTGCCGGCCCTTTCCCTGATCCTCATCCTTTCCCTTCTCCTGCTTCCGCTCTCCGGCTGCAGGGGGGAGGCCCCCGGACCCTATTCGTCCCCCACCAACGAATTCCACCCGAAGACCATCCGCATCCTCCTCTACAAGGTGGAGATCCTGGAAGGCATGGACCGCCTGGTCCATGCCTTCCAGGCGTCCCATCCGGGAATCCGTGTGGAGGTGGCGTATGCGGGGATCGAATACGGCGCCGCCCTGAAGGGGAGGTTCGCCGCCGGGGAGAAGCCGGACATCTTCAACAACAGCGGCTACGCGGAGTTTTCCCACTGGAAGCCGGAGCTTGCGGACCTGAGCGGGGAACCCTGGGTGGACCGTCTGCTGCCCGGCGCGGCGGACCCCGTCACGGACGGGGAGGGGCGGGTCTACGGCCTGCCCGTCAACCTGGAGGGCTACGGCTACATCTACAACAAGGCCCTTTTCACCCGGGCGGGGATCCTGGAGCCCCCCATGGACTACGAAAGCCTTGCTGCGGCGGTGGAAAAGCTGGAGGCGGCGGGGATTGTGCCCTTCGTGAACGGCTACCAGGTCTGGTGGGTCCTGGGCACCCACTTCATGAACATCGCCCTGGCCAACAGGGAGGACCCGGACGCCTTCGTCCAGGCGGCCATGGCAGGGGAGGTCCGGCTGGGGGAGGATCCGGTGGTGCGGAACTGGATCCGCATGCTGGACCTGACCTTGGCCCACGGCTACGGAGACCCCATGACCATCGGCTACAACAAGCAGCTGGAGCTCTTCGCCAAAGGGGAGGGTGCCATGATCCAGCAGGGGAACTGGATCCAGACCCAGATCCAGGAGCTGGCTCCGGAGCTGGAGCTTGGGATGCTTCCCATCCCGGTGGTGGACGGGGAGCCGGGGAGCATTCCCGTGGGGGTCCCCAGCAACTGGGTGGTCCACAGGAACTCCCCGGTGAAGGAGGAGGCAAAGGAATTCCTCCGGTGGATGGCCGGCTCCCAGGAAGGGCAGCGGATCCTGCTGGAGGAGTTCAAGTTCATCCCGCCTTTTTCGGATGTTCCGTACACCCGGGAACAGCTGGGCCCCCTGGCGGTGGAGGTGGGGAACCACATCGAGGCGGGGAGGACCCTGGGCTGGCACTGGATGAAGCTGCCGGAGGGCTCCCTGAACATGATCGGCATCCTGCTCCAGCAGTACGTGGCGGGGGAGCTTTCCGCCGACCGGATGCTGGAGGGGATCGAGAGGATCCTCCAGGAGATGTGAGGGAAGCGTCCTCGGAAAGGAATCGACCCATCATGAAAAACGGAATTGTTGAAACCTACCAAACCTACGCAAGCAAAATAGGAAACAGAAAAGCCTTGTATGGAGCCGTTGCAAAGGAATTCGACATTCGAACCGCAATCTATCCTGGTTCCCACATTGACATCGCACCTTCCATGGTCATCCCCAAAGTGACCTATATCGACAACTGCAAGGGGGCAATCGACTTTTTCAAACGCATGGATGCCATCAGGGAATTCATCGGGCAAAACAAGGAGTATCCCGATGCATGCGAAATTTATTTCCTCGGGCAGGACTTCACCAAACCATTGGAAATTGAAGAGTCGGATTTGCTGATCTCACAGTATGCCGGATTCGTGGGGCAGGCAGCAAAGAAGCTCTTGAAAGTTGGAGGGATATTGTTGAGCAATGACAGCCATGGCGATGCGACCTTGGCAAGGTTTGATGAAGACTATGGTTTCATCGGCATCGTCGACAGGCAAAACAGGATACGATGCGATGGCTTGGACAAGTACTTTGCTTTGCCGAAGGGAAAGCCGGTCTACTTGGAGGCAGTCCGCAGCTTCGGGCGAAAACGAAAAGGTGCCTGGCACCAACAAGATTAAAAAAGGACCGGACCCCCGGGTGGCACGCCCGGGGGTCCGGTCCTTTTCAATTCGACGGGGGAATGCGGGTGGATCGTCCGCATTGGCTTTCCGTGTGTTTTTGTCCTTGCGGTCATCTTCCATGGATGGAGTTGCGTAACTGGATGGTGTTTTCCAGATAGGTGGTCTCGTAGGGCCGGTCGGGATGGGAAATCCTCCAAAGCAGCAGTTCTGCGGCCCGCTTCCCCAGGGACACCCGATGGATGTTGACGGTGGTCAGGTTCGGCTCCACCAACGTAGCCAGGGAAATGTCGTCGAAACCGGTGACGGAAAGGTCCTCGGGAACCCGCAGCCCCAAGTTCCTTGCGGCCTTAATGACATTGAGGGCGATATGGTCGTTCGCGCATACCAGCGCCGTAGGGAATTCGGGCATTTCCTGCAGTTTCCCCATGAGCCGCTCCACAGCATAGTTGTCCGTTTCCGGCAGGATGCTGTAAGCCGTCGGGGGCAGCTCCCCGGATGTGAAGAAGGCCAGTTTGAAGCCCATATAGCGCTCGTAGAAGCTTCTGCAGTGGTCGGGTTTGCCCGCAAAGCCGATCCTTTCGTGTCCCTTTTCCAGCAGAAGGGATACAAGCCGGTGGATGCTGTGCTGGTTCTCCATCAGGAGAAGGTCGTAGGGCAGGGCTTCATTGAAGACGTCGAATACGGAATCGATCATGACCAAGGGGATCCCCGTAGCGGTGAGCTGGTCGATATACCGGCGGTCATACAATTCGGTGCAGATGATGCCCACCACATCTTCCCGGTTTAAATGGGAGGGGAAGGACCCGTTGGCCAGTTCTTCCTCGCGCACCAGTTTGATGGTGAACTGGAAACCGGACTGGCTGACGGTCCCCTCCACGCCCTTGACGACTGCGGGCCAAAAGAGCGCATGGGCGGAAAAATTCCCTGTCAGGAAAACGATGCTGCCCTTGGCGGGGATAGGAGAGGAAGGAGGGAGAGGTTCCATATGTCCTTTGTATCCCATCTCCCTAGCCTTGTTGATTATGAGTTCTATCGTCTTGTCTGAAACCCCGTCCCCACCTTTGAGCGCCTTGGAGACGGTGTTCCTCGACATGCCCAATGCGTGGGCGATGTCCAATATGGTTGTCTTGTTCGATGCCATTGCATGTACCTCCGTATGCGTCCATTATAGCATGTGCAGGGAAGGAAGACAAGTGCATTTTGTGCATTTTGCGCATTGTGTGCAATACATAGGGGAACAATGCTGTTCTTATGTTCTTTAAAGGCATTATTGATAATAAATGCACAAATTATAGCGTGCTAATGCCAAAATGTGCAAAAATAATAGTTGACATATGCACTGCAAAGTGATATTATCAACACATGAAAAGGATAGTGCACATGAAAAGGATAGTGCAAACGAAAGGGAAGATGCACAAAAAGGGAGGAACAAAAAAGACATGAACCATAAGAAATGGAAATTCATGAAGAACAACTATCAACTCTACCTCATGCTGTTGCCCGGTCTGCTGCTGCTGCTGGTGTTCAAGTACGTGCCCATGTACGGCATCATCATCGCATTCAAGGACTACAGCCCCATTCGCGGCATCATGGGAAGCGACTGGGTCGGGCTGGAATATTTCAGACGGTTCCTGACCCTGCCGACGTTCAACCAGCTGTTTGGAAACACCGTGCTCCTGAGCTTCTACGGCATGGTCTTCGGGTTCATCGCACCCATTGTGCTGGCCCTGATCTTGAACCAGATCCGGCATGTGGGACTGAAGAAAAACATCCAGCTGATCGTCTACGCACCCAACTTCATTTCAACCGTCATTGTCGTGGGGATGCTTTTCCTCCTCCTTTCCCCTGTGGGGCCGGTAAACAACCTGATGGAGGCCATGGGGATGGAAAGGGCGATGTTCATGACGGACGCCGCCTACTTCCGGACAGTCTATGTGGTGAGCGGCATCTGGCAGACGGCCGGCTGGTCGTCCATCATCTACCTGGCAACGCTTTCCGGCATAGGACCGGAACTGATCGAGGCGGCAAAGGTGGACGGAGCCAATGTGATGCAAAGGATTTTCCACATCGACCTTCCGACGCTCCGTCCGGTGTCGGCGATCATCTTCATCCTTTCGGTTGGAGGGATCATGAGCATCGGATTCGAGAAGGCCTACCTCATGCAGACAAGCCTCAACCTTCCGAGATCCGAAATCCTTGCGACCTACCTCTACAAGGTCGGCCTGCAGATGGGCGATTACAGCTACTCGACCGCCGTTGGCCTCTTCAATGCGGTCATCAATGTGATTCTTTTGCTTTCCGTCAACTTCGTCGTGAAGAGATTGAATGAGGGGGAAGGCATATGACCAAGGGAGGAAAACAAATGTTGCGTCGATTCATCCGGCTGTCTTTGGCCGACAAGCTCACCTATGTCATCTTTGCCCTTCTTTTGGGCATGTTCCTGGTCTTCATCCTCTTTCCGGTCGCCTATGTCTTCATCGGTTCCTTCATGGACCCGAACCAGCTGAACAGCAAGGGGATTTCCCTCAACTGGGCGGATTATCGCTTGGATGGATATGTGCGGATCCTATCGAACAGCTCCATCATCCGTGGATTCGGCATGTCCCTTTTCTACTCGGTCGCTTTCGCCATCGTCACGGTGGTGATTTCCATGACGATGGCATATCCCTTGTCACGGATGGATTTCGTGGGAAGGAAGCAGGTCTCCACGCTGCTCCTGATCACCATGTTCTTCGGAGGCGGTCTGATCCCCACCTTCCTTCTGGTGAAGAATCTGGGGATGTACAACACCGTATGGGCATTGATCCTGCCGAATGCGGTCAGTGCCTGGAACATCATATTGGCAAGGACTTTCCTGCGGAACCTTCCTGTGGAGCTGCGGGAATCGGCCGAACTGGACGGGGCGTCCAATTGGATGTACTTCATGAAAATCGCATTGCCCCTGTCCAAGCCGATCATGGCCGTACTGGCCCTCTACGCCTTCGTAGGGCAGTGGAACTCCTACTTCGACGCCATGATCTATCTGGAGTCAAGGGCGTTATATCCCCTGCAGCTGGTCCTGCGGGCCATCCTGATCCAGAACGAAGTGCCGCCAGGCATGATCAGCGCCCAGCAGGCGATGGCGGAGTTGAAGAAGGTGGCGGAGATGATCAAGTACTCGTCCATCGTCATATCCAGCGTACCACTCATCCTGCTGTATCCGTTTTTCCAGAAGTATTTCGAGAAGGGTGTCATGATCGGATCCGTCAAGGGCTGATTGTTATCCAATAATATAGACAATAAAAGGAGAATGAAAATGAAAAGAGCGGCGATTTTGTTTTTGGCAGCCGTCATGTCCATCGGCATGACGGGATGCGGTTCCGGAAGAAACAACAGTGCATCCAGCGAGGCCTATGCGACTGCGGATGGCGCACCCATATCCCTCCCGTTGCAGGAGAAGGCCACATTGAAGTTCCTGACCCAAAGTTCCCCGCTGGCACCGGAAGAGCCCAACGAGAAATTGATCTGGCAGCGGCTGGAGGAAGATACGAACGTCCACATCGACTGGACCAACTACACCTGGGATGTCTTTGCGGAGAAGAAGAGCCTCGCCATCGCCAGCGGCGACCTGCCGGATGCCATTTTCGATGCGGCCATGAGCGATTATGAACTGCTGAAGTACGCCAAGGACGGCGTGATCATTCCGGTGGAGGAGCTGGTGGACCAGTACATGCCCAACCTGAAAGCCATCTATGACGCCCATCCGGAGTACCGGAAGTTCGTGACCGCACCCGACGGCCACATCTATTCCTTCCCATGGATCGAGGAGCTGGGTTCGGGCAAGGAAAGCATCCATTCCATCGACGCCATTCCATGGATCAATCAAGTCTGGCTGAAGAACCTGGGACTTGAGATGCCCACAACCATCGACCAGCTGACGGATGTCCTGCGCGCCTTCAAAACCCAGGACGCCAACGGCAATGGCGACCCCAACGACGAGATACCCATGTCCTTCATCTACGGTTCCGGAGGCGAGAGCCTGGTATCCCTGCTGGGAGCCTTCGGATTTGGGGACAACTGGGACCATACGGTTGTGGACAACGACGGGAAGGTCGTCTTCACCATGAGCCAAGAGGGGTACAAGGAAGGTGTCCAATGGCTTGCCCAATTGTATGCGGAGGGTCTGATCGATCCGGAGGTTTTCACCCAAGACTGGAACACCTTTGTGGCCAAGGGGGCAAATCATCTCTATGGCATCTATTCCACCTGGGACATGGGGAACGTGACAGGCTTCAACAGCGGAGACTACTCCGAACCGGAGAAGATTACGGCGGACTATGCGGCTTTGCCGGCGCTGGAAGGTCCTTCCGGATGGAAGAACATCACCCGCACCAATGGTTTCGGACTGGACCGCGGCAGGATGGTCATCACCAGTGCGAACCGGAATCTGGAGCTGACAGCCCGGTGGATCGACAAGCTGTACGAACCCCTGCAATCCGCCCAGAACAACTGGGGAACCTACGGGGATGAAGCACAGAAGAACATCTTCGAAATGAATCCGGAAGGCACATTCCTAAGCCATCTGCCCCTGGGAGACACGTCCCCCTGGGAGCTGCGCCAGAAGACATTCGTAGGAGGTCCCCTGGCGGTCCTGGACTCCCATTACGGAACCCACATCACCAAGCCGGACGATGCGGCATGGCGGTTGGACCTGCTCCAGGAGGTCTATGTGAAGGACATGCAGATGGACAACAACTATCCCCGGGTCTTCTACACCCAGGAGGACCAGCTGACCCTGACCAACATCGAAACGGTCATGTTCGAGCACGCCATGACAAAAAGGGCGGAATGGATCCAGAACGGCAAGATTGCAGAGGAATGGGACGGGTACCTGAAAGACCTGGAGACCATGGGTCTTTCGGAATGGCTGCGGATCAAGCAGACCTATTACGACGAATTCAATCAACAATAGACAAAGGTAGGAAGGTGCATGCGAATGGAAACTCCCCTGCAAAAGGCGGATCGGCATATTCAGGAAAACAAGCAGAACGTCAATGAAAGGTACCGGTTGCGGTACCATCTGATGCCGGAAGCCGGCTGGATGAACGACCCCAACGGATTTTCCTTCTACGGGGGAAAATACCATCTCTTCTATCAGTTGCATCCCTATGGTTCGGTTTGGGGTCCCATGCACTGGGGCCACGCCACCTCCGAGGACTTGGTCCGGTGGGAGCATGCGCCGGTGGCGCTGGCGCCGGATACGGATGCCGACGGAGGCGGATGCTTCTCGGGAACCGCCATGGAAGTGGAGGGGCGTCATGTCCTGATGTACACGGGGTTGCAGCTGGAGGGTGATGGGGACGACCGAAAGGTCCACCAGGTGCAATGCCTGGCCTTCGGGGACGGAAAGAGCTACGAAAAGTCCCTGCAAAATCCTGTGATCCCAAAGGAAAAAATACCGGAAGGGGTGGTCAAGGCGGATGTCCGGGACCCCAAGCTGTTCGAGCGGAACGGGATGTACTACTGCATCCTGGGGAGCAAGGACCTGGAGCAAAAAGGCGTTTTCCTGCTGTACCGGTCTGCGGACCTGATGGAATGGGAATGCATGGGGACCATGGATGCGGCGGATGAAGTGAATGGGGGCGTATGGGAGTGTCCGGACCATTTCCGGATGGACGGGAAGGACATCCTCTTGGTATCGCCCCAATTCAAGAAACCCGAATCCTTACGGTACCATAACATCCACAGCACCTGTGCCAGGATCGGGACACTGGATTTGGAGAAGGGAAGGTTCCTGCTGGAGCAGGAAGAGGAGATCGATGCTGGATTCGACTTCTATGCACCCCAGACGCTGGAAGACGGCCAGGGGAGAAGGATCATGGTGGCATGGATGCAGATGTGGGAACGCAACATGCCGTCCAACGAGGAAAAGCACGGATGGGCAGGGGCCATGACCTTCCCCCGGATCCTGTGGATGCAGGATGGACGGTTGCACCAGCTTCCCGTGCCGGAAATCGAATCCAGCCGCAGGAACCGGTACATGGCGGAGGCCGAATTTTCCGGGACATGGACCCAGGAGCCCCTTCGAGGGAATGTGTCGGAGTTGCTGGTGGAGTTCGAAACCCTGGAGGCGGAGGCATTCGGTGTAAAGCTCTTTGCAGGCCAGGAGGAGGAAACCGTTTTCCGCTATGATGTGAAAGAGGAGGTCCTGATCTTCGACCGGAGGAGGAGCGGCATCGTACTGCGGGGAAGCAGGAAAGAACTGGCCGGCTCCGGTGTCAGAAGGACACAGCTGAAAGCCAGGAATGGAAAGGTCACCATGCGCTTCCTCCTTGACCGGACATCCGTGGAGGCGTTCCTCAACGGAGGGGAAAAGGCCATGACGGGAACCGTCTATCCATCGGAAGGCTCCGACAGGATGGTGCTGTTTGCAGAAGGCAAGGTCAAGGTACGCCTGGAGAAATACGATCTGATCTTCTAATGGAAAAAGCAGTCGAGAGATGTCATATGCTCTCGGCTGCTTTTTTTGCTGGACTTGCCAATGCTGCAGGCCCTTCAGCCTTGTTGGCTTGGGCAGCGTCCACCAGGGCGCGGATGAGCCCGCTGTTCGTCTTCCGAGGATGGAACAAGGGGGATTCCGGCGCAATGGCAAATAATGCCCCTTGACAGCCTCCCCCCATTTACATTTCCCCCGTTCTCCAGTACAATGTTCATGAATCATTTTGGAAGCAAACACATCGGGAGGTCGTCAAATGAGAAAGCAACTGTTGAAATACCTGTTCCTGTCCGCACTGGTCCTGGGATTGTCCGCATGCACGAGGCAGGCGGCGCCGGAACAGGCGCCGGAACAAGCCAAAACCCCGGAGGCCCCGGTCCAGGTGGGCACCCTGAAAGGCCCCACTGGCATGGGCATGGCCAAGCTCATGGGGGATGAGATGGCGAAAGAGGAGGGGAAGACCTTCGAATTCCAGGTGGCCGGCGCCCCGGACGAGCTGGTGGGCAAAATTGTCACCGGCGAAATCAAGATTGCGGCCCTCCCCACCAACCTGGCCGCCAGCCTCTACAACAAGACCGAAGGCCAGATCCAGCTGGTGGCCGTGAACACCCTGGGGGTCCTCCATCTCCTGGAAAAAGGCGACACCGTCCACAGCCTGGCGGACATCGCCGGGAAGCACCTGCACTACAGCGGCCAGGGCTCCGTGCCCGAATATGTCCTCCAGCACCTTCTGGAGCTGGAAGGCCTGGGGGTGGAGAAGGACTACACCGTGGACTTCTCCCTCCAGCACGAGGAGCTGGCCGCCGCCATGGCCGCCGGGGAAATGGACCTGGCCATGCTGCCCCAGCCCCACGCCACCACCGCCCTGATGAAGAACCCGGAGCTGCGGGTCGCCCTGGACATGAACCAGGCCTGGGAGGAAGCTACCGGAACCAAACTCCCCATGGGCTGCATCGTGGTGGACAAGGCTTTCTCCCAGGAATATCCCGCCGTCCTGGAGCAGTTCCTGCAGGACTATGAAGCTTCCACAGACTGGGTCCTTGCGAATCCCGAGGAGGCAGGGATCCTCATCGAAGCCCTGGACATCCTGGGAAGCGCCGCCGTGGCGGCCGCGGCCATCCCCCAGAGCAGCATCGTCTATCTGGACGCCGGGGAAGCCAGGGAGGACCTGGAGGCCTTCTACCGGGTCCTGATGGACATCCAGCCCAAATCCATTGGGGGAGCCCTGCCGGGGGACGACTTCTACCATGCCGACTAGGATAATCCCCCTCCTGTTCTGGTTCCTCCTCTGGGAGCTGGCCGCCGCCTGGATGGGGAAGCCCCTGCTGCTCCCCTCGGCCAGCCAGACCCTGGCCACCCTGGTCCGGCTCCTGCCCACCGCAGGCTTCTGGACCACCATCGCCTACAGCATCCTCCGGGTCCTGGGGGGCTTCCTCCTGGCGGCCTTCCTGGGCACCCTCACCGGGGTGGCCTGCGGGTTCAACCGCTTCCTGGAGGCCCTATTTAGGCCCATGGTGGCGGCGGTCCGGTCCACACCTGTCTTGTCCTTCATCCTGTTGGCCCTGCTCTGGTTCCCCTCCGGCCAGGTCCCCGTCTTCATCGCCTTCCTCATGTGCTACCCCCTCTTCTGGACGGCGGTGGTGGGGGGCATGGGGCAGGTGGACCGGAAGCTTCTGGAGATGGCCCACATCTACAAGGTCCGGCGGCGGGACGTGCTGGCCGGAATCTACCTTCCCACCCTGGAACCTTTTTTGCGGGGGGCCCTGGTCAACGGACTGGGGCTGGGCTGGAAGGTGGCGGTGGCCGCGGAGGTCCTTTCCCGGCCCCGGCACGCCATCGGCGCCAACCTGCACGACGCCAAGATCTACCTGGAGACGGAGGGCCTTTTCGCCTGGACACTGGTGGTGGTGGGCCTGAGCATCCTTTTCGAGGTGCTGTTCAAGAAGGCCCTCTCCCTGGGAAAAACGGCGGGAGCGAAGGGGGGTGCCTCATGATCCGCGTGGAGCATCTGTGGAAGCGTTTCGGGGAGCTGTCCCTGTATGAGGATTTCAGCCTGGACATCCCCGAGGGCAGGGTGCTGGCCATCCTGGGGCCTTCGGGCTGCGGGAAGACCACCTTGCTGAACATGATCTGCGGCCTGGAGGCCCCGGACAGGGGGCGGGTCACCGGGGTGGAGGGGAAGGGGTTCTCCTACGTCTTCCAGGAGACCCGGCTGCTCCCCTGGGCCACGGTCCTGGAGAACATGACCTTCGTACTGAAGGGCCCCTTCGGGAAGGAAAAGGCCCGGGAGCGGGCCATGGAGACCCTGGAGATGGTGCGGCTGGAGGAATTCGCCGGCTACAAGCCCTCCCAGCTCAGCGGGGGCATGCGCCAGCGGCTCTCCCTGGCCCGGGCCTTCGCATACCCCGCCGAAATCCTGGTCATGGACGAGCCCTTCAAGGGACAGGACCGGGGCCTGAAGGAGGAGCTGCTGGGCCACTTCAAGAACCTGCTGGCCCGGGACCCCCGGACGGTCCTTTTCGTCACCCACGACCCGGAGGAGGCCGACCTGGTGGCGGACGCCAGGATCCTGCTGGAAGGCCGTCCGGTCCGGATGATGCAGGGGGACGGTTCTTCCGCATCATCGACTCAAAGAAATGATGAATTGGAGTGATGCATGAGAACCGTCCCCCTGCATCACCCTCGGTCCACCTTCCAATAAGAAAAGCCGTTCCTGGGGAACGGCTTTTTCCATTGAATCGATTCTCACAGGCACTCGTTGTGCAGCAGGCAGATGATGTCCGTGGGATTGCAGAGCCAGGTGGAGCAGTGCTGCAGCAACTCCCGGTTGGCGCCCCACAGGGCCAGGCCGAAATCCACCTGGGCCGACTTGGCGCAGCGGATGTCCTGGAGGGTGTCCCCGATGTAGAGGGTGCTCTCCGGCTCCTCCTGCAGGAATTGGATGGCCTTCAGCAGCGGCTCCTTGTCCGGCTTGGGCCGTTCCACCTCGTCGCTGCAGACCACCGTGTCGAAATACTGGACGATCCCGAAATGCGCCATGGTTTCCTCGAACTCCCGCCGCGTTTTGGAGGTCACGATGGCCAGCTTCTTGTCCGCCCCCTTCAGGAAATCCAGGGTCTCCCGGATCCCGTCGAAAAGCCGGATCCTGTCCAGGGAGGCCTGGATGCTGTCCACCCAGGCCTCATAGCTCCTTTGATAGTCCTTGATACCGAAATGCTCGAAAACCTGTTGTCCTGTCATCCCCATGCAGAAACCCAGGTCCTCCACAGCGACCTTGATCCCATGCAGCTGCTCCAGAACCGCCTGCAGTCCCGAAAGGGCCGCCTTCTCCGTGTCAAGCAATGTACCGTCCACATCAAAAACCACCGCATTGTACATAAGATACTCCCTTCGTGCGCCCGTGAGTACATATCCTTTGCCACCATTATACTACCGCCTCCGGAAAAAAGGTAGTCTGAAATTTCTCCGGGAAAAGGGGAGATGGTGAAATCTTCTGTGGAATGGGGTATAATTCATAAGTGAAGTATCACATTTGGAGCAATCAAAAAAGAGCAACTAGAGACGAACTCCAGTTGCTCCAAATGTGGTTCTTCACGATTGTACCAACTCGCGGATGTTAGCCGGTGATCCGGA
>NZ_JAAEEH010000013.1 GCF_010179735.1 Anaerotalea alkaliphila
CTACCTTTCTGATAGCGGCCACCTCGATGTATTGTATTTTGTCGCATGAGGTTCATTGTACACCATGACCGGAAGTGGGACATAATCATTTGCGTTACAATAGGACATTATCATATGTGAATCAGAGTTCGAACAGGGGGAATCACGGCTTCCTTGACTTTTGGCGGCTTCTGCCGTATATTTATTGTTAAAAGGAAATTTGCTTGCGAAAGGATGCGCTCATGTTAGATTTGAATTTGATCAGGAACAATCCGGACCAGGTCCGGGAGGCTTTGGCAAAGAGGGACTACGCCGTGGATTTCACGGAATTCTTCGCATGGGATTCCAGGCGGAAGGAGATCATCGCCGTGGCGGAGGCCTTGAAGGCGGAGCGGAACAAGGTATCCAAGGAGATCCCCCAGTACAAGAAGGAGGGAAGGGACACCACGGAAGTGATGGCCCGGATGGCTTCCATCAAGGATGAGGTCGCAGGCTACGACGTGGAGCTGCGGGAGCTGGACGAGAGGATCCACCAGTTCGTAACCCGCCTGCCCAACCTGCCCGGCGAGGACGTGCTTCCGGGGGGCAAGGAGAACAACCAGGAGCTGCATGTTTTCGGGGAGAAGCCTTCCTTCGATTTTGCCCCCAAGGACCATGTGGCGCTGGCGGAGAGCCTGGGTCTGATCGACTATCCCCGGGGCGCCAAGCTGGGGGGCAACGGGTTCTGGATCTACAAGGACAAGGGAGCCATCCTGGAGTGGGCCCTGCTGAACTATTTCATCGAGGAGCATCTGAAGGACGGCTACACCTTCATCCTGCCCCCCCACATCCTGACCTACGAGTCCGGCTTCACCGCCGGCCAGTTCCCCAAGTTCGAGGACGACGTGTTCAAGCTGGAGCAGGAGGGCAAGGGCTACATGCAGTTCCTGCTGCCCACGGCGGAGACGGCCCTGATCAACTACCACAGGGACGAGGTCCTCACCGAGGAGGAGCTTCCCAAGAAGTATTTCGCCTACACCCCCTGCTACCGGAAGGAGGCCGGGTCCTACCGTTCCGAGGAGCGGGGCATGATCCGGGGCCACCAGTTCAACAAGGTGGAGATGTTCCAGTTCACCCTGCCCGAGGATTCCGACCAGGCGCTGGAAGAACTGGTGGGCAAGGCCGAGCGGCTGGTCCAGGGTCTGGGCCTGCATTACCGGCTGTCCAAGCTGGCGGCGGCGGACTGCTCCGCTTCCATGCGCAAGACCTACGACATCGAGGTCTGGATCGGCAGCATGGAGGTCTACAAGGAGGTCAGCTCCGCGTCCAACGCCGGGGACTACCAGGCACGGAGGGGCAACATGAAGTTCAAGCGCAAGGGCGGGAACAAGGCGGAGTTCCTGCACACCCTGAACGCTTCCGGACTTGCCACTTCCCGTGTCCTGCCTGCCATCCTGGAGCAGCACCAGAACGCGGACGGCAGCGTGACCGTGCCGGAAGTGTTGCGCAAATACACCGGCTTCGACATCTTGCGTCCAGCCGGAAACTAACCAATACAAAAAGCGGGTTCCTTCGGGACCCGCTTTTTGTATTGCAGGTATGATGCGGGGACCCGCTATGCCTGCCTTGTTCTTGCATTTCCTTCCTTTTGTCCACGGCGCCGTCACAGTGCCTGGCGCCAGCTGGATGGCACGGAAGAACCGTCCCTGCGCACCACGCCCTGCATTCCCTCGTTGAGGACTTTCCAGCAATACAAAAAAAGGGAGTGCCGGTTCGTTTGCGGCACGCCCTTTCTCCATGGGCCTAGCCCTGGGTTTACAGCCTGTGGTGCTCCAGCCTCTCGATCCTTGCCACGCCGGTGCTGTTGAACTGGATCCCCTCCCCGTCCTCCTGGGGGGCGATGAGGGAGGAGAACACCAGCCTGCCGTCGTCCACGAAGACCTCGATGCTGTAGTCGTCCACAAGCACCCGCAGCTGCAGCCGGTCCTTTTCCAGCCTGTATTCCTTGTGCCGCACCCGGCTCCATTCGTTCTCCGGGGTGTCCGCCGGCAAGCTGTCCCCGTTCCTGGAGCGGTCTAAGGTGAACCTTCCTTGTGTCTTGTCGTAGGCGAAGCTGGTGGCGCAGTCCGCACCTTTCCTAAACTCCATCTCGAACCGCTGGGCACCGCCCAGGTCCACCGAAAGCTCCAGGTCGTACCGCTTCCCTTCCACATTGTCCAGTTCCATGGGGCCGCTGAAGGCCAGGTCCCCATAGGTCACTGCCGGCAGTTTCCGCAAGGTCTCCACGGTCTCCACGGGGGTTTGGTGCAGCACATTCCCCTTGACGGACAGGATCCGGGGGATGGACATCATGCCGGCCCAGCCGTTTTCCCGGTCCAGGGCCGGGTCCGCATCCCAGGGGCTCAGCCATCCCACCATGATCCGTCTCCCCTTTTCGTCCACCGTGGTCTGGGGCGCATAGAAGCTGAAACCGCAGTCCAGCTCCTCTTCCCTCTCCCATGCGGGGCTGCAGCCTTCCACATCCACCGTTCCCGCCAGGTACCGGGTGGGGTGCAGGAAACCTTTCCGTCCCTCCCCGTCCGGCGTGCGGTTGTTGATGACGGACAACAGCAGGACCTCCCTGCCGTCCAGGGAGAACAGGTCGGGGCACTCCCAGACCTCTTCCAACCCCTGGGGGCCTTCCGCCGCGATTCCGTGGTATTCCCAAGAGAGCATGTCCCCGGAACGGTAAAGGAGCACCTTCCCGCCCTCCGCACCATCCCTTGCCGCCAGGACGCAGTAGAAGGTCCCGTCCTTCTCGAACACCTTGGGGTCCCTAAAGTCCTGGGGCAGGAATCCCGCTGGAAGGTCCTTTTCGTCCAGTACCGGATTCCCCGCATGCTTGACGAACCGGATGCCGTCCCCACTCCACGCCACGTTCTGGTTTTCCCGGAACGAATCCCGGTTGCCCTTGTCCGGCTCCAGATGCCCCGTGTACATGATCCAGAGCTTGTCCCCCCGGACGATGGCGCTTCCCGAGAAGCAACCGTCCTTCTCGTAGGCCTCTTCCGGTGCCAGGGCCACCGGACGGTGCTCCCAGCGGACCAGGTCCTTGGAGACCGCATGCCCCCAGTGCATCAGGTCCCAGCGGGTGCCGTAGGGGTTGTGCTGGTAGTAGAGATGGTATTCCCCTTTGAAGTGGCTGAATCCGTTGGGGTCGTTGATCCACCCCGCCGGTGCGGTGAAATGGAAGGCGGGGTGCCTTTTCGTCCGCTTGCTTGCCTTTTCCATATGGTCGTTCGCTTGTTGCAGCAGGTTTTCCATGTCCTTTCCTTTCTTTACTCGCTTTTGATCCAATCGGTCATTTGATGCCGCTTCTGGCAACGCCCTCCACGATCTGCTTCTGGAAAAACAGGTAGATGACGACCACCGGCAGGGTCACCAGGGTCAGCGCGGCCATCACATGGCTGGTGAAGATGTTGTAGGTGTCGCTGAAGATCGCGTTCAGGGCCACCTGCACCGGCATCAGGTTCGCGTCGGACAGGGCCATGACCGGCCACAGGAAGTCGTTCCAGGAGGCCAGGAAGGTGATGATCCCGATGGTCACGTACATGGGTTTGCAGATGGGGAACACGATCTTGTAGAAAAGCCTGAAATGCCCCAGTCCGTCGATCCTGGCCGCTTCCGAAAGCGCCTCCGGAAAGGACAGGAAATACTGCCGGAACAGGAAGATGTTCATCACGTTGGTGATGAAGGGCAGCAGGTAGCCCACCACCGTATTCACCAGCCGCAACTTGAACACCACCATGTACAGGGGCAGGATGGTTGCCTCCACGGGGACGATCATCAGGGAGATGATCAGGATCAGGATGAAGGTCTTCAGGGGAAAATTGAACTTGGCCAGGGCGTAGCCTGCCAGGGAATTTACCAGCAGCCCGACCACCACCGTCGTCGTGGCGTAGAACAGGCTGTTGAACATGTTCCTAAAGATGTTGTACATGCCCAGCAGCTCCCTGTAGGGCTTGAGCGTCAGGTCCTCCAGCCTGGGCAGGAAGGCATGCACGGTTCCGATGTCCCGGTAGATGTTCTCGTCGATCTTGAAGGAGGAGGCGATCATCCATATCATCGGGAACAGGAAAAGCAGCGAGATGCCTCCAATCAGAAGATAGAACAGCACACCGGAGATTTTTTTCTTTTTCATGAGGCTACTCCTCCTTCAGGACTTTCTTGATGAGAATGGACACGACCACCAGGAAAAAGGTGAACACCAGGGTGATGGCGCTGACATAACCCACGTTCCTGTGCCGGAACCCATACTCGTAGATGTACTGCAGGATGGTCATGGTGGAATAGTCCGGACCGCCGCCGGTCATGACCATGGGCTGCACGATCAGCTTGAAGGCCTGGATCGTCGTGGTGATGACGAGGAACATGGTGATGGGCCGCAGGGCCGGGATGGTGATGTGCAGGAACTTGCTCAAGGCATTGGCTCCATCGATGTCCGCCGCCTCGTACATGGCATGGTCGATATTCTTCAGGCCTGCCAGGAAGGGAGGCCTTGTTCAACAACGGGCTTCCCTTCGATGATCGGAATCTGGTCCCCCTGACCCACGCGCACAGCTCCCCCTTCACCATCCGTTCCAACATCCAGGAATATCTTGCGGACAATCCGGAACCGGACTTCACCGCCATCTTTTGCAACAATGACGTGATTGCCTTGGAGTTCATCCGCCTCAAATCGGAAGAAGGGAGCGGCCTGTCCAAGGACATCGCCGTGGTGGGCTTCGACGACACCTTGATTTCCAAGTCCTTCGAGATATCCAGCGTCCACCAGCCCATCCAGGAGATGACGAAGACCGCCTTCACCCTTCTGCTGGAGCGGATGAAGGACAATTCCAGGGAGCCGGTGGCCATCGAGCTCCCGCCCAGGTTGATCATACGGAAGAGTTCCCTCTAGGATTTGGCGTGAACGCAAGGGGGCCGTGAGCAGACCGCGAAACACCGTGCGAATAGAAAAAGGCAGCCACAAACCAGGATTGGATCTTGGTTTGTGGCTGCCTTTTTCTTATGTTCACATGTTCAGTCGCATGCTGTGCGTTGCAGGACAATTCTTTTGACAGTTCAATTGGATTTTTTGCTCTTGCCCAAGGCCACTCCGCCAGTCATCAGCGCAGAACCCAGTCCCAGGAAGAAGATCATGGGGATGCCGCCCGCTTGGGGGAGCACCGTATCGTCGATGGCCACTTCCTTGTCCAGCACCGGTGTTGCCGGTGCTGCTTGGGGAAGGACCGTTTCAGTGAAGTCTTCTTCGAAGGAAACCTCCTCGGACACTTCTTCCTCCGGTGTCTCCGTTGAAGGAGCCGCTTCCGGCAGGAGTTCGGAAACGATTTCGATTTCCTCTTCCTCCGCCTCATCCGCTATGGATGTGTTGCTGGCGGTGGCAGGGGTGATCTTGCTTGTCTTCCTGCCCGGTGCGGAAGCCGGAGTCTCTTCCGTTGTCTCTTCCGCTGTCTCTTCTGCTGTCTCTTCCGCTGTCCCTTCCGCTGTCTCTTCCGCTGTCTCTTCTGCTGTCTCTTCCGCTGTCTCTTCCGCTGTCTCTTCTGCTGTCTCTTCCGCTGTCTCTTCTGCTGTCTCTTCTGCTGTCTCTTCCGTTGTCTCTTCCGTTGTCTCTTCTGCTGTCTCTTCCGTTGTCTCTTCCGCTGTCTCTTCCGCTGTCTCTTCTGCCGTCTCTTCCGCTGTCTGTCCTTCTTGGACCGTCACATGGCTGAGCACCAGTTTGGAACCTTCATCCGCATTGCTTGCCGTTGCCTCCGCGCTGAGCAGGATGTCGTGTCCAGGCGTGCCCACATGGAAGTGCATGGTCGTGTTAAGGACCTTGCTTGCGTCCACGTTCCGGGTGCCTGCGTTCTCGAACACCGCCGTGATGCTGCCGGTGGCGCCGTCCTGCTTGTTCAGCTGGTTCAGGATGAAGTGCCATACGACGCCGGCATCCACGCCGCCGTTGTCGGGATCCTGCTGGAATGTGGTGCTGTCCGCACCTGCATGGGATCCGTGCAATTCCACGGTCGCCCCTTCCATGGCATATGCCGCGGGGGCGGTTCCGAACATCATTGCCGCCGCCAAAAGTCCAATCATTGTCTTCTTCGCAAGTCTCTTCATAGTGTTTAGCCCCTTTCAAAAACATACGTTAATGAAAGGCCGGTTGCACTACTTGCTCCATATGCTCCAAGTGCCCACATTTCCGGAAACATCGTTTCCTTGAGCCGGCAGGGTCCCCGCCGGCCGGGAGCATACTTCATCGCATCCTTCGGTTGTCATTGTTATTGCCGTTTCTAGTGTTGACTGAGTATTCAATTTTTTGTCAAAAGTGCAATTGTCCTTTCCCCATTATAATTGTGCTCTCCCTAACTGTCAATTGATTCTGATTCTTTTAACGCAAACTGAACGAAATTGAGGAAAAGGGCATGTCCCCCTCGGAACACGCCCTTGCCGCATCTATCTGTTCAATACTCCCTGGTCTGAGTATACCCCAAGGGAAGCTTCCTGCATAGGTCCGTGTCCCCAACGGGCCCCGTACGGTCCTGAAATCCCCGCAGGCAGGTCAACCCGGGGGTTGCCCCATGTGGACCCCCGCCACATCCACCACCATCCGGTCCCTTTCGTGCCGCACCCGAAGGCGCAGCCCTCTCCCGGCCAGGACCCTCTGGAAAGGGGCGTAGGACTCCAAGTCCGGCTCCGGCTTGTCCATGGCCAGGCCGATCCAGCGACCCTTTCCCAGCTCCTGCCCGGCCTCCAGGGAAATCCAGGAGGGCCTTTCCCCCTCCTCCCTCCGCTGGACGCCCCGGAGCACGCTATCCATCAGGCCGTCCAGCACCTCCAGGAAGTCCAGCTCCTGGTCCGGATCCAGATGCCCGGGGATGCCGAAGCGGGTATGCAGGCGGACGCCCAGCCGTTCGCACTGGAGATAATGGTGGAAGACCATGCTGTTGAGCAGCTCGCTTCCGGAAAAATGCAGATTGATCAGGTTCTCCTCCTTGAGCTGTCCGATTTTCTCCTGGAGCTCACCGGAACTCCTGGCGGTGCCCAACGCCTCGAAGGCCTTGCCGTAGGCCGCTTCCCTCCTCTCCAGGACGTCCAGCAAGGGGCCCACCGCATACCCTTCCCGCCCCAGGCGGTTCAGCATCCGGTCCTTCCTGTACTTCCTGGCCACGAACCGGAAGGAGGCGTAATAGAAGCCTCCGAAGAGCCCATAGGCCAGGTAGAAGTAGTACAGGAACGGGTCGATCCCCTCCACATGGAGCACCACGTGCCGGAATAGGAAGACCATGGCCAGCAGCCCCAGGCTGAAGGCGGAAAAGAGCCTCTCCAGGAAAGGATTGCCCTGGAGGTCCCCCAGGATCCCCATCTTTGATACGGTGATCATCTTCAGGGGCAGAAGCAGGTAGGGCAGCCATCCGTCCCCGTAGCTGTGGAACAGGACCACCCGGAGGAAGGTCTGGGGGTCTTCCCCGTGGGCCAGGTTCAGCCGGAGCATGTCCACCGGAATGTCCGCCAGGATCCAGAGGCCAAAACAGACCAGGATCCCATGCCAGCTCTTCCTGAACAGGAGCAGGAGCAGGAGTCCCATCAGGAGCCGGTAGGAAATGGAGTACCAGCCGCTATGGCCGGAGGCATGTGGCGGTGGCAGTAGCCATACCTGCAGGAAAATGGCCAGCAGGAACAGCAGGAGCCTGGCCGCATGGGCCTTCCCCCTCCTGTCCGGCTCCAAAATGTGGACGATGTAGGCCAGCAGCAGCCCGTGGGCCAGATGGGTATGGTTGATCAGCATGGGGCCGCACCCCCTTCCGTCCCGCCCAGGTCCACCAGGACCCAGGTCCGCTCCTCTCCTCCAGGCGTCCCCTCCACCTCCCAGCGGACCTTCCCCCCGTTCCTATCGGCGATCCGTTTGATGGCGTAGAACCCGTATCCATGTCTTTGTTTGTCCGCCTTGGTAGTGAACCCCGGGGCCGACATCCGGGAAAAAAGGGCCTCGTCGATGGTCCTGCCCTTGTTCCCCGCACTGATCCGCAAGCCGCTCTCCCCCACCGCCTCCAGCCGCACGGAAACCGAGGGCTGCCCGGTCCCGTTCCGCCGCTGGACCTCCCCCGCGTTCTCCACCAGGTTCGCCAGGACAACCGCCACCGCATAGGGCTGGATTCCGGGAGGGAGGGGCGGCGGTGCGGAGGGCATCTCTACAGCGAAACCCCGGCTCTCCAGTTCCCGCCGCTGGGCTTTCAGGAGGATCTCCAGCAGGGAATCACCGCCCTCCTCCTGCCAGGCCAGGGTGGAAAGGAGCTTCCCATGGTCGTGCTGCATCCGCCCCAGCTCCAGGGTCAGAGGCCCCAGGGAGGCCTCGATCCTCCTCTGGCGCTCGGCCATGTCCTGGTGGTGGATTTCCCTGTTCACCGCCACCGTCACGGCGATGCATGCCGCGGAAAGTCCCAGGGCCAGCAGGTGGAGGACCGCCTTGTCCCCGGGTCCCAGCCGGAAGAAGCTTTCCAGCACCCACAGCAGGGTGACGAAAAGCAGGAAGTTCACCCGCACCAGGACGAAGAAGAGGGCGATCTCCCTATGGGCCATCAGTTGGCCGATCTTGTCCCACAGGACCAGCCCCCCCGGGAGGAGCAGCAGCACGAAAAGCACCCCTTGTGCCCCAGGCCCCGTGGGCCTTCCCTGCAGCTCCATCCACGCGTCCAGCAGGACGACGGCCACCCATGCGGTGGCCATCAGGAAGAGGACGGAGGAGGCCAGCATGGCCCCTTCCCGCCTCCTCATGGAGTCCTCCCCGACCGGACCGGCGCCTTGTACATGCTCCCCACGGGAATCTCCTCCTTGCAGCCTTCCATGACCACCTGGGTCCCCTGGTGGGTCCTGGTGACGCTCTCCACGAAGCGGGTGTTGACGATGAACGACCGGTGGATCCGCTGGAAATGGTGCCCGTCCAGCTCCTTCCCGATCTTGGTCAGGGAGAACCGGCCTATGTTGTAGGACTGGCCCACCATATGGATCCAGGTGTTCTTGTTGTTGGTCTCCACATAGACGATGTCCTCCTGGTTGAAATAGCGTTCCATGTTCTTCCTCACGATCCTGAGCAGGGGCTTCTTCGACCGCACCACCTCCATCCCCAGCAGCGTCCGCGCCGTCTCCCTGGCTTCCTCCGGCCGGAAGGGCTTCCGGAAATACCGGGTGCA
Organism: Anaerotalea alkaliphila; assembly: GCF_010179735.1. Taxonomy (GTDB): domain Bacteria; phylum Bacillota; class Clostridia; order Lachnospirales; family Vallitaleaceae; genus Anaerotalea; species Anaerotalea alkaliphila. The sequence goes on from NZ_JAAEEH010000013.1 coordinate 9,168, forward strand.
CCCGTACCGGTTGAACGCCTCCAGGATCTGTTCGTCGCTTTCGCAAAGGGCGGTCATGACCACCACCCAGGTCCACCGGTAGGCATCCATCTCCCGGAGGCTCCGGATGAAATCGTAGCCGGAGCCGTCCGGCAGGTCGATGTCCACGAAAAAAAGGCTGTACCCTTCCTTCCGGATCTTCTCATACGCCTCCCCCAGGCTCCGGACCCCGTCCACCTGGGATACCGTGTCGATCTCCATCAGGACCTCCCTAAGACGGGTGTTGATGACCTCCTGATCCTCCAAAACAAGAATTTTCCTCATAAAAACCTTCTCTTCACCCTCTCGTAGAAACGGTAGAACTCCTGACGGCTGACCATGCCCCCGTGGCCCATGTGGATCCGCTGGAAGTCCAGGGAAGCGATCTTTAGGATGGTCTCCAGCTGGCTTTCCGGCTCGTCCACGAAAAGAGGCATGTGGCACTTCCGCCAGGGAAGCACGCCCATCAGGCTATCCCCCACCAGCAGGTCCCCTGACTCCAGCAAAAGGGAGATGGAGCCGGCCGTATGCCCCGGGGTCTCCAGGATCTTCCCCTCCACCCCGAAGGGTTCCAGGGAGACCTCCCCCTCGATGGCATACTCCACGCCGGCCATCTCCGACGGTTGCATGGGCTGCTTCCTGCCCAGGAGCTTCGCCGCCCGCCCTGGAATCCCGTAGGGGCGCAGGGGGCCGTTGCGGCCTTCCTGGATCTGGTCCACGTCCTTCTGGTGGGCCACCGCCTGGGCCCGGGTCCTCATCTTCAGTTCCCGCAGGCTGCCATAGTGGTCCCAGTGGCCGTGGGTCAGGACGATGGTGGCGATGCTCTCCAGACGGATGCCTGCCTCCAGCATCCCCTCCTCCAGCGCAGGGAGGCTCCCCGGATACCCGGTGTCCACCAGGATGTTCTCCCTCCCCCGGATGCAATGGCAATTGACGCCCTTGATCCGGACTGTTACGATGGTGTCTTGCATGGTCCACCTCCTTTTTTTGTTAGAGCAGCCCTTGCAGTTCCCGCACGCTTTCCACCCCGTGGCAAGCCACACCGGGGATGTCCCGGCAGGCCGCCAGGTTGGCCTTGGGGAGGATGCAGCGCTGGAACCCCAGCTTCGCCGCCTCCCGGACCCTTTGGGGACAATGGGTGACGCCCCGGACCTCTCCGGTGAGCCCCACTTCCCCCATGAACACGGTCTTCTCGTCCACCGCCTGGTTCCGGAAGCTGGACAGGACCGCTGCCACGATCCCCAGGTCCAGGGCCGGCTCCAGGACCCGGATGCCGCCGGCCACGTTCAGGTAGACGTCCTGTTCCCCCGTGTTCATCCGCAGCTTCTTCTCCAGCACCGCCAGGAGCAGGTTGGCCCGTCCCATGTCCATGCCGCTGACGGTCCGCCGGGGCATCTGGAAATTGGAACGGGACAGCAAGGCCTGGACCTCCACCAGGAGGGGCCTGGTCCCCTCCATGCAGCAGCTGACCACGGAACCCGCCTCCCCCATGGGCCTGCCGTTGAGCATGTATTCGGAGGGGTTGGGGACCTCCACCAGCCCCTGGCTGCCCATCTCGAAGACCCCGATCTCGTTGGTGGACCCGTACCGGTTCTTCACCGCCCGCAGGATCCGGTAGGAGATGGTCCGCTCCCCTTCAAAATAGAGGACCGTGTCCACCATGTGTTCCAGGACCCGGGGACCTGCGATGGCCCCTTCCTTGGTCACATGGCCTACGATGAAGATGGCGTGCCGCTTGGATTTGGCCAGGCGCATGAGCCTGGCGGTGGACTCCCGCACCTGGGAGACGCTCCCCGGTGCGGAGCCGATGTCGTCGGCGTAGAGGGTCTGGATGGAGTCGATGACCACGATGTCCGGGGACGTCTCCAGGATGCTTTCCTCTATCCGGTCCACCTCCGTCTGGGCGTAGACCTCCATCAGCCCCTGGTGTCCTCCCAGCCGGTTCGCCCGCAGCTTGATCTGGTGGAGGGACTCCTCTCCGGTGACGTAGAGGACCTTGACCCCCGCATCCGCCAGATGCAGGCACATCTGCAGCAGCAGGGTGGACTTCCCGATGCCTGGGTCCCCGCCCACCAGGACAAGGGACCCTTCCACGATGCCGCCTCCCAGGACCCGGTCCAGTTCCAGGATCCCCGTGTGCTTCCTGTGGCTCTCCTGGATGGAGATGTCCTTCAAGGCCGCGGGCCTGTGCTCCCCCCCCATGCCCGGCCGGGCGCTTTGGACCGCCTTGGGGGGGGCCTTCACCGGCTCCTCCACCAGGCTGCTGTAGGTGCCGCACTCCGGGCAGCGGCCCAGCCATTTGGGGGTGCTGTATCCGCACTCCTGGCATACATAGATGATTTTGCTCTTGGCCACGCGCTCCTCCTTCCGGCTCCACCGCCGAAAAAACCGTCGCTTTGCACGACGGTTTTCCCTTTTTCTTCCTGGTTTCCTACAGCTTCTTGATTTCTATGGTTTGCAGGCCGCTTTCAAAATCCACGCTGATGTTGACCTTGCCGGCCAGGTTGGATTTGGCGCTTCCAAGATCCACACCGTTGGCCCAGACCTCGAATTCCTGGTCCGCGTCCAGCTCCAATGTGATCTGCGCATCCTCCGCGCTGCCCTGGACCGTAAAACGAACCCCGTCTTCCGTGAGGATGAAATCCCCGACAGTGGTTCCGGGGACGGATTCGTACAGCAGGCGTCCGTTCTTCTCCAGCCGCGTCACCTGGTTGTGGGTCTTCACCTTGTACAGGTCCCCTTGGATTTCGAAGCCCTCGAGCTTCTGCTTCTCCACCGCGTCATGGTTCCCGAAGTGCAGGGCGCCCTTGTCGTCAACGCTGATGATTTCGTTCTGACCAGCCATTTCTAAACCTCCCATTTGATTTTGTTGGAAATATGTACTCTCGATTATACCCCATTTCCCCCTGGAAATCCAGGTCAAATTATCGGGTTATGGTGGTGATGAAGGTGAGCTCCTGTCCGTTGTAGTCGATGGCCACCTGGTCGTTCTCCTTGATGACCCCGTCCAGGATCTGTTCCGCCAGCCTGTCCTCCACCTTGGATTGGATGGCCCGCTTCAGGGGCCTGGCCCCGTAGACCTCCTCGTAGCCTTCGGCCACCAGATAGTCTTTGGCGGCTTCGGTGATGCTGATGTCGATCTTCAGGCTCTTCTTCATGCGCTTGGCCAGCTGGCCGAACAGGATGCCCACGATGTCGCGGATGTGCTCCTTGGTGAGGGGATGGAAGACGATGACCTCGTCGATCCGGTTCAGGAACTCCGGCTTGAAGAGCTTCTTCACCTCGCCCATGACGTTCTTCTTCATGTCGTCGTAGCTGCCTTTGGCGTCCACCTCGGAGGCGAAGCCCAGCCGCTTGGGTGCCACGATGCTCCGGGCGCCGATGTTGGAGGTCATGATGATGACCGTGTTCTTGAAGTCGATCTTCCGCCCCTGGGAGTCGGTGATGTGGCCGTCGTCCAGGACCTGGAGGAGGATGTTGAACACGTCCGGGTGGGCCTTCTCCACCTCGTCGAAGAGTACGACGGAGTAGGGCTTCCTGCGGATCTTCTCGCTGAGCTGCCCCCCCTCCTCATAGCCCACATATCCCGGGGGGGAGCCGATGAGCTTGGAGACGGTGTGCTTCTCCATGTATTCGGACATGTCCAGACGGATCAGGGCCACCTCGTCCCCGAAGAGGGCCTCGGCCAGGGCTTTGGTCAGCTCGGTCTTTCCCACCCCGGTGGGGCCCAGGAACAGGAAGGAGCCGATGGGGCGTTTGGGGTCCTTCAGGCCCACCCGGCCCCTGCGGATGGCCTTGGCCACGGCGGCCACAGGCTCTTCCTGGCCCACGACCCGCTGGTGGAGGACGTCCTCCAGCTTCTTCAGGCGTTCCCCCTCCTCCTCCGTCAGCTTCTTGATGGGGATGTTGGTCCAGCCGGCGATGATGCCGGCCACCTCGTCCTCGTCCACCACCTGGCTGGCCATGGCGTTCCTGGCCTCCCAGGCATGCTTGGCCTTGGTCAGCTCCTCCTGGACCTGGGCCTGCTCCGCCTTGATCTGGCCCGCCTTCTCGTAGGCCTCCTCCCGGATGGCCTCCTCCTTCAGGCTTTCCATTTCCGCCACTTTCTTCTCCAGCTCCTTGATGTCCGTGGGGGCCGTGTAGGTGCTCAACCGCACCTTGGAGCAGGCCTCGTCGATGACGTCGATGGCCTTGTCCGGCAGGAAACGGTCGGTGATGTAGCGGTTGGAGAGCTTGACCGCAGCCTCCACCGCCGCATCGGTGATGGAGACCTGGTGGTGGTTCTCGTACATGGAGCGCAGGCCCCGGAGGATCTCGATGGCCTCCTCCTCGCTGGGTTCGTCCACCTTCACGGGCTGGAACCTGCGTTCCAGGGCCGGGTCCTTCTCTATGTGCTTCCTGTACTCGTCCAATGTGGTTGCGCCGATGAGCTGCAGGTCCCCCCGGGCCAGGGAGGGCTTCAGGATGTTGGATGCGTCGATGGCCCCTTCCGCCGCTCCTGCGCCCACGATGGTGTGGATCTCGTCGATGAACAGCAGGATGTTGCCGGCTTCGGTGATTTCCCCCAGGGCCTTCTTGATCCGTTCCTCGAATTCCCCCCGGTACTTGGAACCGGCCACCATGGAGGCCAGGTCCAGGGCCACCACCCGCTTGTCCTTCAGGGTCTCGGGGATGTTCCCTTCCACGATCCTCTGGGCCAGGCCCTCGGTGATGGCCGTCTTGCCGACCCCGGCTTCCCCGATGAGGCAGGGGTTGTTCTTCGTCCTTCTGGACAGGATCTGGATGATCCGCTGGATCTCATTGTCCCTGCCGATGATGGGGTCGAACTTCCCGTCCCTGGCAAGCTTCGTCAGGTCCCGGCTGAACTGGTCCAGGGTGGGGGTGGCCGAAGCCGCCTCCTCCTTCTCGTTGGGCTTCAGTTTGGGGCTCCTTCCCTCCTGGCCCATGACCCGGAGGATCTCGTTGTAGATCCGCTGGCGGGAGGCCCCCACCACGTCCAGAAGCCGGGCGGCCATGGAGTCGGACTCCCGGAGCAGGGCGATGAGGATGTGTTCCGTCCCCACCAGGTTGGTGTTCATCCGCAGGGCCTCCCGGAGGCTCATCTCCAGGATCTTCTTCACCCTGGGGGTGAATCCTTCGGGCTCCTGGACCTGGACCGGTTCGGTGTCCATGGTCTCCCGGACCTTCTCCTCGATGAGGCCGTAGCTGATGCCCAGACTGTAGAGGACTTCCGAGGCGATGCCCTCCTCCTCCCGGAGCAGGCCCAGGAGCAGGTGTTCCGTGCCGATGTAGTTGTGTCCGAACCCCTCGGCGATCCCCTTGGCGTAATTGATCGCATTCTGGGCTTTTTCCGTGAATCGTCCCATCATATGTTTATCCTCCTATGATTTCCGGTAGATTTTTCCTGATGTATTCCGCTCTGGCCATGTCCCTCTCCTGGACGGACATGGACCTGCTTTCCATCTTCTGCAGGCTGGCGGGCTGTATGGACATCATAAGCGTGTAGATGTTCATGGTCATGGCTTGTTTCGTTTTGAGCACGCCCAGCTCGATCCCCAATTTCAGGTCGGAGAGCAGGGTCATCGCCTCTTTGGCGGTGAGGACCCGGGCGTACCGCATCAGACCGTAGGAGCGGAAGACCGCATCCTCCAGTTCCGAATATTTTTCCTTCAGCAGCTGTTCCCGGACCACCAGCTCCTGCTTCACGATCTGCCGGGTGACGGCGGATAGGTTGTCCAGGATCTCCTGTTCTGAAATCCCCAGGGTGACCTGGTTGGAGATCTGGAACATGCTTCCCAGGGCGTCGGAACTCTCCCCATAGATGCCCCGGACCGTCAGGCCGAACTTGCCGATGGCCTCCAGGATGTACTGGAACTGGCCGGTGCTCTCCAGGGCGGGGACATGGACCATGTAGGAGGCCCGCATCCCCGTGCCCACGTTGGTGGGACAGGAGGTGAGGTAGCCCAGCTGGGAATTGAAGGCGTACATCAGGTGCTCCTCCAGGATGCTGTCCAGGGCGTCGGCCTTCTCCAGGGCCTTCTGGAGATGGTCCCCGGCCATCATGGACTGGATCCGCAGGTGGTCCTCCTCGTTCACCATGATGCTCAGGTCCTCGTCTTCGGTCACGTAGAGGGCCCCCGGCAGGTGGGAGTTGATGAACAGGGGGCTGATGAGGTGCTTCTCCATCATGACCACCTTGTCCAGCTGCCGGACCTCCTCCATCCGGAGCAGTTTCCCCGTCAGGTCCTGGGATTCCTCCACCACCTTGGCGATCTCCTGGATCACCCCTCGGGCGTCCCCTTCGCTGCAATGGCTGGGAAAATTGTACCTGGCCAGATTCCTGGCCAGGCGCACACGGCTGGACACGACCACCCCTTGGCCGTCTGTGTTCTTGATTTCCTCATACCATTTCATTCCAGGTCCGCTCCCTTCTTCAGTTCCTTGATCTGGTCCCGGAGCTTGGCGGCCTCCTCGTAGGCCTCCTGCATCAGGGCGATCTTGAGCTCGCTTTCCAGCTCCCCGATCCTGTTCAGCAGCCGGAGCTCCGCGTCCAGCTTCTCCGGACGCTTGCCTCCATGGACCACGTTCCCGTGGAGCCGCTTCAGGATGGGACTGAACTCCTCGGAGAAGACCTCATAGCATTTGGCGCAGCCGACTTTGCTGGTCTTCTTGAATTCCTCCAGGGTCATGCCGCATTGGGGGCAGGACATCTCCTCCGTATGCAGGTGGGTCGTGCTCTGGGCTGCCGCCGTGTCCAGCAGGCCGCTGAGGAATTTCTGGAAGGACGGGTTGTTGTTGAAAAGCGCCCCTTGCTGCTCCTTGGCGCACTTCTCGCACAGGTGCAATTCGATCTTCTGGCCGTTGACGATTTGTGTCAAAAAGACCGTCGCAGGCTCTTTATGGCAAATTTCACACATCATGGTTTCCACACTCCTTTACAGAAGGACGCCGCACCTCTTGCAGCGCTGCGCGCCCACAGGGTTGCCCAGATTGCAGTGCTTGCAGAAACGGTACAGGGGGATCCCCTCCTCGGTGGTCTCCTGCACAAGCGCCTCCTCCGGTTCCGTCACCGGCTCCAGGATGATGTCCGCATATTTCAGGCGTTCCAGCTTCAGGATCCGCTTTGCGATCTGACGGCACCTTTTATCCAAAACCTTCCGGTCCTCTTCTCCCAGCTGGGTCTGCTCGTAGAATTCCTTCCCCAGCTGTCTGTACAGCTTGTTGATTTCCATATGCAAATCCTTGATCATAAACTCCCTCTTCATGTCGACACCTCGCTGAACATGGATTGTGGTTCTTCGTCCAACTCCATTATACCATACCGTCAACAAAGGTCAAAGCCCGCTTGGGCCAACCTGTCCCCAAGGATGCAAAAAGCCGTCCCCCGCCCGCCTCTATGGGCGGGTGGGGGACGGCTCCATTCCTAAAGCCTCTCCAATGCCTCCACCACATGCTCCTGGATGCTGGAGGAGAGATGCACATCCTCCCTCCGGTACCGTTTGATGTAGTCGATGACCTGGACCGGCTCCGTGATGACCTTGACCCTCTTGGACTTCACGTGCATGATGCAGTCGCTGGAAAAGAACAGCATGGGGACGGCCTCCTGGTGGATTCCGGAGCGCTCCAGGAACAGGTCCATGCCCTTCTTGTGCCCCTGGATCTGCTTCAGCGGGTTGAAGATCCGCTTGGTGTAGCGTTCCCCGTTCTTTCCGATCTTCACCTTCTGGAGGTAGTTGTCTTCTTCCCTGCCGGTGATTGTCCCCTTGATGTGTTTCGTTTCCATGATGAACAGCCCGTTGAAGCCCACGATGACAAAATCGATCTGGCTGGACTTGCTGCCGTCCACGATGTGGATGTCACTGAACACCTTGTAGTTCCTGGGCAGCTTCTCCAGGAGGGAAAGCACTTCGTTCTCCCCCTTCAGGCCGAACTGCAGGATCTCCAGGTCGTTGATCAGCCTTACCATATGCAGTAGGGCGGCGATGCCGATGTAGATGGAAAACCCCTGGCTGACCTCCAGGAGCAGGAGGGAAATGGCCGTGGCTAAAACGCCCGCGGCCAGCTCCTTCTTGGTCCGGTTGATGTCTTGACGCAAATGATTGGATCGCTTGATGATTTCAGCCATGCATCCCTACCCTCTCCCTGCCGGTTTTCGGCTCCAGCCGGTCAATAATAGGCGCCGCCCATGTTCCTGTAGAAGAACTCTCCAAAGAAGATGAAGAAGAGGATGGACAGCACCAGGGAGATCAGGAAGAGGATCAGGGCCGCGATGGCGAAGTTCTTCTTGTTCCTGTTCACGTTGTTGCCGAAGGCCCACTTGAAGATCAGGACGATGTTCAGGATGGGCACCGCCATCAGCAGATAGACGGCCAGCCAGGACCCCACCCCCATGGGGGCGTTCAGGTCCGGTCCCCCGTACTGTCCGGGGCCGGGACCCCCTGACGGACCCTGGAACTCCTGCCGGGGTTGGGGCGGCGCCACCGGGGGCGGTGCCGTCTGCTGCCAGGGCTGGGGTGGCGGGACCGGAGGCGGAACCTGCTGGCTGGCGGCCTGGGGCTTGGGTGCCTCCACCGGCTCCTGGCCGCCTCCTTCCGCTTTCACGAATTTGGTTCCGCAGTTGGCGCAAAACAGGGCTTCGTCCGGATTGGGTGCTCCACATTCTTCACAATACATACGCATGCTCCTTCCCTCTTGTCAAATCTTATGTATCCTAAGGATAATACAAAAAGGGGGAAAAGTAAACGCTATTTGATGCCGATGTCCCTGCGGAAATGCTTGTCCGTGAAATCCACCTTCTCCACCATGGCGTAGGCCCTGCTCCTGGCCTCCTCCATGTCCTTGCCGAAGGCGGTGATCCCCAGGACCCGTCCGCCGCTGGTGGCCACCCGGCCATCCACGAGCTCCGTGCCCGCATGGAACACCAGGATGTCCGGGGTCCCTGCGGCCTCCTCCAGCCCTTGGATGGGATAGCCCTTCCTGTAGGCCACCGGGTAGCCTCCGGAAGCCAGGACCACGCAGACCGTGGAGCGCTCGTCCCATTCCAGGGTGATTTCGGAAAGCCGTCCCTCGATGGCGGCCTCCACCACGTCCACCAGGTCGTTCTTCAAACGGGGCAGTACCACCTGGGCTTCCGGGTCCCCGAAACGGGCGTTGTATTCCAGCACCCGGGGACCGTTGGGGGTCAGCATCAGGCCGAAGAAGATGATCCCCGTGAAGGGCCTTCCCTCGGCGGCCATGGCCGCAAGGGTGGGCTCGAACATGGTCTTTACGCACTCCCGGTGGATTTCCTCGGTGTAGTATTTGCTGGGGGAGAAGGTTCCCATGCCCCCCGTGTTCAGTCCCTGGTCGTTGTCCAAGGCCCGCTTGTGGTCCTGGGCGCTGACCATGGGGAGGCAGGTCTTCCCGTCGCAGAAGGAGAGGACGGACACCTCCGGCCCGGTCATGAACTCCTCCACCACCATCCGGCGGCCGGCGCTGCCGTACTTCAGGTCCACCATGATCTCGTCCACCCCTTCCAGGGCTTCCTCCCGGGTGTTGCAGATCAGCACGCCCTTGCCCAGGGCCAGTCCGTCCGCCTTCAGGACCACCGGATAGGTGCAGCCTTCCAGATAGGCCCGGGCCGCCCCGGGCTCGTCGAAGACCTCGTAGGCCGCCGTGGGGATGTCGTACTTCTTCATCAGCTCCTTGGCGAAGACCTTGCTTCCCTCCAGGACCGCCGCATCCTGCCGGGGTCCGAAGACCTTCAGCCCCGCTTCCTGGAACAGGTCCACAATCCCCAGCATGAGGGGGTCGTCCATGCCGATGATGGTCAGGTCGATGCCCTCCGCAAGGGCGAAGTCCCGTACCTTTTCGATCTCCGTGGCCTTCACCGGCACACACTGGGCCAGGGCCGCGATGCCCGCGTTGCCCGGGGCGCAGTAGATCTTCTCCACCCGGGGGCTCTGGGCCAGCTTCCATACGATGGCGTGCTCCCTGCCGCCGCTGCCCACCACCAATACCTTCAATTTATCCATGCTCCTACCCTTTCCTGTTTGCAATCATTTGGATGGCCTGGGGCAGAATCACCCATTCCGCTTCTTCCATGACCCTGCGCTGCAGGGTTTCCGGGGTGTCCTGGGGAAGGACCTCCACCGCCTTCTGCAGCAGGATGGGGCCCGTATCCGTGCCTTCGTCCACGAGATGGACGGTGGCGCCGGTGACCTTCACCCCCCGGGCCAGGGCGGCCTCATGGACCTTCAGCCCGTAGTAGCCCTCTCCGCAAAAAGAGGGGATCAGCGAGGGGTGGATGTTGATGATCCTGCCCTCGAAGGCCCGGACGAACGCCGGTCCCAGCACCACCAGGTAGCCGGCCATGACCACCAGGTCCACGCCCTTGTCCTGGAAATGCCGGGCCAGCGCCTGGTTGAACGCTTCCGCCGATTCGAACTGCCGGGGGCTGATCCAGGCGGCGTCGATGCCTTCCTTCTCCGCCCGGGCCAGGGCATGGGCGTTCTTCCGGTTGCTGACCACCGTGGCGATCTCCACCCCGGTCAGCTTCCCTTCCTTGATCCGGTCGATGATGGCCTGGAGGTTGGTTCCCCCGCCGGACACCAGCACGCCGATCTTCAGCATAGCTCCACTCCCTCTGCGCCTTCCCTCACCTGGCCGATGACATAGGCCTTCTCGCCTCTGGCTTCCAGGACCCGGATGGCCTTTTCGGCCTCTTCCGCAGTCATGGCGGCCACCATGCCGATGCCCATGTTGAAGGTGTTGTACATGTCCCTCTGGGGGATGTCCCCCAGCCCCTGCATCACCTGGAAAACAGGCAGCACGGGCCAGCTTCCCAGCTGGATGGAGGCCATGGCCCCTTCCGGGAGCATCCGGGGGATGTTCTCGATGAAGCCGCCGCCGGTGACATGGCTGAGGGCCTTGATGTCAACGTCGGCTTCCTTCAGGGCCTGGATGGTCTTCACGTAGATCCGGGTGGGCTCCAGGAGGGCGTCCCCCAGGGTGGCGCCCAGGGCCTCGTTGTAGGCCGAAAGGTTCTCCGCGTTGATGTCGAAGAGCTTGCGCACCAGGGAGTAGCCGTTGCTGTGGATGCCCGAGGAGGGCAGGCCCAGCAGCACGTCGCCGGCCTGCACCCTGGAGCCGTCGATGACGTCCTTCTTGTCCACGATGCCCACGGAGAATCCCGCCAGGTCGTACTCGTCCTCCGGATAAAAGCCCGGCATCTCGGCGGTCTCCCCGCCGATGAGGGCGGCCCCGGACTGGCGGCAGCCTTCCGCAATCCCCCCCACGATGGTGGCGATCTTCTCGGGCACGTTCTTGCCGCAGGCGATGTAGTCCAGGAAGAAGAGGGGTTCGGCTCCCGCGCAGATGATGTCGTTGACGCACATGGCCACGGCGTCGATGCCGATGGTGTCGTGCCTGTCCAAGACAAAGGCCACCTTCAGCTTGGTCCCCACCCCGTCGGTGCCGGAAACTAGGATGGGCTCCTCCATCTTGTGCTTGGCCAGGGAGAACAGGCCTCCGAAGCCTCCGATGTCTGTGGCCACCTCTTCACGGAAGGTGGAACGCACATGGTCCTTCATCAGTTCTACCGCTTTGTATCCGGCTTCCACGTCCACGCCGGCTTCCTTGTAGCTTATTGACATCCCCTTGCCTCCTCGTCTTCGATCTTGACTGGATAGTCCCCGCTGAAGCACGCCGTGCAGAACTGCAGTTTGGCTTCCTTGCAGGTTTCCAGCAGGCTTTCCCTGCTGATGTAGCCCAAGCTGTCGGCGCAGATCATCTCACGGATCTCGTCGATGGAGTGGTTGCTGGCCACCAGGTTCTTGCGCTCCGGCGTGTCGATGCCGAAGTAGCAGGAATATTTCACCGGCGGGGAGCTGATCCGCACATGGACCTCCGTAGCCCCCGCTTCCCGCAGCAGGTTCACGATGTGCCTGCTGGTGGTTCCCCGGACGATGGAGTCGTCGATCATGACCACCCGTTTCCCCTCCACGATGGAGCGGATGGGGTTCAGCTTCAGGTGGACCCCCAGCTCCCGCTGGACCTGGTTGGGCTGGATGAAGGTCCTGCCCACGTAACGGTTCTTCATGAAGCCTCCGGCCTGGGGGATGCCCGAGGCCACGGAATAGCCGTGGGCCGCCGCCAGTCCCGAGTCGGGAACGCCGATGACCACGTCCGCCTCCACCGGATGCTCCTTGGCCAGGGCCTCTCCCGCACGGTAGCGGGCCTTGTAGACCTCCAGCCCCTCGATCACGCTGTCCGGACGGGCGAAATAGATGTATTCGAAGACACACAGGGCGGACCGCTTGGATGCGCCCTCCACGTGCATGCTGCGCATGCCGTTCTCGTCGATGATGATGATCTCGCCAGGCTCCACGTCCCGGACCAGCTTCACACCCAGGGTGTCGAAGGCGCAGGACTCGGAGGAGAAGACGTAGTTGCCGTCCTTGATGCCCATGACCAGGGGACGCATGCCCAGGGGGTCCCGGGCCGCGATCAGCTTCTTGGGGGTCATGACCAGGAGGGCGTAGGCCCCCCGGATCACGCCCATGACCTCCTCCAGGGACTCCTCGATGTTCCTGTGCCGGATCCGGGCACGGGACAGGAGGGCCGCGATGACCTCGGAGTCGGTGGTGGTCTGGAAGATGGTCCCCTGGGCCTCCAACTCCGCCCGCAGGCGCTTGGCGTTGGTCAGGTTCCCGTTGTGGGCCAGGGCCATGTGGCCCTTGGTGTACTTGATGACCAGGGGCTGGGCGTTCTCCGCCAGGCTGTCCCCGGAAGTGGAGTAACGTACATGGCCGATGGCCGAATGGCCCTTCAGGTAGTCCAGGATCACGTCGTCGAAGATTTCGTTCACCATCCCCATTTCCTTCCGGTAAAGGATGGTGCCGCTGTTGTTCACCGCAATCCCCGCGCTCTCCTGTCCCCTGTGCTGAAGGGAGAAAAGCCCGTAGTAGGCCATCCGGGCGGTGTCCACCTGGGATTCCCTGTTGGTGTAGATTCCGAAAACGCCGCATTCTTCCTGCAATTTGTCGTCAAACATCTTTTCCTCCTATACGCCCAGAAGCCGTTTCATGACTTCCTGGTATGCGCCTTCCACGTTCCCCAGGTCCCTGCGGAACCGGTCCTTGTCCAGTTTCTCCTGTGTCACCGTATCCCAGAACCTGCAGGTGTCGGGTGAGATCTCGTCCGCCAGGATGATTTCCCCATCGGAGGTCCTGCCGAATTCGATCTTGAAGTCGATCAGGGCGATGTTCACCGTCTTGAGGTACTCCGAAAGCACCTCGTTCACCTTGAAGGACATTGCCGCGATCTTGTCCAGCTCTTCCCGGGTGGCCAGCTCCAGGGCGAAGATGTGGTAGTCGTTGATCATGGGGTCTCCCAGGGCGTCGTCCTTGTAGCAGTACTCCAGTACGGTGTGCTTCATGGGGGTCCCTTCGGGAAGGCCCAGCCGCTTGCTCAGGCTGCCTGCCGCTATGTTGCGCACGATGACTTCCAGGGGGATGATGCTTACCTTGCGGACCACGGTCTCCCGGTCGTTGAGCTCCTCCACCAGGTGGGTCTTGATCCCCTCCTTGGTCAGGAGGCCCATGAGGTGGTTGGAAACACGGTTGTTGACGCTTCCCTTGGCTTCGATGGTACCCTTCTTCACCCCGTTGAAGGCGGTGGCGTCATCCTTGTAGGAAACGACCAGCAGTTCCGGATCCTCCGTGGTGTACACCTTTTTTGCCTTGCCTTCGTACAACAGCGCTTTCTTCTCCATGTCTATTCCTCCAGATATTTTTTCACATAGTCGGCATGTCCCAGGGCTTCCAGTTCTTCCGCCTTCCCCTCCACCATGGTCCTGAGGGATTCCTTGTAGGCCAGGACCCTTTCATGGACGTCCTCCTGGAAGGCCCCCAGCATCTGTGCGGCCAGCAGGCCGGCATTCTTGGCTCCGTTGATGGCCACCGTGGCCACCGGGATCCCCGGGGGCATCTGGACGATGGAATAGAGGGAGTCCACGCCGGAAAGGCTTTTGGTCTTCACGGGCACCCCGATGACGGGCAGTCCCGTGAGGGAGGCCACCATTCCGGGGAGGTGGGCGGCTCCCCCCGCGCCGGCGACGATCACCTTGATGCCCCGCCCCTTCGCCTCCTTGGCGTAGGTGTACATCCGGTCCGGGGTCCGGTGGGCCGATACGACGGTCAGTTCATAGCCGATCCCCAGCTCCTCCAGGATCTTGGCCGCTTCTTGCATGACAGGCAGGTCAGAGTCGCTGCCCATGATGATGCCGACTGTTGCTTGCATGTGTTTCCTCCTATGCGCTTATGCTTCGCCCACGATCTTTATGCAGGCTTTGGCTGTTTCCGCTTCCTTTTCCGCCTCTTCCAGGGTCTTGCCCACCACGGTCAGATGCCCCATTTTCCTGTAGGGCTTCACGTCCTCTTTTCCGTAGAGGTGGACCTTCACCCGGGGGTTCCGGTAGGCGTCTTCCAGCCCCAGGACCCGGGTCCTTCCCGACGCCCCGGGCTCTCCCAGGAGGTTCCGCATGACCACCGGCGTCCGCAGGGACACGTCCCCCAGGGGCAGTCCGGTGATGGCCCGGATGTGCTGCTCGAACTGGGAGGTGAGGCAGGCCTCGATGGTGTAGTGGCCGGAGTTGTGTGGCCTGGGGGCCACCTCGTTCACCAGCACGTTGTTCTGGTCGTCCACGAACATCTCCACGCAGAACATGCCCACGCCGTGGAAGACCTCCATCACGTCATGGGCCAGTTTGGTGGCCTTTTCGGTGCATCCGTCGGAGATGTCCGCCGGCACCCGGGTGGTGTCCAGGATGCTGTCCACGTGCACGTTCTCCCCTACGGGGTAGACCACGATCTCCCCGTCGATGCCCCTGCAGGCCAGCACGGAAATCTCCTTCACGAAGGGCACGAAGGCCTCCACCATCAGGGGGGTGCTTCCCGCGCCCAGGGCGTCGAAGGCGTCCATCATGTCGTCCTCGGTGCGGATCAGGGCGTTCCCCTTGCCGTCATAGCCCCCCAGGCAGGTCTTGAGCATCATGGGGTAGCCGTAGAGGCTGCTGGCGTCCAGGATGTCCGTCCGCTTCGCGATCTGCATGAACGCAGGCACCGGGATCCCCGCTTGTGCAAGGACCGTCTTCTGCCGGAACTTGTCCTGGATGACCTCCAGGCTCTCCACCGCCGGATAGACGGTGTATCCCCTGGACTCCAGCTCCTTCAGGGCCTGCACGCTGATATGCTCGAACTCGTAGGTGACCACATCCGTCTTCTCGGCCAGTTCCAGCATGGCGTCCCCGTCCGTGAAGGAAGCCACGATCTGTTTGTCTGCGATGCTGTGTGCAGGGCAGGCCGGAGTGGGGTCCAGGACCACCACATGGAACCCCAGCCTTTTGGCGTCCAGGATCATCATTTTTCCCAGCTGGCCGCCGCCGATGATGCCGATCCGCTTCTTCAGTACATCCATTTTCATTACCTCATTCGCATTTTTGTCCCATAGGACATGTCATAGGGTTATTTTACCGTTAAAAATAAGTTGCGTCAATATTTTTTCCGAACATTATGTATTGTTTTTATTTTATTATTCGGATATCTCAGCCCAGCCAGGCCGCCAGCCCCAGCAGGAGCGGAAGGAGCAGCACCGTCAGGATTCCCGTGAGGACCATGGAAAGGCTGCTCATGACCCCGGTGGTCTCCGACATCTCCAGGGCCTTGGAGGTCCCCAGGGCATGGGAGGCGCCGCCGATGGCCACCCCCCGGGCGATTTCCGATTCCACCCCCAGCAGCCTAAGCACCGCCGGCGCCGCCACGGCCCCCAGGATCCCCGTGAGGATGATGCAGAGCACCGTGATGCTCACCACGCCCCCCAGCTGCTCCGAAAGGGGCACCCCGAAGGCGGTGGTGATGGACTTGGGGAGGATGGAGAGGAACATGCCCGTATCCAGCCCCAGCAGCCGGGACAGTCCCCAGATGGAGAAGAAGGATGTCAGCACCGCCACCAGCCCCCCCAGCAGGATGGGCCCCAGATGCTTGCGGACCAGCCGCCGGTTGTGGTGGAGGGGGATGGCCAGGGAGACGGTGGCCAGGTTCACCATCATGGCCACCATCTGCCCGCCCCCGTCCATGTACTCCTGGTAGGTGACCCCCAGGACCCGCAGGACCAGCATGCAAAGAAGGGCCGCCACCATCATGGGGTTTGCAAGCTCCCCCCACCGGCGCCGGGCCCGGATCCCCACCTGGTAGGCCGCCAGGGAGAGGAACCATCCGAAATAAAGGTTTTGCGTCAGCGCCTCCCTCATCCCTTCGCCCCCTTCCCCGCCTGGTGCCGGACCAAGAACTGGACGGCCAGGGCGGTGGTGCCCATCACCAGCAGGGTGCTCGCCCCCACCATCACCAGCAGCTGCCACCAGTACCTACCCAGCAGCTCCCCCTGGGTCATGATCCCCGCCGCCAGGGGGACGAAGAAGAAGGCCATGTTCCCCACGAGGAAATTCCCCACCCCTTCCACCTGGGCGGGCTCCACCTTCTTCGTCAGAAACAGCAGGAACAGCAATCCCATCCCCAGCATGGCCCCCGGCACCGGAAAAAGGGGCCGCAGCAGGGTGGCCCCCATCTGCCCCACCAGGAACACGCCTAGGATCCAGGCCGCTTCTTTGAATGTTTTCGTCATCACATACCCTCCTTCCCATCCCTTAAGTATAGCACATGGGCATAGCAAAAGGAACAGGTCTGGCATGAACTGCCCCTGTTCCTCATCGTCTAGTCTTCCTCTGTGATCAGAATGCCTTCGCTGAGTTCGAACACCTTGGAAAACGCATATTTGTTCTTCTTGGAAGTATCCATCAGGACATACGTCGTCTTGGAATAATCCTTGACGATTTCCTTCTTTCTTGCTTCCCTGAAATCATATGTATAGATGGCGCCGTCTTCGATGTATCCGTTCGCACCGATGAAGGCTTTGTCGAAATGCATGCTCATGATCATCTTTTCCGTCAACGTGCCGTAGACCGATTCCAGGTCGTCCCGCACTTCCCCGCCCAGCAGAATGCACGTGGCTCCTTTGATGGGCATGTTTTCCATCAGCTGCGTGCTGCTGCTTACGATGGTGATATTCCTCCCCGGCAGATACTTCAGCATGGCGACAGTCGTCGTACCGGAATCCACATAGATGCAATCCCCATCCTCCACAAGAGCGGCCGCTTTTTTTGCAATGATCTCTTTGGCTTCGCTGTTGATCAGCCGCTTCCTTGCCACCGGTTCGTCGTAATCGCCATTTTTTATCCTGACAGCGCCGCCGCGCATGACGACGATCTCGCCATCCTCCTCCAGGGCCCGTAAATCACGCCGGATCGTTGAGAGCGAAATCCCAAGCTCCTCTGACAGGTCCTTGATGTAAGCGACATCGCTTTGCGTGATTTGCTTCAATAATTCTTGTTTTCGCAAATCCGGAACCATATTCCACCTCATTTTTACTTTCTTACGAACATTATAATGATTTTTGGAAACAAGTTCAAGTCGAAAACTAAATTATGGCAAAACCGCTCAAAACAGTTCAACTTCTTCCAATAAAGGCATGGCACCCTGAGCGCCAACCTTGGTCACCGTCACCGCAGCCACCTTCGCCGCAAATCGACAGGCTTCCTCATCCGTTTTTCCCATGTACTTCCCATAGGCAAAAGCACCGATGTACGAATCCCCCGCTCCGGTTGTTTCAACCACATCCTCCACCTTTGCCACCGGAACCACAACATGGTCCTGACCTTTGCAAAGCAGGCTCCCGTTCTCCCCCAGGGTTACGATCACCGTTCCCCCGGTAAGGGCTGTCAGCTTCTCAAAATGGGATATGGCCGTTTTCTCGTCATTGATGGTTTCCCCCGCATAGAAAGACGCTTCGGATTCATTCACCACAAGGCAGTCCACCTTCTCGAGAGCTTCCCTGCCGATAGCTTTCGCCGGCGCCGCATTTAGGATGCTGTAGACGCCATGTCTGCTGGCCATGCAGATTACCTGTTCGACGACAGGAACCGGGATTTCCAACTGTAGGACGACAATCCGACTTGCCGAAACCACCGCTTCCATCTTTTTCAGATCTTCCGGCCCAAAGTCACCGTTGGCCCCTGTGATGATCGACGCATAGACCGATCCGTCCCCGAGGACATGTACGACACCCAAGCCTGTGTCCTTGTCGCTTCTTCCCACGTGCTCCGTATGGACGCCGAACCCCTCCAGCTTCTCCAAGAGGATGTCGCCAAAATTGTCGTTCCCGACCTTGCCTACCATATAGGTCGGCACGCCCAGTTTTGCGCATTGCACGGCCTGGTTCGCACCTTTCCCACCACCTTCGTAGAACACAGTGTCGGCGACATAGGTTTCCCCTTTCAACGGGAGCCGTTCCTGCTTCATCAGGACATCATAATTCAAACTTCCTATTACCGCTACATATCCGTCCGGCATTCCTGCACCTACCTCGCAAATTTTCTTTCGAACTTCCAACTTTTGATCTTCTCTTGTACAATATCAAGATACACCGCTACGATGATGATGACCCCTGTCGCAATGTATTGCCAGAACGTATCGACGCCCAGTACGACAAGACCGACTTTCAACGCCTGCAAGAGAATCGCTCCGAAAAACGTGCCAAGCATGCTGCCTTTTCCACCAGCCAGGCTTGTGCCGCCCACCGCCGCAGCCGCAATCGCATTCAATTCGTATCCTTGTCCCGCAGTAGGTTCCCCTGTCCCCAGTTTCGCCAACAGAACCATGCCCGCCAGCGCGGTCGAGACACCGCAGAGAGCGTAGGCGATGATTTTGTTGAAATCAACGTTGACGCCGGACAAGCGGGTCGCTTCTTCATTGTTGCCCATGGCATACAGATAGGTTCCGAATTTCGTGTGCTTCAAAATGACGTATCCGACAGAGGTCGCCAGAAGCAAAATAACAACCGAACTCGGGAAAACACCTGCAACATCACCATCCATGGCTGTCCTGAAATTCTGTGGAATGGACAGTACCGGCCATCCACCGGTGACCAGGTACGCGATTCCCCTGTAGACACTCATCATTCCCAATGTTGCGATGAAGGGTTGCAGATGCATTTTCGCAATCAGAAATCCGTTCAACCCACCCAATACGAATCCCAGCAGGACTCCCAGCAGGATGGCGGCAACAGGATTCAGACCTCCGACCAGAAGGTTGCCGATGCAAACAATCACAACCGCCATCGTCGAACCGACCGTAAGGTCGATTCCACCGGTGATGATGACCATTGTTATACCCACAGCCAGCAGCCCGTTTATGACAGACTGGTCTACGATGTCCATCAGGTTTGTAGGGGTCAGGTACAACGGTTCCAAAATCCCAAACACAGCGATCAAAATCACCAAGGCGACGATGATGCCCAATTCCCTAGAGAATTTCTTCCATATGCTTTTCATGTTATCCCTCCATTGCAAAATGCATAATGCTTTCTTCACTCAGTTCATCCCTGCCCAGCTCACCGACCATGCGCCCTTCGCACATCACGATGACACGGTCGCTCATGCCGATCACCTCCGGCAGTTCTGACGAGACCATAATGATGGCCTTTCCGTTGGCGACCATGTCTTCCATCAGACGATAAATTTCCGCCTTCGCCCCTACATCTATGCCCTTCGTCGGCTCGTCAAAGATGATGATGTCCTGGTTCGTGGTCAGCCACTTTGCAATGATGACCTTCTGCGCGTTCCCTCCGCTCAGGCTGTTCGTCTGGTAGTCCGGGTCGTCCGGGTGCAGGTCCATCTGCTTGATGTAGTAGTCGCAGTTCTCCTTGATCTTACCTTCATGAACGAATATGCCTTTTGCAAACCGGTCCATTGAAGCCAAGGCCATATTCTGCGCATTGGTGAAATTCTTTACAAATCCCTGTGTTTTCCTGTTCTCCGGAATCAGGGCGAGGCCATGGGCCAAAGCCTGCTTCGGTGTTCGGATTGCCACATCCTTCCCGTGGATCTTGACCTGTCCGCCACTCATCGGGTCCGCACCGAATATGGCCCGCATGACATCCGTCCGTTTGGCCCCGACTAGGCCAGCAAAAGATAGGATTTCTCCCCGATGGACCTTAAAGCTGATGTTCTTGAAAACACCCTGGGACTCTAAGCCGACCGCCTCAAGGGCAACTTCCTTGGTGGCGCACAGGGGTTTGTGCCTGACCGCGAACGCGGCCACATCCCTGCCGACCATGTTGTTGATCAGCACTTCCTTGGTGATGCCCTGTACGTCCAGAGTGCATATGTATTTCCCATCCCTAAGGATGCTGGCCCGGTCCGCAATCTTGAACACTTCATCCAAGCGGTGGGTGATATAGAGTACCGTTATGCCGTTGGATTTTAGTTCGGTGATGATTTCAAGCAGGCGGTTGACCTCTTTGTCGGTCAGCGCCGAGGTGGGTTCGTCGAAAGAGATCACTTTGGCGTTGTGGAAGAGCGCCTTTGCGATTTGGATCATCTGCATCTCACCCGTGCTGAGTGTGCCGATCCTGTCGCTGCTTTTGAACCTGCACCCCAATCGCTTCAAAATCGCATCCGTTTTCTGATACATCCCTCTATAATCAACAAGCAAACCTTTTTTTGGTTCATATCCCAATGCAATGTTTTGACCGACTGTGAGCTCCGTCACCAAATTCACTTCCTGGTGGACCTTGGCGATGCCGAATTCGATTGCCTCATTTGCATTTTTGAAATTGATCTTGGAGTTTTCAATAGTAACTTCACCTTCGTACTGGCTGTAAATTCCGTGTAGAATGTTCAACAAGGTTGACTTTCCGGCACCATTTTCCCCCAACAAGGCATGCACTTCACCTTTTCGGATTTCAAAATCAACGCCGTCCAAAGCCATGTTTCCTGGGAATCGCTTTGTTATACTCGAAAAACGAATCATTGTTTCCATCATCCATGCCCCTTTACATATAACATTAGCCGAAAACATCGTCGTTTTCGGCTAATGTTTCCTATTATGCTGCCGTTTTAATTTTCGAAAACCGGTTCTTCCCAGCCGATGATTTCTTCAGCCGGTTTTTCCACATTGGTCGCATCGATGAGAGCCTGGGGTGTCCAGATGACCCTGGGGATTTCCTGGCCTCCCATCAGACGAAGGGTAACCTCGCCGGCAATCTGTGATTTGTACAGCGGGAAGGAGTCGATGGTGGCATCCAGCTCGCCTCTCCGGATGGAATCGTACGCTTCCCCGATTCCGTCCACGCCCACAACCAGGATATCCTTGCCGGAGGATTTGACCGCTTCCACAACCCCAAGCGCCATGGTGTCGTTGTTGCAGAAAATCGCCTTCAGGTCGGGATACTGCTTGATCCAGGTATCCGCCAAGTCTTTCGCCTTGGAACGGTCCCAGTCGGCATTCTGTTTTGCGACAATCTCAATGCCGGTTGCATTTGCCGCCATGTACTGCTCAAATCCTGCGGTTCTTTGTCTGGCCGCAAACGCTTTCGGCATGCCGATCACAATCGCAACCTGACCAGTTCCGCCCAGCTTCTCCGAAATCCATTCCGCTGCCAACTCGCCGTTCTGGATGGCTTTCGGGCCAACGAACACATCCGAATTCGCAATCAGGCCGTCGTTCACGTTTACAACCGGGATGCCGGCTTTCTTCGCATCGTCGACTCCAGGAACCAGGTTCCCGTCTGAAATCGGGGAAAGCAGAAGACCGTTGTACTTCTTGTTGATCATGTCCTTGACAATGGACAATTGCCCCTGTTCATCGCCTTCTCCCTGGGCGGAAGAAACGTCAATGGTCACATCGTATCCGTTTGCCTGCAGTTTGTCTTGGAACACGCCATAACCTTCCTTCAATGTCCGCCAGTACTCGTTTTCGAACGCCTTGGCCACCGCCCCCAGCTTCACGCTTCCTTCCAGTTTCGGAACAGCACCCAACGCGCTCCTCAACTCTCCGATTTCAATGCCGTCCTCTTCGTCCGGATTGAATGCTGCTGTCTCTGTCTCTTGCACAGCGCCGGCCCCCCCTGCACTTTCACTACTTGTACTCCCTTGCTTTGGTGTGCATCCCGAAAAAACCGACGCCGCCATCACCACTGTAAGTACCACCGCTAGAACACTTCTTTTCATCGTATCCTCCTCCTAGGCTTGGTTGATTCGTGCAATCCCGTTGCACCTTCTATTAAAAACCTGGATCCAGGTCTTTAAACACAGATCTTTTCAGCCGCCAGTGCATTTCCTGGGCTTACCGCCATTTGATTCAACATCGCCACAAACATGTTGCTTACCGATACCGCGTCGTTCTTTTCAACAATCCGGCCTATTTTCTCCAGCCCGTAGGTATCTATCATGTTCTCGATCCTGCGGCACATCGCTATGTTGGCTTCGCATTCCGAATCGGCCGCTTCCCGTTTCGGGAACGTGTCGAAATAGACGGCACCTTTGAAATCGTATTTTTTCAAGTAATAGAAGACTTCCAGTGTTTTCCACAGGTTGACGGTTCCGACCATCAATCCGTCATCCGTAGAACCTTCCCCATCGTTCAGATGCATGTTGAAAAGCTTGTTTCTTTCCAGCAGCCAGGCTGTGGCAAAGGCCGGGTTCTCCTTCTTCATCAGCATGTGGCAGAAGTCAAGGGTCACACCCAGATTGTCCCTCTTGACCTCTTCGACCATCATCATTGTGGTGCCGAAACTGTCGATCAGGCAATGTACACGCTCTTCATACGGTTTGTATTCGATGCTTACCGGCAGCTGTGTGTAATCGCACACTTGGCGGAAAGCGCGGACAACTTGTTCCCACACCTTCACATAGTCGATCTGGAAGGAATAGTCGAATCCGTCGAATCCCAGCCAGATGATGATTTGGTCCCCCTCCATCGCCTTGCAGACATCCGCCGCCTCTTTGCACAGCTCGATCGCTTTTTCCGAAACTTCGATTTGGGTATTGCCGAATTCCCCGTTCAGGAACTCGTCACGGAACCTTAGATTGATGGCATTGCAGCTTAAACCGTTCACTTCTAGAAATCCCTTAACTTCTTCAACGGAGTAGGTCTGGAAGTGCTCGGGATAGTTCAAGTCAATGCATTCTATCCCATCTATTTTTCCAATGTCACCTATTGCTTTTTTCAAATCCTTGTTGATGCGAAGAAAAGAATTTACTCGGGTTGCATATTTCATTTGCCAACCTCCTCTCTGATTCACATCATACCACTGTTTTCATTTTGTGTCATTAATTTTCATTTATTTTCTTTTATGCTCACTAATATTCATTCGCTTCTTGGGCAAAAGTCATGGTTCGCACAATCACATAGTCATTATAAACAACTTTATCTGCTGTACGCTTATGTGTTTGCCTACATCTTACTTTTGTCGTGCTATTTTACCATCTCATTTAATTCCATTATTTTTCATATTTCATCATGTTAATCCACATTGCTCCGATGCCTGGGGCAATCCAGCTTCCATAAAAATCTGAACATAGCAAAAGGAACAGGTCTGGCATGAACTGCCCCTGTTCCTCATCGCGTTCCTTCTTCCCTGGCGCACTCCCGCGCCCGGTAGTATTCGTGGATCCCGTTGCCGATGGCCAGCAGGGTCGCCTTCACCCTGTCCGTCACCTCCAGCTTCCGGAAGATCTTGGTCGTGTAGTTCTTCACCGTCTTCTCGGAAATGAACAGCTGCTCCCCGATCTCCTTGTTGCTCCGGCCGTCCGCCAGGAAGCGGAGGATGTCCAGCTCCCGCTCCGTCAGACGGTCCAGGACGCAACCCTCTTCCTTCTTCTCCTTGCGGATGTCCTGGAAAAGGATGGAGAGCACCGCGTTGTCCATGAACTGTTCCCCTTCCATCACCGCCCGGATGCCCCGGACCACTTCCCGTCCCACGGATTCCTTCAGCACGTAGCCGTCGGCCCCCAGCCGGATGGCGTCGTTGATCTTCACCGAGTCGTCCTCCACCGTCAGGACGATGGTCCTGGTCCCGTGCTCCATCTCCTTCATGGCTTCCAGCACCTGGATGCCGCTCAGGAGCGGCATGTTCATGTCCAAGAGCAGGATGTCCGGCTTGGTGTCCTTAAGCAGGGCCAGGGCCTCCCGTCCGTCCACCGCTTCCCCGCAAAGCTCCATGTCCGGCTCGTAGTCCAGGATCCTCCGGACCCCCTGGCGGATCAGGTCGAAATCGTCCGCCACCAGGACCCTAATGGTTCTTGAACTCATCTTGGATCACCTCCAGGCTGACCGGGAGCAGGATGGAGTACGTGGTCCCCTGCCCCGGGGCGGAGTCGATGTTGATGTGGCCGTGGAGCTGGTTCACCCGTTCGTAGATGCCCACCAGGCCGTAGGAGACCCCCTGTTCCTTCACCCGCAAGAGGGTCTTCTCCACTTCGAAGCCCACCCCGTCGTCCTGCACCACCAGCTTCAGGTACTTCATGCCGAAGCGGAGCTGGATCTGGACATTGTCGGCCTTGGAGTGCTTCTTCACGTTGTTGATGATCTCCTGGAGGATCCGAAAGACCGCCACCTGGATGATCATCTCGATCTCGTCCTCCACATGCTGCTGCCGGAGGGTGATGTTGAATCGGGCCTCCTCCTTGACCCTGTTCACGAACTCCTCCATGGTCTTGTTCAGGCCCAGGTCGTCCAGGGACATGGGCCGCAGGTTGTAGATGATCCCCCGGATCTCCTTCAGGGCCTGGCGGACGGTGGTCTTCAGCTCCCCCAGCTCCTCCAGGCCCTGGCCCACGTCCCGCTTCATGATCTGCTCGCACAGGTCCGCCTTCATCAGGATGTTGGCGATGTACTGGGCCGGACCGTCGTGGATGTCCCTGGAGATCCGCTTCCGCTCGTTCTCCTGGGCCTCCAGGATCTTCACCCCGTAAGGCAGCTCCGCACCGAATTCCAGCTGGAGCTTGGCCACGGACAGGTCCTTCTGGAGATAGTCCAGCACCCCCGCAAGCTTCTGGGTCACCTGCTGGGCCTTCTCCACGTTCTGGGAGGAGTTCCGCACCAGGGCGTCCAGCTTCTCCAGCCGCTGGAGCTGTTCCTGCCGGTTGCCTCCGCCGTAGAGGGAGCGTCGCAGCTGGTCCGACTCCTGGAGGATGGCCTCGTGCTCCTTGCCGGTGTTGTCCATGACCTTCAGGATCTCTTCCTTGAAATTTCCAATCTCCTGAACCATGTTGTCCACCACATGGCTCTGGTTCTTGTCCGTTTGTCTTTTTTCAATCGTCTCTAGGGGTTTCATCGCATCACCTTCGCATAGAATACCTTCATTATACATGACCCCGGGGCTTTTGCCTAGAATTAGTTGGCGTCCGGCTCCACCAGGACCGTATCCCCCACCTCCACAGGCGGCAGCTTTCCGGCCGGAAGCTCCAGGACCTGCCAGGCCCCCTCCACGGGAAAGACCATCTTCCGCCGCCCAAGCCCCAAGACCTTGCGAAGGACCCGCCCCTTCTTGTCCAGAAAGAGCAGGTCCAGGTCGAAATGCATGAAGAAGCTGTGGATGCTGTTGCAGTTGGTGAAGAGGATACCCGGGCAATGGGGGGCCTTCCGGCCCATGTAGCCGAAGAAACGGGCGGCGAAGCTCTCCGCCGGGCGGATGCGCAAGAGGAGCTGGCCGCCGGGGAAGCGGATCCGGACATTTTGTTTCTGCATGGGACGGTACCTCCTATTGGTTCATCAAGGTGTTCATGATGTTGATAACAGCCGGGCCCAGGATGACCACGAAGATGGAGGGGAAGATGAAGAGGATCAGGGGGAAGAGCATCTTGATGGGGGCCTGCATGGCCTTCTCCCGGGCCGCCTGCTTTCGCCGCTCCCGGATCTGGGCCGACTCGATCCGGAGCACGTTCCCCAGGCTCACCCCCAGGGTGTCCGCCTGGATCAGGGAGGTCACGAAGGTGGACAGGTCCTTCACCTCGCAGCGGGCGGCCATGTTCTTCAGGGCCGTCTTCCGGTCGATGCCCATCTTGATCTCCTTCAGGGTCTTCCCGAACTCCTCCCCCAGTTCCCCGGGGATGCTTTCCACCACCTTGGCCATGGCCCCCTCGAAGGAGAGCCCCGCCTCCACGCTGGCGGTGATCAGGTCCAGGGTGAAGGGGATTTCCTTGGCCAGCCGGTACCGCCGCTTCCTCTCCTGGCTCCTGGCCAGCAGGCCGTTTTGCTTCTTCTCCACCTGTTCCTTTTTGCCCTTCTCCTTCTGCCCGCCCTGGAGCTGTCCCCCATAGGAGACGGCTTCTTCCAGGCGCTCCTGGAGGCGGAGCCTGTCCCGGAAGAGGAAGAGGAACAGGCCGTAAAGGCCCACCGCCGCAGCGAGGAAGACCATCAACAGATTCGTTCCGGACATGCGCGTTCCCTCCTTAGAAGTCGACCTTGACGATTTTGCTGATCAGATAGATGCCGATGAATTGGTTGAAAAGGGCTATTCCCAATAATATCCGTCCGACATCATTGATGAATAGTGTCAAAATGTACTCCTTATTGATTACATAGAAAATAAGCCCCAAGAAAACAGGCAATAAAGATACAATAATCCCGGACATCTTCCCCTGGGCCGTAAGGGCCCGGAGTTCGTTGTTGATGTTCTGCCGTTCCCGGATGGTCTCGTTGATCTTCTCCAGGATTTCCGACAGGTTCCCGCCGATGTCCTTCTGGATCAGGATGGCGTTGAGGATCAGCTGCAGGTCCTGGGAGGGCACCCTAAGCTGGAGGTTCTCCATGGACTCCTCCATGGACTTCCCGAAGGACATGTCCCGGAGCAGCTTCTTGAATTCCTTGGCCATGGGGTCCCTGGATTCATCGGACACCAAAGCCAGGGCCTGCATGAAGGAATAGCCCGCCTTCAAGGCGTTGGCGATGACGGTGATCCCATCGTTGATCTGCTCGTCGAAGTCCTTGATCCGCTTGGCCTTCTTCTGCTTCAGGAAGGCCATGCCCAGCATCCAGAACACCACACCGAAGACGATGCCAAGGACCGGGGTGTCGAAGAGGATCTGGGCCAGCAGCCCCCCCAGCAGGGAGAACACGAAGCGCAGGACGGTGAATTCCGCCGGCTTGATCCCCAGGTCCGCCTGGACCAGGAGCAGCCCCAGGTCCTGGCCCCTCCTGGACTCCAGGACTCTGGCCGGGACCAGCCGGGCCATCCGTTCCATGACCCCCAGGTCCTGCCGCTCATGCAGACGCTCCAGGGGGATGGACAGGTCCTGCCCGTAGTGCTGGAGGCTGTCCATGGGCTTGGACTGGAGGAGCACCCGCTGGAGCAGGACCAGGAAAATGGTGAAGAACGCCAGAAAGCTGGCGGCTAGCACAAGGAACAGCATGGTACCCCTCCTTACCGATTGTCACATGGTGCTGAACATGTCCTCCTGGACATGGATGCCCCGTTCCTTCAGCTTGTCCATGAATTTGGGCACGATGCCCGTGAAGGCGAAGTCCCCCTGGAGCTTCCCCTTGCCGTCCAGACCCTTGGCCTCGAAACGGAAGATGTCCTGGAGGATGATGACCTCCCCTTCCATCCCCTGGACCTCGGTGATGTGGGTGATCTTCCGGCTTCCGTCCACCAGACGGCTCTGCTGCACGATCAGGTCCACCGCCGAGGAGATCTGCTCCCGGATGGCCTTCACCGGAAGGTTCATGCCGGACATGAGGACCATGGTCTCCAGCCTTGCGAGCATGTCCCGGGGGGTGTTGGCGTGGCCGGTGGTGAGGGAGCCGTCATGGCCGGTGTTCATGGCCTGGAGCATGTCCAGGCTCTCCCCGGAGCGGACCTCCCCCACGATGATCCTGTCCGGACGCATCCGGAGGCTGTTCCTGACCAGGTCCCGGATGCTCACCTCCCCCTTCCCCTCGATGTTGACGGGCCGGGTCTCCAATCGGACCACATGGGTCTGGGAGAGCTGCAGCTCCGCCGCATCCTCGATGGTGACGATCCGCTCGTCCTCGGGGATGAAGGAGGACAGCACGTTCAGGGTGGTGGTCTTTCCGCTGCCGGTGCCGCCGGAGACCACGATGTTCAGCCTTCCTTCCACGCAGAGCCGGAGGATGTCCGCCATCCGGGAGTTCAGGGTCCCGAAGCCCACCAGGTCGTTCACCTGCAGGGGATCCTCCGCGAACTTCCGGATGGTGATGGAAGGGCCGTCCAGGGCCAGGGGAGGGATGACGGCGTTCACACGGGACCCGTTGGGCAGCCGGGCGTCCACCATGGGGGAGCTCTCGTCGATCCGCCTTCCGATGGGGGAGACGATCTTCTTGATCACATGGAGCACATGGTTGTTGTCCTTGAACTTGGCGTCGGTCAGGACCAGCTTCCCCTTCCTCTCCACATACACGTGGTCGGGACCGTTCACCATGATTTCCGTGATGCTGCTGTCCGCCAGCAGGCCGGTGATGGGGCCGAAGCCGATGATTTCGTCCATGAGCTCCTCCCGGGCCTTGTTCTTCTGGCTCATGGTCATGTTCAGGGCTTCGGTCTCGATGTGCTTGGCCAGGATTTCGCTGATCTGGCGCTTCAGCTCCTGGTTCTGGTCGGAAATCTCGTCGAAGTCTATGTCCAGGTCCTCGATGGCGCTGTTCTGGATCCGCATCTTCATGGCGATGTAGGGGTCCTGCTCCTTCTCCGGCTGCTTGCCCTTGAGGGCCGGCTGGGAGGGTCTGGACCTTTCATCCGTCTGGGCTTCATTCAATCTTTTGATCAGCGACATGGCTCTTCACTCCTTGCTGGAATCACGCATCCAGCTTGCAACACATCTCTTGGATTTTCTTCATGAACCTGCCGGGAATGGCGGCCTTCCGCGCGCAGAGGGGACTTCCCAGGTTGACGCTCTGGGAGACGGCTTTGGGGTCGCTGGGCAGGATGTCCAGCATGTGCTCCCCGAAGACTTCGGCGATCTCCTTCTCCTTCAGTCCCGCCCCTTCCCCCGACCGGTTCAGGACCACCTTCACCTTCTCCCGGCTGTACTGGAGGGTGCCCATCACGTTGATGGCCAGCTTGGTGTTCTTCACCGAGGGCAGGTCCAGGGTGCTCACCAGCACCACCTTGTCGGCCACGTCCAGGGCGTAGAGGGTGGTTTCGTCGTAGTTCACCCCGGTGTCCACCAGGATGTAGTCGTAGTGCTTCTTCACCGTGCCGAAGACTTTCTCCAGCACCCCCCTGGAGATGTACTCCCCCCCTTCCGGGGACTTGGGGGCCAGCAGGACATCCACCTGGTCGTTGAAGGGAACCAGGTATTCGGACATGCTTTCGAAGCTTTCCAGCTGGTTCCCGTCCACCATGTCCAGGATGTTCTTCCTGTCGTTCATTCCCATGAGGATGCCTAAGTCCCCGTACTTCAGGTCCAGGTCCACCAGCAGGGTCCGGGTCTTCTCCCTGCCCTTGCAGCGGCTCATGGAAAGGGCGGCGTTTACGGCCACCACCGACTTGCCCACCCCGCCCTTGGCGCTGTAGAAGGCGAAGATCTTGGTCTCCTTGTCCGGGGCCCCTTCGGCCTTCCTGGGCCTGGGCCTGTACTTGGCGTAGGTCTCCACCAGGGTCCCCACCAGGCTGTCGTATTCCACCGGCTTGATCAGGTATTCCTTGGCTCCGGAGAACATGGCCTTCCGGAGGTATTCGTTCTCCCCCTGGACGGACATCATCACCACGATGACCTCCGGATGCTTGCTGGTGATGGCTTCGGTTGCCAGCAGGCCGTTCATCTTGGGCATGTTGATGTCCATCAGGACAACGTCCGGTTTCAGCCGGGGAACCAGTTCCAGGACCTCCAGGCCGTCGGCCGCATGGCCCACCACCTGGAACTTCCCCTTCTCCAGCTCCAGGATCTTGGCGATGAGGCTCCGGGTTTCCTCCACATCGTCCGCAATCAGCACTTTAATCTTGTCCAATCCCATCACTTCCTTCGCTCATTCCGGGCAGCACGGGAATGCGGATTCCTGTGCCCGTGACGATCATGCTGTCGTCCGTTACGCCGTTGACCTGCTGCAGCAGGAGCTGCCGGGATTCATCCCCATAGAACCGGAGGCTGATGCTCTTCAAGGTGTCCCCGCTCTTGATGACATAATGGATGTAGCGGTCGTAAGGGGGCTTGACCGGTGCCGGTGCCGGAGGCGGTACGGCTCCCGCCTCCCCCTCCACAGTCGGGACAGGGGTCTGGACCACCGGAAGCGGCACCGGGAGAACCGCTTCCGCCTTGGCCCCTTCCGTGTCGTAGAGGAAGTCTTGGGTGAAGGGCCGCAGGACCATGGTCAAGTCGCCTAAGCTCCTGGCCATGACCAGTTCCTCCACCTCCGGCAACGGGACCGCCAGGGTCACCAGATACTCTTCCGGTGTTTCCGCCCGGGCGGTGTTCCGGTCCATGTTCTTGTCGATGGCCAGGACCTGGAGGTTCTGGTGGATGAGCTTGGCCATGGCCGGCCGTGCCGAAGCGATGGGCTCGACCACCGCCCCGGCAAACAGGACCAGGTCCACGAAGTCTCCCGGACGGACCAGGTCCGAGACCCCCGCCACCTTGGTGACCGGGATGGACATGGCCCTGTGGTTCCCGGTGAACTTCATGGACAGCAGGGCATCCGCCGTCTGGACCATCTTGGCGGTGGTGAACCGCTCCCCGGCAAGGATCTCCTCCTGGGTGTACTTGCCCACCAGCTGGCTCCGGTCGTTGATGTAACCCTCCTGGGGGCCCTCCAGCATCCTCGGGACGCTTTCCAGCATGGACTCCTCCACCAGGGCCATGGCCGGTATGTCCACGGAAGCCACCAGCACGGAGACCTCCTGGGGCTCCTGGGCCTTCTTCTCCTCCAGGGATTTCAGATATCCGTATACGGCCAGGGTGGCCAGCAACGCGAACAGCACCGCATACAGCAGCAGGCGCTTTCCCAGTTTGTCCATGGGGTTCCTCCTTGTGTCTTGCTTATTTTGTCATCTTGTAGCCGTAGGCGCCGGTGTCCCAGGCCTCACCGCTTGTATCGATCTCCCCCGGGGCTATGAACCGCAGGAAGGTGCCCGTCAGGACATTCCTGCTGGTGGACGCGTAGTCTTCAATGAAGAACTGGGCGAACCCCACAATCTGCACGGATTTGCTTCCGGAAACCTCCAGGGTGGATACGATGGGGATGGTCCACAGCCTGGGGGATCCAGGAAGCACCGTGCTCCTGGTCGCCGCAGGGTCTTTGGCGATGGTGTCCTCCACCGCCTTCTTGGTCTGTGGCTTCACCCCGGTGTCCGTTTCCTTCCAATCCCCGATCTTGACAGGTCCTGTGTATCCGTTCCTGATCAGTTCGTAAAAGGTGTTGGCGTTCACGTTCTCGTCGGCGGACTTGGGCTTGATGTAGATCGCATTGTAGTTGCCGCTGTAGCCGTCCCCGGGACCTTCCAGCAGCTGGACCTGGTCCCCATAGGAATAGGGGAAATATTCCATGGCAAAGGGACGGAGCCCCATGTTTGCGCTTGCCAGGGGGCCCACGACGATTTCGTTTTCGGCCGCTACGGTCCCCTGGCCGATTCCCAGCACTGGGGCGAAGAAAAGGTTCAGCTCCCTGGCGGCCTGGAGGGAAATGCTGCTTCCCCCTTCTCCGATGGAGATCGCCACTTCCGCCGGGTCGATGCCGTTCTTGGCAAGGTACCCTTCCGCTTCGGACCGGGCCAGGGCGGATTTGTCCGGAAGGTAAGCCGCTCCCGCCAAGGCCGCCGCATCGATGCCGTTGGACAGCTTCACCCGCTCCGCATAGAGATAGCCCACATCCAGCACCAGGGCCGCAAAACCCAAAAAGGCCACCATCCCTGCGGCGACCAAGATTGTGACGCTTCCCCTATTATACCAGCTTTCTTGCATTTTTCCACGGATTTTTTTCTGCATTTTTCCACCTCACTCCACGCGCATGGCCACTTGGGCCCTCAAGGGGACCCCCTCGCCGATGATGTTTCCGATCAGGGGGATCAATGTCTGATGGTTGTAGGTCATCGCTACCACCGCATCCTGCCCCCGGACCCGGGTGGCCGGGGTGACCGTCACCGTAAGCCGAGCCAGGTCCAGGGTGGGAAGGTTGGACTGCACCTCCAACGTTATCTGGGCGTCGGTCCCCCCCAGGGAGGCCAGCCGGGCCCCCTCCCGGGCGGCGTGGTTGATGCCCAGATAGGCATGGAGGATCAGGCCGAACTCCAGCATGCCCGTCAGGATCAGGATCAGGATGGGCAGGACCAGGGCGAACTCCACCATGGCCTGTCCCTTGTTGTTGCCAACCATGGAACCACCTCCTTTCAAGTGAAAGGGACGTCCCTTCTCCAGCCCGGCGGACACCGGGCGGTTGTCCGTAACAGGCTGGAGACGAAACGTCCCTTTGGTTATAGCTGTCTATCCATGCTGTCAATACAATGTCTACTGGATTTTATCATCTAGCATTTCCATGCTGGATTTCTTGGCAATTCTATCACTAACTAGACTGTGCTGTATTAAGAGCTCCTAATACTGAATTGAAAATGGCTTGCAACGGTTCCCCGAACAATACTAAGATTGCTACGACTACCACCGAAATCAATCCAATAATCAACGCGTACTCCACCATGCCCTGTCCTTCTTCATTCTGCAAGCTCGCCTTCATCAAAGCCAACATGTTCATCAGATACAACATAATGTCTTCCTCCTTTTATCCTTATCGCTTGGGGTTCTTCTTTAGTTCCGTTCCCTTGCATTTCTTGTCTTGTCCTTATTATAGGACAAAGGAGGCTTGCTGCATAGATTCGCATGGTCCCAACCCATATGGGACTTTAGTCCCTATTCCTGCCTTGCGCCTCTTCCAGGGCGTCCAGGGGGATGTTCAGCTCCTCGGTCCCTGGGAGGACGAACCGGCCGTTTCTAAGCAGCGGGATCTCCTCCCCCTGTTCCGTGACGCCCACGATGTCCCCCAGCTCGTCGTAGGGGATGGTGATGTCCGTGTGCTTGTAGGTGTAGGCCCCCGCCACATCCGTCTTCCGGCAGATGGAGCGCTCGTTGTCCTTGGCCATGACCTCCTTCCCGTCCTGGTTGTGGACGGGCAGGTCCTCGCTCCAGGAGTAGCAGGTGTCCCCGATGGCGAAGTGGGGGCCGGTCTTCTCCTCGATCAGGATGGGCAGCAGCTTCCCGATCCGATACCGCCGGGCCATGGCGTAGGCCGTGGTGTTGGTCCCGATGGCGAACTCCCCCAGGGGCAGGCTCTGGTGGGGGTGGAGCAGGTTCTCCTGGACATACCTCCGGTTCTCCTCCGGGTCCTCGTAGTTGGCGCAAGCATAGTCCACGGTCACCCCGTCTTGGAAGGTGAACTCCAGGTCCCGATACTGGAGGTCGAAGAGGTAGACCTCCTTCACGTGCAGCAGGCCGTTGGTACCTTTAAGCTGCGGGGAGGTGAACACCTCCCCCACCGGCACGTTCACGTCCGCCGTGCAGTTGTTGAAGTTGGTCTGCCGCTCCAGATCCTTCAGGGGGGGCAGGGCCACCACCAGGTCCGTCCGGTTCCCGTTCCGCCCGGTGACCCGCACATGGGAGGCCCGGTCCAGGGCGTCGATCATGGTCTTCTGGATCCGCTCGTACAGGTCCACGTCCAGGGTGTTCACCCGGATGGTCTCCTGGAAAACGGCCTCGTAGTCCGGTCCGATCTCCGGCAGGGGATAGGTGATGATGGTGAAGCTCCAGGCGCTCCGGGGCAGGTGCTTGTTGTAGACCGCATTCATCCGGCTGGTGTGGACGGTCTTTTGCTCCGTCTGCTCCGGGGTGTACTTCACCGCCCAGGGGTTCTGTGCGGGCACGAAGGGCTTCTCCCCGAAGCTCTCCATCACCGCCGGACCCGCCATGCCGGTCACCAGGTCATGGTGCTTCTCAAGCAGCCGGTCGTAGAGGTCCGCCGCCACCCGGGTCCGCCCTTCGGTGAGCAGGATCCCGTCGTCGAAACGGTGGTCGTACTCCAGCTGCCTGCTGGACTTGGTGTGGATCAGCCGGGGCCGGGGGCTCCCCTCCAGGTCGAAATGGACCAGGGGGAGAAGCCCCCGCTCCCGGAACAGGGCCGCCGCCCGGCGCAGGACGGGCTCGAAGCCCGCCTGGTAGGAGAGGTTCACGGTCTTCTTTCCCGTCAGGTCCTTTTCGTCCCGGGCGTAGCCCCGGAAGAAGGCGTCCACATAGGTCCGAGCCATGGCCTCCAGCATCCCTTCCGGGAGGGCGGCCAGGTGCCTGGCGGTCTCCAGCTCGTTCTCCCCCAGGAAGATTCCGTAGCGGAAGAGATACCGGGGGTCTCCAAGGTTCTCCTCCTCCAGGATGGAGGCATAGGTCCTAAAGGCCGGGTCCATCCTGCGCACCAGGTTCTGCTCCATCACCGTCTCCATCTGGGACAGCTCCTGGGCGCGGAGCACCTCCACCAGGCTGTCATGAAGGCCTTCCGCGGCTCCTGTCTCCAGGGCGTCGAACACCTCCAGGAGCCGCTCCCCCTCCAGGGCCATCATGGAGGTCCTGTGCTCGAAGGCGTAGCCCCTCCAGGTCCGCAGGGAGGCGTACAGGTTGGCCAGCAGCACCGCCACCCGGGAATCCCCGCCCAGGGCTTCCACACAATGGGCCGGGTTGGCCCAGCTCATTGGATATTCCTCCTCCAGGAAGCCCCTGTGGAGCTTCCTGTTCCAGGCCAGGAGCTGTGCAAGGTCCTTCCCCTCCCAGTCGAAGGAGGGAAGCTCCCGCTCCAGCTCCACCATCTCCAGGCACAGGCCCGCAGCGTCCCGGACGAACGTCCCCAGGGCCTCCCCCAAGGAATCCCCTTTCCCGTCCCGCCATTCCTCCAGCCGTCCCGCCACAGCCTTGTATCGATCTTCAAAAACCTCGTTCCAAGCCGCAAATACATTCTGATCCATATCCAAACCTCCTTACAGCTTTTCTCTTGTATGGCAACCCCCTTGCAGCCGCTTGCAGAAAGGAACGCAGAACCAGGCCGTTCGATTTAGGGGCTTGCCCCGCAAGAACGGTCCGCTCTGCGTTCCTTCTGTTATGGCTGTTGCAAGTGTGTCACCGTTCTTCCCGGTAATACGCAACCCCCAGCGCCTTGGGGGCCCCTTTTTCCTTGGATTTACGCACGGAGCTGGCCGTCAGCACCAGGATGGTGACCGCGTAGGGGAGCATGTCGATCAGGTTCTGGGAGATGTTCCAGGCGCTGAAGTAGTTCCCGAAGTAGAACCCGATGATGCTCAGGCCCCCGAAGAGGTAGGCTCCCAGGATGGCCTTGAACGGGTTCCATCCCGCGAAGATCACCAGGGCGATGGCAATCCAGCCCCGGCCGGCGGTGATCCCGTCCTGCCACTGGGGCACGGCCACCACCGAAAGGTAGGCGCCCCCCAGGCCGCACAGGGCGCCCCCCAGGAAGATGTGCACGTACTTGTAGAGGTCCACGTTGATGCCCGAGGCGTCCGCCGCCCCGGGGTTCTCCCCCACCGCCCGGAGGTTCAGGCCGATCCGGGTACGGTAGAGGTAGGTCCCCAGCAGGGCCACCGTCACGTAGCCCAGGTAGACCATGGGGTCCTGCCGGAAGAACACCCTTCCCACATAGGGGATGGAGGACAGCAGGGGGATGGCCACCGGGGAGAAGAAGGCGCTGATCTCGGCGGACATCTTCTGT
The DNA here is from genome assembly GCF_010179735.1 of Anaerotalea alkaliphila. Lineage (GTDB taxonomy): Bacteria > Bacillota > Clostridia > Lachnospirales > Vallitaleaceae > Anaerotalea > Anaerotalea alkaliphila. The sequence goes on from NZ_JAAEEH010000013.1 coordinate 44,765, forward strand.
CCGATGAAATTCACGCCCAGATAGCTGGAGATGCCGGTGCCGAACATGGTCAGGGCAAGGCCCGAAACCACCTGGTTTGCCCGCAGGGTCACGGTTAGGAAGCCGTAGATCATGGCCCCCAGGCCGCCGGCCAGGAAGGCCCCTCCCATGGCCAGGAGGGGGCTGCCGGTGAAATGGCCCGCGGCGAATCCCGCAACGGCCCCGATCAGCATCATGCCCTCCACGCCCAGGTTCAGATGGCCCGCCTTTTCCGTCAGCAGCTCCCCCAGGGTGGCGAAGAGCAGCGGCGTGCCGCCGATCACCAGGACCACGGAGAAAGCCTGAAAGATGTTCCAAAATCCTTCCATCATTGTCCTCCTTCTTGGGGGTTCGGGCTTTTTTTCCTTTGGAACACAAGCTTGTATTGCACGAAGAATTCACTTCCGATCACGAAGAAGAGGATCATGCTCTGGAGCACCTGGGCCGCCGCCTGGGGGATCTGGTAGACGGTCTGGATGTAGCCGCCCCCCTTGGTCATGGCCGCGAACAGGATGGATACGGGCAGGACCACCAGGGGTTTCAGGCCCGAGAGCCAGGTGGTGATGATGGCGGTGAACCCGTAGCCCGCGGAGATGGAGGCGTTCAGGGTGTGGTTCACCCCGGAGGCCTCCAGCATCCCAACGATGCCGCTGATCCCGCCGCTGATGACCAGGGCGGTGAGCACGATCTTCTTCACGTTCATGCCCGCGTACCGGGCGGTGTCCACGCTCTCCCCCACAACGGCCACCTCATAGCCCCCCTTGGAGTGGTGCATGAAGTAGTGGGCCAGGACCACGAAGAGGATGGCCACCAGGAAGCCCGCCTGGATTCCGAAGAGCTTGGGCACGATGGCCCCCGAGGCGAAGTTGGGCATCTTGGGGAAGCCCATGGAAGCCGGGTCCCTCCAGGGTCCGTACTGCAGGAAGGTGATCCACTTGATGGCGATATAGTTGAGCATCAGGGTGATGATGGTCTCGTTGGTGTTCCACTTCATCTTCAGCCAGGCCGGCAGCAGGGCCCAGAGTCCCCCGCCCACGAAGCCCGCCAGGAACATGAGGGGCAGGACCACCCACCGGGACAGGTTGCCCAGGTTGTAGGCGACCATGCTGGCGGCGAAGGCTCCCATGAGGATCTGCCCTTCGGCGCCGATGTTCCAGAACTTCATCTTGAAGGCCACCAGGATGCCGATGGAAGTCAGGGTCAGGGGGATGGCCACCGTAAGGGTGTCCCGGATCCGCATGGGGGAGCCGAAGGCCCCCACCAGCATGGACCCGTAGACCGCCAGGGGGTTGTGCCCCAATATCCTGATGAAAAGCGAGGAGGCCAGGAAGGCCAGCAGGATGGCCGTCACCCGGATGGCCGCGGCCTTCCTTCCCGTCATGTTCCCTTGTTTCGCCATTCTGATCATTGGGCCACCTCCATTCCCAGGTCTTCTCCGGCCATCAGCAGGCCCAGTTCCTCTTTTGTCGCCTTGTCCCCCCGGACGATGCCCGTCACCGCACCCTCGGAAAGGACCATGATCCGGTCACAGAGCTCCAGCAGGACGTCCAGGTCCTCCCCGATGAAGAGGATGGCCACGCCCTTCTCCTTCTGCTCGTTGATCAGGTCATAGATGGTGTGGGAGGCCCCGATGTCCAGCCCCCGGACCGCGTAGGCCGTGATGAGCACATGGGGGTTGGTCTCGATCTCCCTGCCGATGAGGACCTTCTGGATGTTGCCTCCCGACAGCTGCTTCACCGGATGATGCACCCCGGGGGTCTTGATCTCCAGCCGCCGGATGATTTCCGCGCATTTTTCCGCGATGGGCTTGCGCTTCAGCCAGAGCCCCTTCTGGTTGTGGTGCTCCTTCAGCAGGAAGTTGTCCACCATGTCCATGGAGGCCACCAGGCCCATCCCCAGCCGGTCCTCGGGGATGAAGCTCATGCTGATCCCCTTTTTGATGATGTCCCGGGGGGAATTCCCCACCAGGCTCTCCCCCTCGTAGAGGATCTGACCGGAGGCCACCGGATAGAGGCCCGCGATGGATTCGCAGAGCTCCTTCTGGCCACTGCCGGCCACCCCGGCCACCCCCAGGACCTCCCCCGCGTGGAGCTTGAAGCTGATGTCCCTTAGGACCTCCACCTTGTCCATGTCGTAGGCGCACAGGTCCTTCACCTCCAGCAGGACCCTGCCCCGTTCCACCGGGGGACGGCTGATGGCCAGGTCCACGGTCTTGCCCACCATCAAGTCCGTCAGGGCCTTGGGGTTGGTGTCTTTGGTGGCCAGGGTCCCCACCGTGGTGCCCTTCCTAAGCACGGTCACCCGGTCGGAGATCTCCATGACCTCGTGGAGCTTGTGGGTGATGATGATGACCGCGCATCCCTGGGCGGCCATGTTCCGGAGGATGGCAAACAGCTTCCGGGTCTCCTGGGGGGTCAGGACCGCCGTGGGCTCGTCCATGATCAGGATGTCGGCCCCCTGGTAGAGGACCTTCAGGATCTCCACGGCCTGCTTCTCCCCGATGGACATGTCATAAACCTTCTTCTCCGGATCCACGGGCAAGCCGAATTTCTCCCCGATCTCCCGGATGTCCTTGGATACGTGGGCACCTTTCATAAAAAAAGGGCCTTTACGCCCCAAAAGGATGTTCTCCTTGGCCGTCTGCACCTCCACAAGCCTGTAGTGCTGGTGGATCATGCCGATGCCCATTTCGATGGAATCCTTCGGGGTGTTGAAGACCACCTCTTTTCCATGAATTTGGATGGACCCGCTGTCGGGCTTGTAGATCCCCGACAGCATGTTCATCAAAGTGCTTTTGCCAGCGCCGTTTTCGCCCAGGAGTGCATGGATTTCCCCTTGATGCACGTCGAAATTGATCCTGTCATTGGCTTTCACGTTTCCAAAAGTCTTGCAAATGTTTTCCATTTTTACAAAAACTTGTGCTTGCATGGCAAACTCCCGTCTATTCGATTTTTCCTTCCACGCCCTCGACGAACCAGTCGAAGCTGAGCATTTCCTGGTCGGTCATCTGGACGCCTGCGGCTACCCGCTCTGCGCCCGTCTGGTCCTTGAGGGGGCCTTCGAACACGAAGAGGGATCCGTCCAGGATCTTCGCCTTGGCTTCCTCCACCTTGGCTGCGGCTCCCTCAGGGGCGTTGGCCGTCAGAGGCGCCAGGTCCACGATGCCTTCGGAGAACCCTTCCCAATAGGAGTGGCTAGCGAAGGTTCCGTCCATGACCGCTTGGGTCTGCTCCACATAGTAGGGGCCCCAGTTCCATACGGAGGAGGTCATGTTGGCCGCCGGTGCGGCTTCGCTCATGTCGGAGTTGTAGCCGATGGCGAAGGCTCCCCGCTCCTGGGCCGCCTGCTGGGGTCCCGCGGTGTCCTGGTGCTGGGCGATGACGTCCGCGCCCTGGTCCAGCAGGGAGATGGCCGCGTCCTTTTCCTTGGCGGGGTCATACCAGGTGGAGGTGAACACCACCTTCACCTTCACGTCGGGATTCACGGACTGGGCTCCCAGGGTGAAGGCGTTGATGCCGCGGACAACTTCCGGGATGGGGAACGCGCCCACATAGCCGATGATGTCGGATTCGGTCTTCATGCCCGCCACGATGCCGGAGAGGTACCTGGACTCGTAGATCCGTCCGAAGTAGTTGGCCATGTTGGCCGTGGTCTTGTAGCCGGAGCAGTGGAAGAACTTCACGTCCGGGAACTCGTTGGAGACCTTCTCCACATAGTCCATGTAGCCGAAGCTGGTGGCGAAGATGGCCTTGGCCCCCTGGTCCACCATGCTGCGCAGGACCTGTTCCACTTCCTGGTTCTCGGGAACGGATTCCTTGTAGATGGTCTTCACGCCCAGCTGCTCCTCCAGGAACAGGCGTCCCTGGTCATGGGCCCAGGTGTAGCCCCCGTCGCCGATGGGTCCCACATAGATGAAGCCTACGACCATGTCCTCCTTGGAGATGGTTCCCGCTTCCCCCTGCTGTCCTTCCTGCTGCCCTTCGGGCTGCTGCTGGGGTTCCGTATCCGATGTCACTTTGGGCGCGCATCCTGCAAAAAGCGTGGCGGAGGCCACGAGCAGGGCAAGAAACAATGCTGAAAGTCTTTTCATGATGTTCTCCTCTTCTACTCTTGTGTTGTGTTTTGGCTGCCGTCCGTCTGCCGGACGGCGTCAAGGAAACGGATCTTTCCGTCCTTGAAGCGGTCCACGACCGCCAGGGATTCCAGCTGCACGTTCTGCCGCCGGATCTTTTCGCCTCCGTCCTGGAAGCCCTTCTCGATGACGATGCCGACCCCTTCCACCGTGGCCCCCGCCTGGCGGACGATGTCCATCAGGCCCAGGACCGCCTGGCCGTTGGCCAGGAAGTCGTCCAGGATGAGCACATGGTCCTCCGGCCCCAGATAGGCCTTGGAAACCTGGATCTCGTAGGTGGTCTGCTTCGTGAAGGAATAGACGCTGCTCTTGTAGGTTTCCTTGTCCAGGTTCCTGGACTGGGTTTTCTTGGCGAACAGCACCGGCACCTGGAAGTACAGGGCGGCGATGGCCGCGATGCCGATCCCGGACGCCTCGATCGTCAGGATCTTCGTCACTTGCTTTCCGGAGAATCTCCTGTGGAATTCCCGGCCGATCTCCTGGAACAGGCCGATGTCCATCTGGTGGTTCAAAAAGGAATCCACCCGCAGGATCTCCTCGCCGGATACCTTGCCTTCTTCTAGAATTCTTTTCTTCAACAACTCCATGCCGGTCTCCTCTGGGTATGCGTATTTCCGGGAAAAACGACCCGCGCAAAGGCAGGAGCTTTCCTGCCCTTGTTCGGATCGTCTTGGACTCAGCGCCCGTCCTTCCATCTGTCCACTTTGGCCTTGGCCGATGCCAGCCGCTCCCCCGCCATCTGGTCCAGTCCGCCCGGGTAGGCGGACATGCTGCGGACGGTCCCTTCGTGCCGGATGGCTTCCTCCAGAATCACCAGCACCTGGCCGTACATGTGGATGAACTGGGCGTTCAGCCTGCGGTCGGCCTGGCCCTCCAGGGGGAGCTCCCCGAACCGGTCCATGAGCTTCTCCAGGGCCCTGTGGTTCTCCTGGAAGGCTTCGGGATCGTAGTCGCCGGCCGCCACCCCTTCCAGGACGGCCATGCCCTCCAGGGTCCGGTTCTCCTCCAGGAGCCGGTCCAGGGCGTCCATGTAGCGGGGGCTGGGCTCCTCCCCGCCGTACAGGCTGCTGTTCAGTTCCCGGTAGGCTTCGGCGAATCCCACCATGCCCCGGCTCAGGTCCCGCATGGCTTCCAGCGACTGGCGGACAGCCGTGGCCGTGTCCCGGTATTCCACGGCCGCTTCCCCCAGAAGGGCGTCCCAGGGGCCCAGGCTTTTTTCCACAGCCTCCAGGCCCTCCTGGATCCGGGCCTCCAGGGCCGGCAGGCTTCCCGTTTCCAGTTCCCCTGCGGCGGCTTCCAGCGTCTTCCTGTCCTGGGCCTCCTGCATGGCTTTTCCCACGTTGTTGGCTTCTTGGACGTACAGCAGGAGCTGCTGGTGGACGTTGTCGAACCGGCCCGCCAGCTCCTCCCTCCTGTCCCCGGACATGCGGGAGTCCCGGCAACCGGCGGCAAACACCGCCAGCACCAGGACCATCCACAAGACCATTTTTTTCTTCAAAACCTATTCGTCCTGCTTCTTGCCGCACTTGGGGCAGAATTTGGTGCCGGGGGCCAGGACTTCGCCGCACTCGCAGACGATGCCGCCCTGGGCTTCCTGGGCGGGGGCGGCTCCGGTGGCCTTCAAGGCTTCCTCTTCCTTCTTCAGGACCTCCTGCTTCTCCAGCTCCTTCTCCGCCAGCTTCGCTTCCACTTCAAAGACGGAAAGCACCATGGGCTCCACTTCCTCCACGGAGATGGCCCCTGCCCGCTTCATTTCCACCATCCGCTCGCCGATGGCTTCCAGCGTGTCCTTCTTCTGCTTCTCCAGGTTGGAGATTTCCGCCTTCACCTTGTTCAGTTCCAACATGGTTTGGGCCTTGATGCTTACAGTGGCGGTGCCTTTGTTCAAACTTTCCTTCATCTTGTCGAAAAATGCCATAGCCGTTCCTCCTAGTCGCTGCAGTGTTGTGTTGTTTCGTTCCCTTGCGTTTCTTCCCTAGAGCCTCTTGAGCATCTCCAGGGAGCGGGGGCGGCGGGAAAGGTGCCGCTGGAGCCAGCTGTCCACGATCCGCTCCAGGCCGTCCAGGACCGCCTCCTCCGCCTGGAAGGAGAACAGCTCCCGGACCCCTGCGGAGAGGACATGCTGGAGCAGATGCCGGACCGGCTCCTCCATGGGGAGGGCCTCCCTTCCCTTGGAGGGAGCGCAGGCCCTGCAGAGGGCCCCCCCTTCCCCCGTGTGGAACCAGGCCAGGTCGGACGTGCGGCCGCATAGGACGCACTGGGTGATGAGGGGGGCGATACCCGTGTACTCCATGGACTTCACCTCGTAGACCAGCTTCAGCTGCCGCAGGGGTGTCTTGGAGAGTTCCACGTGCTTCAGGGTCTTCAGGAGCAGGTACAGCAGTTCCTGGTTCTCCTGCCCTTCCTCCAGCAGGTAGCCGGTATGTTCCAGAAGGTGCAGGCCGTAAGCCAGCCGGTCCAGGTCCTTCCGCAGTCCGTAGAAGGGCTCCAGCAGTACGGCCCCCGCCAGGGTGTGGCTCTGCCTCCCCTCCACCAGCTCCAGGTCGCTGTAGGCGAAGACCTGGGTGGAGGAGAGCAGGGGGCTTTTGGCCTTCTGGGCGCCTTTGGCGAAGGCCACCGTCTTCCCCGTGTCCTTGGTGAAGAGGACCAGCCTCTTGTCGTTCTCGCCCACCGGCATGGTATGGAGCACGATCCCCCTTGTCTTGATGGGGGTCCTGCCCCTGGTGTCGCTCGTCCCCATGTTCCCATCCCTTTCCGAAGCCTGCTTCTTCATGGCTTATTATACCATAACCGGGAGAAGGCAACAATTCCCGAATTTCCTGTTCATCTCCTTGTGATGTTCTCCTTGATCTCCTGGATCCATTCGTTCAGGACCTTGGTGTGCAGGTTCGGATAGGAAAGGAAGAACTTGCTCCGCAGCCTGAGCAGCTTGTCCTGCAGCAGGGAGGCCCTGCGCAGGAGGGTATGGGAGGTGGACTGGACCTTCTCCTTGGAATGCTGGATCCGTTTGTAAAGGGACCCGCTGTCCGTGAAAAAGGCCGCCAGCTCCCCCTGCCGGCTCCGGAGCCTGCCGAACTGGCTCTGCATCTCGTTGACCAGCCCCTGCATCTCCTGGATGACGTGATGGAAATCCATGAGGGAGCGCAGGGTCAGGAGCATGTCCAGGAACAGGATCCCGTAGGAGACCGCCAGCACCGGGGCCAGGACCCTAAAGGGCAGCCTCCCCAGGAGCTCCTGGACCAGGGGATGGACCACGAACCAGAGGAGCAGGGCCACGATCCCCCAGCCCAGGCTGTAGACCAGGCAGACCCTCCCGTGGAGGTTGAACGGTTTATGCGTATAATCCCACCAGCGGGCGTCGAAGAACTTCTCCAGCACCAGGGAAACCAGGTATTCCAGGCCTGTGCAGACCAGGCTTCCCAGCAGGTAGACCTTTAGGGCCAGGAGGGGAAGCTCCATCTCCCTGCCCCCCAGCATGCCTTGGACCGTCCAGAGGATCAGGGTCGCCCCGAAGGCGTAGATGGGGAGGAAGGGACCGCTCAGGAAGCCGCGGTTCACCCAGCGCCTTTGCTGCAGGGAAACATAGAAGGATTCCCAGATCCACCCCAGGACCCCGTACACCAGAAAAACGGCAGCCGCGTATTCCACACTCATGTCTCCACCCCTATTCCACCGTACTGTAGGATCCCAGCACCAGCGCCTTCACGCTCTTGTTGACCTGGGCCACCGCTTCCCGGATACGCTCTTCCCGGTGGTAGTCGCCTTCGATGTCCATGAAGAAGTAGTACTGCCCCAAGCGCTTCTTCGTGGGCCTGGAGATGATGGACGTCAGGTTCAGCCGGTGCCTGGAGAACTCCAGGAGCACCGCAGCCAAAAGCCCCGGTTCGTCGTTCTCGTCCACCACCATCAGGGACGTCTTGTAGGCCCCCCCCAGCACCCGGGGCAGGTCTTCCTTCCCCTCCCGGGCCAGGACGACGAAACGGGTCTCGTTGTTGGAAACGTCCTCGATGTAGGGAACCATGGTCGGAAAGGCGATGGGGTCCCCCAGCATGTGCATGGGGACCACCGCCCCTTCCCCGGGCCGTCCCTGGAGGATGTTGTCGTAGGAGATGCCGTTGCTTTCCGTCACCACGAAATGCTTCCCCTCGAAACGCTCCAGGAAGTTCACGCACTGGTTCTTGCTCTTGAACTGCACGTGGATGGTATGGACCTGGTCCAGGTCCGGGGCGTTGGCCACAAAGGCGAAGTGGATGGGCAAACGCACCTCGTTGATGATCCGGACGGGATACTCCGGGAGCAGGTCCAGCACCACCTGGACATACCCGTCGATCGCATTCTCTATGGGAAGGATGCCGTAGTCGCAGGTCTCCCCCACGGCCTGGATGACCTTCTTCATGGTCCCGTAGTATTTCTTCTCCAGCTGCAGGCCCGCTTTCCTCCGGTAGAAGTCCGCCGCCACGTCGCTGAAGGTGTTCTCCGGTCCCAGGATGGCCATGCATCCCTTCCCTTCCTCTCGCTGCTCAACCATTCTTATGCTCCTTTACTGCAAAATCATATAACAAACAATACCATAGACCCCGGAACGATACAAGTTAAAAAAACATCCAGGCCGCCCCCCATGGGACAAAGACCCGGATGTTTCCATGTTCGCATCCCCGTCAGAAGACCACGAAACCGACTTTCTTCTTCACTTTCTTCAAGGTGCGCTCCCCAAGGGCCGAAGCGCGCTCCGCATTGTCCTGCATGATCCTGTCCAGATAGGCCTTGTCCTTGCTGATTTCCCTGAAGCGTGCCTGGATGGGCTCCAGTTCGGCCACCAGGGCTTCCCCTGCGAGCTTCTTCAGGTTGCCGTATCCCTGGCCTTCAAAGCGCCCCATGGCCTGTTCCACGGTCTCCCCGGTGGCGCAGCAGTAGATATCCACCAGGTTCTTCACCCCGGGCTTCTCCTCGGAATAGGAGACCGAACTGTCCGAATCGGTGACCGCCCGCTTGATCTTATTCATGACCACCTTGGGGTCGTCCAGGAGGCTTATGGACGCATTGGGATTCTCGTCGGACTTGGACATCTTCTTCAGGGGATCCTGGAGGCTTTTGATCCGGGCCCCCACGCTGCCGAAATAGGCTTCCGGCACGGTGAAGGTGTCCCCGTAGATGCCGTTGAAGCGCTGGGCCACATCCCTTGTCAGTTCCAGATGCTGCTTCTGGTCGCTGCCGATGGGCACCAGGTCCGCCTGGAAAAGGAGGATGTCCGCGGCCATCAGCACCGGATAGGTGAAGAGGCCCGCGTTGATGTTCTCCTCGTGCTTGGAGGACTTCTCCTTGAACTGGGTCATCCTGCCCAGCTCCCCCATGTAGGTGTAGCAGCTCAGGATCCAGGCCAGCTCTGCGTGCTGCCGGACCATGGACTGGGGATAGATCAGGTTCTTCTCCGGGTCCAGGCCCACGGCGATGTATAGGGCCAACAAATCCCGGGTGTTCTTTCGAAGCTCCCCGGGCACTTGGCGGACGGTGATGGAGTGCATGTCCACCACACAAAAAAGGCTTTCATATTCTTCGTTGATCTTCACCCAGTTCTTAAGCGCCCCGAAGTAGTTCCCGATGGTGATGTTGCCTGTGGGCTGGATGCCGCTGAAGATCCGTTTTCTCTGTTCTGTCCCGTTGCTCATGTCTGTTGCTCCTGTCAATTCAGTACGCTTCTGCAAGCGATGATGCGTTTGCCGCCCACGGAACCCGCCGGGCTGATGGTGACGCCTGTCCGGGGCGTGCTGGCGTGGACGATCTGCCCGTTGCCGATGTACATGGCCACATGGGAGATCACGCTGGAGGATCCGTAGAAGATCAGGTCTCCCGGCTTGATGCTGGAATAGCTCACGGCCGTGCCGTTCTTGCTCTGGTCCCTGGAGCTCCTGTTGATGGCGATGCCGAATTGGCGCAGGACCTGCTGGGTGAATCCGGAGCAGTCCACACCGGCGGTGAGGCTGGTGCCGCCGTAACGGTAGGGGGTTCCCACCTGGGCAAGGGCGAAGGCGATGACCTTGCTCCGCATGTCCGTGGCGTCCGCAGCCGGGGCGGTTGTAGCTGTGGTGTGCTGCTTGTAGATGTATCCTGTGGCGCCTGCTGCGGTCTTCACCTGGTACCAGTCCCCTGCATCCGCAAGCACGGTGACGGTCTGTCCCATGTTCAGCTTGCCGACGATGCCCGCGTACAGGGAGGGGGCTTGGCGCATGTTCAGGACCATGGTGTTGATGGCCACGTGCTGCACGGCCGGGGCTGCGGGCGCTTCCACCACAGGTGCGGCCGCTGCCGCGGGGGCCGCCTGCGCCGCAGGGGCTGCGGCTGCCGGCGCTTCCGGATTCTCCCGGACATATTGGGCGAACATGTAGGCTTCGCCGCCTGCCAGCTGGATTTTGTACCAGTCCCCTTCCCTGGAAAGGATCTGGACCTGTTCTCCGGCCACCTTGAGGTCCACCACCGCGGAGGTGGTTGTTGCCTGGCTTCTAACATTCACACGGCTTCCTGTGACCGTTCCGGTGGTGCTGGCCCACGCGGTGTTTCCCATCATGATGAATGCACAGGTAAATGCGCCGATTCTTTTCAAAAACTTGCTCTTCATAGGTTCTCCTCTTTCGGTTCCATTGATCGTCGTCGTTGTACGTCCTTCTCGAGTCTCTCTACGATTGCCGTTTGCTGTTTCCTGTTTGCCGCAACAATTTCCTTCGGATGGAGCTGAAGTATCACATTGTTTTTTAAGAAATTGTTACAAAACTATTATAAAAAAAGAACATGTTATTGTCAAGCCCTTAACCAACTTGTTTTTATTGCAAAATCATTTCGATTTTGTTATGTTAATTGAAAGACCCGGCAAGCCGCCGGGTCCGGAAGGTCTACGCAAGCACATGGAAAGGAAGAACAATGGACGATACGGATAAAATGGAAAAGATCCCCAGTTTCACCATAGACCACCTGAAGCTCCAACCCGGGGTCTACGTGTCCCGGAAGGACGTCTTCGGCCCGGTGGTCCTGACCACCTACGATTTGCGCATGAAAAAGCCCAATGGGGAGCCGGTGATGCAAACCGCCGAGATGCACGCCATTGAGCATTTGGGTGCCACGTTCCTGCGCAACCACCCCCAGTGGAAGGACCGGGTGGTCTACTTCGGCCCCATGGGCTGCAGGACGGGCTTCTATCTGATCCTAGCCGCGGATGCGGACGCGGGGGCCGTGGCGCCCCTGGTGGTGGAAATGTTCGAGTTCATCGCCCGGTACGAGGGGGAGGTCCCGGGGGCCACCGCAAAGGACTGCGGAAACCACCTGGACATGAACCTCCCCATGGCCCGGTTCGAGGCGGAAAGCTACCTCCGCAGGACCTTGGACCACCTGGACGACTCCACCCTCAACTACCCTGCCTGACCCCTATGGACTATTGATGGACTATTGATGGACTATTGGTGGACTATTGGTGGACCATTGGTGGACCATTGGTGGACTATTGGTGGACTATTGGTGGGCGTAGCTTTTCATGCCCACCAGGATGAAGTGGTGGCAGGACACATCGAAGAACCCTTGGGCCTCCATGAACGCATGGAGGCCTTTCCATGCCGCTGCATGGCGCTCCAGGTCCAGACCCGGCAGCAGTTCCGGCTCTTCCCGCAGGTAGGCCTCCAGGGCCTCCATGTCGTAGAAGCGGGTCTTGGCGACGGATTCCCTGGCCATCATCACATCGAACCCCTGCTCCTTCATCTGGGAGAGGGCCCGGCTCAAGGTCCAGAGGTTCGGGGCCACCTTCCCCTCCAGCAGGTGCTCCAGTTCCCGGAAATGCAGGGGACCCCGCTGCTGGGCGATGAAGCACCCTCCCGGGCGGAGGATCCGGCGGATCTCCTTTTCCCTGTAGGGCTCCTTCCTGGTCAGGACCAGGGAATAGGTCTGGTCCTCGATGGGCAGCTTCCTGGGGTCCTTGACCAGGTACACCTTGACCCCCAGGGGACCCAGGAGGCCCTTCGCCTCCCCGTGGACCTGGGGGTTCCGCTCGGTGGCACCCGCCCGGGGGGGCAGGGGAGCCAGCAGGGCCATGCCCCGTCCATCCCCCACCCCCAGCTCCAGAACGGAATCCGCGTTCTCCAGATAGCTTCTGGCGATGTTGTGGAAACTCCAATCCATATGACCCAGGCGGATCCTCCCCGCCGCCTCCAGGGCGGCCCGGTCCCAGCGGATCCCTTCAGCTCCCTCTTCCAATCCATTCATGACGGCACTCCTTCCCCCTTGTCAGCAACCGCAGTCCACACCCTCCACATGGGCCTGGATGGCGTCCGCCACCTTCTTGGACAGGCGCACGGCTTCCACCACCGTCTTGGCCCCGGTGACCACATCCCCGGAGGCGAAAACCCCCGGCCGGGTCGTCCGCCCGCAGTCGTCCACCGCCACAAGGCCCCCTTTTCCGATGGAAATCCCTGTGGTGGTGGAGATGATATTGGCCCTGGGGCCCTGGCTGATGGCGATGATCACGCTGTCCACCGGAAAGAGCTCCACAGGGCGTTCCTCCCCCTCCCCGGCTGGGGTGGTGTCCCGGTAGAGGATTCCGTCGTCGCTGATCTCCACGGGCTGCTTCATCAGGGCGAACTGGACCCCGTCGATCCGGGCGTACTCCACCTCATGCTTGTCCGCCGCGATGGACTCCATGGGACCCCGGTAGAAGATGTAAACGTTCCGGATCCCCTTGCGCACGGCGGTCCTGGCCACGTCCATGGCCACGTTCCCCGCGCCGATGACGGCCAGGCTTTCCCCCAGGACATACACGTCCGGATTCTTCAGGTAGTCGATGGCGTAATGGACATGCCCCAGGCTTTCCCCCTTGATCCCCAGGGGTCGGGGCTTCCAGACCCCGGTTCCGATGAACACCGCCTTGTATCCGTCCCGGAACAGGTCGTCGATGGACAGGATGGGGCCGATCAGGGTGTTGGGGCGGACCTTGATGCCCATCTCCAGCATCTTCCCCTTCAGGGTCTCCAGGATGCTTTTGGGCAGCCTGAACTCCGGAATGCCGTACATCAGCACCCCGCCGATCCGGTCGTGGGCCTCGAAGATCGTCACGTCATAGCCCCGCTGGGCCAGCAGGATGGAGATGGTGATGCCTGCGGGACCGGAGCCGATGATGGCCACCTTCCTGTCCCGACGGACCTGGCTCCGGGGCTTCATCCGGTTCAGGTAGTAGCTGGAGATGTAGTGCTCGATCTCTCCGATGTCCACGGGCTTCCCCTTCCTGTTCAGGACGCAGTGCCCCTCGCACTGGCGTTCATGGGGACAGACCAGGGAACAGACCACGGAAAGGGGGTTGTTTTCGAACAGCATCTCCCCCGCCTCCTGGATTCCGCCTTCCAGGAACAGGTGGATCATGGTTTTGATGTCCGTCCTTACAGGACAGCCTTCCGTACACAAGGGTTTTTTGCATTGGAGGCAGCGCTTCCCCTCCTCCACCAGACTTTTGAACATAGTTCCCTCCTAGATGCGGCAAAGCCGCTTTTCTCGTATTATACCCCAAACTTCCCCAACGTACAAGAAGGACCCCTTCCGGGGCCCTCCTGGCATGTCTCTTGTCATCCGAAGAACGCCTGCAGCTCGGCTGCGATCTGCTCCTCGTCTTCTCCATTCAGTTCAACAGAAATCTGGTCTCCCTTGCCGGCGCCGATGGACAGGATGCCCAGGATGCTCTTGGGGTTGACGGTGATGTCCTCTTTGGTCATCTCGATGTCGCATTTCGCCTTCTGGCAGATTTTCACAAGTTCCGCTGCCGGTCTGGCATGCAGGCCTTCCGCAAAAGGAATGGTAAATTCTACTTTCATCTTAACACCTCGTTTTTGTCATTCGACAGTTTTCTTCAACGTGCCCACCAGGAACGCGGTAACCACGGTTCCCGCCGCAATGGCGATCAGGTATCCCGGGATGTTGCCGACGGCGAAGAATACGAAGATTCCTCCATGGGGCACAGTCAAAGTGGATCCGAATGCCATGCTCAGGGCGCCTGTCAGCGCGCTGCCCACCATGATGGAGGGGATGACGCGCAGGGGGTCGGCCGCCGCGAAGGGAATGGCGCCTTCTGTGATGAAGCTGGCTCCCAGCACCCAGGCAGCCTTACCGGCTTCCTTCTCGGCAAAGGAGAACTTCTTCTTGAAGAGGATGGTGGCCAGGGCCAGTCCAAGGGGAGGGGTCATGCCGGCTGCCATGACGGCTGCCATGACGGCCGATCCGGTTCCCACGGCCGCAGCCAGGGTTCCTGTTCCGAAAGCGTAGGCCGCCTTGTTGATGGGGCCGCCCATGTCGATGGCCATCATCAGGCCGATGATCAGGCCCAGGGCGATCGCGTTGGCTCCGGACATGCCGGTGAGGAAGTTGTTCATGGCCGCGTTCAGCGCCGCCACCGGTTTTCCGATCACATAGAACAGCAGGAGGCCGGTAGCCAGGGAGCCCAGAACGGGGATGATCAGTACGGGCATGATGCCCTGCAGGTTCTTGGGAAGCTTGATGTACTTCTTGATCAGCTGGACGATGTAACCGGCAAGGAAACCTGCCACAAGACCGCCGAGGAAACCGGCGTTCAATTGGATGGCCACCGAGCCGCCGATCATACCGGGTGCAAGACCGGGACGGTCGGCGATGGAATAGGCGATGTAGCCGGCAAGGATGGGAACCATCAGGCCGAAAGCGCCGCCGCCCCCGCCGATGCCCATCAGATAGGCGGCCAGGGAACCTTCCTGTTCAAAGGCATTATAACCGAAAATGAAGCTGATTGCAATGGCGATACCACCGGCCACGACGAAGGGGATCATGAAGGATACGCCGTTCATGAGATGCTTGTAGACGCCTTTGCGCTCCGCGGACTTCTGTTCCTTGATGTCCGCCACCTGGTCCGCCAGGGTCTTTCCTCCACCCTGCCCGTAAGGCTCGGCTTTCAGCGCCTTGTCGATCATGGCGTCCGCGCCCTTCAGGGCTTCCGCCACCGGTGCGGAGACCAGCTTCTTGCCTGCGAAACGTTCCATGGGAACGGTGGTGTCGCAAGCCAGGACGACCGCGTCCGCTTCCTTGATCTCCTGATCCGTGAGTTCGTTTTCAACGCCTACGGAGCCTCTTGTTTCCACCTTGATGGTGTAGCCTTTTTTCTTTGCCGCTTCCTCCAGCGCCTCGGCCGCCATATAGGTGTGGGCGATTCCGGTGGGGCATGCTGTTACCGCTACGATCTTCATAAACTACCTCCTTGTTGTCATGTCGGCATTGCCAACCTTTTATTATATATCCTGGAACCGGGCGCTTCGCCCTGTTCCGGCTTGTTCTGAACGGGCTTGGACCTACCAGCCGAGCCCGTGTCATTCGATTAGAGCCGTACGATGGCGATCCTTTCCAGCATCTTTTCTATTTCTTCCCTGGACAGGGTTTCCGTGCCTTCCTTCCCTACGGCCAAGGTACCGCAGGCGGCCCCGTAGGCCAGGGCTTTCTCCAGGTCCTCGTCGTATCGGATCATTCCGTAGACGAAACCCGCCAACATGGAGTCTCCGGCGCCCACGGTGCTTTTCACCTCCACCTTCACAGGCATGGCTTTCAGCACCCTGTCCCTGGCCACCAGCAGGCTTCCGTCGCCTCCCATGGACACCAGGACATAGGTGACCCCGTAGGTTTCCATCAGCTCCCTGCAGGCCTGGACCACTTCCTTGTCGCCAGGAAGCTCCTTGCCCAGGGCCGTCTCCAATTCATGGATGTTGGGCTTGATGATGTAGGGGCTTTCCTGCAATCCCAAAAGGAGCAGCTCCCCTTCCGCGTCCAGGACCACCTTGGAGGTCTTCCTGGCCTCTCCCGCAAGCACCTTGTAGATGTCCTTGGGAGCCCCGGGAGGGACGCTTCCGCTGAAGACCATGTAGTCGCTCTTCTTGGCATAGTCCGCCACCATCGCCTGGATGGCCGCCACCTTGTCCGCGGAGACCGCAAAGCCCGCTTCGTTCACGTCCGTGGTGATCCCCTTGCCCAACTCCACAATCTTGGTGTTGGTCCTTGTGAGGGCGTCCACCGTGACGAATTCCGTGTCCAGCCGGGCCAACTCCAGCAGCTTCTTCACATGGGTGTCGTTCTTCTCCCCCATGAAGCCGATGGCCGCCACGTCCTCTCCCAGGCTCTGCAGGATCTTCGCCACGTTGATGCCTTTACCCCCCATGTCCTCCCGCACGCTCTTCACACGGTTCACGCTTCCCACCTCGAAGGTGTCCAGCAGAACCGTCTTGTCGATGGCTGGATTCAAGGTAACTGTCGTAATCATAAAGGCCTCCTTATGCCATCACTTCATGCTATGATGACTTGCACATCGTTTTGTATATACGCTTCCATTAGTTCCTGTTCCAGTTCCTTGTCGGTGATGATGCCGTCCACCATGGACACCGGAGCGATCTGGCAGATGGCCACCTTCGTGAACTTGCTGTGGTCCGCCAGGACGAACCGCTGGACCCCGATGGAGAGGAGGGCCCTCTTGATGTCCGCCTCCTCCAGGTCGGGTGTGGTGAAGCCATTGTCCAGGGTGATGCCGTTCACGCCGATGAAGGATTTGTTCACCTGGAACCTGCGCACCATCTCCACCGCCTGGGTCCCTACGGTGGCCAGGGTGTTCAGCCGCAGCTTCCCCCCCACCACATAGAGGGTGACCCCTTCGTTGGTGGACACGGCATCCGCCACATTGGTGGAGTTGGTGACCACCGTCAGCCGGAGCCTGGACTTGCCGATGAGCTTGGCCAGCTCCAGGTTCGTGGTGCCCGCATCCATGGCGATGCTGTCGTTGTCTTTCAGGAAATCATAGGCCTTCAGGGCGATGGCCCTTTTCTGCAAGGCGTTCATGTTTTCCTTCTGGTGGAAGGTCTCTTCGTATTCCAAAGGAACCGGGCCGACCAGCATCGCCCCGCCATGGGTCCGTTCCAGCTTCCCGTCGGCTTCCAGGCTCGCCAGGTCCCTGCGGATGGTCGCCTCGGATGCCTCCAGGGTGTCGCACAGGGTCTTGACCGTGATGCTCTTGTTGCGTTTCAATAGTTCCAAAATCCGGATTCTTCTTTCCCCCGGAAGCATGCCGATCCACTCCTTCCCCCTGCCGTTGTGCCTTACAGACCGATGTCGCTCTCCTTCAGGAGTTGGAGCAGGTCCTGGGGTGTCTTGACCGCCCGGAGGCCGTCACGAAAATCGCTCTTCATCAGCTTCCTGGACAGGGCTGCCAGGATCTTCAGATGGGTGGATCCCGCTTCCTTCTCAGGCACGCCGATCAGGAACACCAGGTCCACAAGGCCGCCGTCCAGGGCCGCCCAGTCGATGGGCTCCACCGACGCGAACATCAGGAAGGGCTCGGTGACCGCGTCCGTCTTGCCGTGGGGGATGGCCACCCCGAATCCCACCGCCGTGCTGTATTCCGATTCCCTGTGCAGGACCGCTGTGGTGTAGCCTTGCACGTCGTTCACCTTGCCCTGCTGGGCGGCGATGGAGGCCATCTTCGTCAACACGTCTTCCTTGGAAGAGGCTTCAAGCCCCAAAACCACCAGATTCTCATTGATCAATGTCATCTCTTCTCCTCCTTAACCCTTCAACACCTTGAGGGCTTCTTCCGCTGTGGATGTTTCCATGACCCTGGCTGCCAGGGCCTTCAGTTCTTCCATGCCACTGGCCAGGATCCTGTCCTTGACCTTGGGGATCATGGACGCGCTCATGGACAGCTCGTGCACGCCGATGCCCGTCAGGAGCAGGGCCATGTCCGGGTCTCCCGCCATCTCCCCGCAGACACCCGCCTCGATGCCGTTGGCGTTCGCCGCGTCCACGGTCATCTTGATCAGGCGCAGGATGCTGGGATGGAGGGGCTGGTACAGATGGGCGATGTCCGCGTTCATCCTGTCCACCGCAGACGTGTACTGGCACAGGTCGTTGGTCCCGATGCTGAAGAAATCCACTTCCTTGGCGAACAGGTCGGCTGCGATGGCGGCCGCGGGGATCTCGATCATGATGCCCACCTGGATCTTTTCGTTGAAGGGGATGCCTTCCGTCCGGAGGGCTTCCTTGGCCTTCGCAAGGACCGCCTTGGCCGCCCTAAGCTCCTCCAGGTTGCTCACCATGGGGAACATGACCTTCACCTTCCCATGGACGCTGGCCCGCAGGATGCCCTTGAGCTGGGCCAGGAACAGGTCCTCGTTGTTCAGGCAGAACCGGATGGCCCTGCATCCCAGGAAGGGGTTCATCTCCTTGGGGAAGGTATAATAAGGAAGCATCTTGTCTCCGCCGATGTCCAGGGTGCGGATGATCACCTCGTCCGGCAGGACTTCCACGATGTCCTTGTAGTAGTTGTACTGCTCCTCTTCCGTGGGGAAGTGGTCGCTGTCCATGTAGATCAGCTCGGTGCGCAGGAGTCCCACGCCGAAGCCGCCGTTGTCCTTCACCCAATGGGTCTCCTGGAGGGATCCCACATTTCCGAACAGCTTGACCGCATGGCCGTCCCTGGTGGCCGCGGGGACCCCCTTCAGCTGGGCCAGCCTGGCTTTCTCTTCCTTCTGGACCTGGATCTTGGTCTCGAACTCCCTGCGCACGTCCTCGGCCGGATCCAGGAGAACCGTGCCGTGGGTGGCGTCCAGGATCACTTCCGTGTCCGCTTCCACCAGGTTGCAGGCGTCCTTGATCCCAACCACCGTCGGGATCCCCTTCGCCTTGGCCACGATGGCCGCATGGCTGGTGACGCTGCCCTCTTCCAACACGATGCCCACCACGAAATCGTTCAGCAGGACGGTCTCGGAAGGCTTCAGGTCCTGGGCGAACAGCACCACCGGCTTGTCGATGGATCCCAGGGAACTGGACTGGATCCCCAGCAGCACCTCCAGGAGCTTGTCCGAGACGTCCTGGACGTCCTTGGCCCGGGCCCGGAGATAGTCGTCCTCGATCATCATGAAGGTGGCCACCACCTCGTCCCTGGCTTCCAGGACCGCATAGTCGGCGGTGTAGTTCTTCTTCGTCATCTTCTGCAGGATGGCGCCTGTGAGGGTCGGGTCTTGGATCATCATCAGGTGGGCGTCGAAAATCATGGCTTCCTCGTCGCCGACGGTCTCCTGGGTATGCTTCTCCAGCGCCTTGATGTCCAGGATGGCCTGGTCCAGCGCCGCTTCAAACCGTTCCTTTTCCTGCTGGAGCTGTCCCGGTGCCACCGTTCCCTTGACCACCTTGTCCGCTACGGGCTCGTCCTTCAGGATCCACGCCTTGCCGATACCGATTCCTTCATATACCTTGATCCCTTGCATGCCTTCACTCCTTATCAAAATGGGTCTTTGTGAATTATGTCCAACCCGGATGCCTGTCTGTTGAAGCCATTATACCACGCAATCCAAGCACATTCAATCATTTTCAATCATTTTATTCACTTTTTTTTACCATACAATCATCTTTTCCCGTTCATCCGACCCTAGTCAAGCAGATGCGATCACCAAGGCCTCCGAGATATCCCGGAAACGCTCACTCCGTCTTCCCTTCCCCTTAGGGCGTTTCCACGGTGCCGTTTTGGACGCCGAAGCTTTTCCTTCGTGCAAAACTTGCAAAAAAAAGCACGCCTTCCGGCGTGCCTTGTTCCTATTCCACAAAGTCCTTGGCGTTCTCCACGTAGTGGAGCGCGGACTGGCGGATGAGTTCGATTTCCTGTTCGGTCAGATGCCGGAGCACCTTGGCGGGAGAGCCCACGATCAGCACCCCGGGGGGGAACTTCTTGTTCTGGGTCACCAGGCTTCCGGCCCCCACGATGGAGTTGTCCCCGATCACGGCCTTGTCCAGGATGATGCTCCCCATCCCCACCAGCACGTTGTTGCCCACGGTGCATCCGTGGACGATGGCGTCGTGCCCTACAGTCACATAGTCCCCGATGACGGTGGGGGCGTCATGGTTGATGTGGACCACCGCATTGTCCTGGATGTTGGTGTGGCTGCCCACGGTGATCGGCTGCAGGTCCCCCCGCAGGACCGCTCCGAACCAGATGCTGCTGTGGTCCCCCACCCGCACCTTTCCGGTGACCTTGGCGTTGTCGGCCACATAGGCCAGGTCGGAGATCGCAGGCTCTTCCCTGGTATGGCGCGTCATGGTCTTGTATGCCATGCTATTCCTCCTCGCCGGTGAGTTCCTTGATGACGCAGGACTCCACCACGTTCATTCCATGGCCCTTGGCCGCCTCCAGGATTTCCGGGCTTCTGGAACCCGGCTGCAGCCAGATGTTCTTGATGCCTGCGGCGGCGCATTCCTCCAGAACCCCCAGGGCGATCTCCGGGCTGACCACCATGTCCACGGCGTCCACCGGGCCGGGGATGTCCCCCACCCGGGCGTAGGCCTTGTCTCCGTCCACTTCCTCATAGTTGGGGGTCACCGGATACACCGTGTGCCCCGAGTACTTCAGGATCTTGTAGGCCTTGGATCCGTAGCCTCCCTTTTTGTTGCTTGCGCCAACCACGGCCCAATGTTTCAGGGCCAGCATTTCCTTGTGCTGCATATGTTTTCCTCTTTTCTTTTCACTCTACGGGAAGGAAGTCCAGGACTTCCTTCACCAGTTCCGCGGTGATCCCCCAAATGATTCCCTCCGGGGTGTGGTACAGATGGATCCTTTGGAGGGTGCCCCCCCAGGTCTGGTGGTACCGCTGGGGCAGCCCCAGCTCCTTCGCCGGGAAGATAACCTTTTCCCTTCCCTGGGCGTCCACCATGGTGGGATGGATTTCCGTCCGCACATGGTAGGTCTGGGGTTCCCGCTCCAGGAAGTGCCGGAAGGGGACGGTGAAGACCCTTTCCACTTCCTCCAGACTGGGGGACAGCTCCTCCAGGGAGCCGATGTCCAGCAGCCCCACATAACCTTCCACCACCGTGCCCAGGGAGGCCACGATGGTGTCCACCCGTCCCAGGATCCGGATCTTTTCTTCCGGGATCCCCAGCTCCTCCACCGTCTCCCGGATGGCGGTCCGCTCGAAGGTCAGGTCCCCGCCGTCGAAACCGCCCCCGGGAAAGCAGACCTCCCCACCCTGGCGGATCCAGGGCTGCCGCTTCTCGAAGAGGAAATGGGGGCCGTCGGGAAATTGGACGATGGAAATCAGGACCGCGGCGTTGAAGTACTTGTCCCTGCCCAGGATGTCCGGATTGGACGGCAGGGAAGCCTGCAGATGTTCCAGCCATGGATGCATGCCTCCACCTCCCTTTCTACAGGAACGCCGTTACAGGAACGCTGCTATTTGAAATACTCCACGCCGGACAGGAAGATCTTCTGGTTCTGGTTTCCGGCGATGTTGACCGCCACATGGCTGCCGATCCGCTCGGAATGGCCCATTTTTCCCAGGACCCTGCCGTCCGGACTGGTGATGCCTTCGATGGCGAACACCGATCCGTTGGGGTTGAACCGGCTGTCCATGGTGGGTCTGCCCTCCGGGTCCACATAGGTGGTGGCCACCTGCCCGTTTTCGAACAGCCGCCTGGCCACCTCCGGGGAGGCGGCGAAACGGCCTTCCCCGTGGGAGATGGGGATGGCGTGGATGTCCCCCGGCTTCACATGCCGGAGCCAGGGGGACTTGTTGGACATGACCTTGGTGGTGGCCATGCCGGACACATGGCGTCCGATGGTGTTGTAGGTCAGGGTCGGGGCCGCCGCGTCCTGCTCCAGGATCTCCCCGTAGGGCACCAGGCCCAGCTTGATCAGGGCCTGGAATCCGTTGCAGATGCCGATCATCAGGCCGTCCCTGGCCTGGAGCAGCTCCATGACCGCATCCTTCACGCCGCTGTTCCTGAAGACGGTGGCGATGAACTTGCCGGAACCTTCCGGCTCGTCCCCGGCGCTGAAGCCTCCCGGCACCATGACGATCTGGCTCCTTCCGATGCCTTGGCGCATCTCCCGCAGGCTCTCCTCGATCTGGGAGGGGGT
Organism: Anaerotalea alkaliphila; assembly: GCF_010179735.1. Classification (GTDB taxonomy): domain Bacteria; phylum Bacillota; class Clostridia; order Lachnospirales; family Vallitaleaceae; genus Anaerotalea; species Anaerotalea alkaliphila. The sequence continues at coordinate 66,841 of NZ_JAAEEH010000013.1, forward strand.
CAGGTTCCGGAAGACCATGGTCTCCACCGTGGCTCCCGCCTCCCTAAAGGCCCGGGCGGAATCGTACTCGCAGTTGGTCCCCGGGAAAACGGGGATGAACACGTGGGGGTTAGCCACCTTGGACCTGCAGATGTGGACCTGCTTCCCTTCGTGGAGGAGGTCCAGGGTTTCACCGGTCTCCTGGGGGGCCGTGCTGGGGAATACGGGCTCCAGCCTGGCTTCCCAGACCTTCCTGGCTTCCTCCAGGTCCAGGACCATGTCCTTGTAGCGGATTTCCGGCGCTTCGGTGGTGGTTCCCGCAATCACGTAGGGGACCCCCGCCAGCAACTCGTCGCACTCCACAGCGGACCTGGCGTCCAGCTCGAAGACCACGTCCCCGTAGTTCTCCGCGAACAGCTCCCGCTCGAAAAGGCTGGGGGCAAGATGGACCCCGATGCCGTTCCCGAAAGCCATCTTGGTGACCGCCGCCGCCAGTCCCCCGGTTCCCAATGCGTAGGCCGAAAGGACCTTGCCCTGCTCCACCAGGCTGTGGATCTGCCCGTACTGGAGCTTGAGGGCCGTGAAGTCGGGCAGGTCGTGGCTGTCCCGGGGCACGGAGATCCAGACCAGCTTGGTGCCGGTCTTCTTCAGCTCCGGCGAGACCACCTTCCGCACGTCCACCACATCCACCGCGAAGGAAACCAGCGTGGGGGGCACGTCGATGTCATGGAAGGTGCCGGACATGCTGTCCTTGCCTCCGATGGAGGGCAGGTCCAGCTTGTCCTGGGCGTAGTAGGCCCCCAGCAGGGCGCTTGTGGGTTCCCCCCAGCGCCTGCTGTCGTTCCCCAGGCGCTTGAAGTATTCCTGGAAGGTGAAGCGGATGCCCCTGTAGTCCCCGCCCATGGCCACGATCTTGGCCACGGACTCCACCACCGCATAGACGGCGCCATGGAAGGGGCTCCAGCTGCTCAGGTCGGGATTGTATCCGAAGCTCATGGCCGTGCCTGTGTTGGTCTTCCCTTCCAGCAGGGGGATCTTGCCCACCATGCCTTGGGTGGGGGTGGCCTGGTGCTTTCCGCCGAAGGGCATCAGCACGCTGCCGGCCCCGATGGAGCTGTCGAAACGCTCCACCAGCCCCTTCTGGGAGCAGACGTTCAGGTCCCCCAGCACCTCCAGCCAATGGGACTTCAACTCGGCCTCCTGGGCCGGCTGCAGGGCGGTCGCCTGGAAATGGGAGGTTTCCTTAGGCGCTTCCACCAGCACTTCGGTGCTGGCGGTGGCGCCGTTGGTGTCCAGGAATTCCCTGGAGATGTCCACGATCCTCTGGTCCTTCCATTCCATGACCAGACGCTTCTGGGGGGTGACCCGGGCCACCACCGTGGCCTCCAGGTTCTCCTCCTCCACCTTGCGGATGAAGGCGTCCACATCCTTGGGGTCCAGCACCACCGCCATCCGCTCCTGGGATTCGGAGATGGCAAGCTCCGTGCCGTCCAGTCCCGCATACTTCTTGGGCACCGCGTCCAGGTCGATGACCAGGCCGTCCGCCAGCTCCCCGATGGCCACGGACACACCGCCGGCCCCGAAGTCGTTGCACTTCTTGATCATGGTGCTGACTTCCGGGTTCCTAAAGAGCCGCTGGATCTTCCGCTCCGTGGGGGGGTTCCCCTTCTGCACCTCGGCACCGCAGGTGTGGATGGACTCCTCCGTATGCTCCTTGGAGGAACCGGTGGCGCCGCCGCAGCCGTCACGGCCCGTCCGGCCGCCCAGCAGCACGATGATGTCCCCGGGGTCGGAAGTCTCCCGGACCACGTTTTTCCTGGGGGCGGCGGCGATGACCGCACCGATCTCCATCCGCTTGGCCACATAGCCGGGATGGTAGATCTCCTGGACCTGGCCGGTGGCCAGTCCGATCTGGTTGCCGTAGGAACTGTAGCCGTGGGCACTTTCCGTCACGATCTTGCGCTGGGGAAGCTTCCCGGGCAGGGTCTCCTCCACAGGCACCGTGGGGTCGGCCGCCCCGGTCACCCGCATGGCCTGGTACACATAGGACCGGCCGCTCAATGGGTCCCGGATGGCGCCCCCCAGGCAGGTGGCCGCGCCCCCGAAGGGCTCGATCTCCGTGGGATGGTTGTGGGTCTCGTTCTTGAACATGACCAGCCACTCTTCCTTTTGGCCGTCCACGTCCACAGGCACCACGATGGAGCAGGCGTTGATCTCCTCGGAGACCTCCAGGTCCGCAAGCTTCCCTTCCTTCCGGAGCTTCCGCATGGCCAGCAGGGCCATGTCCATGAGGCAGATGTCCTTCTCCCCGGCCTTCTCCCCCAGCACTGCTTCCCGGTCCGCCAGGTATTTGGCGTAGGTCCTCTGGGCGGGCTCGTTGTACTTCCCAGGCTCGAACGCCACCTTGTCGATCCTGGTCAGGAAAGTGGTGTGCCGGCAGTGGTCGGACCAGTAGGTGTCCAGCACCCGGATTTCCGTAAGGGTGGGGTTCCGCTTCTCCGTGTCCCTGAAATACGCCTGGGTGAAGAGCAGGTCCTCCATGCTCATGGCAAGCCCCAGCCTTTTCCACAGGACCTCCACGCCGGCGGGGTCCAGGTCCACAAACCCGTCCACGGTTTCCACCGATTCCGGCATCTCGTACACAAGCTCCAGGGTGGAGGGCTTGGCAAGGTCCGCTTCCCGGGAATCCACGGGGTTTATGCAGTAGCGCTTCACGGCTTCCACGGCTTCCTCGTCCAGGTCCCCCTTAAGCACCACCATCCTGGCCGCCCGGACCAGGGGCTTTTCTGCCGGGTTCAGGATCTGGATGCACTGCTCGCAGGAATCGGCCCTCTGGTCGTACTGGCCGGGAAGGTATTCGATCCCGAACATGGTCTCGTCTTCTCCCAGGACGGCCTCCTCCTCCACCAGGATGTCCACGGGCGGCTCCGCAAAAATGGTCTGCAGCGCCTGCCGGTAGGCCTCTTCGGACACATGGTCCACATCGTAGCGGTGCAGGATCCGCAGGCCCGCGAGGCTCCCCAGCCCCAGGTTGTGCCGCAGGTCCTCCAGCAGGTGCCTGCTTTCCACGTCATACCCCGGCTTCTTCTCAACATATACACGTCTGATCACATTCATCTATTCCTGTCCTCCACTGGTCCTTTTCCGGTTTTCCATCGTTTCGTCAATTGATTTTATCATGCATTCCCTTGGTCGTCCATACCATTTCTTCCTGGATCCGCTCCGCGGCGGTGTTGCGCAGGGTCTCCTCCACCTGGGGAAAAGCCTGCTCCAGCGCCTCCTTCAGCCGGTCCGCCAACTGGTAGTAGGCCGCCCCCTGGTCCGTGTCCCCAAGGTCCAGTCCGGCCTCCGAAAGCATCTTCCCAAGGTCGCCGTTCTCCTTGAACCAGTCCGTCATCTCCCTGACCTGGGCCTCCCGGCGGCTTCCGGATTCCTTCATCCGGTCCGCCTTCCTTTTGGCGGAAATCCCCACCCAGAGGAGCAGGCCGCCGAAGGCCAGCAGCAGCAGGGGGGCCCCCCTCCCCCGGAGGAAGGAAAGCTCCACCACCCCCAGCAGGAGCAGGGCGCCGGCAGCCAGGGAAGCGCCTCCCAGGAGGAAATAGGCCAGGGACCCGTCTTCCGGTTCGGCCTCCAGGTGCTCCGTGGCGTATCCGGCCTCCTCCTCTTCCTCCTCCTCTTCCTCCTTCTCCCTTGCCATCTCCTGGAGGTAGACCCGCAGATGCTTGGTCGCCTTCTCCTTGTCCTTCTCCAGGACCAGGACCGTATAGCCTTCCGGCCCTTCCTCCACCAGGGCGTCTTCGCACTTGGAATAGCGCAGGTATTCCAGGATCCGCTCCCCCAGCTCCCTGTCCGCCACCTGCGCCAATGGCACGCGGTACTTGGCTTCCTTCAGGTCGTCCACCAGGGGCACCGCGCATTCCGCGCATTGGGCCACCCCTTCCTCATATTCGGTTTTGCATTTCGGGCACCAGGGCATCCTTCTTCCTCCTATTCAAAACGGTTTGTCTACCATTATACCGAAAAAACCGGGTGTTGGCTACAGCTTAGGCAAAAAGGCCGGAGAAAGGGATGCCCTTCTCCGGCCTTTTTTCGTGCAATTGTACCCAGGGGGGACCTCAAGCGAAGAGCCCGATGACCTGGTAGATCAGGGCGGACACCACCCAGGCGACCCCCAGCTGGTATCCGAAAGCGAAGAACATCCACCTCCAGGAGTTGGTTTCCTTCTTGATGACCCCCAGGGTGGCCAGGCAGGCCGTGTAGAGCAGGGCGAACACCATGAAGGCGTAGGCGCTGGCCGGGGTGAACCCCACCTGGGAGAGGACCGCCGAAAGGCTTCCCTCCCCTATGCCGTAGATGACGGCCATGCTGCTGACCACGATTTCCTTGCCCATGATCCCCGCCAGCAGGGCCAGGGCCGCCTCCCAGGTCCCGAAGCCCATGGGGGAGAAAGCCGGCGCGATGGCCTTTCCGATGGAGGCACCGATGCTCGCGGACATCTCCGCCTTCCCGGAGAAGTTGTACTCCAGGATGAACCACAGGAAGATGGAGGCGATGAAGATGATGGTCCCCGCCCGGACGATGTATCCCCGGACCTTCTCCCAGACGAAGATGCCCGTGGTCTTCCAGGAGGGGAGCTTGTAGTTGGGCAACTCCAGGATCAGGGCCCCCTTCTCCCCTTTGGCCAGGGTCCGCTTGAAGAGCAGGGCGGTGAGCACCGCCACCAGGATCCCCAGGACGTAGAGGGTGAGGGTCACCAGGATCTCCCTCCCCGGGAAGAAGGCCCGGGAGAAGAGCACGTAGATGGGGAAGCGGGCGCTGCAGGACATGAACGGGGTCACCATGATGGTGGCCAGCCTGTCCCGCTCGTCCTCCAGGGTCCGGGCGGTCATGATGGCCGGAACCGAGCAGCCGAACCCCAGGATCATGGGGATGAAGGCCTTCCCGCTGAGGCCGAACCTGCGCATGATCTTGTCCATGATCAGGGCGATCCGGGCCATGTACCCGCTGTCCTCCATCAGGGACATGGCCACAAAGAGGGCCGCTATGTTGGGCAGGAAGATCAGGATACCTCCCACGCCTCCGATGATGCCGTCCACCACCAGGGAGGTCATCCACTCGGCCACCCCCCAGGCCCCGAAGCGGGACGTCACGAAGGATCCGGCGAAGCCGAAGAACCCTTCCATCAGTCCGGCGAAATGGTTCCCCACCGTGAAGGTGAAGACGAACACCAGCCCCATCATGGCCAGGAAGATGGGGATCCCCAGCAGCTCGTGGGTGAGGATCCGGTCGATCCTGTCCGACAGGATCTCCCGGCCCTCGTCCCCCTCCAGCACCTGGGGCACGATCTCCTGGACATGCCCGTATTTCTTGATGGCCAGCTCCTCCTCGTAGTGGACCCCGGAGGCCGCAAGCTTCTCCAGCAGGGCCTTCAGTTCCGGGGTCTCCACCTTCTGGAGGATGGACCCGTCCCCCTCCAGGAGCTTGATGGCAATCCAGCGCCTGAACCGCTCCTCCACACCCTCCTGGACAGGGAGCAGGGATTCCACCTGGGCGATGGCCTCCTCCAGCTCCCCGTAGGGGATGCCGGGCGGTTCCTGGACCTCCTTGGCCTTGGACCGGCGGATGACCGTGTGGAGCAGGTTCTTCAGTCCCAGGTTCCGGAGGGCGGTGACCGGCACCACGTCCACCCCCAGCGCCTTGGAGAGCTTGTCCGTATTGAGGGTGATCCTTCTGGCTTCCAGCACGTCCACCATGGTAAGCGCCAGGACCACCGGCTTGCCCATCTCCAGGAGCTGGGCGGTGAGGTACAGGTTCCGTTCCAGGTTGCTGGCGTCCACCACGTTGACGATTACATCCGGATCGTAGTTCAGGATGTATTCCTGGGTCAGTTTTTCTTCCAATGAATAGGGGGAGATGCTGTAGATGCCCGGCAGGTCCACCAGGGTGATGTGGTTCCCGTCATGGTGGAGGAGGCCCTCCCGTTTCTCCACGGTGACGCCGGGCCAGTTCCCCACCTTGTGCTTGGCGCCCGTGTAGGCGTTGAACAAGGTTGTCTTCCCGCAGTTGGGGTTTCCAATGAGTGCTACTTTGATTGTATTCAAAACGCTACCGGTCCTTTGCTATTTTTTTGCGGTCAGATGCTTCCGGATGAACTCCCTGCCTCCCTGTTCCCCTTTGCTCCTCACATGGTCCAGCTCCACTTCCAGGCCGGCGGCCACGTCGGCCCCCAGGACGACCCTGGAGCCCCGGATCTTCAGGATATAGGCGTTCTTGCCGTATACGGACATGACCTTCACCTGGGCGCCCTTGGTGATCCCCATGTCCTGCAGGCGCTTTTTCGTCTTCTGGTCGTTGTGCACCGCGATGATGGTTGCCAGGTCCCCTTTTCTGCCGTCGATCAATGTCATTTCCACCACTCCTATCTTCAGAAGCACATTGAGAAGTGCTATCATTTCCAAGCTTCATTATAAACCTGGTGAAAATGGATGTCAATTCGATTTTCGTTATTTCGTTAACGATTTCTTGACGGCAGTCCGGCAGGGGGATCCCGGTTCCTTCGGTCAAAGGCTTTGGAACACCAGGAGCAGGATCCCCAGGAGGGCCCCCAGGATTCCCCCCAGCCAAGTGATGGCGGAAAGCTCCCGGCTGGTGATGTCCAGCAGCATCCGTTCCAGCTGCCGGGTCTCCAGCCGGTTGATCTGGGCCTCGGCGATCTTCCCCACCTGGGCGGTCCGGATGATCTTGGTCAGGTATTCCCGGACCAGGGCGTCGTAGACCGCCTTGATCTTTTGGTCCAGGAGCTTCCGGGTCTGGGAGGTGACCTCCACCGGCTGGAACAGGAGGCTTTCCAGCAGGGGGCCTGCCGAAAGGGGCTCCGGAAGCCTCTTTTCCCAGAGCTGGAGCCATTCCAGCACCGTCCTTTCCTCCAGCTTGTCCAGCAGGGCCCCCCGGATGCTGGCGTAGATGCTGTCCGTGTTGACGAACATGGACCCCAGGGCCCCGAACTTCTCCTCCACCAACCGGGCGATGACCTGCCGGGCGGCGGCGGCGAAGTGTTCGTCGTCCACCAGGGCGTAGACGCCTCCCTTGATCTCCTCGTCCTTCAGGTAGATGGCCGTTTCCATCTCCCCCCGGATCCTTCCCGAGAGGCCTTCCAGCAGCTGGGCCTTCTCCACATCCCCCAGGGGCAGGAGGGTTTCCAGGCTCAGCCGTCCCTCCCGGGTGAACAGCTTCTCCTCGATGGCCCCGATGAGCATGCCCTCCACCTTCTCCGAGGTGAGTTCCCGGACCAGCACCTCTTCGGTGAGCAGGTACTGCTCCACCACCTCCCCGAAGGATTTGGCGATCCGCTTCCGCTCCTTGGGGATCAGTCCCGGGGTGAAGGGCAGGGTCCGGCCCAGGAAGCGCTTCTCCCCGTAGGGCCTGAAGAGCATCTTGATGGCCAGCCAGTTGGTGGAGTATCCGATCAGGCCACCCGCCAGGGGGGTGGCAATCCATTCCAGTTCCATTTGTATCCGTCCTTTCAATAATGATGTTTCCGGTTGAAGCCGGCCGCAACGGGCCAAAAAGGAACGCGTGCCAGGCACGCGTTCCAGAGGTCTTGGTCGTTTGTTATTTGTTCTTGGCTTTGATCGCCGCCTGGGCCGCCGCAAGCCGTGCGATGGGAACCCTGAAGGGCGAGCAGGACACGTAGTCCAGTCCGATGTTGTGGCAGAACTCGATGGTGCTGGGGTCTCCGCCATGCTCCCCGCAGA
>NZ_JAAEEH010000014.1 GCF_010179735.1 Anaerotalea alkaliphila
GACGAAATGATCGATGCGCATATCCTTTCAAACAACTAATCCAATTGGGTTTGTTAAGTGTTGCCTTCTTTAAGAAAATACGTAAAATAATTATAAAACTTCATATTGACTTATTACCACAAGTCTTTTTGTTTTTTTTATGGAATCGAATCCGAGCCGCCGGTGGGCGGTCAGCGTACCATACAGGGTTTTTTGCTGTCGAATTTCCAGCCTGGAATCAGGTGCTGCATGGCGATGGAGTCGTCCCTGTCCGCATTGTCCAGCTTCTTGTACAACGCGTGGGCCTCCATCACCTTCTCCATGTCGATTTCGATGCCCAGTCCCGGAGCGTCCGGAATTGTGATGTGGCCGTTCCTGATTTCCATGGGATTCTTGGTCAGATACTGTCCGTCCTGCCAGATCCAATGGGTGTCCATGGCTGTGATTTCTCCAGGGGCCGCCGCCGCGCAATGGGCGAAGATGGCCAGGGAAATGTCGAAATGGTTGTTGGAATGGGATCCCCAGGTCATCCCCCAGTCGTTGCACACCTGGGCGACCCTTACGGAACCGCTCATGGTCCAGAAGTGGGGGTCCGCCAAGGGGATGTCCACGGCCTTGGACACGATGGAGTGGTGGAACTGGCGCCAGTCCGTCGCCACCATGTTGGTGGCGGTGAAGAGGCCGGTGGCCATTTTGAATTCCGACATGATTTCCCGCCCGGAATACCCTTTTTCCGGACCGCAGGGGTCTTCCGCATAGCTCAGCGCATGGCGCATGCCCTTGCAGAGGGAGATGGCTTCCTGGAGGGACCAGGCGCCGTTGGGGTCGATGTTGACCCTTGCGTCGGGGAAGGCTTTGTGAAGGGCGAGGATGGTTTCCATCTCCTTTTCCCCTTCCAAGACTCCCGCCTTCAGCTTGAAGTCCTTGAAGCCGTACCTTTCCTTTGCGGCCTGGGCCTGCTCCACGATGGCTTGACTGGTGAGGGCCACCTGCCGCCTGTTCCTGAACCAGGGGTCGCTGCTTGCGCTTTCATCCAGATAAGGAAGGGCCACCTTGGTCCTGTCCGCGATGTAGAACAGGTAGCCCAGGATCAGCACCTTGTCCCTCTGCTGGCCGTCTCCCAGCAGTGCCGCCACCGGCAGGTTCATGTATTTTCCCAGCAGGTCCAGCATGGCGGATTCCACCGCCGTTTCCGCATGGACCACGAACTTCAGGTTTTTCAGGTCGAGGCCTTGCAGACCTTCGCCGTTGTCATTGGAGGTGTCGGTGCCTCCCCGCAGGATTTGGATGACCTTCCGGTAGTTCCCTATTTCCTGTCCCACCACAAAAGGCTTGTACGCTTCCAGCGCCTGGGTTATGTGTTCCCCGCCATGGACTTCTCCAAGTCCGGTGTTGCCTGTGCTGTCCGTCAGGATGACGATGTTCCGTGTGAAGAAGGGTCCATGGCAGCCGCTGAGGGTCAGCAGCATGCTGTCGTATCCCGCTACGGGAATCACCTGCATCTCCGTGATGACCGGGGTTCCTTGTGTGTTCATACCGATTTTTTCCTCCATTTTATTCTTCATCCTCCACGACCAGCATCTCCTGGTCCCTCCTGCTGTTCCTGTAGTGGCTGGCCGCCGACCAGACGATGGATGCTAGGGCGAGGACCAGGAAGGTTCCCGAGATCGGGTTCGTCAGGAAGCCCGAGAACTTCCCTTCCGAGAACATCAGTCCCCTGCGCAGATTGGTTTCCGCCATGGGTCCCAGAATGAAGCCCATGATGAAGGGCGCATGGGGCGCCTTGAATTTGACGAACAGGTATCCCACCAGACCGAACACAAGGATGGTCCATACGTCGAACACCCGGCTGTTGATTCCGAAGGCGCCCACCACGCAAAGCACGAGGATGATTGGAAGCAGCAGGTGCTTGGGCACGTTCAGCAGTTGGGAGAAGATCCGCAGTCCATAGAATTCCAGGATCAGCATGGCTACCGAGGATACGATCATCGCAATGAAGATGGTGTACACCAGGGTGGCATTGTTGGTGAACAGCAGCGGACCCGGCTGGATGCCGTGGAGCATGAATCCTCCCAGCAGGATGGCCGTCACCGCATCCCCTGGAATCCCCAGGGTCATCAGGGGGATCAGCGCACCACCGATACCTGCATTGTTGGCGGATTCGGAGGCCACGATTCCGTCAATCACTCCCGTTCCGTACAGATGTCCCCTTTTCGAGCGCTTTTTGGATACCGTATACGCGACGATGTTTGAAGTGGCCGCACCTATTCCCGGCAGGATGCCGATGCAGACGCCCAGGAGGGAGGACAGCCCGCAGTTGGGCAGCTGTTCCCTGAACTCTTTCCAGGAGAACCCGAAGCCCTTGATGGACTTCATGCTGACCTGGGCCACTTCATCCTTGGAAGCGCTCTTAATCTTCTCCGCAGTCTTGATGACCTCCGAGATGGCGAACAGTCCCACCAGGACCGTCAGGGTGTTGAAGCCGCCCTTCAGCTCATTCGTTCCGAAAGTGAACCGTACGGCCGCATCCACCGGAGCGATGCCCACGGTGCCGAAGGCGATTCCCAACACTCCGGCAAAAATCCCCTTGATCATGGATTTTCCGGAGAGGGCCGCAATCAGCGTCAGCGAAAAGATGGCGATTGCGAAGTATTCATGGGGGCCGAACTTGATGGCGACCTTCGCCAGGTTGGGGGCGACCAGCATCAGGGCCAGGATGCTCAGGATCGTTCCCACGAAGGAGAACACGATGCCCACGCCAAGGGCTTTCGGCCCTTCTCCTTTTTCCATCATGGGATGGCCGTCAAAGCAGGTGGCCACCGAGCTGGGTGTTCCCGGAATCTTCAGCAGGATTGCGGAAATCAATCCCCCGGACGTGGCTCCGATGTACAGGGCAATCAGGATGGAAATCCCCACTCCGGGAGACATCCCATAGGTGACCGGAAGGAACAGGGCAACGGCCATGACCGCCGTCAGCCCGGGGACCGCACCGAACAGGATCCCCACAGCCACGCCGATGAAGATGAACAGAAGGGTCTGGATTGCAAACACAGAACCCAACGCTTGAATTACATGTTCCATAACATTAACCTCCTAAAATGGCAGGATGCCTTGGGGGAGCATCAGGTCCAAGCCGCTTCTAAACGCAAAGTACAGGGATGTGGAAGTGACCAAAGCAATGATGACATACTGGACATACTTTCTCTTTTGACCCGCCGGAGAGAGGATGCTGAATGCCAGGAAGAGGAACGCCATGGTTGTGAACAGGAATCCCACGGGCACCAGCAAGGCGATGTACACCACAATCAACAACAGGATCCTGACCACCGTTTTGTAATCCGACTTCTCCGGGACATAGGCCCCTTCGTTGAACCGGGCGCTGTCCCTGATCCCGAACACCACCTGCAACCCGCCCAGGACGAACATGAGCACCGAAAGCACATAGGGCACAAACTGTGCGTCCACCACTGCATCCTTTACGCCGCCGACGACCATCTGGGTCGTCTGGAAGAAATAGAATGCGGCAAACGCCAAGACCAAACACCCGAATATGAGGTTTGCGTACTTGCTGAATTTCATAACTTTACCTCCTGCTATACTTGGATAATCACCAGGCACACCTTCCAATCCTCCTTTTCCCGGCAACGGCACCTGTGCATTGCCTCTCTGTTTCATTGATATCATTATAACGAATTTTTCCTGGAATTGACATGTCCGGCCTGTATTAAAAAAAAACGGATCCTTGTACAGTTTGTACAAGGATCCGTTTTCCTTTCCCGAGAACAAAAACACTCTGCATAGGGGATTTCTTGCGGGTCCCCTTATTTCTTATGGAAATAGTAGGCCAATTCGTTCAGGAAGTCCCTGTCTTTGGCATTGGCGATCGGGTCGATGTTAAGGACATCCTTGATCTTGTTCAGCCTGAACAACAGGGTGTTCCTATGGACAAACAGGGATTTTGCGCTGTTTACGACATTGTAGTTGTTTTGACGCAGTGCCTCCACCGTCTCCCATACCAGCTGCTTCTCCTCCTCATCGAAAAGGGACACATAGGTGTTGAAGATGTTGTCGTACTCCTTGATGGTGACCAGGCTTCTGAAATAATCCAGGACGTGGTCCTGGAAGAAGAAGACGCCGCTCTTCTCCTTGATTTTCAGCCGCAATTCCTGGGCGTGCAGATAGGATGCCCTGTACTTCAGCACACTGCCCTGGAGGGAACCTATGAAAAAAGCGACCCTATGGATGGGACTCTCCCCCGGAAGCTGTTCGGCGACCGCCTCCAGATATTCGTCCAGTCCTTTCCGATAATCCCGGACGACATTTCCCCGAGGCGCTCCAAGGCTCTTGAAAAGGATCACGTCGTCGTTCCTTGCGATTGTCACGATGTCTTGCCGGGAATGCCCTTCCGCCGCCAGCAAGGCCGCAATGACCGCTTGGGACGGAATCTCCTGACGGGCATGGAGGATGATGCATACCCGCAGCAGGTCCTTGTCCAATCCCAAATCTTCGGCCATGTTTGCCGCCACGGAAGCCTCCACGTTCTCCTCAAAAAGCACATAGTACAGGAATTGTTCCGCCTTGTTCTTGCGCTTCCGTTCCGTTTCCATCTGGAGCTCGTACTCCAGCATGGCTTCCATGGAGGTTTTCACCAGGGCCGCAAACGCATTGACCGATTCAGGGTTTCCAGTGACGCAGATGACGCCCACATGCTTGTTCTTGTAGTCGATGAACAGGTTCACTCCCGGCTTGGTCCCCAAGTATTTCTGGTCCTCCTGGACAATCCCGGTATCCAGGCTTCCATTCAGCATTCCGAACGCGACCTCGTGGAAGTCTCCAATCCTGGACGCGTCCTTGCTGGCAATGATGATCCCCTTGTCATTCATGATGTTGATGTTGTACTCCAGATGGTGCGCCGTCTTTTCTATGAATTTTTGGGCCAATGCCGGTTCCAAAATAGACATGTGTACCTCCTTGTCCTGACTGCCCTATTGTTTTCCTATACATTCTACACTTTTTTCGGCACATGCACAAGGGCGTCCCGCTTACCCAGATCCCCAAATCCCACCATCCTGCCGCCCTTCGGGTCATAGAGCTGGAAACCCACCGTACGGAGGCTCTCCCTGAAGCCGATGGCCTTCACAGGCTCCCCCTCGGGGATCAGGTCCAGACAGGTCCGCAGGTGGTAGTTGGGAATCCTGGAGTTCAAGTGGTGGATGTTGTGGAATCCGATGTTCCCGGTGAACCAATGGAGCACCAGGGGGAGCCTGTAGTAGGAGCTGCCTTCCATGGCGGCCCTGTAGTGGTCCCACCCTTCCTGGCCGGCCCAGTAGACCTCCTCGAACTGGTGCTGCACATAGAACATCCAGACCCCGAAGATGCTGGCGAAGAAGATGATCGGAAGCTGGACCGCCGCCAGGACCCCCAGGCCGATGGTGGCATGGGCCAGCAGGACGATTCCCAGAAGGGCCAGGTCCGTCAGCAGGGTGCTGGCCTTCTCCCCCTTCCGGGAGACCCGGGAGGGGAAGCGGTTCACCAGCACGAACAGGACCACCGGGGAGATGACGAACAGGACCACCGGATTCCTGAAGAACCGGTAGACGATGCGCAGATGCCAGGGGCTTTCCCTGTATTCCTCCACCGTCATGGTCCAGATGTCCCCCACGCCCCTTTTTTCCAGGTTGGCCACCGTGCCGTGGTGGATCATGTGGCAACGCTGCCAGTCCGTGTAGGCCGTGTAGGTGAGGACGCCGGTGAGGAAGCCCACCGCCCGGTTGGCCGCGGCGGAATTGAAGAAGGACTGGTGGGTGCAGTCATGGAAGATGATGAAGGTCCTGACCAGCAGGCCGGCCCCCAGCAGCGCCAGGGGCAGCAGCGCCGGCAGCGGGACGCCCTCCATCACCAGTATGGCCATCAGCACGTTCACCCCCAGATACGGCACCAGCGTGTTCACCATCTGCCACAGGGATTTCCTCCAATCCGCTCTGGCGTATCGTTTCAGTTCCCCTACCCATGCTCTTTTCTCCATATGAAAGACTCCTTAGCGAATTATTGTTTTCTTTCTGATATGGTATACGATACCACATGTCTCGCCGGAAATCCAGTACTTTTTGATAATTGTTCTCATCTTCTTTCGCCCTCCCCCTCCCTCCCTCAACTTCCAACTTCACAACCCCTGCAGACTGTGCTATAATATGGAAGATTAACCAAATTTCCCGGCGTACGTAATATCCCTCGGGTTTTTTAGAAAGGAAACGAACATGTCTTTATTGAAGAAATGGCAAGACCTTGCCTATGTCGAGCGCAACGAAGCGGACTACAACGCATTTTGGGGGGACTACCTGCCCAAGGAGCAAAAGAACTACGAATATCTCCTGAGCCATGCGGACGAGACCTGCACCGGAACGGTCCAGGCCCTGGCGGACAAGTTCCAGATGGAGCTGGTCACCTTCGTAGGTTTCCTGGACGGCATCAACACCAGCCTGGCGGAGGAAATCGACCTGGATGCCGTCACCGGCGACACGGAAGTGGTCCTGGCCATAGATTACGAAAAGCTGTACTACAACATGCTGGCCGCCAAAGCGGACTGGCTGTACAACCTGGCCGGATGGGACGCACTTCTGACACAGGAGAAGCGGGCGGAGATCAAGAAGACCTACAACAGCACCCGCACGGTGGTCAAGGACAAGAAAATCGGCAGGAACGACCCCTGTCCTTGCGGCAGCGGACGCAAATACAAGCAATGCTGCATGTCCAAGGCCCAGTAACGCTGAATTCCCTTGCTTTTTCCCGTTTTGATGTTAGAATGATAGTAATGACATTGTTTTAGGAGGTTTTTTATGCCCGGATGGTTAACAGCCCTATTGATCGTATTGGCCGTCGTTGTCCTCGTGTTGGCCTTTCTGTACTTTTACGGAAAGAAGATGCAGGAAAAGGTCAATACGCAGCAGTCCTTGATCGAACAGTCGAAGGTGACCACCTCCATTCTGGTAATCGACAAGAAGAAGATGCGCATGAAGGACGCCAACCTGCCCCAGATGGTCCAAGACCAGGTTCCTTTCTATCTTAAATTGCGCAAGATGCCTCTGGTCAAAGCGAAGATCGGACCCAAAATCACCACCTTCATGTGCGACGAGAAAGTCTTCAAGGAATTGCCCGTGAAGAAGATGGTCAAGGTCGACCTGGCCGGCATCTACATCGTAGCCATCAAAGGCACAAAGAAATAGGATCCACTTGCAAAGAAGCATATCGGAAAAGGCGAAGGGAGTGCCGTGGCACTCCCTTCGCCTTTTCCTTGTCCCTCTTCATTCCGCTTGCTTATGCCCCATGGCCGCTCCCACGAAGTCCCTGAACAGGGGATGGACGCGGTTGGGTCTGGACTTGAACTCCGGATGGAACTGCACACCCACGAACCAGGGGTGTGCGGGAACCTCCACAATCTCCACCAGCCGGTCGTCCGGGGAAAGCCCCGAAATCAGGAGCCCCGCCTTGCTCAAGGTTTCCCTGTACTCGTTGTTGTACTCGTAGCGGTGCCTGTGCCGCTCGTAGACCAGCTCGTCCTGGTAGGCCTCGTAGGCCTTGCTGCCTTCCGCCACCTTGCAGGGATAGGCGCCCAGACGCATGGTTCCGCCCATTTCGTCCACATCCTTCTGTTCCGGCATCAGGTCGATGACCGGATTGGGGGTCTCGGGATTCAGCTCGGAACTGTGGGCGTCGGTCAACCCCAGCACGTTCCTTGCATATTCGATGACGGCGCACTGCATGCCCAGGCAGATCCCCAGGAAGGGAACCTTGTTTTCCCGGGCGTATTGTACCGCCCGGAGCTTGCCTTCCACTCCCCGGTCCCCGAAGCCCCCCGGCACCAGGATCCCGTCCACTCCGGCGAATGTCCGGGAGAGGTCGGAGTGCTCCACCTCTTCGGAATTGACCCAACGGATCTCCACGTTCCTGCCATGATGGATGCCCGCATGCTTCAAGGATTCCACGATGGAGATGTAGGCGTCGTGCAGCTCCACGTACTTGCCCACCAAGGCGATTTCCACCTTGTCCTCCATATGCTTTTCCTTGTCCACGATGGCCGTCCATTCGGACAGGTCCGGCGTGGGGTTGGGCAGTCCCAGCTTCCGGCAGGTGATGTTGGCCAGTCCCTCCTCCTCCAGCATCAGGGGAATCTGGTAAAGGCTTTCCGCATCCAGGTTCTGGATGACGCAGTCCTGTTCCACGTTGCAGAACAGGGCCATCTTTTCCTTCATCTCCTGGGGAATCTCCTGTTCCGTACGGCAGACCAGGATGTCCGGCTGTATTCCGATGGAGCGGAGCTCCTTCACGGAGTGCTGGGTGGGCTTGGATTTCATCTCCTGGGATTTGGACAGGTAGGGGATGAGGGTGACATGGATGTACAGCACGTTCTCCTTGCCCACATCCGAGGCCACCTGGCGGATGGCCTCCAGGAAGGGAAGGCTTTCGATGTCCCCGACGGTGCCTCCGATTTCCGTAATCACCACATTGGACTGGTTGCTCTTGCCCACACGGTAGACCCGTTCCTTGATGGCGTTGGTGATGTGGGGGATGACCTGCACGGTGGCTCCCAGGAATTCGCCCTTCCTCTCCTTGTTCAGGATGGACCAGTAGATCTTGCCTGTGGTGATGTTGCTGTACTGGCTCAGCTTCTCATCCACGAACCGCTCGTAATGGCCCAGGTCCAGGTCCGTCTCCGCACCGTCTTCCGTAACGAAGACCTCTCCATGCTGGTAGGGGCTCATGGTTCCGGGATCGATGTTGATGTAGGGGTCGAATTTCTGCAAGGTGACCTTGTATCCCCTTCCCTTCAACAACCTTCCCAGCGAAGCCGCCGTGATCCCTTTTCCCAGCCCCGATACGACCCCTCCGGTTACAAATATATACTTCGTCTGCATTCCTTCACCTCGTCACTTGTTCAAACATGTCCTGGCCCTGTGGGAAAACACGGACCGGTTGCAACTTCTACTATTCTAGGGGAACAGGCACTGCAAGTCAAGGCCTGTTCCACAAGACTTCCAGCGCCTTCTCCAAAGGCTTGTCCTCTTTGGAAAGCCGGTCCGCCAGAGCCTGGTTCAAACGCTTCTGTGTGGTGAAATCACAGGTCCCATAGACATGGAGCCCCGCATCCCGTTGGAAGGCCATGACCCCCTCCACCGCCAAGGTGTCATAGCTGTTGTCGCGGGCACCTTGGAAGTATCCCAGATACGCCAGCACCTTCTTCAGTTCCAGGACTTCCGGCCTGACGTCCCCCGGATACAAACGGCGGTCGCTGGAAAGCAGGTCCGGCACCTCCACCACATGGTCCGGAACCACGCCCACGCCGTTGATCTTGTTTCCGTTCCGGCTGAAGAATTCTTCCATGGTCAACTTGAGCTTGTACTCCTCCTCGATGCCGAAAAGATACTGGGCCACCCCTTTTCCATAGGTGGTCTCCCCCACCAGGACTCCCGCGCCGGCGTCCTGTATGGCCGCGGCCAGGAACTCCGTGGCGGAGGCGCTGTGTCCGTTCACCAGCACCGTCATCCGGAAGGGCGCCCGCTCCAGGGTGCTCCCATACACCTTCCGCCGTCCTTCCTTGTTCTCGAAATATACCAGCGGGCCGGCGGGAACCAGCATCTGGCCGATGGCCACCGCCGCATCCACATAGCCGCCGCTGTTGTCCCTAAGGTCCAGCACAAGGTGGGTGACCCCCCGGGTCCCGGCCGTTTCCAGCAGGGTCTTGAATTCTTCCTCCGTATCCTCCGCAAAGCCGCTTAGGACAATCCGCATGGTCTTTTGGGCCCGGACCGGATCCATTCCCGCCAAAGGGATCTCTTCCACTGTGGGAATGCTCACCAGCCTTCTGGAAAAGCTCTTTTCCAGAAGTTCCAGACCCCGTTGGAACACGATCCCCACCCGGGTACCCTCTTCCCCCAGGACCAGTGCCGCCACATCGCCGACCCCCAGGTCCGCCACCTGCTTTCCATCCACGGACAGGACCATGTCTCCCGCCATCACGCCCTGATCCTCCGCCGGACTTCCCCGGAAGACCTTTGTGACCGCGATGCCCAGCGGGGTCTCCCGCATTTCCACCCCGATGCCCACGTACTTTCTGGACACGATGTTGTCGAACTGTTCCGCCTCTTCCCTGGTGAAGAATTCGGAATAGGGATCCAGAATCTGGAACATTCCTTCCATGGCCGCTTCAAACAATTTCTGCTGGTCCAAATCGGGTGTCAGGGAGTTCTGTTCCACGAACTCCATCACATATTGGAAAGTGGCCGCATAGTCCTCCGCCTCCAATCTGGATTGGGCCGCTGCCGGATGCGGCAGCAGCAGGGCCGTGACAAGCAGGGCCGTCAACACTTTTCGCAAGCTTCTTTCCATTTTGGCTCCCTTCCCGCACAGGGCCTCAGATGTACTCCGCCACCATGCTGAATGTGCTGTTTCCCATGCTCATCTGGTTCACTTCCAGGTAATAGACCACCTTCAGGTCGATTCCCCGGTCTGTCTTCCTGAAGTCCACGGACCGGGTCTTGGACAGGATCTCCAGCATTCCCATGGGGGTTTCGTAGGGGGCGATGTGCTGCTCCCCTTCCTTGAACAGCAGATGGGTGCTGGCAGCTCCGAACCGCAGGACCGAAACCAGCCCCGCTTCCACCTTGACCGTGGTCTTGGTGGGTTTTTCCCTGTCCAGTTCCAGGTCATCGAACACGATGTAGGTCTTTCCGTTCTTCTCGTAGCTCTTTCCGATGACGACCATTTCCAGCCGTTCCTCCTGGCCGGAATCGCCCAAGCCCGACTGCATCCCTTTGATGCTGATCCTTACTTTTCTTTCATCCATTCCCTTATCTTCCATTCCTGTCCATTCTTTGGAACGCCAGGTTCAAAAGCGTCTCCACCAGTTCCCTGAGCTCCACTCCTTGGGCCTTCCAAAGCATGGGATACATGCTGATGCCTGTGAAGCCGGGCATCGTGTTGATTTCATTGAAGACCAGCTCGTTGCTGCCTTGCTCCAGGAAGAAATCCACCCTGGCCAGGCCCGTTCCATCCACCGCCTTGAAGATGGACACCGCGCTCTCCCGTACAGTTTCCTCCACATCCTCCGGAAGTTTGGGTGAAATGACGGTTTGGGATTGGGCGTTGTTGTATTTCGCGTCGAAATCGTAAAAATCGGCTGCCGCCAGGATCTCCCCCACGCCGCTGGCCTTTGGGTTGTAGTTCCCCAGCACGGCGCATTCGATTTCACGTCCCACGATCCGCTCTTCGATCAGGATCTTCCTGTCATGCTCGAAGGCCACGGCGATGGCCTCCTGAAGGCTGTCTTCGTCCTCCGCCTTGGAGACGCCCATGGACGAGCCTGCGTTTGCAGGCTTCACAAACACGGGGTAGCCAAGCTTTTCCTCCACTTCCTCCACCAGGTCCGCCACGTCCACCACATCTTCCAATGCGGCCTTCACATATCTGGCCTGGCGGATCCCCAGGTTTTCCACCACGATTTTCGTGTACAGCTTGTCCATGGAAATGCTGGAGGCAAGGATCCCGCAACCCACATAGGGAATCCGGGCGAGCTCCAGCAGGCCCTGGACGCTGCCATCTTCTCCATACAGTCCGTGCAGGACGGGAAAGACCACATCCACCGGAACCTTATCCCATCGCCCTTCCCGTTCCACCAGAAGGGCCTTGTCGACCCCGTCCGGGCTCAGCACCGCTTTGGGACATCCTTCCATCCAGTCCGGATCCTTGATGTTTTCCAGCGCGCCTTCATACAGAAGCCAGCTGCCTTCCCTGGTGATTCCTACAGGAATGACCGCATACGCCCTTTTATCCACATGTGTGGCGATGGTCGTGGCGGAAATCCTGGAAATGTCGTGTTCCGAAGACTGCCCCCCGAACAACAGCACCAAATTCTTCTTTTTCAATATCCTGCACCACCCTTCGTCCAATAGGGAAGGCCCCCGTGATTCACCCGATACCGTCCGGACCCAAGTCCCTTTATTCCGGTTTTTGTCAAGGTGAAACAGGGGAGCCCGCTCCGATGTTTCCTTGTTCTTCATTCAATTATAACGCGATTACTTCGCTTTTTCCACCACAGCTTTGCCCAAAGGCAGGATAACTTTCCCCATCTGGTGGTTGATGATGATCGCAGCCGAGCCATAGAAGGAAAGCAGGGCGATGAGCAGCTCCGACCAGGCGGCCAGCCCATGCATGGCTTCCTTGGCGATCCCCAAGGTGCTGAAGGCCAAGCCGATGAAAAGGAAATCGATCAGCACGAAAATGAAAAATAGGACCTTGTTTGTGGCCATGGAGCCTATGGTCATGTACAGGGTGAAGATCAAGTAGCCCACAAAAGCCACGCCCAGCTGCTGCACATCCGCCTGGGCCGCCAGCTTCTCGCCGAAAATGCCGTTTTGGACCATCCAGGTCATGCCCACGCCATACCAGAAAAATGCGTAGCCTCCAAAAGCCGTCGCTCCGAACATGTTGTTTTTCTTTGCATCTTGGATGCAGGCGTACAACTGCGCCGACGCCCCAAGGAAAATCGCCCAGGGGAGAACCAGGGCGACCCCGTCCGTCCATCCCAGCTTCTGGGAAGAAGCCACCAACGTAACCATTGCCAACCCAAAAAGCCCCAAGGGGGTGGGGTCCGCTACCACAATCTTTCTTTGATCCATTTCCGATGATCCTCCTATGCCGTGTTTTCCTGCCTTTTTATCCCGGATTCCGTTCTCCGGGCGCCAAATACCAAACTATAGTATAGCAAAACCATCCCTCCCGGTCAATACGGACACCAAAAAACTTTTTTCTTCACTTCCCCGTGTTTCTACTATATAATGATAAGCAAGAAAGGGGTGGAATGATGGAAATTTTCAAAATACAATTCATGCTGCACGACACGATCCTCCACGAGGGGGAAATGGGACCGGAGAAATTCAAGCAGCTTCTTCAAACCGGCCATGTGAAGACCGGGGACAGGGTCCTGCGCATCCTCACGGAGCGCACCTATTACGACATCCCCGGGGATGTCTATGTTGTCTTCCTGTCCGAGCTGGAAGAGATCCAAAACCTTTGGGGGTAGTCCATCCCCGCCGCAAAAAAAGAAGAGGCGCGCGGACACGCGCCTCTTCTTTTTTTGCGGCTTCCCTTAATAGGTTTCGCAGAACACTTCGAAATGGGACTGGGGGTGCACACATGCGGGGCATTTCTCCGGGGCCAGCACGCCTTCCATGATGTATCCGCAGTTTCCGCACTTCCAAAGGACAGGTGCATCCTTCTGGAAGACCTTTCCCTGGTCCACGTTTGCGGCCAACTTCTTGTATCTTGCCTCATGCTTCTCTTCCACTTTTGCGATCATGCGGAAAGCGGCGCCCACTTCCTTGAAGCCCTCCTCGTCCGCCACCATCGCAAAGGCCGGATAAAGCTCCGTCCATTCCTCGTTCTCCCCTGCCGCCGCAGCCATCAGGTTGTCGTAGGTGCAGCCTTGGGCAACGGGATAGGCCGCCTGGATTTCAACCGCCATGGGCAGCTCTCCTGCCAGACCTTCGCGGAGCAGGTTGTAGAACCTCTTCGCATGCTCTTTCTCATTGTCCGCAGTCTCAAGGAAAAGATTCCTGATCTGCTTGTAACCTTCCTTGTCCGCCACCGAAGCGTAGAATGTGTAGCGGTTCCTGGCTTGGGATTCCCCAGCGAATGCTTTCAAAAGGTTCTCGGCTGTTTTTGTACCCTTCATTTTACTCATAAGAAACCTCCTCCATCTCTTTGCATGTCCTTCATGGCCGGAGCCCATCTGTAATCATTGTTATGCCCCAACCCTTATCCATTATAACATATTTTCCAAAAATTGACAGTCCGTTCCGTCAATTTCTTGTTTTTTCACTCCCCTTGACAGGAACACATGTTCCGTGTTATGCTGTCTCCACCAGGGAACACATGTTCTTTTTTTGAAGGAAAGGAGGCGGCCGCCATGCCCCACGGTTCCACCCCTGCCCGCACCATTTTCCATATCGACGCGAACGCCGCTTACCTCAGCTGGTCGGCCGCCCACGCCCTTCAGCAGGGGTGCCCCACGGACCTCCGCACCATTCCAGCGGTGGTGGGGGGGAGCGAAAAGTCCCGGCACGGCATCGTCCTGGCCAAGTCCACACCGGCCAAGGCCTATGGGATCCAGACCGGCATGCCTCTGGCGGATGCCAGAAGGCGCTGTCCGGGCCTGGTGGTGGTTCCTCCAGACTACGGCCTTTACCTGAAGGCAAGCGCCGCCATGACGGACCTGCTGCTGGAACATTCCCCCCTGGTCCAGCCCTTCAGCATCGACGAGTGCTTTCTGGAATACCCCGCCGGCTCCCACCTTCCCCCTCTGGCGGCGGCGGACAGGATCCGCGCACGGATGGCAGGGGAACTGGGGTTCACGGTCAACATCGGCATTTCCTCCAACAAGCTCCTGGCCAAGATGGCTTCCGACTTCCAGAAGCCGGACCGCACCCATCTGCTGTTTCCGGAGGACGTCCCCCGGAAGATGTGGCCCCTTCCCGCCGGGGACCTGTTCATGGTCGGTTCCCGGACGGAAAGGAAGCTGCGGAGGCTGGGGCTGTGCACCATCGGGGATGTGGCCCTTGCCGATTCCGCCATGCTCCATTCCCACCTGAAGAGCCACGGCCTCCTCCTCCAGCGTTATGCCCGGGGGATCGACGGCTCCCCGGTCCTCCCGGGAGGGGGCGTCCCCATGAAGGGGATGGGCAATTCCACCACCGCCCCCTTCGACATGGAGCGGCCCGAAGAGGCCCGCCAGGTCCTCCTGTCCCTGGCGGAAACCCTGGGCATGCGCCTGCGCAAGGCGGGCATGCGCGCCGGACTGGTGGCCGTTTCCCTCACCTATGCGGATTTCCTCCATGCTTCCCGGCAGCGGAAGCTGCCGGGAAGCATCGACACCACCCGGGAACTCCACTCCGTTGCCTGGAATCTTTTGGAAGAGCTGTGGGACGGGGCTCCCTTGCGCAAATTGGGAATCCATGTTTCGGCCCTCCAGGAGGGCCGCATCCACCAGACCTCCCTCTTCGAACCGCCCACCGGGGAGAAGCAACGGGCCGCAGAACAGGCGGTGGACCTCTTGCGTTCCCGCTACGGCAATGCCGCGGTCATCCGCGCCTCTTTCCTCCACAGCGGCCTCCCCCCCCACTCCGGAGGCACTTGGGATGCGGAATGCCCCTCCATGTCCTCCCTCCTCTAGGCCGCCTCCCCCACGTTTGCGCAGCGATTCCTCACGGAAGGAAAGGAGAACCCCCTTGAAGACACTGGCCAAACCCATCCAAATGATCAGCTGGACGGAATCCGACGGCCGGATCCATCCTTTGCGCTTCAAGGTCGAAGAGGAAGGAGGCGCTTGCCGGGTCTTCCGGATCCTGGGCCTTCACAGCACCGAACCGGACCGGGTCGCCGGAAACAAGGTCCTCAAATTCGTCTGCGGCATCGTCGTGGACGGGACCGAAAAGGTCTGCGAACTCCGGTACGACTTGGACAGCTGCCGCTGGATCCTCTTCAAGCTTTAGCCTCCAGCAGGAACGCGCAGCTTTTGAAGTCCCCCTCCAGCATGGGCAAGGGGATGCCGACGCCCATCAGCTCGTCGCCTCCGGCCCGCAGCGGGGGCATTTCGCCTCCGCTGGCCGTCACGGTGTAGTCCGCCCCTTCCTCCAGTCCCTCCAGCCGGAGGTTCCTGAAGGGTTCCTGGGGTGCCCCCAGCACCTTGTACCAGAAGACGCAGGCCGCCCGCTTGTCCTCGGAGACGAACATCCACGCGGTCTCGTTGCCCTCGAAGGGACTGGCCAGGCGGTACAGGTCTCCGAACTGGACCAGTCCACGGATGCCCTTGTAGAAGGACACCTGCTCCCGGATGGCCTCCAGGTCGGCTTCCGAGGATTTGGTGATGTCCAGCTCGTAACCTAGGTTGCCCGCCATGGCCACATCCCCCCGCATCTTCATGGAGGTGGTCCTGTGGACCTGGTGGTTGGGGACTTCCGACACATGGGCCCCCATGCTGACCGCAGGATAGGCCATGCTGGTCCCGTACTGGATCTTCAGCCGTTCCACCGCATCGGTGTCGTCGCTGGTCCATGTCTGGGGCATGTAATGGAGCATGCCCGGATCGAAGCGCCCGCCGCCCCCGGAACAGCTCTCGAAGAGGATGTGGGGGAATTCCCCTGTCAGGACCTCCATCATCTCGTACAGCCCCAGCATGTACCTGTGGGCGGTTTCCTTCTGCCTATCCGGAGGCTGGGAGAGGGAATGCACCTCTGTCATGTGCCTGTTCATGTCCCATTTCACATAGGTGATGGGGGCGCCCGCAAGGATCCTGCGGACCTGCTCCACCACGTTCTCCCTGACCTCCTTCCTGGTCAGGTCCAGCACAAGCTGGCTGCGTCCCGTGGAGCGGTTCCTGGAAGGCACATGGATGCACCAGTCCGGATGGTCCCTGTACAGGTCGCTGTCCTCGGAAACCATCTCCGGCTCGAACCAGAGGCCAAACTGGACCCCTTCGTCCCGCACCCTGCGGGCCAGGGCGTCCAATCCACCCTGCAGCTTCTCTCCATTCACGGTCCAGTCGCCCAAGGCCCGCCGGTCGTCGTCCCTTTTTCCGAACCATCCGTCATCCAGGACCATCAGCTCGATGCCGGTGGACGCTGCCATCTTGGCGATTTCGTAGATCTTCTCCTGGTCGAAGTCGAAGTAGGTGGCTTCCCAGTTGTTGACCAGCACGGGCCGCTCCTTGTCCCGGAACCTCCCCCTGGCCAGCCTTTGCCTGTATGCCTTGTGCAGGGTTCTGGACAGGGCCCCCAACCCTTCCCCGGAATAGGCCAGGACCGCCTCCGGCGTCTGGAACGCCTCCCCCGGCTCCAGCATCCAGGAGAATTCGAACGGGTTGATCCCCATGGAGACCCTGGTGGTATGGAACTGGTCCACCTCCGCCTGCCCGATGAAGTTCCCCGAATAGACCAGGTTGATACCATAAGCTTCCCCCTGGGTTTCCGTAGTTCCCTTCTCCACCAGCACCAGGAAGGGGTTCTGCTGGTGGCTGCTGGCCCCCCTACGGCTTTCGATGGAGGTCTGGCCCATTTCCAGGCTGCGCCGCACCAGGTGTCTCTCCCTGATATGGGCCCCGGAGAACTGGAGCATGTCGAAGCCGTCCTTCCTGAAGTCCACGTTCACACTGAGGGCGTCCAGGAGCTTGAGGGTTTCCCCGGATCCGTTCACAATCCGGGCGGAACGCGTCAGGACGTCATGGTCCTTGAACACCGTATAGGAGAGGACCACCCGCAACGGGAGGAGGGTGTCCTCCATCGTGACTTCCAGTGTCTCCACGTGGTCCCCTTCCTCCGCATACAAGGCCGGCAGCCCTTCCAGGGCTTTCTTTCCCGCGAAGATGGCATGCCCCTTGTAGCGCAGGTCCGTGACGGTGCTTCCGTCGGGGAATTCCACCCGGAAGGCGGGGACACGGAAATCCGTGTTCCCGTAGGCGGGATACTCCTGGGGGAGCGTGTCCAGGGAGAACGTCCTGTCTTCCGGGTCCGGATTGGGTGAAAAGCCCCTGTCCATGAACCGCAGGCCCTTGGTCCCATTGTAGCTCCTGATTTTCCTTCCCCAATGGATATGCGCCAGATACCCTTCCCTGTATATCTGCAGGATGTAGCTGAAGGTTTTGCCTGCAATATGGAAGATCCTTTCTTCCGGTTCGTATGTGATTGCCCTGTTCATTTCCATGCATTCCTCCTGTGTCCTCTTGTTTTTCATACGCTTGGGATCAATCCCCATTCCTTCCTCCACAACTGCTTCTGACCAGGAGCTGGGACGGCACCACCACCTTGACCGCATGGGTCCTTCCCTCCAGCCTGTCCTTGAGCAGCAGCACCGCCCATCGGGCCATTTCCTCCGTGTCGATCCGTACGGTGGACAACGGCGGGTTCACGAACTGGGCCGCTTCGATGTCGTCGAAGCTGAGGATCCCCACATCTTCCGGCACCCGCAACCCCGCGGCCCTAAGGGCATGGATCACGCCGATGCTCATGGGGTCGCTTCCCACCAGGAACGCCGTAGGCAAGGTGCCCTTGGCTATGGCCTCCTGCATGAGCCGGTTCCCGTCCGCCGCGCTCCACTCCCCGATGTAGACATCTTCCGGATTGTAGCGTCCCAGGAGCTGCATTTTCCTCTCGAACGCAGCATGCCGCACGTCCTTGACCACGCTCCACCTCTCCTCGGGTATTTCCGTCAGGCATTCCTCCCCTCCGATGAATCCGATCCGCTGGTGCCCAAGCTCGGTCAGATAGTCCACCATCTTCTCCACCGCCCTGTCCAGGTCCGACGTGACCTTGTCATACCGTTCGTCATACTCCATCATGTTGTTGATGACCACTACCGGACCTTCCCCGTAGACCTCGGGAATTCCAGCCGTATTCACTCCTCCCACCACCAGGATTCCGTCCAAGCCCGCGAAGACATCTTCCTCCAGCTGCCCCACCGTCCGGACCACCGTCCGGATTTCCAAGCTCTCCAGGCTGCAGTATTTTTCGATTCCCAGCCGGATGGCCATGAAGTAGGGGTCGTTCAGCTCGTCTTCCTGGCTGCTGGTCAGAAGCAGCCCCACCTTCCAGTCTTTCGCTTCCGCCCCTTCCCCGCCTTTCTGGGGTGCGTTTTTCTTCCTTCGCCGGATGGGCTTGTAGCCCAAGGCGGCCACCGCTTCATGGATCCTTTGCCTGGTCTCGTCGGAAACGGAGAATGTCTTGTCCCCATTGAGCACCCGGGACACCGTCGCCTCCGATATGTTCGCATGCCTTGCCACATCCTTCATCGTAACCATGCGTTCCCCTTTCTTGTTTTACTAAATTAACTTCACCCTGCCGCTCTATAGTTGTTACTTTATCAGGATTCTCCTTGTTTTTCAAGAGGCATTTCCATATTTTACCAAAATCATTCGGTCTCACCTCTCTTATTTTACTAAATTATATTGTGCGGACGCCAGCGGGCATAAGGAAAAGAGGACGGCTTCGCCCATCCCCCTCTACAGGGCATGGGCGAAGCCGTCCTCTTTTCCTTTCCGTTCCCTACAGGGCCTTGACCCCTTCCTCGCCGGTACGGATTTTTATGACATTTTCCACAGGGTAGATGAAGATCTTGCCGTCGCCGATGTTTCCCGTCTTCAGGACCGCTTTGGCCTTGGTCACCACCAGGTCCACCGGGACCTCGCATACGATGATTTCGAATTTCACTTTAGGGAGCAAACTGATTTCATAGGGAACCCCACGATACATTTCCGTCTTTCCCTTTTGCATTCCACATCCCAGTACATGGCTGACCGTCATGCCTGTGATGCCGATCTCATTCATTGCCTCTTTCAGGTCGCTCATCTTCTCGGGACGTGTGATGATTTCAATCTTTGTCATTTTGTCCATATGCTCGTCTCCTTTCCTACAGGTCCATGTATGCGGAAATTCCATGTTCGATGGTGTCCAGCCCGTTGACTTCGATATGCTCCTCCACACGGAGTCCCATCAGCTTCTGGATGACGCTGAAGACCACAACGGCCAAAGCCACGGTCACGATGCCGACCACCGCAACCCCGATCAACTGTGACACCAGAAGGGAAACGCCGCCACCGTACAACAGGCCGCCTTCCATTGCGAAAACGCCCACCATCAGGGTGCCGAACACACCGCACACGCCATGGACGGAGATGGCACCCACCGGGTCGTCCACCTTCAGCTTGATGTCCACAAATTCCACCGCGAACAGCATCAGGATTCCGCTCAAGATTCCAACGACCACCGCTCCGCCAAAGGAAATGACATTGGCTCCGGCGGTGATTCCCACCAACCCGGCCAGGGCGCCATTGAGGGTCAGGCCTGCGTCAGGCTTGGTGTACTTCCAGCTGCTGACCAGCATGGCCGCCGCCGTGGCTGCGGCTCCGCTCAGCAGGGTGGTCACCGCCGCATGGGCGGTCGCAGGGGAGGTGATGTCCAGGGTGCTTCCCGGATTGAATCCGAACCATCCGAACCAGAGGATCAGCACGCCCAAAGCCGCCAAAGGAATGTTGTGTCCCGGAATGGCCCGGGCGACCCCGTTCTTGTACTTCCCTTTCCGGGGTCCCACCATGATGGCCCCCACAAGGGCGCAGAATCCGCCCACCGCATGGACGGCTGTTCCACCGGCAAAATCCAGGAAGCCGAACCGTTCAGCCAGGAAGCCGCCCCCCCAGATCCAATGGCCCACCGTGGGGTAGATCAGGGTGGTGGCCGCGAGGCAAAAGACCACATAGGAGGTGAACTTGGTGCGTTCCGCCATGGCACCTGATACTATGGTAGCACATGTTGCGGCAAAAATCGCCTGGAAAAAGAAAAACGCTTCAAAAGAAATTCCCGCAACCTCCGTGGGCACGCCCGCCAGCACGAAGTTGCTGGTTCCCAGGATGCCGCCCAGGTCGTTCCCGTACATCAGGCCGTATCCCAGGAAGTAATACCCCAACACACCGATGGCCACCGTTACGAAGTTCTTCATGATGATGTTGACCGCATTCTTGGACTGGGTGAAGCCGACCTCCACCATCGCAAAGCCCGCATGCATCAGAAACACAAAAACGCTGGCGATCAGGACCCACATCGTGTTCAATACCATTGTATCCATTCCATTTCCTCCTTAAGGTTTTGTCAAGGCGGCTGGTCCTGGGAACCAAGCGTGCGTACCGCGCGCGTACGCACCATTCGCTTGGAAGGGGGGCGGCCGCAAGCCTGGCCGAACCTTCCAAATAAACAAAAAAAGCCCATAGAATATGTTGTCATATTCTATGGACTCCGTTGCCCATGGATCAATCTGAATCCGTCCTTGAATTTGTAATAATGATATTACAAAACCACCGGACTTGTCAAGGGGTTTTTGAAATTTTCTTATGCCTGGTTCACGGAACCGAAAAGTTCCATCTTTTCCTTGACTGTTGCCTTGATCGCCTCATATCCGGGCTGCAACAGTTTTCTGGGGTCGAAGCCTTTTCCTGTCAGGTCTTTGCCTGCCTCGATGTACTTGCGTGTCGCTTCCGCGAACACCAGCTGGCACTCGGTGTTCACGTTGATTTTGGCTACGCCCAGGGAGATGGCCTGCTTGATCATGTCTTCAGGAATGCCTGTTCCACCATGCAGAACCAAGGGGATGTTGTTTGTGACCGCCTGGATTTTGGCCAGAACGTCGAAGTTCAGCCCCTGCCAGTTTGCGGGATATTTTCCATGGATGTTGCCGATGCCGGCGGCCAGCATGGTCACGCCCAGGCCTGCAATCTTTGCGCACTCTTGGGGATCGGCCACTTCGCCTGTTCCTATGACACCGTCTTCCTCGCCACCGATGGAGCCCACTTCCGCTTCCACGGAAAGGCCCTTTTCTTTGGCGATCCGGACGATTTCCATTGTCTTCTCAACGTTCTCTTCAATGGCGTAATGGGATCCGTCGAACATTACGGAAGAGAATCCGGCTTCGATGACCTTCAGTGCATGCTCATAGCTGCCGTGGTCCAGATGCAGCGCAACAGGAACCGTGATGTTCATGCTCTTGATCATGCCGTTGACCATGCCAACCACTGTCTCGTAGCCGCCCATGTATTTGCCCGCACCTTCGGATACGCCGAGGATTACAGGGGAGTTGAGCTCTTGCGCTGTTGTGAGGATCGCTTTTGTCCACTCCAGGTTGTTGATGTTGAATTGTCCTACCGCATACTTGCCTTCCCTTGCCTTGATCAACATTTGCTCTGCTGATACCAACATATTGTTACCTCCTGAATTGTATAATTTGAGATCTCCGGAGATTTCCGGACATCCGTATGGTTGTCTACCTCCCCCGGAACCACCCTACCTTGTGGACCGGAGCTGTACCCAGGTGCATCCATAGTACCATAAAAATACCTGTTCCTCAAGAAAATTGTGACTGCTTTTCCATTTTTCCCTGGATGTGCTATAATATTATCAAGAAAAGGAGGATTTCTTATGAAACCATTGCGATTGGGTATATTAGGCGTTTCCAAGCACTTCATCACACGGATCGTGCTCCCGCTGACACAGACGCCCCAAGTGGAGCTCTACGGAATCGCTTCCAGGGACCTGCTGAACGCGTCCAATGCAGCAAAGACCTGGGGAATACAAAAGGCTTTCGGCTCCTACGAGGAAATGCTCCAGGACAAGGAACTGGAGGCGGTCTACATCCCCCTCCCCAACCACATGCACCTGGAGTGGGCCAAGAAAGCCATGGACGCGGGCAAGCACGTGATCTGCGAGAAACCGTTGGCCATGGACGCCGCCCAGGTTGCGGACCTGCTGGCCTATTCCAAGGAAACCCCCGTCAAGGTCATGGAGGCCTTCATGTACCGCTTCCACCCCAAATGGGAAAGGGCCCGGGAGATCATCCGCTTCGGCGAGATCGGCGACGTCACCGCCATCCACACCATCTTCACCTACAACAACCGGGACAAGGCGAACATCCGCAACATCCAGGAATACGGCGGCGGCGCCCTCTACGACATCGGCTGCTATGCGGTCAGTTCCGCCCGCTTCTTGCTGGGGCAGGAGCCGGTCCGGGTCCTGTCCCTTATGGAGGCGGACATGGACTTCCAGGTGGACACCCTGACCTCCGGCATCATGGAGTTCCCCGATGCCCGCTGCCTTTTCACCGTAGGAACGGCCACCCATCCCCAGCAGGAGGTGAAGGTCTACGGCACCGGCGGGTCCCTGACGGTCACCGTCCCTTTCAACGACCATTACGACAGCTCCGGAGAGCTGCTGGTGCAGAACGGACTGGGCACCCGTTCGGTCCGCTTCCATCCGGTGAACCAATACCGCCTGGAATTCGAGGCATTCGCCAAGGCCATCCGGGAAGACCAGCCGGTTCCCATCCCCCTGGAGGACAGCCTGCAGAACATGAAGGTCATGGACGCCCTGTTCGCCTCGGGCACCTCGGCAAAATGGGAAAAGGTCCATTGATTCCGCACCAACTGGAAAGGGACGCTCCGCACCCCGCGGGACGTCCCTTTCCGGCGTCTTCAGACCAGCTTTTCATACACCACCACATCCAGCATCCGGTCGAACTTTCGGCCCACCTCCCGGAAATGGGCGCATTGGAAGTATCCCATCTTTCGGAAAAGGGCGATGCTGGCTTGGTTCTCCTCGCAGATGACCGCCAGCAAGGCCCGGAACCCGTGGCTTTTCGCATGCCCTTCGATAAAGTCCAGCGCCTGGGTGCCGATCCCCCTCCCTGCGGCCTCTTCCTTTAGATACAGCGTGACTTCCGCTGTGGTGTCGTAGGCTTCCCGGTTCTTGTACCTGGCCAGGAGCACGTATCCGGCCAGCGCCTCCTCCACCAGGACCGCAAAGGAGGCGTAGCGCCGGTCCCCCCCCAGGACCATCCCCTCCATTTCCGCAAGCTCCACCGGCTCGATGCTGAAGGTGGCGGTGGAGGTCCGCACATACTGGTTGTAGAGCTCCAGCACCTCCGGCAGGTCCCTGGGGACCAGGGGCCTAAAGGCGGCCAGAGCGCCGCCGTTCCCCTTGAACGGATCCGCTTTTCCCATGATTTTCATGTCGTTTGCAACCTCCCTCTCCATTTCGCCTGGAATCCGGTCCCGGATACAAGTATAGCATTTCCTGTCTTCACCGCACAAGCCATGGTGGCCGGATCCGCCAATAAATGATATACTGGATTTCCAACACGAACTTGCCCGCATGCATGGCAGGGGAACATCAGCCGACCACAAGGAGCCCCCTATGGACCTGCTTCTCTTTTCCTTCAACGCCATCTCCCCTTTGATCCTCATCGTGGCCCTGGGATACATCCTCCAGCGGGTGGGCATCATCGACGACCACTTCGTGAACAAGGCCAACATCCTGTGCTTCAAGGTGGCCTTCCCCGTACAGCTGTTCAAGAACATCTACGAAATCGACTTCCAGCAGGACTTCAACCCTGCCCTGCTGGGCTTCGCCATCACCATGGTGTTCGCGGTGGTGTTCGCCACCCTGCTGCTGGCGCCCCGCTTCATCCACAGCCGGGCCCAGCGGGGGGCCTTCATCCAGGCCGTGTTCCGGGGGAACTTCCTCCTTCTGGGGCTGGCCCTTGCCAACAACCTGTTCGGAGTGGAGGGGACCGCCCCCGCCTCCATGCTGCTGCCGGTGGTGATTCCCCTCTACAACCTGATCGCCGTGGTCCTCCTGACCTACTATGCGGCCCCCGCCCTGGAACAGTCTTCCCTGGAGCCTCCCAGGATCTCCATCCGCCAACTGGGCCTGGAACTGGTGAAGAACCCCCTGCTGGACGCTTCCCTCTTGGCCATGGCCCTCTCCCTGGCCCAGGTGCCCCTGCCTCCTTTCGTCCGCACAACCGCCACCGACATCGGCAAGCTGGCCACCCCCCTGGCGCTGCTGCTCCTGGGAGGCCAGTTCAAGTTCCAGTCCCTGGAAGGCAAGCTGCGGCTGGCGCTCGCCGCTACGGCCCTGCGGATCGTGCTGCTCCCCCTCCTCATCACCTCCCTGGCCGTCCTGGCGGGATTCCGGGGACCGGAGCTGGGGGCCCTGTTCGTCCTCTTCTCCTCCCCCACGGCCATCACCAGCTTCATCATGGCGAAAAACATGGCCAGCGACGCCGAACTCACCGGCCAGATTGTGGTCCTTACCACCATGGGCTCCGGAATCACCCTGTTCATCGGGGTGCTCCTCTTGAAATCCTTCCAGCTGATCTAGGACCAGCCGAACAGGTTCCGGAGCCGCTTTCCCGCCTGGACCACCAGCAGGGGCAGGAGGGAGAGGCCGGCCACCAGCAGATACTGGCCGCCGGAAAGGTCCGCCACCTCGAACATCCTCCGCAGGAAACCGACCTGCAGGACCCCCAAAAGGAGCAGGACACCCAGCCCCACCGCCAGCAGGCTGTAGGCGTTCCCAAAGAACTGCCGCAGTCCCAGCGGCGGGTCCATCCTGCAGTTGAACCCATGCACCAAGCGGGACAGGCTCAAGGTGGCGAAGGCCATGGTCATGGCTACCCCATGGCTCCCCGTGGACAATCCGACCCCATAGGCGGCCAGGGTCACAGCCCCGATCACAAGCCCCTCCAGCAGGACCTCCATCCCGAAGGCCCTGTCCAGGATGGGCTTTTTCGCGTCCCTGGGAGGGGCTTCCATCAGGTGCCCGTGGGCCGGCTCCAGACCGATGGCGATGGCCGGCAGGCTGTCCGTCAGGAGGTTGATGAAGAGCAGGTGCACCGGAGCGAAGGGGGCCGGGAGGCCCGCCAGGGATGCCGCAAGCACAGTCAAGATCCCCGCCGTATTTCCGGACAGCAGGAATTTGACCGCATTCTTGATGTTCCCGTAGATACTCCTCCCGTTCCCTATGGCTTTGACGATGGTGGAAAAGTTGTCGTCCATCAGCACCATGGAGGCGGCGTCCTTGGCCACTTCCGTTCCCGCGATGCCCATGGCGATGCCGATGTCGGCCCTTTTCAGGGCGGGAGCGTCGTTGACCCCGTCACCGGTCATGGCCACCACATGCCCCAGGTCCTGCCACGCCTGCACGATCCGGATCTTGTGCTCCGGGGAGACCCGGGCATAGACACTGATTTCCGGCACCCGCTCCCGCAGCTCCTGGTCCGTCAGGTGCTCGATTTCCGCCCCTTCCACAGCCTTGTCCCCTTCCCGCAGGATGCCGATCTGCCGGGCGATGGCGGAAGCCGTCACCTTGTGGTCGCCTGTGATCATGACCGGCTTGATTCCCGCCCTGACGCAATCCGCAACCGCCTGGGCGGATTCCAACCGGGGCGGGTCCATCATGGCCACCAGCCCCAGGAGGGTCAGGCCATCCTCGTCCTCCAGGGCCGGTGCGCCCTGCTCCGGAAATTCCCGGCAGGCGAAAGCCAGCACCCGCAGACCCTGGTCCGAAAGGCTGTGGTTGGCTTCCTCCATGGCCCGCAGGTCGTCCGGACCGATGGGACGGATCCTTTCCCGCACCTGCACATGGGTGGCCCGCTGGAGCATCACATCCAAAGCCCCCTTGGTGAACAGGACCCGCCTGTCGTCCACCTGGTTCAAGGTGCTCATCAGTTTCCTGTCGCTGTCGAAGGGAAGCTCCGCCAGCCGCACATGGCGCTTCCTTGCCTCCAGCTCGTCCATTCCGTAAAGGTCCCCCAGGTGCACCAGGGCGATCTCCGTGGGGTCCCCGATCTGCTTCCCCTCGTCGCTGACGGCGTCGTTGCAAAGGATGGAGGAGAGCAGCAGCTTCCGCTCCAGCTCCCGGGCCAGGTCCAGCCCGCCCGCCTCCACCATCCTGCCGTCGAAATACAGCTTCTGCACCGTCATCTTGTTCTGTGTCAGGGTTCCCGTCTTGTCCGAGCAGATGACGGACACGCTTCCCAGACTTTCCACCGAATGCAGCTTCCGGACGATGGCGTTCTCTTGGGCCAGCTTCCGCGTCCCAAGGGACAGCACGATGGTCACGATGGAGCTCAGAGCCTCCGGTATGGCCGCCACCGCCAGGGAGATGGCGAACAGCAGGGCGTCCATCAGGGGATTCCCCCGGTACAGGCTGAGCCCGAACACCAGCCCCGAAATCAGCAGGATCAGGAACGCCAGCTTCTTGCCGAAGGCATCCAGGTTCCGCTGGAGGGGCGTTTCCTTTTCCTTCGCCTGCTCCAGGAGAAGGGCTATCTTTCCGATTTCCGTCTTTTCCCCCACCCCTGTGACCAGCACCATTCCCCTTCCATAGGTCACGTGGCTGCCGGAAAAGGCCATGTTCACCCGGTCTCCCAAGGAGACCTCCTCCCTACCTCCGTCCAAGGCCTCCACGGATTTCTCCACGCTCACGGATTCGCCGGTGAGGGCGCTTTCGTTCACCTGGAGGCTGTTGCTCTCCACCACCCGGCCGTCAGCGCCCACAAAATCCCCCGCTTCCAGCAGGAGCAGATCCCCCACCACCACCTCCGCAGAGGGGATCTCCTGTTTCAGCCCTTCCCGCAGGACCTTGGCGTTGGGGGAGGACAAGGCCTTCAGGCTCTGTATGGACTTCTCCGCCTTCACGTGCTGGACCGTTCCCAGCACCGCATTCAGGATGACCACCGCCACGATGACCAGGGTGCTTTCCATCTTGCCCATGGCTGCCGAAATCCCCGCCGCCACCAACAGGATCCACACCAGGAAATCCTTGAACTGGGAAAGGAACACCACCGCAACCGATGGCCTTTTCGCTTCCGGCAGCCGGTTGGCTCCATGGGCGTTCCTGCTCCCTTCCACTTCACCCGGGTCCAGGCCCCTTTCCGCCGTTCCCATCCTTTCGTACGCCTCTTCCCTGCTCCACTTGTACTGTTTTTCCATCCCTTTCCCTTTCCGCCGTCCTCGGACGCGCTTGGACGAACTTCCCGTCCCATCAAAAAAAGACCCTCCGCTCCCTTGGGGGATCGGTAGAGTCTCACATAACGAAGCTGTTCCCGGCACCGGGCCTTTCGGCCGTCATGACGATGCGGGGTCCTGGAATCCAGGCTGTTACTCCCTCTATCACTTTCCATTCCACAATACCACGCAGGAATCCGCCTGTCAACAGGATTCTCTGGCCTTTGCAGGGATTCTGTGGTATAATTCCTGTCATGGCAAACCACAACGAAACGGAGGTTCCATCATCATGAAACCGGTCATCGAGAAATCCAAGTATGAGAGCATGCTGGACAGGCGGATGTACAAGTTCCCTCTGCTGCTCATCATCGTAACCTTCCTCTTCACCTATTTCCTTCCTGTCCTGATGCAGCTGGTGAGGACCCGCAGCACCCAGGACCTGTTCACCCCCATGCTCTTCTCCAACTCTTTTTTCCGGGGGATTGTCATCGGCGTCGCCCTCTACTACATCATGCGCATGATGGTCTACCGCTCCGTCAAGCAGTCCCACGAGCTGGAGTCGGTGACGGACCCGGAATTCGCAGACGCCTGGTTCCTGCCCTGCGCCATGGGACAGCGGCTCGACAAGGTCCGGCTGGGGAACCTGATCTTCAACGGGGACACCTACTACTTCCAGCCCAACAAGCAGTTCACCCAGGACCTTCCCTTCAAGGGAAGCATGACGGAGGAGCCCCTGCATGTGGAAGTGACCGACAACACCAGGAACTGGCCCCTGCGGATCCTGGCCGGGGACACCCGGGTCCTGACCCTCCGCAGCCAGAGCGGCATCCACCAGGGGGACTTCCTCGTACCCGACCCGGAAGCCGTCAGGGAGGAGCTGGAACGCTTCCTGAACGAACGGGCCCTCCACAGGGAATGACCGCAGCAAACGCAAAGAACCCCTTGGCATCCTGTCGCATGCGACCGGAGCCGTGGGGTTCTTTCTTTCTATTCCGACCCGTCTCTATCTCTGGTCGTAAATCCCGCAAATCATCCTTTGTGTCTTCAGCGCCTCGCCGCCGTCGACGGCCGGCTTGCGCCCCTGTTCCAGGGCATCGTAGAATTCCCCGATCTGCTTCACATGGCTGACGCCCCAGTAGGACTTCACATTCCCGTAGGAAAAGCTCTCGTGGGGGTTGGGTCCCGCCTCCAGCTTCCTTCCGTCCCCGAAATCGACGGTGGCATTGTCCGCCACCAGCTTGGCGATGCCCTTTTCACAGACCAGCTCGATCTCCACCGGGGCGTCGTATCCATAATAATTTATGGCGTAGAATCCTGCTACGGCGCCGTTTTCGAAATGCAGCACACCTTCCGCCACATCCTCCACCTCGATCCTGTCATGGGCCCGGTTGGAAAGGTTGGCGAAGATCTTCGTGATGGGCGCATCGATGAACCAGCGCATCAGGTCCATGGTATGGATGGCCTGGTCGATGAGGACCCCTCCGCCCTCCATCTCCCAGGTGCCTTTCCAGTCGCTCTTGGAATAGTATTCGTCCGAACGGTCCCAGGTCACCATGGCCCGGGCGGTACGGACCTTTCCCAGGGCTCCGGACTCCAATGTCTCCTTGATCAGGACCGAGCCGGGATTGTATCGGTTCTGGAAGATGACCCCCAGCGTCTTCCCCGTCCTTCGGGCGGTCTCCACCATGGCTTCCGCATCCTCGAGACGGATGGCCATGGGCTTTTCCGTCAGCACATGGCATCCCATCTCCATGGCCCGGATGGCCATGGGCGCATGGAGATGGTGGGGGGTGCACAGGTGGACCACGTCCAGGGATTCCTTTTCCAGCATCTCCCTGTAGTCCGTGTAGCCCCTGCAGCCGAAGGCCTCCGCCTTCTCCCGCAGCCGGTCCTCCTTCACGTCGCAGACAGCCACAAGCTCCGTCCGCTCCCCATGGGCCACGGGATAGGCGTGCATGGGAAAGATGTTTCCGCATCCGATGATGCCGACCCTGAATTTCTTCATGTTCTCCTCCTTAAGCCCACCACATGGCGGACGGCTTTTCCTTCAACAGGACCCCCTGCAGGAAGCGCACGGCGCTTTCCAAGCCTTCCTCGATGCCCATCATGCTGTCCTCATGCTCTATGCTGATGGCATAGTCGTAGCCCACGCTGCGCAGGGCGCTCATGATGCCCTTCCAGGCCAGGGCGTCGTGGCCGTAGCCCACTGTCCTGAAGAGCCAGGAGCGCTTGTTGGTCTCGCTGTAGTGCTTGATGTCCAGGACGCCGCTTTTGGCCACATTGTAGGGGTGGATCTTCGTGTCCTTGGCATGGAAGTGGAAGATGGCCTCCCCCAGGGCCTCGATGGCGGCCACCGGGTCCATCCCCTGCCAGTACAGGTGGCTGGGGTCGAAGTTCGCGCCGATCTCTTGTCCCACCGCATTCCTGAGGCGCAGCAGGGTGTCCGGATTGTAGACGCAGAATCCCGGATGCATCTCGATGGCGATCTTGTCCACCCCATGGGCCTTGGCGAATGCGGCCGCCTTTTTCCAGTAGGGGATCAGGACCTCGTTCCATTGGTACTCCAGTATGGTCATGTAGTCGTCGGGCCAGGAGCAGGTCACCCAGTTGGGGTATTTGGACCCCTCCGAATCCCCGGGGCAACCGGAGAACGTGTTGATCTGGGTGATGCCCAGCTTTTCCGCCAGCAGGATGGTCTGCTCGAATCCCTTGTGGAACTCTTCGGCCAGGGCCTTTTGGGGATGCACGGGGTTCCCGTGGCAGCTGAGTGCGGAGATTTGGATCTTGTGCCTTTCCAGGGTGGCCTTGAATTCTTCCAGGGCCTTGTCGTCGTTCAAAAGGACTTCGGGATTGGCATGGGCGTTGCCCGGATAGCCGGCGGTGCCGATCTCCACCATTTCCACACCCAGCCCTGCCAGATGGCCAAGGGCTTCGTCCAAGCTTCGGTCCGCCAGCAACACGCTGAATACGCCTAATTTCATCGTCGTTTCCTCCTAATTGAATTCAATGGTTTTGCCCGTTGCCGCGGACAGGTAGACAGCTTCCAGTATTTCCGTTACCTTCAGTGCCTCTTCCGGTTTCACCACCGGCTCCGTGTCGTTCAGGATGCAGTCGATCCAGGAACGGGCCTCCACGTCCGCCGGCTTCTCCTCGTCCCCTTCGTAGAAGTCCACGCCCGCCGCATCCAGGTTGGGCTTCTTCACATACAGCTTGCCGAAGTCCGCACCATTGATCCTAAGGCCTTCCTTCATGTCCGCCCCTGCCTTGGTGCCGCAGAGGGTGGTCTTTGCCTCCCCCGTCTCCAGGGTGTTCAGGGCCCAGCTGGACTCCAGGACGATGGTGGCCCCATCCTGCATGGTGATGAAGGCGAATGCGGAGTCCTCCACCGTGTATTCCGCGGGGTCCCAGTCCCCCCAGGCGTTTCCCGTGTCCTTCTGGTCCCCCAACTTCCGGTATACGCTGCCGGTCACTCTGGCTGGCGCATAGTTGTCCATGCACCAGAGGGTCAGGTCCAAGGCATGGGTGCCGATGTCGATCAGCGGACCGCCTCCCTGGGCTTCCGCATCCAGGAACACCCCCCAGGTGGGAACCGCCCTGCGCCGGATGGCATGGGCCTTGGCGAAATAGACCTCTCCCAAATCCCCTCGGCGGCAGGCCTGCTGCAGGAACATGGAGTCCGTGCGGAACCGGTTCTGGTAGCCGATGGTCAGCTTCCTGCCGGTCCTCTCGGCCGCCTCCACCATGCTTTTGGCTTCCGCCGTCGTCTTGGCCATGGGCTTCTCGCACATCACATGGCATCCTGCCTCCATGGCGGCGATGCTGATGGGGGCATGGGAACTGTTTGGTGTGCAGACATGGACCACCTCCAACCCTTCCTTCTCCAGCATCTCCCTATAGTCCGTGTAGACACCTGCGTTTGCCGTCCCGAAATCCCGGGCCGCCTTGTCCGCCTTCTCCAGGTCCAGGTCGCAAAACGCCGTCATCTCTACCTCTTCAATCTTTGCCAGGCTGGGCATGTGCTTGTTGGTTCCGATTCCTCCGCAGCCGATGATTCCCACCCTCAATTTCCTGTTCTTCTCCATGCTAAAAACCTCCATAACGGTCGAGTCCGCAGGGGAACTTCCCTGCTGTCTCCCATTATAGAGGTTTTCCTTTTCACAATCTCATACTATTTTTGGGCATGCCCTGACGGATTTTGGCTGTTTCGAAACAGTGTGGGGGACATCCCCGTCACTTTCTTGAATTGCTTGTTGAAGTTGGCCACCGTGTTGAACCCGCTCTTCAAAGCGATCTCCAGGATGGTCCCGTCCGTGGCCCTGATGTAGGACATGGCGTGGGTGATCCGCTTCCGGAGGATGTATTCCGAGGGGGACATGCCGTTGTACCTCTTGAAAAAGGTGGAGAAATAGGAGGGGTTCATGTTGGCGATGGCCGCCAGGTCCCCCAGGGAAATCTCTTCCACATACCGGTTGTCGATGTAGTCCGTGACCTTCCGTATGATGGCCAGCTCCTGTAGATGGGCGGGGCTTTCGTCCTTGCGCACATAGCCGTAGTGGCGGATGAGCAGCACCAGGATGTTCAGCAGCTTCACCTTCACCATCAGCTCGTAGGCGGGCCGCTTTCCCCCAAATTCGTCCCCGATTTCACCGAACAGCCGCCGGATCTCCTCCGTCACCGGATTCTCCGGATCCAGCCGGTGGCTGAACTGTTGGTTCCTTTCAAAAAATACATCCAGGAAGCGGCCGTCGAAATGGTTGGGTTCCGACCACACGAACCGGGGCTCGAAATGGATGACGACGTTGGTGAGGGACTCCTCTCTGGCCATCTCCAATCCGTGGCTCTCCGTGTTGTTGATGATGAACACGTCCCCAGGCCCCACATCGTATTCCCGCCCCCCGATCCGATAGTGGCCTCGTCCTTCCCGGATCATGGACAGTTCCAGACTGGGATGGGTGTGGTGGACCTCCTCATAGCGGCGGGAGCCCTCCAGGGCGTAGATGATGTACTCCACATAGAACTGTCCATTGATGGACAAGGTCTCCTGGAGGACTTCCCGGCTCATCCCTTCATCGCTGTTCCAACGGGACATAGGCTTTCTTTCGCACCACGCTCTTGTAGGCGGGGCGTATGATCTTGCCGTTGCCCACGAGCTCCTCGATCCGGTGGGCGGACCACCCGGCAATCCGGGCGATGGCGAAGATGGGGGTGAAGAGCTCGTCCGGGATTCCCAGCATCCTGTAGACGAAACCGGAGTAGAAGTCCACATTGGCGCTGACACCCTTGTACATCTTCCGGACCTGTGCGATGGCCTCCGGGGCCAGCCGCTCCACCCGGGCGAACAGCTCGAACTCCTCGGACAGTCCCTTGGCCTTGGCCAGCTCCTCCACCGACCTTTTGAAGATCACAGCCCTGGGGTCGGAGATGGAATAGACCGCATGCCCGATTCCGTAGATCAGTCCGGACCGGTCGAAGGCCTCCTTGTTCAGGATCTTCTCCAGATATGCCTGGAGCTCCCCTTCGTCCTCCCAATGCTGCACGTTGGACTTGATGTCCTCCAGCATCTCCACCACCTTGATGTTGGCTCCCCCGTGCCTGGGGCCCTTCAGGGATCCCAGGGCCGCGGCGATGGCGGAATAGGTGTCCGTCATGGAGGATGTGATCACCCGGGTGGTGAAGGTGGAGTTGTTCCCTCCTCCGTGCTCCGCATGGAGCACCAGTGCCATGTCCAGAAGGTCCGCCTCCAGCTGGGTGTACTGGTTGTCGGGGCGGAGCATGTGCAGGATGTTCTCCGCGGTGGAAAGCTCCGCATGGGGCGGGTGGATGAACAGGCTCCTGTTCTCGTGGTAGTGCTGGTAGGCCTGATAGCCGTAGACCGCCAACAAGGGGAAGGTGGCGATCAGCTGCATGCTCTGGCGCAGCACATTGGGGATGCTGCAGTCGTCTGCCCTTTCGTCGAAGCTATAGAGGGCAAGGACGCTTCTGGCCAACACGTTCATCATGTCCCTGCTGGGCGCCTTCATGATCATGTCCCGGACGAAATCTTCCGGCAGCTTCCGCATGGAGTACAGCTCCTTGTTGAAGCTCTCCAAGTGGGCCTTGTCCGGAAGGTCCCCGAACAGCAACAGGTAGGCGGTCTCCTCAAAACCGAATCGGCCGTCCTTCTGGAACCCCTGCACCAGGTCCTCGATGTCGTACCCCCGGTAGATCAGCCTGCCGGGCACGGGCACCATTTCCCCCTCGTCGATGATGTAGGAATGCACCTCGCCGATGGTGGTGAGCCCCGCCAGGACCCCCTTGCCGTTGATGTCCCGCAGGCCGCGCTTCACGTCATAGCGGGCGTACAGGTCCGGGTTGATTTGGTTGCAGGAGACCGCCATTTGGCTCCATGTATCCAGCATCTCCTGATGCTGCTGTCCTTGCTCCATCTTCCTATCCATGCCATTCTCCATTCTTTCTCTAGTTTTCCTCGTTCCGGTGCGTCTCATCCGTCTCTTCCGTCTCGTTCTGCCGTCCCCGTCCGGGCTTCTCCCGGCCGATCACGATGCCTGTCCCTTCCCCGTTCTCCCCTTCCCGGGATTCTTCCTCGAAGGGTTCCCGGCTTTGGGGACCGTGGATGTTGCAGTACTCCCCTTCCAGGTTTGCCGGCAGCTGGTAGATCCAGTCGGCGATGTTTCCGCTGTATTCCGTCGACCACTTGTCCGATAGCAGCCTGGCCGGCCTTTGGATGAACACCTTGCTTCCCACGACCTCCTCCGGACAATATTCCGTCGCCAGAAGGTTGGAAAGGGCGCAGAGGGGAACCGCAATATGGACA
The DNA here is from genome assembly GCF_010179735.1 of Anaerotalea alkaliphila. Lineage (GTDB taxonomy): Bacteria > Bacillota > Clostridia > Lachnospirales > Vallitaleaceae > Anaerotalea > Anaerotalea alkaliphila. The sequence goes on from NZ_JAAEEH010000014.1 coordinate 34,167, forward strand.
TCGCAGGTTTGGGTGGGAACCGTCCCTTGGGCGAAGTACTCGTACCGCACCGTGGATCCCCTGGGGTCCGCGTCGCAGAGCCCTTCCACCGCCAGCAGTCCCGATTCCGTGCAGATCCTTGCCTGCACGACGGATCCGGGCATGGTGAACTCCTTGTAGGGAAGACCTTCGTGGATCTTGTCCATCACATCCCGCCAAATGAACTTGTGGTAGCCCCGCTGGTAGGCCATCCTTTTCGGCTGGTCATAGCCCATCCAGATGGCGGCGGCGTAATAAGGGGTATACCCCGCAAAAATCAAGTCGATGTTGTCGGTGGTGGTTCCGGTCTTCCCGGCCACCGGCATCTTCGTGTTTTTGAAAATGACTTCCCGGCCTGTACCCACTTCCACCGCCGTCTGCAGTGCGTTGGTGACCAGGAAAGCCGTGCTGTCCTTCATGACCGTACGGGTTTCCGGCTGGTTGTCCAGCAGGATGCTTCCATCGTGGTTCAGGACCTTGGTATAGAGGATCGGCTCCACATAAACCCCTTGGTTGGCGATGGACCCATAGGCCACGGTCAATTCCAGCACCGTCACCCCTTCGGTCAACCCGCCCAGAGGCAAGGCCATGGTCTTGTCCGTGTAGACCTTGCCGTCGATGGTCTTCCTATCCACCAATGTGGAAAATCCCATATCTTCCAGATATTGGAACGCCAGGTCCGGTGTCACGTCCACCATGGCCTTTACCGCCAGGATGTTCATGGATTGCTCCAGTCCCTCCCGGACGGTGGAAATCCCCTTGAAGGTGCTGTACCAGTTCTTGGGGCTGTAGCCCTGGTAGGTGAAGGGCACGTCGTCCATGACGGTGGCCAGGGTGTAACCCCGGGCATCGATGGCCGGCACATAGGCCGCCAGCGTCTTGAAGGTGGAGCCCGGCTGCCGCTTGGCCTGGGTGGCCCGGTTGAAGGTCTGGTTGCCCACCTTCACTCCCCTGCCGCCGCTGATGGCCTTCACATGGCCGGTCCGGTAGTCCAATACCGCCATGGCCGCCTGGGGCTGGGGCACATACAGGACCTTCTCGGCCAGGATTTTCCCCCCGTCCGCTGTCCATTCCGCCTTCAGCTCCTCCACAAAGGATTCCGCCTTCTCCCGGGTCTTGAATTCCCCTTCCTTGTATTTGTGTTCGGTTCCGTCCTTCCCTTCCACGGAAAGGCTGAACATCACTTTGATGGCATAATCTTCGTTCTCCGGAGGATAATTGGCGTCATCGTTCAGGATGCCGTCCATGGCCTCCTGCATCTTCAGGTCCTGGGTGATGTGGACCCGCAGACCTCCCCTGTAGATCATGTTGAAGGCCTGGGTTTCCGTGAACCCTTTGGCTTCCTGCAGGTCCTTGGACAACTGCTGGATGGTGGCGTCCACGAAATAGCTGTAATCCGAACTTTCCGCAATCTGTTCCCGGACATACTGGATGTTCTTGTGGACGTCCTCCGAAAGGGCTTGGTCGTGGGTGGCCTGGTCGATGAATCCCAATTCCAGCATCTTGGCCAGCACGGCCTGCTGTCTTGTACGGTTCGCCTCCGGATTCGCCACCGGCTCCAGGGCTGCCGGCCGTTGGGTGATGGCCGCCAGGACAGCGCCTTCCGCCACCGTCAGCTCCCAGATCTCCTTGTTGAAGTAGGCGTTGGCGGCCGCCTGGACGCCGTTGTTGCCTTTGCCCAGATGGATGGTGTTCAGGTAGTACTCCAGGATCAGTTCCTTGGAAATCTGCCTCTCCAGCTGGATGGCCAGGTACTGTTCCTGGATCTTCCGCTCCCAGCGTTTTTCGCTGTCCAGCACGTTGTTCTTGATCAGCTGCTGCGTCAAGGTGCTGGCACCGGAGGCCGTCAGGTTGTTGGCCTGGATGTTGCGCACGACGGCCCGGAAGATCCCGCGGACGTCCACGCCATTATGGCTCCAAAACCGTTCATCCTCGATGGCGATGAACGCATCCTGCACATGCACGGGAATCTGGTCCAGCTCCACATAGATCCGGTTCGCATCCTCTCCATGGAGCTGCTGGATTTCGTTCCCTTCCTGGTCGTAAAGGATGGTCGTATAGCCTTCCGGCTGTACGTCCAGAAAAGTGATCGCAGGGGCGTCGTCGATGATGCCCTTGACGAACCAGGCGGCTCCCGCCACCAATAGGATGCCGGTGGCCAGCAGGGTCCAAAAAAGCACCTTGAACGCCTTGCCCCATTTCTTCTTGTTTTCCTTCTTCTTCTGGTGCCTGGTCCTGGCGGTGTCCCCGCCCTTTCCGGCCTTGTCGCTTGTGGTTCTATTCTTTTGTTCCACCGGTCGGTTTCCGCCGGCGGAAGGTCTTTCAGACATACCATACCTCCTGTTTCTTGCCCTGGGGATTGATGACCTTTCTCAAAGCAATCCTACTAATTATAACAAAAAACAGGAGGTATGTGAATTAAAAATTTTTAATCCTCTTCCAGCCCGTGCCTTTCCACCTGGAACCGGTAGTATCTGACCCCTTCTTCCCCATGGATCCCCGCTTTCTGCAAAGCGATGGAAACCTGCTGTTCCACGGTGTCGACCCCATCCAGGTCCGGCAACAGGAGCCCCCGTTTGAACCCTTTTTCCACAATCACCCCATAGCGCTTGGGGTCCAGCCATTCAGCGGAAGGGATCTCCTCCGCCTCTCCCAGGATGTCCACATGGATGGAAAGCAGGTCCAACTCCTCCACGGCCACCGGTTCGAAACGCGGGTCCTGGCTGCAGGCGCTGATGGCGTTGTGCACGATCTCCTCCAGCAGGGAGTCCTTGGTGGGTTGGATGGTACCGATGCACCCCCGCAGCTTCCCCTGCTTGTGGAGGGAGACGAAGGTGCCCGCCCGAAGCCTCCCCTTGGACCGGAGCGTCTCCTCGGAGACGACGGCCTCCATCTGGGCATGGGACAGGATCTTGCCCGTACGGACATGGTGTTCAATGGTCTTTCTGGCCAACCGGACAAGGTCGTCCTCCCTGGCTGCCCGGATCACCTTGTTCTTGTGCTGGAGCTTCCTGTAGCTGTCCACCAGGGATTCCACCCCGGGGCCCTCCTCCCTTTCCAGGACGGCCGTCAGGTAGCCGACCCCAAAGGGACCTTCGTAGCTGTGGATCCGGGACGCATATCCGTATCCGTCCATGCATCCGAAACCCATCAGGACGGACCGGAGGCCGCATTGCGCGGCATGCTCCACGAACTTTTCCTCCAGGAGCAGCAGCTCCATGGGATCCTTCTCCCGGATGGCTTTCTGCACCTTTTCGTCGAACAGCGGGCCCATGGGATCATAGGAGTAAGGTCCATCGCTCTTCAAGGCATGGGACAGGTCGCCGCTGCAGAGGACCAGGGTGTCCGGACCCAGCACCCTTGCCATGCACTTTCCGATCTGGTAGCTTTCCAGCAGGGAAGTGAATCCCGGCGCCAGATGGACGATCCTGTACTCCTTCCAGTAACGTTCGATGAAGTACAGGGGGACCATGGCCCCATGGTCGAGCGCCATGGAAGCCCCATAACTTTCGGCCATCTTCTCATCCATGAGGATGCTGGTATGTCCGTCTGCCTCCAGGGCTTCATCGATCTTCGCAGCCAATTCCCTGTCCACCCTTTTTTCCATGGAGACCTCCGGATGCCCGAACATGGCGAAGGATCCCGCCAGCACCGGGGCGTCCAGCAGGCAGGTTCCGTTGCTGAAGCAATTCCCATGGGGGGAGATGCACAGGATGGTCTTGGGTCTGCCTTCCGCCGCAATCCGGCCCAACCGGTCCATGGCGTCGACGGTGTCTTGGGCTTCCCGCTCCCTGCCCTCTCCGATTTCCGGAAGGACGATGGGGGGGTGGGGCATCAGGAACACGGTAAGATTCTTCATAATGGGTCACCTCACATTTCCCAGCAGTACGGTATCGAAATACTTCCTTGCGGTCTCCTGCACCTGGAGCATGTAGCCCACATCCGTGGCCGGCTCCTCCATGTGGTAGCAGGGAAAATACCGGGTGATGTGGAGCACCACGTCCGGAGCCGCCTGCCGCAAGCGTTCCAACAAGCCTTCAATGGCCTCCAGGGCGGGCTGCTGGTCCCGGGGCCCTTTGGCGGGATCGTAGTAGAATCCGGGAACGATCAGGAGGGTAACCTCCACATGGCTGGCGGCGGCAGCGGTGCCGATGGTCTGCAGCACGTCCTCCACCGTGGTCCCCCCCAGTTTCCTGTAAAGGCCGTCGCTCCATGTCTTCAGGTCGATGTTGAAGGCATCCATCAGCGGCAGGATTTCCTGCAAGGGTTCGCTGCAGATCAGGCCGTTGGTCACCATCACGTTGGCGATGCCCGCCTGCTTCGCCGCCCTTGCGGTGTCCAGCATCCATTCGTAGTAAACCGTGGGTTCGTTGTAGGTGTAGGCGATGGAGTCGAGGTCCAGTCCCCGGATTGTGGCCACTATGCCGTCCGGGGTGTGGTAGCTTGTACGGGGCCGTCCCTTGCTGATCTCATGGTTCTGGCAGAAGGGGCAGGCCATGTTGCACCCGAAGCTTCCCACGGAGAAGATCATGCTTCCGGGACGCCAGCAGGCCAAGGGTTTCTTCTCTATGGGATCCACATGGATGGCGCTCAGCTTTCCGTAGTTGAGGGTGTACAGGCTGCCCCCTTCGGCCCTGCGGACACCACAAAGTCCGTTTTTCCCTTCCGGAATCCTGCACCGGTGGGGGCAAAGCAGGCATCGGACCCCTCCTGTGGTTTTTTCGTAGTACATGGCTTCATGCATGACGGTCCTCCTTTCTGGTCCAACCGCCGAAAAGACGGTAAAGCCACACACCTCCTGTGGAGACGCCTGGCTGCTTCCATACCTTCATTATACTCTTTTTACGGGGGTTTTTTAACCTTTGCTGCATTTGGCAAGAAGGGTAGCTGTTGTTTTTTAGAAGAAATAGTAAAATATCATAAGCTGCAGAAGGGTAAATGCAGGAACCAGGAAAAGGAATTTCCTGTTCCTGATCTTGTGCCTGAACAGCAGCATGCCTGTTGACGCACCGAAGGGGGCCAGGAAGGCCGCTTGCAGGAGCCTGGACTCCGGAATCCGCCATGCCCCCCGGCGGGCTTTCCATTTGTCGGTCCCATAGAGCAGGAAACTTGCCAGATTGGCGGCCAGAAGGCCATACGACAGCGCATCCATCAATTCCATCTATCCATACCTCCTAGTTCCTAGTCATCCACGCGGATCTGGGCCACCCTGGAAATGGCGATGACCGGCTTGGGATTGGTGTCATGGGGCTCCCCATGACCGTTCTTCCGCTTCATGCGCTTCCTCCCATTCCTTTTCGAAACCGGGGAAATCCAGGATGATGACCCCCACATGCTCCCGGGCGTTTCCCTTCCATGGATAGGTCCGGTCGAAAAGCAGGATTTCCAGCACCCTCCGGATGGCGTCCACCCCCTTGGCATCTTCCAGGGTCTCCATGTAGGACAGGGTCCTTGACAGACTGAGGGACAGAAGGTCCCTGTCGAACTTTCCCTGGATGAACTCCATGTTCTCCCGGAGGAAGGATTCCTCCAGCTCCGGCCGCTCCTTCATCATCTCCCGGACCAGCCCGCGCATGTATCCGATGGCACAGCGCTCCCCCTTGCATTTTCCGCAGTGCTCCACTCCCCTGCAGATGCGCTCCACCGAATGTTCCATCTGGAGGGCATAGGCACGGAGGGCTTCCGCCGCCCGGCGGTAGGCCGTCCTACGCACGCCCCCCGCCAGGGCCGTCCCAACCGCCCTGGCCAGGAGCAGGATTCCCGCTCCCACCAAGAGCCCGTATGCCAGGACCGCCGGCGGGACCAAGAGCGACCGTGGAGCCGCTCCCGCCAGCTTCAAGGCTCCGAACACCAGAAAGACGGTGCCGGACAGGACCTTGATCCACTCTTCCGGAATCCGGTCCCCCAGCTTGCTGCCCACGAAGATCCCGATGCTGCTGGTCGCCAGCATTCCGCTGACCGTGCCCAGCAGGACCACCAGGGGGAAGGCCGCGTCCACGGCCAGGGTGATGGCGGTCAACTGGGTCTTGTCCCCCAGCTCACCCACAAAAAAAGCAGAGGCTACGGTCGCAACCGCACCTCTGTCCCTTCCCGCCCCGGCTGCTTCCTCCCCGTCTTCCCCGGAGGCGCTCAAGGTCCAAATGGCGAAGCCGATGAAGGCGGCGCCGGCCACCATCTGCAGCCAGTGGACAGGAACCCACTGCCCCACCAGGCTTCCGAAAGCCACGGCGAACCCATGGTTCAGGGCGGAGCCGATGAAGATTCCCAGCAACACCCTGGACAGGGGGAACCGGGTGGCGAACATCATCGCCAGGATTTGTGTCTTGTCCCCCATCTCCGCTGCGAATATGAAAAGCAGGGCCTGCAGGTATTCTCTCGCCATTTCCATTCCTTTCCCTTACAGCTCTTGCCTGAACAGCTCTTCCCAGGTGATGGCGCTGGCTCCATCCGCGGTCCAGGTGTAGATGCCGTATCCCATCACGTGTCCGTCCTCAAAGGCGCCGAACACCCATTTGTCGTTCAGGACCACGATTTTGGTGAAGAACATCGTCCCACCCAGCACCGCTTCCATGCCGATGACTTCCGGATGGTCCTTCAGGTCCTGCACCAGTTGGTCCACATCCTGTATTCCCGCCCTCTTGATCTGCTGCAGTTCAAAGGGGTCCAGCAGGGAATCCCCTCCCAGGGAATCCATGGCCTCCTCGAAGACCGCATAGGCCTGGAGCAGCTCCTCATGCTCCATGGCAAGGGCCTGGTATTTCCCCTTCAGTTCCCCGTGCTCCTTTTCCAGCTCCCCATGGGCCGCCTGCAGCGCCTCCAGGGCTTTGGCCGTTTGGTCGCTCTCCGACGCCTTGCTTTCCAGCTTCTGGTTGCTCTGGGCCAGCAGAAACGCCAGCACGACCGCCAAAACCAAGGGAATCCCTCCCAAAGCCGCAATTTTCTTGTCCATTCGATGACCTCCCGTCTTCTCTTTCCTTGATTATGCCACATTCCCGACCAGGCTTCAACCGATAACCGTGGATTCTCCCTCCATTCCCGCTTTACAGGAACGCCTTTCTGCTTGTATAATGTATACAAAAGAAAAACACCATTGGAGGGATTTATGAAAAAAATCAGCAAACAGCTTGTCCGCAACTATGTCAGCACCAGCGCCAGCAGCATCGAGATTGCCGTTTCCATCCTCATCCTGATCGGCACCATCTTCCTCTCCGCCCGGGTCATCCACGACGTCTATCTGATCGTAACCCATGTGGGCTCCCCGGAGAAGATGCTCAGCACGGAAATCTTCCTTGCCCATTCCCTGGAGCTGGTCATCGGCATCGAGTTCATCAAGATGCTGGTGAAGCACACCCCCAGCAGCGCCGTGGAGGTGCTGGTCTTCGCCATCTCCCGGCAGCTGATCACCAGCCATCCGGACATGACGGACGTGCTGATCGGGGTTGTGGCCATCGCCATCCTTTTCTCCATCCGGGCCTTCCTTTCCAGCCCTGCCCACGTCACCTACCAGGACGACCTGATCCTGAATGCCGGCAACTCCATCCAGGAACTGGAGGACCTCCTGCACCGGAAGGTGGATCCCGCCTTGGGCAACACCGTAGGCGGCATCGTGGTGAACGCGGCCCGCAAGAACAATGTCAAGCTCCGTCCGGGATTCTCGGTGGTCCTGGACGGAGTGCTGTATGAAGTCTATTCCATGGACGCCCATCTGGTGAAGCAGGTCAAGGTCGTACCCCCCAAATCCTAGGGGGTTTTTTTACGGCCTTCCAGGATTTCCAGCAGTTCCAGGGGACGGTCCACCATCCACCCCACCCCCCCCTCCTCCAGTTCCTCCCGGGTCCTGAACCCCCAGGTCACAGCGGCGCAGAAAGCGCCGCTGTTTCTTGCGGTCTCCACGTCCACAAGGGTGTCCCCCACATACAGGGTCTCTTCCGGCTGGGTGCCGGCGGTCTCCATGATCTTCCTGGTGATGGCCTGGTCCTTGTTGGTGTTGACAGCCATCCGGATTCCCCTTTCCTTTAGGGCGTCCAGCAGGGAGGGGATCCCCTCGTAGAGGCGCAGGGCATGGTCCCAGTCCCGGCCGTAGGTCCCAAGCATCTTGCCATGGCACGCCTCCAGCAGGGCTTCCTCCCGAGCCGCCTCTTCCGGCAGCGCCTTAAAGACCAGGTTCTTGATCCCATGGCCCACGAAATGCCTGTAGCTTTCCTCCGGGTGGAGGGGATACCCTTCCTCCGCCAGCACCAGGTTCATGGCATGGGCAAGCCCCGGCAGGGAATCCACCAGGGTGCCGTCCAGGTCGAAAATCACCAGTTTGATTTCCATGTCGAGCACCTCCTGTCTTTCTTCCACTCCATTGTATGCCATCCTCCGTCCCCCTGTCAAATGCGTATACTGTATTCTGTATTTTTTTGGCATTTCGCTCCATTTCCGCTGATAACATCTTGCAACATCTTACCAAAGTGTTATAATGAAAGAAGTGTTCAAAAAATGTCAAAAACACGATGTATAAAAGCAGGAGGTAAGGTATGCAGTTAACAGGTAAAGTAGTCATCGCCCAAGGTGGCGGCCCAACCGCCGTCATCAACCAGAGCATGGTGGGAGCTGTTCTGGAATCCAGGAAGTTCCCCCAAATCACAAGGGTATACGGCGCAATCAATGGTGTGGAAGGAATCGTCAACGAGCAGTTCATGGACCTTTCCCAGGAAACCACCAACAATTTGGAGAAGGTGGCGGCCACACCCGCTTCCGGTCTTTTGTCCACAAGGGTGAAACCGGACGAAAAATATTGTGAAGAAATCTTCAAAGTCATGAAGGCCCATGACGTGCGCTACTTCTTCTATATCGGCGGCAACGACTCTTCCGACACCGTTCGGATCGTCAACGATTACGCCAAGGCTTCCCATTATGATTTCCGCGCGATCCACATTCCCAAGACCATCGACAACGACCTGATGCTGAACGACCATACCCCCGGTTACGGTTCCGCAGCCAGATACGTGTCCGAAGCCTTCATCGGCATCAACCAGGACACCCGCGCCCTGCCCGGCGTCTACATCGCCGTCATCATGGGAAGGCATGCAGGTTTCCTGACAGCCGCAGCTTCCATGGCGAAGAAATATGAGGATGACGGCCCGCACCTGATTTATGTGCCCGAGAGACCCTTCATCGTCGACGACTTCCTTGCGGACGTCAAGGAGCAGTACGAGAAACATGGACGCTGCGTCATCGCCGTTTCCGAAGGGATCGAGGACGAAAACCATGTTTCCATCGCAGCCAAGCTGAGCAAGAACGTGGAAGTGGACGCTCACGGAAACATCCAGCTCTCCGGAAGCGGCGCCCTGGGCGACATGCTCTCCAACCTGATCAAAGAGCGTCTTGGCATCGGCCGCGTGCGTGCGGATACGCTGGGTTATGCGCAGCGCAACTTCATCGGCAGCATCTCCAACGTCGACCAGATCGAGGCCCGTGAGGTCGGCGAGAAAGCGGCGCAATACGCCCTCCTGTACAACAGGGACGGTTCCGTCGTCATGGACAGGGTTGGAGACTATGCGGTGGACTACCGCCTGGTGGACATCGCCGAAATCGCCGGCAAGACGAAGACCATGCCCGCAGAGTTCCTGAACGCCCGCGGCAACAACGTGACGGACGCATTCAAGAACTACCTGCGTCCCCTGTTGGGAACCAACTATCCCACAGCCCACCGCCTGAGGGCTCCCATGGTGGAGAAGATCCTCAAGAAGTAACATGTGACAGACAGCCAAAAGGGCTGGAACGGAAGCACGCTTCCGTTCCAGCCCTTTTCGTATTCCAGGCAATTCACTTCATGACCCGCATGGCGTTCAGCACCGCCAGCAGGGCCACACCCACGTCCGCGAACACGGCCTCCCACATGCCTGCGAACCCGAAGGCTCCCAGGAGCAGGACCAGCCCTTTCACCCCCAGGGCGAAGCCGATGTTCTGCCATACGATCCCCCGGGTGCGTCTGGCGATCCGGATTGCCTGGAGGACCTTCTGGGGCTCGTCGGTCATCAGCACCACGTCCGCCGATTCGATGGCGACGTCCTGGCCCCGGCCGCCCATGGCGATGCCCACGTCCGCCCGGGCCAGGACGGCGGCGTCGTTGATGCCGTCCCCCACAAAGGCAACAGCACCGGAACCTTTCCTGTCCTTCAGGATCCGCTCCAGCCGCTCAAGCTTGCCTTGGGGGAGCAGCCCTCCATAGACCTCGTCCACGCCGATTTCCTTCCCCACCTGGGCCGCCACTTCCGGATGGTCTCCGGAGAGCATGCTCGTCCGGATGCCTTCCTTCCGCAGTGCCTGGACCATGTCCCTGGCCCCTTCCTTCACCTTGTCCCCAAGGACCACGGTGCCGATCCACTCCCCCTGCAGGGCCATGTGGAGGCGGGTCCTGGCGCCGTCTTCCCTTTTGGAATCCTGCTGGGGCGGAATCCGGATGCCCAGTTCCTGGAACCAGCCGCCATGCCCCAGATGGAGGACCTCCTCTCCTAAGGGTCCCCTCCGGGAAGCCTTCAGACCCGAACCCGGAATCTCCTTTAGGAGGGTGACCGGATCCAACTCCGGGGACCCGTAGGCCTCCTGGATGGACTTGGCGATGGGATGGTTGGAATAGGCTTCCGCCGATGCCGCCAGGCGGAGCAGGGATCCCCTGTCCCATTCCAAACCTCCGTGGACCTCCTCCACGGAGAACTTCCCTTCCGTCAGGGTGCCCGTCTTGTCGAAGGCGATGTGCCGGACCCCATGCAGCGCTTCCAGGAACTGGCCGCCCTTGATCAGGATCCCGTGCCGGGAAGCCGCACCGATGCCGCCGAAGAAGCCCAGGGGGATGGACACCACCAGGGCGCAGGGACAGGAGACCACCAGGAAGATGAGGGAGCGCCTGAACCACTCCCCGAACAGTTGGGGACTATGGCCGGCCTCCATCCCCAGGAACAGGGGCGGCAGCACGGCCAGCAAGGCCGCCGTTCCCACCACCGCGGGGGTGTAGACCTTGGCGAACCGGGTGATGAACTGTTCCGTCTTGGCCTTGTTGCCCGCGGCGTTCTCCACCAGCTCCAAAACCTTCTGCACGGTGGAATCCCCATAGGACTTGACCACTTCCACTTCCAGGGGCGCATCCAGATTTATGCTTCCGGAGAGCACCAGGTCCCCCCCCACCAACGCCCGGGGCATGGATTCTCCCGTCAGGGCGCTGGTGTCCACTTCTCCCCTGGGGCTCAGGACCGAACCGTCCAAAGGCACCCGCTCTCCCGGCTTGACCAGGATCCTGGCCCCTACGTCCACGGTCCGGGGATCCACCTTCCGGAAGCCTCCCTCTTCCTGGAGCCAGGCCACTTCCGGCTTGATGTCCATCAGCTTGGCGATGGACCGCCGGGAATGGTTGACCGCCCGGTCCTGGAACCATTCTCCGATCCGGTAGAAAAGCATGACCGCCACCGCCTCCGGATATTCGCCGATCAGAAAGGCGCCCAGGGTGGCGATGGACATGAGGAAGTTCTCGTCGAACACCCGCCCTTTCCGGAGGTTCCCCAGGGCCGTGCCCAGGATCTCCTGTCCCAGCAGGAAATACGCGCCCAGGAAGACGGCAAGCAGGGGAATCCCTCCACGGAAGCCGGGATCCATCCCCCCCACGCCTTCCTTCCAGAGGACCGCCCAGACGAAGAGCAGGACGCCGGCCAGGAAGCGCTTCCAGCCCAACGACGTGTCCGAAGGCTCCCCGCTCCGCCTTCCTTCCGCCGCGTCGCGGACTTGCACATGGGGTTCCAGTTCCTTCACGATGGCGCTGGCCTGGGCCACCAGCCCTTCCAGAAGCCCTTCCCCGTCCGCCTCGATCACCAGTTTTTTCGTGGCGAAGTTCAGGGAAGCCATCCGCACCCCTTCCAGCCCCTTCGCCTTTTCCTCGATCTTCACCGCGCAATGGGCGCAGTCCAATCCCTCCAGGACCAGTTCCGTCCTTTGGTTCCTATCCATCGGGAACACCTCCTAAACTTCCAGAATATGCAGCAGCCCCTGGTCGATGATGCCCTGCACATGGGCATCGTCCAGGGAATAATGGACGACCTTCCCTTCCTTCCGGCACTTCACCAGGCGGGCTTGCTTCAGGATCCGCAGCTGGTGGGAGACCGCGGACGGGGTCATCTGCAGCAGGACTGCCAGGTCGCAGACGCACATCTCCTGCCCCAGCAGTGCCCAGAGCAACTTGATCCGGGTGGAATCCCCGAACACCTTGAACACTTCCGCCAAGTCGTAGAGAATCTCCTCCTTGGGCATGGCCGCCCTTGCCTGGTCGACCACCTCCTGGTGGATTACGTTGCAACTGCAGCTGGCTGATTCCGCCCGTTTATCTTTCTCTTTCATCCATGGACCTCCATTCATATGAACACTTGTTCATATGTTGATATTATCATTCTTTTCCACCGCTGTCAACGCCCTCCGTTGACAGCACACCCAATAGTCCCTATAATGGTAAAAGAAATCACACCCAAGGAGGAACACAATGGACGCATGGATCCTGCACACCCTGGAGCCCCTTTCCACTTTCTGGCTCTTTTTGATCATCTTCGCCACCCTGCTCGCCCTTTCCAAAGGTGCCGACCTGCTGGTGGACGAGGCCGTCAGCCTCTCCCTCAAGTGGGGGATCCCCAAAATGATTGTAGGCGCCACCATCGTTTCCCTGGGGACCACCCTTCCGGAAGCTTCCGTATCGGTCCTGGCAGCCATCAACGGAAATGCGGACCTTGCCCTGGGCAACGCCATCGGTTCCATCATCGCCGACTCCGCCCTGATCATCGGAGTCGCCGCCATGCTGGGCAAGCTGTATGTGGATCCCGTCTCCATCAACCACCAGGGGCGGGTCCAGATCGGAGCGGTGCTGCTGCTCTCCGTCATCAGCCTCCCCTTCTTCTCCCTGGGAGAGGCCAACGGCCGGATCCACCAATGGCTGGGCTTCCTGCTGCTGGCCCTGCTGGCGGCCTACATCTTCACCTCCATCCATTGGGCCCGCAGTTCCCACACCAGCACCGAACTGGAGGCGGACCAATCCCCCCTCTTCCTGATGCTGGCCAAACTCATCGGCGGCGGCGCCCTGGTGATCCTCTCCTCCAAGCTCCTGATTCCCAGTGTGGAGCTGGCGGCCGTGCGGGTTGGGATTCCCCAGAGCGTCATCGCCGCCACCCTGGTGGCCTTCGGCACCAGCCTGCCCGAGCTGATGACCGCCATCACCGCCGCCCGGAAGGGCCATGGGGAATTGGCCATCGGGAACATCATCGGCGCCGATATCTTGAACGTGCTGTTCGTGGTGGGCGCCGCGGCAGCCGCAACCCCCGCCGGCCTGGTGGTCCCCCTGGAATTCTACAAGCTCCAGATTCCGGCCATGCTGCTGATCGTGCTCCTTTTCCGGATCTTCTGCAAGGCCAAGAAGATGCACCTGGGCAGGAGGGAGGGCGTCGTCATGCTGTCCCTCTACGGCCTGTACCTGCTCCTGAACTACACCATCATCTGACCCGGGACCTCTTCCACCCACCTTTTCCAAACCTATAGAAAAAAGGAGATCGAATGCTAAAAGGCAGACATATCATCGAATCAACCGACTTGTCCCTGGAAGAACTGGAATCCCTCTTCCAGCTGGCGGAGCGGATCGTGGAGGCTCCCCAGCGGTTTTCGGACCGCGGCAGAGGCAAAATCCTTGCAACCCTGTTCTACGAACCCTCCACCCGCACCCGCTTCAGCTTCGAGGCGGCCATGCTGCGGCTGGGCGGCCAGGTCATCGGCTTCTCCGAACCCGGCTCCTCTTCCGCCGCCAAGGGGGAAAGCATCGGCGACACCATCCGTACCGTGGGCTGCTACGCGGATGCGGCCGTCATGCGCCATCCCAAGGAGGGCGCCCCCCGGCTGGCCTCCAAATTCAGCAGCATCCCCGTGATCAACGCCGGTGACGGGGGACACCAGCATCCCACCCAGACCTTGACGGACCTGCTGACCATCCGCCGCCTGAAGGGAGACATTTCCAACAAGACCATCGGCCTTTGCGGGGACCTGATGTTCGGCCGCACGGTCCACTCCCTGGTGAACGCCCTGGCCCAATACGATAACCTCCACTTCGTCTTCATCTCCCCTCCGGAACTCACCATCCCCCCCTACATCCTGGAGGAACTGGGCTCCAACACCTATGAGCAGACCAACGACCTGGAAGCCGTCATGGGCAAGCTGGACATCCTCTACATGACCCGCATCCAGCGGGAGCGCTTCTTCAACGAGGAGGAATACCTGCGGTTGAAAGGCTACTATATCCTGGACGCCGAGAAGATGGAACTGGCCAAGGAGGACATGATCGTCATGCATCCCCTTCCCAGGGTGGACGAGATCGCCCCAGAGGTGGACAGGGACCCCAGGGCCGTCTACTTCCAGCAGGCAAAATTCGGCATGTACATCCGGATGGCTCTGATCATGGAGCTTCTGGGATTGGGAGGTGAATAGCGTGTTGAACATCAACGGAATCAAGCGGGGCATCGTCATCGACCACATCAAGCCGGGCCTGGGCTTCAAGATCTTCCGGGAACTGAAGCTGGACGAGGTGGACTACACCACGGCACTGATCAAGAATGCACCCTCCGACAAACTGGGCACCAAGGACCTGATCAAAATCGATAACGAGATCGACCTGGACCTGGATGTCCTGGGCCTGATCGACCCGGACCTGACCATCTGCATCATCGAAAACGAGCAGGTGGTGAAGAAGATCAAACTGGCCCTTCCAAAGGCTGTCACCGGAATCCTCCAGTGCAAGAACCCCCGCTGCATCACCTCGGTGGAACCCCATGTGGAGACCACCTTCCTCCTGGTGGATGCGGCCACGAAGGCCTACAAGTGCGAATACTGCAACAGCCGGACTTCCCTATAGGGATCCGGATTCCAAACCAAATGAAAGAAGCGGCCCCCATCGGGAGCCGCTTCTTTCATTTGTAGTTCTCCATCAGCTTGGTGAAGGCGTCCAGGGAGTTTTCCACCCGCTCCCGGGAGATGCAGTAGGCGATCCGCACATGCCCCGGACAGCCGAAGGCGCTTCCCGGCACCATCAGGATGTTGTACCTTTTCGCGTCTTCGCAGAACTTGACGTCATCCTGGATGGGGGACTTGGGGAAGAGGTAGAATGCGCCCTCCGGCTTCACGCAGGAAATGCCGATGGCGGTCAGATGCCCGTAGAGCATGTCCCTATTCCGCTTGTAGTAGTCCACATCCACCTCCGCATCCAGGCTCCTGGCCACCACCTTCTGGAACAGGGAGGGGGCGTTCACGAAGCCCAGGATCCGGTTCGCCACGTTCAACGCACCCATCAGCTCCTGAAAATCGGCCGCCTCCGGATTCACCACCAGATAGCCAATCCTTTCCCCGGGGAGGGACAGGGATTTGCTGTAGGAATAGCCGATGATGCTGTTCTTGTGGTACTTGAGCAGATAAGGCACCTCTGCCCCGTCATAGGTCAACTCCCTGTAGGGCTCGTCGGAGACCAGGAAGATGTCCGTCCCATGCTCCGCTTCCTTCTCCCTAAGGACCTGCGCCAACTGTTCCATGGTCCCCGCCGTATAGACGACGCCGGTGGGGTTGTTGGGGGAATTCACGATCACCACCTTGGTCCTAGCCGTGATGGCCCGGCGCAGGCCCTCCACATCCGGCTGGAAGGTCTTGGTGTCCGCAGGGACCACCACCAGCTTGGCGTTGTAGTTGGCCGCATAGTTCCGGTACTCCCCGAAGAAGGGGGCGAAGACCACCACCTCGTCCCCGGGATTCAGCAGGGACTTGAAGGTGATGTTCAGGCCGCCGGCGGCGCCGCAGGTCATGATGATGCTTTCCCCGCCCAGGGCCAGGCCGTACTTCTGGTCCAGATGGCGGGCGATCCCCTCCCGGACGTCCTCAAAACCGGAGTTGTTCATGTACCCGTGGACCGCCATGGGTTCTTCCTGGTCCAGGATGTCCAGGATGGCTTCCTTCACCCTGGCCGGAGGCTGGACGTTGGGATTCCCCAGGCTGAAGTCGTATACGTTCTCCAGTCCATGGATTTCCGCCAGCCGTTTCCCTTCTTCGAACATGGCCCGGATGACCGAGCTGTTGGCCACCAGGGTTTTCATTTGCTCTGAAATCATATCGTTTCTCCTTCTATTTGCTCCGTACATAGGGGGCGGGCCAGGGGATGTCCACCTTCAGCTTTCTGGCCGCCTGGAGGGGCCAGTAGGGGTTGCGCAGCAGCTCCCTTCCCAGGAACACCAGGTCCCCCCGGCCGTTCCAGATGATCTCGTCCGCCATTCCCGGCTCCGTCACCAGGCCTCCCACGATGACAGGCAGCCCCGTTCCCTCCTTCATCAGCTTCCCGGTTTCGATCTGGTATCCCGGATAGCTGAGGACGGCGGAAGGCAGCACGCCTCCCGTGCTCACATGGATCATGTCGATGCCTTCCTGCTTGCAGTGGTTGATGATTCCCGCCACATCCGATTCCGTGTTCCCCTCCGCGTGGTACTCCTTGCTGGAAACCCGGAGCATCAGCGGGTTCTCCTCCGGCCATTCCTGCCGCACCGCCCTGGTCACCTCCCACAGGAACCTTCCCCTGTTCTCCATGCTTCCGCCGTAGGCGTCCTCCCGCTTGTTGCACAGCGGCGTCATGAACTGGTTGATGAGGTAGCCGTGGGCGCCATGGATCTCGATGATGTCGAACCCCGCCTCCCGGGCCCTCCTGGCCCCCTGGCGGAAATCCTCCACCACCCGACCGATGTCCTCCAGGGTCATGGCATGGGGCACCTGGAAATCCTCGTCAAACCGGACCGGACTGGGTGCCATGCAGTGCTCCACCGACAGCTTGGCCTTCCGTCCCGCATGTCCCAGCTGGATGGCCGCCTTGGCTCCGTACTTGTGGATCAGGTCCGCCACTTCCTTCAGTCCCGGGACATGCTCGTCCGACCAGATCCCCAGGTCCCCGTCCAGGATCCTTCCCTCGGGGGAAACCGCCGTAGCCTCCACCACAATCAGTCCCACGCCCCCGATGGCTCGGGTGGCGTAATGGATCCGATGCCAATCCTCCACGAATCCGTCCACCGCCTGCACCATGCACATGGGCGGCATCACGATTCTGTTCTTCAACTCCACGTTTTTGATCTTAAAAGGGCTAAACAACCCAGACATACCTTCTCCTCCCGTTCCCTTCCCTGTCAGCACTGTTTGCAGCGTTGCCCCTCCCCGGGACTTGCCGCCTCCACCTCCTGGAAAAAGGCGCCCAGCAGGGCCGCCTTCTCCCGGTTGACGGAATACCGCATCCAGACGCCGTCTTTCCTGACATCCACCAGCCCGCTCCCGCACAGGATCTTCATGTGGTAGGAAAGGGTGGGCTGGGTGATCCTGAAGGCCTCCAGCAGGTTGCATGCGCAAAGCTCCTCCCCCGCCAGCATGGAATAGATCCGAAGCCTCGTTTCATCGGACAGGGCTTTCATGTATACGGTGAACTGCTTGTGGTCATCCAACATCCGCATCGCCTCCCCTCAACCCAGGAACTCCAGGTTCCGTCGGTGTGTTTCCATCGCGGCCTCCCCCCGGACCTCCAGGTCCCCGCCGGACTGCAGCCCGCGCAGGTAGCGGATGGTCCCCTCCAGGTCCTCCAGGTCCAGCTCCAGGCTATGTCCCGCCAGGATCCGCCGGGGCCTGAGCTTTCGGTACCTTTCCAGGGTGGCCACATACCGGTCCAAGTCCCTGTCCTCCACATAGGGAAGGGGCCGCTCCAGGTTGTCCCCCACATACAGGATCCCCCTGGGACGGTCGAAGAGGGAGATGCTGTCCGCCGTGTGTCCCGGGGAGTGGAAGACCTCCAATCCGTCCTCCGGAAAAAAAAGGCTCTCCCCAAAGGTCAGGTCCGGCAGCACCTTCTCCACCAGGCCCATCCTGTGCTCCCCGTTCATCCGGATCTGGCTGTCCCATTCCTCTTCCAGCCGCTTCCGGCAGGAGGCATGGGCCACAATCCAGGCCCCGTTGAAGAATCCGTTCCCCCAGACATGGTCCCAGTGGAAGTGGGTGTTGAAGACCACCACCTTCTTCCCGCCCCAATCCAAGTCCCCGGCGTTCCTGACCTCCTCCATCCCTGCCGGTCCGCAGAAGGTGTCGACCACGTAGATGGTCCCCCGTCCTTCCAGCACATGCACATGGGTCTCCCATTCCTTCAGCGTGTCGAAGGTGTAGGTCCATGCCTTTGGATGGATCCGCCGCTTCCTCATTTCCAAATTCTCCTTTATTCCACCTTTACACCTGTTTGATTTCTCCGCGCGCATCCATAGATTTCGATATATGGATGTTTACCCCTAATTTTACGCATCCTTGGGTTTCCTGTCAACCTGTTTTTCCACCTTCCCGACAACGTGGAAAGGGACGGCCCTAGGGCCGTCCCTTTCCGATTCCTGCATTTATTGGATATCGATGCTCTTCTTTTTGGGTTGTTCCGGTTCCTTCTTCGGAAGCTCCAGTGTCAGGACGCCTTCCTCCAGCTTGGCTTGGATGCCTTCCGCGTCCACGCCCTCCAGGCGGAAGCTGCGTTTCAGGTTCATGCTTCTTCTTTCCTTGCGCACATACTGTTCCTTCTCCTCGTCGATCTCTTCCTTCTTCTCGACGCTGATGAACAGGACATCATTGTCCACCTCTACGGAAAGCTCCTCTTTCTTCACACCCGGCAGGTCCGCATAGACCAGGTAGGCGTTCTCCGTCTCCTTGATGTCCACACGCATGTGTCCTGGGCTCAAAGCCGGCGCGTTCATTGAAGGTTCATTGAAGAAATCGTCAAAGAATTTGTCCACATCCCAGAATCCGTTGCTTGTCAGATAACCGTTTCCTCTCCTATAAGGGGTAAGTCCGAACATAGTAACACCTCCATGTTTCACTATTCTTTTTGTTCCCTTCTACACCTCTATTTATACCAGCATTTCCCGCCTTTTTCAATTTCTGTTAGCACTCTCCTTGGGTGAGTGCTAACTTTGTTCTGGATTGAAAATCATTTTTCCTCTTTTTTTCATTCATTTCCTCTTTTTTTCTTTGTTTTTCTAATCCAAAAGGGAAGGCTTTCCAGCCTTCCCTTGGTCCATCTTCCCTACATGTACTTTAACGCCAGATAGGTGGTGATCATCCCGAAAAAAACGGTGATGGTCAACGCGATGTTGTTGAAGTCCAGTTCGAATTTCCTGACCTGGGAGAGGAATTTGGAAGGCACCACCACCTTCCTGTAGAGCAGGAGCCCCGCCAGTAGGCTTCCCACGTAGACCAGGGCCTTCTGGCCGTATGCTCCACCGTCGATGAGGATCCGGTGGTTGAAGAAGAATCCGATGAAACCGGCCCCCCAGATGCCCCCGGTGAAACAAGCGACCCCCAGCACCGCCAGCACGGCGTTGCGGAAAGGGTCCGTGCGCACCCGCCGCTGGGGCTTGGGGCTCCAGAACATGTTGGCGTATTTCCAGAAGGCCACGACGGTCCCCAGATTGATCCCGATGATGGCGGCCTCCAGGAGGCCGCCGCCCATGCCGCTCTGGATCAGGTATTTCGAGATGCTTCCGTTGAAGAGGGGAGCACCCGTGATTCCCAGGATGGCCAGGATGGAAGTGACCGCCACCAGGGGCATCCTTTTCCAGACCCCCCGGATCTCCAGGAGGTTCCGGGTGCCGTACTCCTCCACGACCATGCCGGCCCCCAGGAACAGGGCGGACTTGAACACCGCATGGTTGATGATGTGGTAGACGCCCCCCCAGTAGGCCGTCCCGTCCGGCTGGCTGACCCCCACCATGATCAGGCCGATCTGGGAGATGGTGCTGTAGGCCAGCAGCAGTTTGATGTCCGTCTGGGAAATGGCCAGAAAGAATCCCACCACCCCGGTGACGATCCCCATCCCGAGGAAGAATCCCTGGGTGTCCATGGTTCCTTGGAACACCTCCTGGATCCGGATGAAAAGGTAGATCCCTCCCTTCACGTAGAGGCCCGAGAGGATGGCGGAGACCACCGAAGGGGCGCTGGGGGTTCCATGGGCCTTCGGGAGCCAGCTGAACAAGGGCATCAGGGCCGATTTCAGCCCCACGGCGGTGATCAGGAAGCTGTAGGGCAGGATCAGCGTGGCCGGATTTTGGATCAGGTGCATCCGGCTCCGGATGGTGTAAAGGTCCAGGCTGCCGAAGATCTTGTACATGAAGGCGGTCCCGAAGAGGAAGAAGGTCATGGCCAGGATGTTCACCAGCAGGTAGACCATGCCGTCATAAATGGAACGGCTGTCCTTCTTGAACATGATCAGGATGCTGACGACGATGGTGGACACCTCCACCAGCACGAAGATGTTGAACAGGTCGTTGGAAAGGAAGATCCCCATCACCAGCGCTTGGAGGACCAGCAGGAGGAACAGGAAGAGCTTGTCCACGTAGTAGCTGTTGTAGTTGAACAGCAGCATCCCCAGAAAGAGGAAGGCGGTCAGCATGACCATCACCAGGGAGAACAGGTCCGCCCGCAGGGCGATCCCCACGGACTGCTCCCAGCTCCCCAGGACTTCCACCACCGGCCCATGGGCCTTCACCTGCAGGAAGTTCCAGACGGATCCCCCTGCTGCCAGCGACTGGACCAGCAAGGCGGCATGTTTGCCGTGTTTCCCTCCTGCCAGATAGAGCAGGGTGGCGGACAGGATGGGGAGGAGGACGAAAGCGTACAGTGCGATCATGTGTCTTGTTCCCTCCTTTTCACTTCCACCTTGTGCCAGTTGGTGGTCCCGTATTTGTGGTACAGGCTGATGAACATGGTCAGGCTCACCGCCGTAACGGCCACCCCGATGACGATGGCGGTGATCATCAGTGCTTGGGGAAGCGGATCCGCAACCGTCTCTCCCACCAGGGGCACAATGGGGGGCACCCGTTCCCCCTCCCCCTGGATGGTCAGGAAGAACAGGATGATGGCCGTCTCCATGATTCCGATGGAAACCACGGTCTTGATGATGTTCCTTCGGCCAACCACGCCGAACAATCCGATAAAAAACAAGAGGATGCTGACGGTTTCCCCCGTTATCCACTCCATTGCCTCACCTGCTTTCATAGAATACGAACCGGAAAAACACGATGCTGAGCCCGCAGCTGACCTTGATGCCGATCAGCGCGTTCATCAGGACGAGGTAGACTGTCTTGTCCAGCCTTCCTCCGACCCCCATCAGCAGGAACAGCAGGGGCACGGCGACGATCAGGGCATAGGCCATCTTCTCCACGATCTGCAGGCTGTCCAGCCGGATGTCCTGGTTCGGGCTGACCAGATACCGGCTCATGAGGACGGCGGAAAGGATGGCCCCTCCCTGGAAACCTCCCCCGGGGGTCAGGTGTCCGTTCAGGATGATGTAGAATCCGAACAGCAGGATGAAGGGGTACAGCACCCCGATGATGATGGATATGATCCTGGACCTGTATTCCTCAGCCATGCCTGTCCCCTCCTTCCCCTTCATGCACGGAAAAATGGATGATTCCGATGACGCTCACCAGAAGCATGAGCGCCTCGAAGAGGGTGTCGAAAACGCGGTAGTCCAGATAGATCCCCGTCACCGCATTCCGGGCCCCCGTATCTTCCTGGAAGTTTGCCACATACTGCTCCTGCAGGGTGTTGGGAAGGACCTGGTCCAGGCCTCCGTAGACCACCATGAACAGGACCAGCAGCAGAGCCGCCCATAGGACCATCAACGCCCTCCTCATGGCCCCACCTCCTCTTCCTCCGTCTGGACCTGGAAGCGGAGCCTGTTGCCCGCTCCCTTGTCCTTCTCCAGCAGATGGCTTCGGATGCCGTCCACATGATAGCTTTCACGGCTGCCGCAGACCGTGACCGCCTCCCCTTCCTGCATCACGATCAGGTCGTAGCTGTGGTTTTGCTGGATCTGTTCCTTCCCCTCTGCGGTGTAGATCACATGGGCCTCCAGCTCCCTCTCCGTGCAGAAACCTTCCACCAGCTCCAGGATCCTGGCCCTTCTTGCCGCCACAGCCTCCTCCAGTCCGCTGTCCACCGTGTCCGTGAAGTAGATCGTGTAGACCGCATATTTCTTCAGCGCCACCAGGTAAAGGATGGTGGCCAGGGTGCTTCCGATGACCGCCTCGGCGATGGCCACATCTGGGGCGCTGTACAGCAGGTAGACGAAGGAGCTGATCAGGGAGAAAATCCCCAGGTAGACCACCGCCTGTCGCAATTTCGGGGTCTGCACCGCCATCACGGCGAAAACCACCATCAGGACCAGAAAAACCTTCAACATGCCCTCAACCTCCCTTCCTGACCCGGTATCCGCTGTAGTGGGCCGACCGGGCGATGGAATGGGTTGCCAAGGGATTGGTCACCAACATGACCACCAGGACCAGCAGCACCTTCCAGGTGAAGTAGCTGAAACCCTGGCGCACCACCACCCCCAGCATGATGGTCATGAATCCCACCGTATCCACCTTGGAGGCGATCAGGATCCTGGCGTAGAAGTCGTTGAAACGGTAGATGCCGAACACACCGAAACCGACGAAAACAATGCCCAAAACGATGATGGCGTTTCCCACATGATCCCACATCAGATTTTCCCTTTCTTCTGGATGAATTCGGCGATGAATATGATGCTGATGAACCCCAGGAGCACATACACCAGGGCGATGTCCAACAGATAGGAGCGCTCCGTCGCCACCGCGTAGAGCACGATCAGCATGATGATCTTCGAAGAGAAGAGATTCAGTCCCAGGAGCCGGTCCCAAAGGGTGGGCCCCAGGACGATCCTCCCGGCGCTTGCCAGCGCCAGCAGGGAAAGCAGCAGCATCGCAGCCTCTATGAACATGTTTCAACCTCCCAGTATCCTTTTTTCCAGCTTTCCCTTGATCAGTTCCCCCGCCGCGGCCGGATCCTTGGTGCTGCAATCGATCCAGAGGACCGTGAGCTTCCTGCCCGACATGTCCACGGTCACCGTGCCAGGGGTCAGGGTGATGGAATTGGCCAGCAGGCAGACCAGGAACTCGTTCTTGATATCCGTCTGGATTTCCACCAGGTCCGGATTGATCTTGCCGGTGAGGATCATCCGCATGGTGGAAAACCCCGCAAGATAGATCTGCACCACCAGGAAGAGGAAATACCCCGCCAGCCAGAGGAGGGGGATCCGATAGGCGTCCCGGTACCGGTAGAACAGCAGGAACTGGTCCGTGATGTAGAGCGCCAACACCCCCAGCAGACAGCCTGCAACGAATCGGGCCAGGGACACCCCTTCGTTCAGGACCATCCAAAGGACCCCCAGTACAAGCACCATCCCCAAGTAGAATCTGATTTTTCCCATGCCCGCCCCCCTTATGGACGCAGCAGGTACAGCACCCGCTCCACCCTGTTGAAGTCGATGAACCTGCTTTCCCGCAGGATTTCCTTCCCTTCATGCCACACCAGGAGGGTGGGCACGGCGAAAACCAGATGCTGGCCAGCCACCTCCCGCAGGCTGTCCACGCCGATCTTGGCCACCGGCACCTCCCCTGCAATCTCCAGCAGCCGGGGCAGCACCGCCTGGCATACGCCGCATCCTTCGGAAGTGAAGTACAGGACGAGTGGGCTCTCCCGCCCCATCATCCGCTCCAGCGCTTCCTTCGATTCCATGACCACAGCTCCTTTTCCCATCTCATTCTCCTTCCCTCCCCTACAGCAGGGGCGCGAACACACGCAGCAGGAACCTTCCCAAGGTCCGGTACCAGGGGGTTCCCCACACGTCCTCCATTCCGATGGGACGGCTTACCTCCAGCAGCGCGCGGAAGTCCTCCTCCATGGCCTGCAGGGCCCGGTTCCTGTAGATCCATACACCGCACTCGAAGTGCAGGTACAGGCTCCTGTAGTCCATGTTGATGGTTCCCACCACCCCGTAGAGGCCGTCGGCCACGAAGGTCTTGGAATGGATGAATCCGGGCGTGTATTCGTAGATCTTCACGCCGCTTTCCAGCAGCATCCCGTAATAGGACCGTGTCACCGCATGGACATACTTTTTGTCGGGATGGTTCGGGGTCACGATCCGCACGTCCACCCCCCCTTTGGACGCATTGCACAAGGCCGAAGCCATGGCGCTGTCGATGATCAGATAGGGGCTGGTGATATGGACATACCTTTGGGCCTTGTTGATGATGTTCAGGTACACGGTCTCTCCCACAGGCTCCCCGTCCAGGGGATTGTCGGCGAAAGGCTGCACGCATCCGCCTTGTGCTTCCCCTGTCCCCAGGGGCATGGATTTGGGCCGGAAGGCCTCCCAGTCCTCCTCTTCCCTGCGCAGGTACTCCCACATGGACAGGAACATCAGCGACATGCTCCAGACCGCGGCCCCCCGCAACAGGATGGCGCTGTCCTTCCAATGGCCGTACTTCACATATTCGTTGATGTATTCGTCCGCCAGGTTGATGCCTCCGGTGAATCCCGTGTGCCCGTCCACCACCACCAGCTTCCTGTGGTCCCTGTTGTTGACCTTCAGGGAAAAAACGGGCCCCAGGGGGTTGAACACGCAGCAACGGATTCCCATGGCCTCCAGCTTCCGGTCGTACCGCTCCGGCAAGGTGAAGAGGCAGCCCGCATCGTCGTAGATCAGGCGCACATCCACCCCCTCCCCTGCCTTTTCCAGGAGGATCTCCAGGACGCTGTCCCATAGGACCCCTTCCTCGATGATGAAGTATTCCAGGAAGATGTAGCGTTCGGCCTTGCGGAGCACTTCCTTCAGCCGGGCGAACTTCAGCTCCCCCGTGGGCAGGTACTCCGCTTCCGTCCGGTCGCACGGGGGGCAATGGGCATAGTCCCGGATATATCTGGCCTGGTGGGCCGCAGGGGGACACTCTTCCTTTAACGCAGCAAGCAGCTCCTCTTCCCGGGGCAAGGACTCCGCCACCTTCCCCATGATGGGCCCCATCCGGCGCTTGGTGGTGTTGTCCAGGTCCGGCCTTCCGAAAAGGAGGTAGAAGATTCCGCCGAAGACGGGGAACAGCAGGATCGGGATGATCCAGGCGATCTTGTAGGCCGGATTGCTCCGGTCGTTCAGGATCCACACCACCGCCACCGCGCTCACCAGAAGGCTTCCCCCATAGAAGAAGCCGAAATACTCCTGGAAGCGCAGCACCATCCCGACAAGCAGGCCCAGCTGGAGCAGGATGGCCAGCAGCGCGAAGGCCAGCCGGGGAATGAAAATCTTCTTCCACACGTCCGCTCCCCCTTTCCGGCTAGGCTTCCGTCTTCTCTCCCTGGAGGACCCGCATGAATTCCTCGCCGGTGATGGTCTCGTTCTCCAGCAGGAATTTGGCCAGGTCATGGAGCTTGTCCTTGTTCTCCTCCAGGATCTGGAGCGCCCGCTCGTGGCAATCCCTGATGATCTTCAGGACTTCCGCGTCGATCTTGGCAGCGGTCTCGTTGGACACCAGCAGGGTGGTGTCCCCTCCCAGGTAGGGGTTGTTCACCGTCTCCAGGCCCATCATGTCGAATTCCTCGCTCATGCCGAACCGGGTGACCATGGCCCGGGCGATCCGGGTCGCCTGCTCGATGTCGTTGGAGGCCCCGGAGGTCACGGTCTTGAAGACGATCTCCTCGGCCGCCCGGCCGCCCATGAAGGTGGCGATTTTGTCCAGTGCCTGCTCCTTGTTCAGAAGCACCTGCTCCGTCTCCTCCACCTGCATGGTGTAGCCCAGTGCGCCGGAAGTCCGGGGCACGATGGTGATCTTGTGCACCGGGGCCGAATGGCTTTGCTTTGCCGCCACCAGGGCGTGGCCGATCTCATGGTAGGCGATGGTCAGCTTGTCCTTCATGGAAATCACCGCGTTCTTCCGCTGGTATCCCGCAATGACCACCTCCACCGATTCCTCCAGGTCCTCCTGGAGGACCATGGGCCTTCCCATCTTCACGGCCCGCAGGGCCCCTTCGTTGATGATGTTGGCCAGGTCCGCGCCGGAGGCCCCCGAGGTGGCACGGGCGATGCCGTTGAAGTCGATGTCCTGTCCCAGCTTCACCCTTTTGCCATGGACCTGGAGGATGGCTTCCCTGCCCGCAAGGTCCGGCAGTTCCACCGGCACCCGGCGGTCGAACCTTCCCGGACGGAGGAGGGCCTTGTCCAGGGTTTCCGGCCGGTTGGTGGCCGCCAGGATCACAACGCCCTTGTCCGCGTCGAATCCGTCCATCTCCGTAAGGAGCTGGTTCAAGGTCTGCTCCCGCTCGTCGTTGCCGCCCATGCCTCCCGCGTTCCTGCTCTTCCCGATGGTGTCGATTTCATCGATGAACACGATGCATGGGGCTTTCTCCTGGGCCTGCTTGAACAGGTCCCGGACCCGTGCGGCCCCCATGCCCACGAACATCTCCACGAACTCCGAACCGGAGATGGAGAAGAAGGGCACCTGGGATTCCCCCGCCACCGCTTTGGCCAGGAGGGTCTTCCCCGTCCCCGGAGGTCCCACCAAAAGGGCACCTTTGGGGACATTGGCTCCAATGGCCTTGTACTTCTGGGGGTTGTGGAGGAAGTCCACGATCTCCTGGAGGGCCTCCTTGGCCTCGTCCTGGCCGGCCACGTCCGCAAAGGTCTTCCCGGTCTGGGCCTCCACATAGACTTTGGCGTTGCTCTTCCCGAAGGTCATGGCATTGCCCATGCCCCCCATCTTGCCCCGCAGGTACTTGCCCAGCATCTGCCCCAAGGCGATGAAGAGGAGCAGGGGGAAGATCCAGGTCATCAGGAAATTCACCAGCGGGGAATTCTCCCGGGGGACCACCTTGGAGAACCTCACCTCCGCCTGGTACAGCCGGTTCACCAGCTCCGGGTCGTCCATCTTCCCGGTCAGGTAGACGGCTTCCGCGCCCGCCTCATCCGTAGCCAGGAAGCCGATCTGGTTGTCCTGGACCTCCACGCTGGTGACCTTCCCTTCCTCCACCATGTTCAGGAAGGTCCCGTAATCCACCTTCACGATCTGCCGCTCCAACACGGCCGGCAGGACAAAAGCGTTCAGCAGCATGACCACCACCATGGCGATCATGTAATAGTAGATCAATGGCTTTTTGGGATTGTTCTTCAAGTCCATATCCTAATTCCTCCCCAGCGCTCTGCGCCTTCTTTTTCCCTATCATATGCCGATTCCCCGCTGGAGTCAACCTCCATCCTGCACAACTTTCCCCTCCGCATCCTTACCTTCCTATTACAATGAATTGACCCAAACCTTGCTTTTTTGTGTTATAATGGGAAAAGCGATTTTCCAAAAGCAGCAAAGGAGGTGCATTTTTTTGGACAAACTGCAAATCTGCGTCGACATCGACGGCACCGTGACCGAGCCCTTCTACTGGCTGGACCGGGCCAATGCCCATTTCAAGGCGAACTTGCGTCCGGAGGACGTTGTCAAATATGAGATCCACGAACTTCTGGGCGTGGAGGAAGAGGACTACATGCGTTTCTATCGGGAGCAGGGACGTCTCCTGCACCGGGAGGCCCGGGTCCGGCTGGGGGCCCGGGAAGCCGTGTCCCGGCTCCACTCCAGGCACAGCATCCATTTCGTCACCGCCCGGCATCCGGACATGGAGGATGTGAGCAGGGAGTGGCTTTCCCGCCACAAATTCCCCATGGACTCCCTCCACCATCTGGCCAGCCACGACAAGGTGGAAAAGGCCCGGGAACTGGAGGCCGACTTCTTCATCGAGGACAGCCTTTCCAACGCACTGCAGCTGGGGGAGGCGGGGTTCCAGGTGCTGCTGCTGGATTGCAGCTACAACCGGCACGCCCCCCTGCCGGAAACGGTGCTTAGGGTGGGCCACTGGTTCCAGATCCTTAGGACCATCGGGGATTGGGACAGGCTCCGCAAGCGGGGTGCGACACGGTTTAGGTGCCGGTAGGGCACAAGCGGAATTCCTGACAGACCAAAGGACGCCGGAGGGCGTCCTTTGGTCTGTCTTCGTTCTCCAAGTGTTGCGCGGATCATTTTTTCATGCTGGACGCCTGCTTGGTCATCTTGTCGATGATGACGGCAGTCAGGATGATCAAGCCCTTGACGATCTGCTGCCAGTAGGTGTTGACGTTGGCCAGGTTCTGCACGTTGTTGATGATCCCTACGATGACGGCGCCGATGATGGTCCCCACGACGGTTCCGGATCCACCTGCCAGACTGGTCCCCCCCACGACCACGGCGGTGATGGCGTCGAACTCGTAGGCCACACCCGCGGCGGGCTGGCCGGAGTTCATCCGGCTCATGAGCACCACCCCGGCGATGGCGGCGGTGAAGCCGTCGAAGAGGAAGGCCTTCCGGACCACGTTCTTGGACTTGATTCCGGAGGCGATGGCCGCCTGCTCGTTCCCGCCCACCGCGTACACGTGCCGGCCGAAGCGGGTCTTGTTCAGCATGACCCAGGAGAGCACGAAGAGGACCAGCAGAATCAGCACCGAGACCGGCATGATTCCGATGTAGCCCTGGCCGATGAAGGTGTAGGACTTGCCCATGCCCGTGACAGGCACCCCGTTGGTGAAGAGCAGGACCGAACCCCGGGCCACCGTGGTGACCGCCAGGGTCATGATGAAGGCCGGGATGTGGAACTTGGTGATGACATAGCCGTTGATGGCTCCGATGACCAGGCCCAGGCCCACGGCCCCCATCACCGCAACGAACACGTTGCCCGTGGCCACCATGATGGCTGTGGAGATGACCCCGATCAGGGCGATCATGGATCCGTAGGCTACGTTGATGTGGCCCAGGATGATGATGAAGGTGGCCCCCAGGGCCAGGATGGTCACCACCGTGATCTGCCGCAGGACGTTGGTCAGGTTCGCCTGGGTGGCGAAGCCCCTGGTGAAGATGGAGGAAAGTGTGAAAATCACGACCAGGATGGCAAAAGTCCCGTACTTCCCGTACAGCTCCGCCAGATTCATTTTCTTCTTGGACTTGCTCTCCGTTTTCGTCATTTCTCTTATCCCTTCCCTATTTCATATGCTGTTTTCTATGGATCCCTTGTTCGATTCATTTGGATTTGGTGCCGTGGGTGGCCAGCTTCATGACGCTTTCCTGTGTGGCCATTTCCCCCCGGTCCAGGATGCCTGTGATCCGGCCCTCCTGCATGACCACGATCCGATCGCTCATGCCCAGGACCTCCGGCAGCTCCGAGGAGATCATGATCACCGCCATGCCTTCCTTGGCGAACTTGCACATCAGCCGGTGGATCTCCGATTTGGCCCCCACGTCGATGCCCCGGGTGGGCTCGTCCAGGATCATGACCTTCACGTCCCCCATGAGCCACTTGGCCAGGACCACCTTCTGCTGGTTCCCTCCCGACAGGGTGCTGGTCGCAACCCCCAGGCCTGCCACCTTGATCTTCAGCAGGTCCACCATAATGTTGGCCTCCCGGGCGATGGCCTTGTCGTCGATCAGGCCGTTCCTTATGAACTTCTTCAGGTTCACCAGGGAGATGTTCTCGTGGACGTTCCGCTCCAGCACCAGGCCGTAGCCCTTCCGGTCCTCGGAGATCATGGCGATCCCATGCCGGATGGCGTCCGTGGTGTCCCTGATGTCCAGCTTCTTCCCTTCCAGGAGCACCTCCCCGGAGGTGAAGGGGTCCAGGCCGAAGATGGCCCGCATGACCTCGCTCCGTCCGGCGCCCACCAGCCCCGAGAAGCCCAGGATCTCTCCCTTGCGCAGCTGGAAGCTGATGTCCTTGAACCGGCCCCCGTGCTGCTTCTCCTGGGTCAGGTCCTTCACCTCCAGGACCACTTCCCCGATCTCCACGTCCAGGTCCTTGGGGAAGACGTTCTTGATCTCCCGGCCCACCATGAGGGAGACCAGCTTCTCCGGATTGTAGTTCTGGGCCGGTCCCGAATCCACCCACTGGCCGTCCCGGATGATGGTGATGTCGTCCGCGATCCGGAAGATCTCGTCCATCTTGTGGGTGATGTAGAGGATCCCCACCCCTTTGGCCTTCAAATCGAAGATCTGGTTGAAGAGCACGTCGATCTCCGTGTCCGCGATGGCCGAGGAGGGCTCATCCATGATGATGACCGAGGCGTTCCTGGCGATGGCCTTGGCGATCTCGATCAGCTGGTGGCCGGCGATGCTCAGCTCCCGCATCTTCTGCTTGGCCTTGTAGGGGATCTTCAGCTGGTCCAGCAGCTCCTGGGTCTGGCTGTACATGCTCTTGTAGTCCACGAACAGCCCCGCCTTGGGTTCCCGGCCCAGGAAGATGTTCTCCGCGATGGTCATCTCCAGCACCGGGTTCAGCTCCTGGTAGATCATGGCGATCCCCATCCGGATGGTGTCCTCGATGGTCCGCTTTCCCACTGGTTCCCCTTTGAAGACCATCTCCCCTTCGTCCGCGTCGTGGGTCCCGTTGATGACCTTCATCAGGGTGGACTTCCCAGCCCCGTTCTCCCCGCAGATGACGTGGACCGTTCCCGGCCGCAGCTTAAGCTTCACCCCGTCCAGGGCACGCACCCCGGGGAAGACCTTCACCACGTCCCGCATCTCCAGGATGTAATCCGTTCCTTTGCTTCCCATAACTTTTCCCTTTCCTTGTCAAGTCAACCCGGAATGCTGTGCTTATTCATAGTCTGCGATGTTTTCCTGTGTGATGGACTCGAAGGGCACGATGATCCTTGCTTCGGGTGTGCCTCCGGATTGCAGGGTCTGGATGGTCTCATAGGTGTATTGGGCCAGTCCGTCCGCGGATTGCAGCACGGATTGCGCCATCTCCCCGTTCTTGATGGCCATCTTGGCTTCGGGGGTTCCGTCGACTCCGCTCACGGCCACCCCTTCCAACCGGTTGGCGCCCTTCAAGGCTTCAAGCGCACCCAGCGCCATCTGGTCGTTGGCTGCTACGATGGCATCGAATGCAGGGAATGTCTGGATCCAGTCCTCGGTGATCTGCATGCCTTTCGCACGTTCGTACATGCCGGTCTGGGTGGCGATGACTTCGATGTCGGGACGCTTCTCCGCCAGGACGCCTTTGAATCCGTCCTCACGCTCCACGGAGTGGTAAAGGCCGGGAGTGCCTTGCAGGTAGAGGACCTTCGCGTTCTCCGGAAGGGCTTCCGCCATGAATTCGCCCTGCATCACGCCGGCGTCGAAGTTCTGGGAGCCTACGAAGATGAAGTCTCCGCCTTCCGCCTCGATGCCCATGCAGATGACGGTAATGCCTGCGGCATTGGCTTTTTCGATACCGGGGGTGACGCCGGAGAAGTCCGCGGGAACCAGGATGATGGCGTCAACGCCCTGGGCGATGTAGTTGTCCATCAGGTCCAGCTGACGCTGGACGTCCATGTTGGCTTCGGAGTAGCTGACTTCCAGTGTCTTGTCGTCTTTGACAAGCGCTTCGAAGGTGTCCCGCTTCAGCTTGTCGAAGAAGTCCGTGTCGCTGCTGTTCACATAACCCACTTTGTAGACCCCGCCTGTCTCGGGGGTTTCCGTACCGGATCCGGCATCGCCTCCCGCCGGTGGTGTGGTCGGCTCACTCTTTCCGCATCCGGCGAACAGGGCCACACACAACGCAACCGCGGCCAATAGTGCAAAAAACTTTCTGTTTCCTTTCATAATAGCACCCTCCTTGTATCTATCTGTTGGTTGATCCGGTTCCAGCCGCGCCTTCCCCGGAATGGCACACATGGGTGGATTTTCCCATACTTTTTTCAATTCCATGTGCATCTGTGTTTATTTTATCACCTATTCCTGGCTTTGAAAACCGTTTTCTGTCAATTTCGGGGTCGAAGGCCCTATGATTGGAGACTCCGAACGCAAAACAGCACTGCGGATCCGCAGTGCTGTTTTCTTATACCCTTCTTCCTTCATTTCCCTCCCTGGCGCCATCCATGGTCCAGCGGCCCGCTCCCCCTGCCCAGGTCCAGCCCCGCCTGAAGCGCACCGGTGACATAGACCTTGGCCCTGAGGACCGCCTCCTGGAGCTTTAGCCCCTCCCCCAGGCCGCAGGCGATGGCCGTGGACAGGGTGCAACCCGTGCCGTGGGTGTTGGGGTTGTCCACCCGGACCTGGGGGAACCAGCGGAAACCTCCGTCGGCATGGAGCAGGTCGTCGCAGTCCCCTTCCAAGTGCCCCCCCTTCAGGAGGATCCTCCCCCCGCTTAAGCCGGCCATCTCCTCCGCCGCAACCTCCATGTCCCTCCGGGACCGGATGGCCTTTCCCCAAAGGACGGAGGCCTCGGGCAGGTTGGGGGTGACCAGGGTGGCCAGGGGCAGGAGCCGCTCCCGGAGGAGGGATACAGCCTCCTCCGAAAGCAGCCGGCTGCCGCTGGTGGACACCATCACCGGGTCCACCACGATGTTCCTTGCCTTGTGCTCCACAAGCTTCTCCACGATGGTTTCCAGGATGGCTCCGTTCCCCACCATCCCCACCTTCACCGCCGCCGGCGGGATGTCGGAGAAGACCGCATCCATCTGCAGGGCCACGAATTCCGGGGTGGCTTCCTGGACCCCGTGGACGCCCAGGGTGTTCTGGGCCGTCAGGGCCGTGACCACCGTCATGGCGTACATTCCGTGGGCGGCGATGGTCTTGATGTCCGCCTGGATGCCCGCACCTCCGCTGGAGTCGGAGCCGGCGATGCTCAGGACGGTCTTCCGTTTGGTTCCCATCACCGTCTTCCCCCGGCCACTAGGGTCTCGGAGAGCCTGCGCAGGGCCCCTGCGGCCTTCCGTATGTCCGGCTGGGCGAAGACGGCGGAGACCACCGCCACCCCGTCGATTCCAGCACCCTCCAGCTCCAGGATGTTCTCCGCCTGGATGCCCCCGATGGCCACCACCGGAATCTCCACCTGCCGGCAGATGGCCTCCAGCGTCGTCCTTGGAAGGGGCCGGGCATCCGCCTTGGTGCTGGTGGAAAAGACCGCCCCCACCCCGATGTAGTCCACTCCCTGCTCCTGGGCCCTGAGGGCCTGCTCCACCGTATGGGCGGAGACCCCCACGATTTTTCCGGAGCCCAGCAGGATCCTGGCTTCCTCCGGGGAAGCGTCCCCCTGGCCCAGGTGGACGCCGTCCGCATCCGCAGCCTTGGCCACCTCCAGGTCGTCGTTCACCACGAAGGGGATCCGATGTCCTGCCGCCAGGGCCTTCAGCTTCCGGGCGGTATCCAGGAAATTCTCCCGGTCCGCCCCTTTTTCCCGGAGCTGCAGGAAGGTGGCGCCTCCCGCCAGGGCTTCCTCCACCTGGGCTTCCAGGGTGTCCGGCCTGCCGCCCGTACCCAGCCAGCTCCTGTCCGTGACCACATACAGGCGCATGTCTTCCTTCGATACCTTACAGGATTTCATATCTTCCCTCCTCTTCGACCGTTTCGTCCTCCATCCGGCACATCCGGTCCAGCAGGTGGGCCTTCATGGTGCCTGTGCCTCCTCCGGCGGCCTGGACCAGGATTTGTGCCTGCTCCCCGCAGATGCCCATGGCCACCACGGCCGCCGCCGCGGCCTCCAGCACCCGTTCCGGATTGGCGGCCGCAAAGGCCCCCGCCACTGCGGAGAGCATGCATCCCATTCCGGTGATCCCCCCCATCTGGGGATGCCCGTTCCTGCAGAGGAGGGCCCGCTCCCCGTCCACCACCAGGTCCAGCGCTCCGGTGACGGCCAGGACCGCCCCTGTCCGACCGGCCAGGTCCTGGAGGGTCCCCAGGACCTCCTCCAGGTTCTCTTCCGTAACCCGGTCCTTCCAGGAGGCGTCCACCCCCCCGGTGTTCCCCGCTTCCCCGTGGACAGCCAGGATTTCCGAAATGTTCCCCCGGATCAGGGAGAAGCGGACCCCCGAAAGGAGCCGTCCCACCGCCTCTGTGCGGAGGGCGGTGGCCCCCGCCCCCACCGGATCCAGGACCACCGGGATTCCCAGGGCGTTGGCCTTCCTGCCGGACAGGAGCATGGATTCCACCGTCCGGCTGTTCAGCGTCCCGATGTTCAGCACCAGCCCGCCGGCGAGGGCGGTGATCTCCTCCACCTCCGACCGGTCGTCGGCCATGATGGGGGACGCCCCGCAGGCCAGCAGGATGTTGGCGCAGTCCCCTGCGGTCACGTAGTTGGTGATGCTGTGCACCAGGGGCTTTTGCTTCCGCGTGTTGCCGATGATGCCCTGCAGGTCAAACGCCGCCATAGAGTTCCACCGTTTCCTTGTTCAGGATCCTGTTGGTCGTCCGCATGGCGCACATCTTCCCGCACATGGAGCAGCTGTCCTTTTCCGCAGGCGGCTTGCTCTCGAAATATTTCCTGGCCTTCTCCCCGTCGATGGCCAGGGAGAACATCTCCTCCCAGTCGATCCTGCGCCGGGCGTCGCTCATCCGGTTGTCCAGGTCCCTTGCCCCCGGGATGCCCTTGGCGATGTCCCCCGCATGGGCGGCAATCTTGCAGGACACGATCCCTTCCCTCACGTCCTCCAGGTCCGGAAGCCGCAGGTGTTCCGCAGGCGTCACGTAACAGAGGAAGTCCGCTCCGCTGGCCGCGGCGATGGCGCCGCCGATGGCCGAGGTGATATGGTCGTAACCCGGGGCGATGTCCGTCACCAGGGGACCCAGCACATAGAAGGGGGCTCCATGGCAGAGCCGCTTCTGCAGGGTCATGTTGGCGGCGATTTCGTTGAGCGCCATGTGTCCCGGCCCCTCCACCAGGACCTGCACGTTCCTCTCCCAGGCCCTTTTGGTCAGTGCGCCCAGTTCTACGAGCTCGGCGATCTGTCCCGCGTCGGTGCTGTCATGGATGCTGCCGGGCCGCAGGGCGTCCCCCAGGCTGATGGTCACGTCGTAGCGGCAGAGGATGTCCAGCACCTTGTCGTAATGCTCATAGAAGGGGTTCTCGTTCCCCGTCATCTCCATCCAGGCGAAAAGCAGGGACCCCCCACGGGAGACGATGTTGGTCATCCGCTTGGACTTCTTGAAGCTGTCCACCGCCCGCCGGTTGATCCCCGCGTGGATGGTCATGAAGTCCACCCCCTCCCTGGCGTGGGCCTCCACCACCTCCAGGAAATCCTCGGCCTTGATGTCCACCAGCTCCTTCTCCAGATAGCCGATGGCGTCGTACATGGGCACCGTGCCGATCATGGCCGGGGAAAAATCGATGAGCTGCCGGCGGAAGGTGTTGGTCTTCCCGTAGTTGCTCAGGTCCATGATGGACTCCGCCCCGAAGCCGATGGACATCCGTACCTTCTCCATCTCCTCCTTGTAGTCCGCGCAGTCCCCGGAAACCCCCAGGTTCACGTTGATCTTGGTCCGCATCCCTTCCCCGATCCCTTCCGGATCCAGGCTGGTGTGGTGGATGTTGGCCGGGATGGCCACCGTCCCCCGGGCCACCCTCTCCCGCAGGATTTCCACATCCATGTTTTCCTTTTCCGCTACGATCTTCATCTCTTTTGTGGCGATGCCTTTCTTGGCCGCCTCCATCTGTGTCCTATACTTCATCTACTCCGCCTCCTTCTGCATTCTTTTCAATGTGTCCGTTTTCGCCAGTGCCTGGAGGAACAGGACCGAAATCCCCGCCCCTGCCAGGGTGCTCAAGCCGAAAGACGGCACCAGCACCGTCAGCGCCATGGTCTTGCCCAGGAAGAGCTGCGCCACCGGATAGGCCAGCAGCGCCCCCAGCAGCCCGGTTCCCAGGACCTCCCCCCAGAAGGCCCAGGCCATCTTTTCCGTCTTGCCGTACAGGAATCCGCACAGGAAAGCCCCGCACATGCTTCCGGGGAACGCCAGCAGGCTGCCCAGTCCCAAGGACACCCGCAGGACGGATGTGGCGAAGGCCGCACCCAAAGCGTACCAGGGGCCCAGAAACACCCCTGCCAGCACGTTCACCAGATGCTGCACCGGAGAGAGCCGGGCGGCCCCCAGGGGGATGTGGAAGGTGGAACCCAGGACGCCGATGGCCACCAGGACTCCGGCCAAAGCCAGTTTCTTCGTTTTCGTCATTGCACATACCTCCATTGTCTTTTACAGCAAAAAATCCGGTGCCCGCATGCGCGGAAACCGGATCGAAGATGGACGGGGCATTCCCGCGCGCATTGCAAGCGTGCGTTCCTGCCCTCAACTGAAAGATACTTCGTATGCATTCAGGCTACAGCAGGAAAGTTTGGTCCCAAACAAGCTTGGACGAACTTTCCTGCTGTAAAAAAACGGAACATGCCAGCAAACGCTGGATGTTCCGCATCGTATCATCCCTATGGTTCCCTACGTTAGCATTATCTACATCAGGTACGGTCGAAGCTTTTGCTTCCTCTCAGCCTGCACACACAAGCTCCCGGATATTCACTTGTCTAACACTATACGCCATGGGGACGTTCCTTGTCAATCCCTCTTTTCACTCCCGACCGGTTCCCTCGTAGGCCCGGATGTAGCACTCCTTCAACTCGGAAATCAGGGGATACCGGGGATTGGCGCCGGTGCACTGGTCGTCGAAGGCCTGCTCGCTCATGGCTTCCAGGGTTTCGTAGAAAGCGCCTTCCGGCACGCCGGCTTCCCGGATGCTTGCGGGGATGCCCACTTCCTTCTTCAGCCGGTCGATGGCCTGGATCAGGGCCTCCACCTTCTCTCCGTCGTCCTTGCCTCCCAGTCCCAGATAATCCGCGACCCTTGCATAGCGCCAACGGGCGTTGGGATACTTGTATTGGGGGAAGGCCGCCTGTTTCCGGGGGTTTTCCACAGAATTGAAACGGATCACCTCATTGATCAACAGGCCGTTGGCCACCCCGTGGGGGATGTGGTGCTGGGCCCCCAGCTTGTGGGCCATGGAGTGGCAGACCCCCAGGAAGGCGTTGGCGAAGGCCATGCCCGCCATGGCGGAGGCGTGGGCCATTTTTTCCCTGGCCTTCACGTCGTTTGTCCCATCCCTGTAGGCGGCGGGCAGGTATTTGAAGATCAGGCGGATGGACTCCAGCGCCTGACCGTTGGTGAACTCGGACGCCAGGACGGACACATAGGCTTCCAGTGCGTGGGTCAGGGCGTCGATGCCGGATGCGGCGGTGAGCCCCTTCGGCATCTTCATCATCAGCTCCGTGTCGATGATGGCCATGTCCGGGGTCAGCTCGTAGTCCGCCAGAGGGTACTTGACGCCGGTCTTCTCGTCTGTGATGACCGCGAAGGGGGTGACCTCCGAGCCTGTGCCCGCGGTGGTGGGGACGGCCACCAGCATGGCTTTGCCTCCCAGCGGCGGGAAGGGATAGACCCGCTTGCGGATGTCCATGAAGCGCATGGCCAGGTCTTCGAAGCGGACTTCCGGGTGCTCGTACAGGACCCACATGATCTTGGCGGCATCCATGGGGGAGCCGCCTCCCAGGGCGATGATGACGTCGGGCTGGAAGGCCTTCATCTCCTCCGCCCCTTTCCTGGCGGTGGCCAGGGTCGGATCGGGCTCCACATCATAGAACACCTTGGTGTCGATGCCCATCCGGTCCAGCTGGTCGGTGACGGTCTGGGCGTAGCCCAGGTCGTAGAGCACCTTGTCGGTGACCAGGAAGGCCTTCTTCCTTCCCAGGTCCCCAAGCTCCCGGATGGCGATGTTCAGGCATCCGTATTTGAAGTAGATCCTCTCCGGAACGCGGTACCACAGCATGTTCTCTCTCCTCTCGGCCACAGTCTTGATGTTCATAAGATGCTTCACACCCACATTTTCCGATATGGAGTTGCCTCCCCAGGACCCGCAGCCCAGGGTCAGGGAGGGAGCCAGCTTGAAGTTGTAGAGGTCGCCGATGGCGCCATGGGAGGACGGCATGTTGATGATGGTCCTGCCGGTCTTCATCCTTGCACCGAAGGCCTGGATCCGCTCCTTGGATCGGATCTGGTCGGTGTAGAGGACGGAGGTGTGTCCCAGCCCTCCCAGCTCCACCAGCCGGGCCGCCTTGTCCAGAGCTTCCTGGAAGTCCTCCACCTTGTATAGGGCCAGCACGGGGGACAGCTTCTCATGGCTGAACGCCTCTTCCAGTTCCACCGATTCCACTTCCCCGATGAGGACCTTGGTGTCTTCCGGCACCTGGATGCCCGCAATTTCCGCGATCTTCAGGGCGGACTGCCCCACGATTCCGGCGTTCAGCTTGCCGTCCACCAGCAGGACCTTCCGGACAGCTTCCGTCTGCTGGGGATCCAGGAGGTATCCTCCCCGGCTTCCGAATTCCTTTTTGACCTCCTCGTAGACCTCTGCAAGGACCAGGACCGCCTGTTCGGAAGCGCAGATGACTCCGTTGTCGAAGCTCTTGGAGAGCAGGATGGAACTGACCGCCATCTTCAGGTGGGCCGTCTCGTCGATGATGGCGGGGGTGTTTCCGGCGCCCACGCCGATGGCCGGCTTCCCGGAGGAGTAGGCCGCTTTCACCATGCCGGGGCCGCCGGTGGCGAGGATCATGTCCGCCTGCTTCATGACCGCGTTGGAAAGCTCCACGCTGGGCTCGTCGATCCAGCCGATGATGCCCTGGGGCGCTCCCGCAGCCACCGCCGCCTCCAGAACGATCCTGGCGGCTTCGATGGTGCACCCCTTGGCCCGGGGATGGGGGCTGAAGATGATGCCGTTCCTGGTCTTCAGTGCCAGTAGGGCCTTGAAGATGGCCGTAGAAGTGGGGTTGGTGGTGGGCACAACCGCAGCCACCACGCCGATGGGCTCGGCGATCTTGGTGATGCCGAAGGCCGGGTCCTCCTCCAGCACGCCGCAGGTCTTCTCATCCTTGTATTGGTTGTAGATGTATTCGGAGGCGAAGTGGTTCTTGATCACCTTGTCCTCCACGATTCCCATGCCGGTTTCCTCCACCGCCTGTTTGGCCAGGGATATCCTGGCGTTGTTGGCGGCCATGGCCGCCTGCCTGAAAATCTCGTCCACCTGTTCCTGGGAATAACCCGCGAACACCCTTTGGGCATCCCGGAGCTGTTCCATACGCACCATCAGTTCTTCCACATTCGTCACGCGCATCGAGGCACCTCTTTCCACTGTCGGATCCGGAGAAGGACCTTCCCTCCTCCATATTGTTAAATAATTAACTTTTTATTCCATTTTTTCAGCTCTATTGCCCAAGAGCAAAGAGCTGAAGCTTGGTTTTCCAAAGTTTCGTCCGCCATTACGCACCACATTGCAGGTTTGGACCCCTTTGTTGAATCAATCATAGCATATGGTTCCTTAAAAAGCAAGAATAAAGCGTTAATTATTTAACGTATTTTTCAAATGCGTCCGACCCACGATGGACGCTCCCGCAATAGAAAAAAAGACAGCCGCGGCTGGCCGCGGCTGTCTTTTCCCTATATTATTTATGCATCACATCGCCGAACAGCTCTTCATCGGAAGGGATGACGGGGGTGATGGGCGAGGAGACCCAGGTCACGTTGATGAAATGCTTGTAGGTGATGTTCTCGGAGGCGATGTTCCCGCCCCAGGTTCCG
>NZ_JAAEEH010000015.1 GCF_010179735.1 Anaerotalea alkaliphila
CGCTGTAAACAGGTCCGTGGAATAAATGCCGCTCCCTTGCATCACGCCCAAGACCAAAAAAGCACCAGCAATAGCTGGTGCCTATGTTATAAGTTTTTCGGGACATTTTCAAAAACGCTTGACACAAACGGGAAAATAAAAGAGGGGATCCTGGTCTTTACGGTACCCCGGCGGTGGAGCACCGAAAGCTAAGGGCAGCTGGTCCCCAGCTGGGAGTACTTCTTCGGTGACACCCCCACCGTTTTGGTGAAGGCCTTGAGGAAATTGCTGTAGTCGTTGAAGCCGCAGGCTTCACAGACCTTGTTCACTTCCATGCCGTTGGTCAGGAGGGATTTGGCGATGGTGATCCGCCGGGCGTTGATGTAGCGGTTGATGGTGGTTCCGGTGTGGGCCTTGAAGATGCGGCACACATAGGAGGTGCTGAGGAAGAAATCGTCTGCGATCCGTTCGATGGTGAGGGGTTCGTGGATGTTCTCGTTGATGTAGGCGAGGATCCGGTCCAACTGCCGGTTGTACTGGTAGGAGCCGGCGGGCTGGAGGACGGATCGACCGGCAAGAAAGGACCGGTTGACCAGGACCATCAATTCCAGGAAAGCGGCCCGCACGAGGATGTCGCTGCCGAATTCCTGGGGGACGGTCATCTTTCCGATGTAGTAGAGGAAGCGTGCCTGCTCGTCCTTGGTCAGACGGACCCTGTGGCCCATGGCCTGCTTCTCCAGGGTGAAGCACCCTCCCAGGTCGGTCCTGGGTGTGGAAATGTCCTGTAGGAACTGGGGGTGGATGTTGAGGACAATCCTTTCGTGCACCATCCGGTCGATTTGGGTCAGATAGTGGCTTTCGAATTGGTTGATCAGGAAGAGGTCGCCGGGTTGGATGTCGTAAAGTTCCCTGTCGATGAGGAACTGCTTCCCGCCGGTGACGGAGAAGTAGATTTCGTAAAAATTGTGGACATGCATGTCCATGGTCTTTTCCTCGCTGAACAGATGGGCGATGGAAAAGGACCTGTCCCTGTTGCATGCTTCGACTGCTTCCCTGCAGGAGGAGAACTTTTCCATATTGAATGCTCCTTTGGATGCTTCTTGCTGGATTGGTTTCAACTACAATTATAAACACCGGGTTCATGATATGCAAGTTATTGTGGAGGAAACCACGAGAAAGGTGCATAAATGTATGGTATACTTGATGCAGATAAGGAAATGAAGGCATGACCACCCAAGGAGAAGGAGAACAGATGAAAATCGCATTGATCAATGAAAACAGCCAGGCGGCGAAAAATGAAATGATCCACGCAGCCTTGAAGGAGACGGTGGAACCCATGGGCCACGAGGTGTTCAACTATGGGATGTACGGGGCGGCGGATCCTCATGCGCTCACCTATGTGCAGAACGGCATCCTGGCGGCCATCCTTCTGAATTCCAAGGCGGTGGACTATGTGATCACAGGCTGCGGAACGGGGGAAGGCGCCATGCTAGCCTGCAACGTGTTCCCAGGTGTGCTTTGCGGCCATGTGGTGGACCCTTCGGACGCATACATGTTCGCGCAGATCAACGATGGGAACGCCATCGCACTGCCCTTTGCCAAAGGCTTCGGATGGGGCGCCGAACTGAACCTGAAATACATTTTCGAGAAGCTGTTCGAAGGGGAAAGCGGGCAGGGCTATCCCAGGGACAGGGTGGTTCCGGAGCAAAGGAACAAGAGGATCCTGGACGAGGTCAAGAAGGTCACGCACCAGGACATGAAGACGATCCTGCAGAACATCGACCAGGAGCTGCTGCGGGGTGCGGTCAGCGGGGAGCGGTTCCAGGAGTATTTCTACGCCAACTGTCAGGATGCGGAAATCGCCGCAGCCATCAAGAAAGTCCTGGCGTAGGAGCAGCCAAGCGCATGCCATGAAAGCATCCGGAACGCCAGGGAGGCGGACCGGATGCTTTTATGGTATACTGTTGTAAAAGCGGGATGAAGGGAAGTTCAGAAAGGAGACTGCAAATGATAGGAAAGAACAGATTTTCACTGGAGGGCAAGGTGGCCCTGATCACGGGGGGGGGCCACGGGATCGGCTTTGGCATCGGACAGGCCTATGCGGAGGCGGGGGCAACCATCGTGTTCAACGCAAGGAGCGGGGAGGCGCTGGAAAAAGGGCTTGCGGCCTACAGGGAAGCCGGAATCCAGGCCTTCGGCCATGTGGCGGATGTGACCAAGGAAGAGGAAATCCAGGCGATGGTGGCGAAGGTGCAGGAGGAAGTGGGAACCATCGACATCCTGGTCAACAATGCAGGCATCATCAAGAGGATTCCCATGGTGGAGATGTCCGCGGAAGATTTCCGCCAGGTGGTTGACATCGACCTGACGGGCCCCTTCATCGTGTCCAAGGCGGTCCTTCCAGGAATGATCAGGAAGGGCCAGGGGAAGATCATCAACATCTGCTCCATGATGAGCGAGCTGGGAAGGGAAACGGT
This sequence comes from Anaerotalea alkaliphila, assembly GCF_010179735.1. Classification (GTDB taxonomy): domain Bacteria; phylum Bacillota; class Clostridia; order Lachnospirales; family Vallitaleaceae; genus Anaerotalea; species Anaerotalea alkaliphila. The sequence goes on from NZ_JAAEEH010000015.1 coordinate 2,457, forward strand.
GTCCGCCTATGCTGCGGCCAAAGGCGGCTTGAAGATGCTGACGAGGAACATCGCCTCCGAATACGGCCAGTTCAACATCCAGTGCAACGGCCTGGGGCCCGGATACATTTCCACACCCCAGACGGCGCCCTTGCGGGAGGAAGGCCATCCCTTCAACACTTTCATCGTCGGCAGGACACCAGCCGCCCGGTGGGGGACGCCGGAAGACTTGGCGGGTCCCGCGGTGTTCCTGGCGTCGGAGGCGTCGGATTTCGTAAACGGGCATGTGCTCTACGTGGACGGAGGGATCCTGGCCTACATCGGGAAGCAGCCATGATAGGAAACGGCCATAACAGGCAGCAAGGTTGAACCAGTATCCTCTGCGCCCGTCTGACAAGGAAGGGAGAATCCTGTCATGCCGATGCGGATCGTCCGGAACGACATAACCAAGATGCGCGTGGACGCCATCGTCAACGCAGCGAACACGGCGCTCCAGAAGGGGGGCGGCGTCTGCGGCGCAATCTTCGCCGCGGCGGGAGCGGAGGCGCTCCAGGCGGAATGCGACAGGATTGGAGGCTGCGGTGTGGGCAAGGCGGTGCGCACTGGCGGACATGCCCTTCCGGCCAGGCACATCCTCCATGCGGTGGGCCCCATCTGGCAAGGGGGGGGCAAAGGGGAGGCGGAAATTCTCCGTGACTGCTACAGGAACGCCCTGGAGTTGGCCAGGGAGCAAGGCTGCAAATCCGTAGCCTTTCCCCTGATCTCCACCGGGATCTACGGCTATCCCAAGGATTTGGCCCTGGGGGTTGCGGTGTCCTCCATCGGGGAATTCCTCCTGCGCCACGAGATGCTGGTTTATCTGGTGGTCTACGACAAGGCCTCCTTCCAGCTGGGGGGCAAGCTCTTCGCATCCATCGAGGAGTACATCGACAACAACTATGTGGAGGAGCAACTCCAGGAAGGCTTGCGCAGGAAACAGCAGGTGTCTGTTTATGCCGCGGCTTCCTCCGTAGGGATGAAGCGGAGCCTGGAGGACGTTCTGGGACAGCTGGACGAATCCTTTTCCCAGATGCTGCTCCGGCTGATCGACGAGAAGGGCATGACGGACGTGGAGGCCTACCGGAAGGCAAACGTGGACCGGAAGCTGTTCTCCAAGATCCGGAACAACAAAAGCTACAGTCCCAGCAAGGGCACTGCCATCGCCTTTGCCATCGCGTTGGAGCTGAACCTGGACGAGACCCTGGACCTTTTGGGCAGGGCTGGATACACCCTCTCCCAGAGCAGCAAGTTCGACGTCATCATCCAGTACTTCATCGAGGAGGGCAACTACAGGATCTTCGAGGTCAACGAAGCGCTGTTCGCCTTCGACCAGCCCCTGCTGGGGGTGTGATTGTCGCTTCCCAGGCGACCAACCGGACCGCCGGATGTGGTATCCTTACCCTATCAGAAGGAAACGGAGGGAAAGGATATGAAGACAAACATTACGGAACTGGTGTTCATCCTGGACAAGAGCGGTTCCATGGCGGGACTGGAAAGCGACACCATCGGCGGTTTCAACGCGATGCTGAAGAAGCAGCAGGGGGAGCCGGGGGAGGCCTATGTGACCACGGTGCTCTTCGACGACAAGTACCAGGTCCTGCACGACCGGATCGACATCCGGGGGATCCGGCCGATCACGGACGAGGACTATTTCGTCGAGGGCAGCACCGCCCTGCTGGACGCCATCGGAAAGACCATCCTAAAGGCCGTGAACGTGCAGCGGCATACGGAAGAGAAGCTGCGGGCGGACAAGGTCCTGTTCGTCATCACCACCGACGGCATGGAGAACGCAAGCCGGGAGTACACCTGCGAGAAGATCAGCGAAATGGTGAAGGTCCAGACGGAAAAGTACGGATGGGAGTTCCTCTTCCTGGGAGCGAACATCGACGCCGTCGCTTCCGCGGGCAGGTTCGGGATTGCCGCGGAACGGTCGGCCAACTACCATGCGGACAGCAAGGGGACCTTGCTGAACTACGAGGTCGTTGGCAGGGCGGTCAGCGAACTGCGGGCGTCCATGTCCCTGCCGGACGACTGGAAGGCGGAGATCGACCAGGACTTCGCAAGGCGGGGCAAAAAGGGGAAGGGATAGGATGGAAGAGGAAAGCCAACCGCGCATGGATTTAGTGCGCGGTTGGCTTTTTTTGCCTGGAAAGGTTCCATGGCAAAGGGGGAAGGAGTATAATGGTAATCATCAGGGAACGAACGGGAAGGTTTGCTTGAGCCGGGACACGAGGGGAGGTGACTGCATGATCTATGTGATGAGCGACATCCACGGGCATATGGACAGGTACGACAGGATGCTGGACCTTTTGGACCTGCAGCCGGAGGACAGGATGATCGTCCAGGGAGATGTGGTCGACCGGGGGCCGGACGGCATCGGCATCCTGCTGGACATCATGGAACGTCCGAATTTCGAGATGCTGCTGGGTAACCATGAGGCGATGATGCTCCAGGTCCTGGCGCAGGGGGACATGGAGTGGCTCTGGTACTACAACGGAGGCATTCCCACAAGGATGGCCTACGACCGGCTCCCGGGAAGGGAGCGGGAGGCGGTGCTGACGTTCCTGCAGTCCCTGCCGGTGGAAAAGCGGGTGCGGGCTGGAGGAAGGGAGTTCCTGCTGGTGCACGGAAGCTGGCTGGAGGAGGACGGTCCGGAGGGGGCCGTCTGGAAAAGGATCGAACCCGATGCCGTGGTTCCGGAAGGGAGGACGGTGGTGTTCGGACACACCCCCACCTGGCAGTACCAGCCGGACCGGCCCTACGGTATCTGGTTCGGTGGGGACAAGATCGGCATCGACTGCGGGTTGGCCGGCCTGCGGGGGGACCCCGGAAGGGACAGGAACGTCCGTCTGGGATGCCTGCGGCTGGACGACCTGCGGGAGTATTACGTATGAGGACCGTGTTCCGAACAGGCTGAAAGGAAAGGTAGGACGAGGAGGAAGAGCATGTGAAACTGCGAAGGAAGATGCCGAAGTTCAACCAGGAACTGCATGCGGAGTTGCTGGAAACCGGCTGGGTCCTTTTGAAGGAACCCAGACATCTGGCCGGTTCAATCCTCATGTCCGTCCCCCTCATGTTCTTTGCGGTACTCCTCTCCCTTGGGGCGGTCAATGGGTTTTCTTCCGTTTCTTTCGAGGAATTCGGCTTCACGACCGACGCCTTTTCAATCAGAGTGGACCTGGGCGTCGTCTTCCTGCTGCTCCTTTTTACCGTGCTCCATGAGTCGATCCACCTGGTGTTCATACCGGGTTTCCTGCGGTCCGACCGGACCTATGTGGGAATCACCTGGTTCGGCGGCTTCGTGGTAACGGAGGAAGTGATTTCGAGGAGGAGATACCTGGTGGTTTCAGCCGCCCCGTTCGTTCTCCTATCCATCCTCCTTCCCCTGCTGCTGGGGGCTTTCGGAGTGCTGATGCCTGCGGTGAAGTTCCTGGTCCTGCTCAATGCGATGGCTTCCTCCGTGGACCTGCTGAACCTGCTTCTGGCCGTCCTGCAGGTGCCGAAGGAAGGGGCCCTGAGGAACAACGGACCCAAAACCTACTGGAAAAACACGACAAAGGAAAGGAAGACGAATGGTCTCTTTTGAGGAAATTGAAGCGATGCTGGACGAGATAGCGGAAGGGTTCCCCGGAGAGCTCTACAAGGAGCTCAACGGGGGCATCCTACTGCTGCCTGAAGAGAAGCTGAGCGACGTCAGCAGGAAGAGGGACCTCTACACCATGGGGGAATACCACAGCGGCGGGAGCATGGGAAGATACATCATCATCTACTACGGGTCCTTCATGCAGGTGTACGGACATCTGGAGAAGAAAGCCCTGAAGAAGAAGCTGGAGCACACCCTCAAGCACGAGTTCACCCACCACCTGGAATCGCTGGCCGGCGAGCGGGATCTGGAGATCGAGGATGCGGTCTACATTGAGAACTACCTCCGGCGCACCAGGCGGAGAGACGGCCGCACGGAGCGGAAAACGCCATGATACCGACGGCAACAAAAAAGCAACCACACTACGTGGTTGCTTTTTTGTTGCCGTTTTCTTCATGAGGCTATTGGATGTCCCCATGGTACTCCTGCAGGGACTTGGGCTGCGGGGGGGAATCCTTGTGTTCCTGCATGGAAGCGATTCCCTTGGCGCTTGCCAGTGCGGCCGTGATGGTGGTGATGTAGGGGACCTTGTGCCGGATGGCGGATTTCCGGATCATGGAACCGTCGCTCTGGCTCCTCTTGGTGGATGGGGTGTTGACGACCAGGTCGATCTCCCCGTTGGCGATCCCGTCCAGAATGTTGGGTTTCCGCTCGTGCAGCTTGTTGATCTCTTCCGAATCCACACCGTTCTCCTTCAGATAGCTGTGGGTTCCGCTGGTGGCCTTGACCTTGAAGCCGATCCGGCGGAATTCCCTGGCCAGCTCCAGCGCTCCCGGCCTGTCGCTTGCATTCACGCTGATGAGGACCGTGCCTTCCACGGGCAGGGGAGACTGGGTGGCTTCCTGGGCCTTGTAGAACGCATGGCCGAAGGAGTCGGAAAGTCCCAGCACTTCGCCGGTGGAACGCATTTCCGGTCCCAGGAGGGGATCCACCTCGGGGAACATGTTGAAGGGGAACACCGCCTCCTTGACACCGAAATGGGGAATCCGCTTTTCCTGGAGGCTTTCCACAGGATAGTCCTCCCCCTTGGCATGGGCCATGATGATTTCCGTTGCAATCCTGGCCATGGAGATGTTGCAGACCTTGGATACAAGGGGGACCGTCCTGGAAGCCCTGGGGTTCGCCTCCAGCACATAGACCTTGTCGTCCGCGATGGCGTACTGCATGTTCATCAGGCCGATGACATGGAGCTCCTTGGCGATCCTTCGGGTATACTCCTTGATGGTCGACAGGTGCCTGTCGGCAACGGTCGTGGGGGGAATCACGCAGGCGGAGTCTCCGGAGTGGATTCCCGCAAGCTCGATGTGCTCCATGACGGTGGGAACAAATACTGCCTTACCATTGGAAATGGCATCGGCCTCGACTTCCGTGGCGTTGTTCAGGAACCGGTCGATGAGGATCGGCCGCTCCGGGGTCACACCCACCGCTGCGGACATGTAGTGGCGGAGCATGCCGTCATCGTGGACGACCTCCATCCCCCGGCCTCCAAGCACATAGGAGGGGCGCACCATCAGGGGGTAGCCGATACGTGCGGCAATCTCCAAGGCCTCTTCCGCATCCACGGCCATCCCGGATTCGGGCATGGGAATTTCCAGCCGTTCCATGATTTCCTTGAACTGGTCCCTGTCCTCGGCCAGGTCGATGGTTTCCGGGGTCGTCCCCAGGATCCGGACACCGGAAGCCTCCAGCTCCCTGGCGATGTTGAGGGGGGTTTGGCCGCCGAACTGCACGATCACCCCCAGGGGCTTTTCCTTTTCGTAAATGCTCAAGACGTCTTCGACGGTGAGGGGTTCGAAGTAGAGCTTGTCCGAAGTGTCGTAGTCGGTGGAGACCGTTTCGGGATTGCAGTTCACCATGACCGTCTCATAGCCCAGGTCCCGAAGGGTGAAGGCCGTGTGGACGCAGCAGTAGTCGAATTCGATGCCCTGGCCGATCCGGTTGGGGCCGCCCCCGAGGATCATCACCTTGGGCCGCCCGCTTGCGGTGGATGCGTCCGGGGCATTGTAGGTGGAGTAGTAGTAGGATGCGTTCTCCACGCCGCTGACCGGAACGGCCTCCCAGCCCTCGGAGATTCCAAGGGCGGTCCTTCTGGCCCGGATGTCGCTTTCCTTCAGGTTGAGGAGCTGGGCAAGATAGCGGTCCGCAAATCCGTCCCTTTTGGCCTGGAGCAGGAGGGCGTCGGGGAGACTGCCGTCCCGGTGCTTGAGGATTTCCTCCTCCAGCTCCACCAGTTCCCGCATCTGTTCAAGGAAATGGCGCTTGATGAAGGTGAGGTTGGAAAGGTCGTCCAAATCCGCGCCCTTGCGGATGGCCTCATAGAGGATGAAATGCCGCTCGCTGGTCGGCTCCGCTAGGAGGGCCAGCAGGTCCTCCAGGGGTTTTTCGTGGAAGTCCCTGGCGAATCCCATGCCGTAGCGGGCGATCTCCAGGGAGCGGATCGCCTTCTGCAGGGCTTCCTTATAGTTCTTCCCGATGCTCATGACTTCGCCCACGGCCCGCATTTGCGTTCCAAGCTTGTCGATGGCGCCGGGGAACTTCTCGAAGGCCCACCGGGCGAACTTGACCACGACGTAGTCCCCTGAGGGGGTGTACTTGTCGAGGCTTCCCTCCCTCCAGTAGGGCAACTCGTCCAGGGTGACACCCGCGGCCAGCATGGCGGACACGTAGGCGATGGGGAACCCGGTGGCTTTGGATGCCAAGGCGGAGGACCTGGAGGTGCGGGGATTGATCTCGATGATCACCACCCGGCCTGTTTTCGGGTCATGGGCAAACTGGACGTTCGTGCCGCCGATGACCTGGATGGCTTCGACCACCCTGTAGGCGTACTCCTGCAGCCGCTCCTGCAGTGCGGGACTGATGGTGAGCATGGGGGCGGTGCAGAAGGAGTCGCCGGTATGGACGCCGATGGCATCCACGTTTTCGATGAAACAGATGGTGATCATCTTGTTGTTGGCATCCCTGACGACCTCAAGCTCCAGCTCTTCCCAGCCCAGGACGGACTCCTCGATGAGGATCTGTCCGACCCTGCTGGCGGCGATGCCCCGCTGGGCGACGGTACGCAGCTCCTCCACATTGTAGACCAGCCCGCCGCCGGTTCCACCCATGGTGTAGGCAGGCCGGATGACGACGGGATACTTCAGTTCCTGGGCGATCCTTTCGGCCTCTTCCACGGAGTAGGCGGGGGCGCTTCTTGCCATTTCAATCCCTAGGGAGGTCATGCTCTCCTTGAAGGCGATCCTATCTTCCCCGCGCTCGATGGCGTCCAGTTGGACGCCGATGACCTTCACGCCGTAGCGGTCCAGGATGCCGGCGTTCATCAGATCGATGCTCAAGTTGAGCGCGGTTTGGCCGCCCAGGTTGGGCAGCAGGGCGTCCGGCCGCTCCCTTGCGATGATGGTCTCCAGGCTCTTCAGGTTGAGGGGCTCGATATAGGTCCTGTCTGCGATGTCCGGATCCGTCATGATCGTTGCGGGATTCGAATTGACCAGCACGATCCTATAGCCCAGGTTCCGCAAAGCCTTGCAGGCCTGGGTGCCGGAATAGTCGAATTCGCAAGCCTGGCCGATCACGATGGGGCCCGATCCGATGATGAGTATCTTGTGGATGTCTGTTCTCTTTGGCATTTTTACCTCCAGGTTGGAATGGTTTGTGTGTGCGTAGTAAGCAGTGTTTCCTTCAAGGGCCCAGGGGGATGGTCATGGTGAATCTAACCCCTTCCCCCACCCGGCTTTCGCTGCGGATCTGTCCGTGCAGCTTGTGCACGACGATGTTGTAGACGATGCTCATCCCCAGACCGCTGTTGCCCCCCAGCCGGTTGGTGGTGAAGAAGGGCTCGTAGATCCGGGCGAGGTTCTCGGCTTCGATGCCGCATCCATCGTCGGTGTATTCCAGCGTCAGGACCTTGCCCGCCTCATCCATGTGGGCCTTCAGCAGGATCTTGCCCGCGTTCTTGTCCGCGAATCCGTGCCGTAGGGAGTTCATCACCAGATTGGTGAAAATCTGGGAATACATGCCGGAATAGCTGTTCAGCATGATGTCCTCGGGACACTCGTTCACCAGTTGGTGTCCGGCGTTCTTGTATTCGTGCTTCAGGCTCAGGACGACATCCTGGAAGCACTGGTACAGGTTGAAGGGGGCGACGACTTCCTTGCTTTGGTCCACCGCCACCTGCTTGAAGCTCTTGACCAGCTCCGCCGACTTCCGGAGGTTGATCCGGAGAAGCGACAGGGACTCCAGGGTGTCCTCCACATATTCCTTCAGCATGTTTTTCGACAGGCTGCCGTCATTGAGGCGCTGCATGAATTCCTGGTTGATCTTGTCCATGAAGGTGACGGTGGTGATGCTGACGCCCAGCGGGGTGTTGATCTCATGGGCCACACCGGCCACTAGTCCGCCCAGGGAAGCCATTTTCTCGGATTCGATCAGATGGTCCCGGGTCTCGTGCAGCTGGTCGATGGTCCTGTTCAAGGTGTCGTTCTTGTCCTGCAGGTCCTGGTTGACGGAATGGAGTTCCGTCGTTCGTTCCTCCACCAGTTCCTCCAAGCGGTTGGAGTAGGTCCGGATTTCCTCCTGCTTGTCGTCCAGGACCTGCAGGTAGATGGAAAGCCGCCGGCGGGCGCGGAGGAGCAGGTAGGTTGCCAGGCCCGCAAGGACGGACAATGCCGCCGCCAGGAGGAACAGGCCGAGCCGCTCGGCCAGGACGGCATGATGCTCCACCAGTTCCAGGGTGAACACACTGGAGAGGGCGGCGGTCGAACGGTAAAACCGGTAGCTGTAGGGAAGGATTCCCGCCGCTGCTGGTTCCTTTCTCCGGAGGGTCTTGCTTGGTTCGACACCGTGCATGTACTCCAGCTGCAATTCCAGATTTGTCCCGTGCAGGAAAGGGGTGTCCTCCAGCAGAATGGAGGGATCCACCGAAACCGCCAGGAAGCCGCGGATGTGCTCCATGCTCCGCAGGCTGCTGCCTTCCTCCGGAATCATTCCCCCGGTATAGATGGGGGTCAGGACAACCAGATAGCCAGGGTCCCGGTCCACGAACCGCAGGATGGGGGTACCTTCCCGGGCGGAACGGATCAAAGTGACAAGGATGCTCCTGTCTGCGGCCAGGTCATCACCAAACAACGAGGGGTTCCGGGATGTGGACTCATGGTGTTTGAGGGGGAAGCTATGGTTCCCGGGAAGGCCCTCCGAACCTGGGGCGGCTTCCTGGAGGTAGAATTCCACCGTCCGGATGTAGGGGTCCCGGAACATCAGGTTTCTGGATATGTTCCTGAAAGCCGTCCCGTCCAGAGGGGCGTCGGTGCCGTGGAAAACCGCCTGGAGCGTCTGGGAGACCGCCTCCAGGGTCTTCAGGTTCCGCTCCAGGCCGCCGAGGGTCAGCTCGGACTGGATCATGAACAGCTCCCGTTCGGAACGGGTCGCCGACTGGAAAAGCACCGGTGTGAGGACGAGGAAAAGGAGGAGGCCGGTAATGCCTCCCATCAATTTGTAATGGGTCTTCGTAAGCGGATCCCTCTTCACGGCAATCACCTCTCAGGCAGGTCATACGGAGGGACCGCCGAGGACACGGCTAGTCCCGGTATTGCTCGAACAGTTCGACGATCCTATCCTTGTGTGTCAGCACGATGTCCACAAGCTCCGGATCGAACTGGGTTCCCTTGTGCTCCGCGATGTAGGCGAACACCTTGTCCATGGGCCAGGCTTCCTTGTAGTACCTTCGATGGGCTAGGGAATCCATCACATCCACCAGTGCGACAATCCGGGCGCTGAGAGGGATGCTGTCCCTCGTCAGATGGTTGGGGTAGCCGGTACCGTCATACCATTCGTGGTGGTTCAGGCAGATGCTGGCCGCCTCCCGGAGGACAGGCAGCCTGGAATGCTCGAAAATCTTGTGGCCGATGATGGTGTGGATTTTCATCCGTTCGTACTCCTCTTCCGTCAAGGAAGCGGGTTTCGTCAGCACCTGGTCGGAGATGCCGATCTTGCCCACGTCATGCATGGTGGCGGCGATCTTCAACGTCTGGATGGCATCGTCCGTGTAGTCCAACTGTTCGGCGATGAATGCTGTCAGTTCCGCCGTGCGCTTGACATGGTTGGCGGTCTCGTGGGAGCGGCTCTCGATGGCCTCGCCCAGGGTGTTGATCAAGGTGAACTGGGTCTCCTTGATCCGCTGGTTGGCAACGAATCCGTGCAGGGCAAGGGTATAGTTGACCAGGAAAATCCTTACCAGGTCAAGGTCGTAAAGGTCCAGCCGGTTGTTGATGAAGATGAAGGCGGAATAGCCGGGTCCCAGGTCCTTCCAGATCAGGAAACCGTTTCCCACCTCGATGAGGTCCGGTTTCCCCAGATATTCCTTCCGGCGGATGAAGTCCCTAAGGAACTCAAGGTCCTCCACATCGTCCAGCTTCCTGCCCAGAAGGGGCTGGAACTCTCCTGTGGCGGCGATGATCTGGCAGCCCTCCTGGTTGGAGACATAGGCCAGCATGTCCTCCGGAGGGCTTTCCGCAATGCAGACGGTGGAGGTGGAGGATTTCAAGTCCGTGATGGCCTGGAGTATGCTGGAGAAGAAGTCCTGGAAGGACTTCTGGACGAAAAGGTCCGAACTGTGGAGTAGGATCTTCTCCAATCCACGCCGGTTGTTGTCGATGCGCACCAGGTCACGATAGGCTCGGAAAGCCTGGTAGAGGGACGTGAACAGCCTCTGGACGGTGGTGTCCGTCTTCAGGAGGTAGTCGTTGATGTCGTACTCGACCACAATCCGCTCCTCGGGGGCTTCACCCGGCTGCCCGGTCCTGAGCAGGATGCGGAGCAAGCTGTTCCTCCGTTCTTCCCGGATGTACCGGATGATCTTGAGGCCGGAATCCTTTTCGTCCATAACCACATCCAGCAGCAGGATGGCCGCATCCGGATGGTCGTCGATCGCCTGGAGCGTCTCCCGGGTGTTGTAGGCGTGCACGAAGGTGATGCCCGCCCCCTCGAAGGTGAACCGCTTCAGGACCAGGGTGGTGGAATGGTGCACTTCGGCGTCGTCGTCCGCAAGGATGACCTTGTAGTCGGGTCGAGCGGCTTCTGCCTGCGGGGGGGCGTCCCCCTGCAAAAAATCGAAATCGTAGTCGTTGTTGCGGTACTTATCCTCCATATCGTCGTCCATTCGGATGATCCCCCTTCCTTACAGGTGTCCTATAGGAAAGTATAGCACAAAAGTTCCGGGGTGTCTTCGGTGTGTTTGGACCAGAAAAGGCTTTCAGGAAAAATCGCAATCTGGCGTGAAAAATGGTACAATGGAAGCAGAAAGGTGGGATGACATGAGGCTGGGAATGTGGCTGAAGCTCGCTTGCGTGGGAAGCGATGCGTTCCTGTTCAAAAGGGACAAGCCTGTGGTGGGGTCCATCATCCTGACGGACAGGTGCAATTTGTCCTGCAGGCATTGTGCGGTTGGAAATAGCACGGGTTTGGTCTATCCCCATGCGGAAATACGGTCGGAAATGCGGAAGCTGCTTTCGGACGGAGTCAGGATCCTGTTCTTCTACGGTGGGGAACCGTTCCTTTGGGAGGACGAGGGGGTGACCCTGGGGGACCTGGTGGCGGAGGCGAAGGGGATGGGATTCCTGCTGGTGAACGTGGTCACCAATGGGACGTTCCCGCTGGACCTGCCGGAGGCCGACCTGCTTCTGGTGAGCCTGGATGGAGGCAGGGAGAGCCACAATGCGATCCGGGGCGACACCTATGACAGGGTCCTCGGGAATGTCAGGTGCGCCCCAACCGGCAACATCTGCCTGTACATGGCCGTCAACCGGATCAACAAGGGCGACATCGGGGAGGTCTGCAGGACGGCGAAGCGTCTGCGGAACGTGAAGGCCGTTTCCTTCAATTTCCACACTCCCTATCCCGGGACGGAAGACCTGAAGCTGGACAGGGAAGAGAAGCGGGCCTGCTGCGAAAGGATCGGGGAGCTGATGGACCAGGGATTTCCCGTCCTGAACCTTAGGAGCGCCTTCGGGCAGATTGCGGACAACAGCTTCCCGACCCCGTGCCGCCGGTGCGTTGTCCTGGAGAACGGAAGGGAATGGGTGTGCGGCCGATGCATCGACATCGACGGGCTCTGCCGGGAATGCGGATATTTTTTCGCGGCGGAATTCTCGCTTCTCTTCAGCGGGCACTGGAAGGTGGTCATGGACATGGTCAGGACTTACGCAAGATACATCTAGGAGGGGTCGAGATGCTGTTCACATCGATGTTGCGGGTGGTGCTCACCCGTTCTTTCAAGCCGTTCGTGTTCAAGGGCGGGAGCCGGAACGGGCTGGAGTTCCAGGGGCTGGAGGATTTGGGCCTCTATGTCCATATCCCTTTTTGCCGGTCCCTGTGTCCCTTTTGCCCCTACTGCAAGGTAATCCATGACAAACAAAAGGCGGATGCCTACAAGGCGGCCCTGCTCAAGGAGATCGACCTGGCCTGTGGGGGCATGGCGGGGAAAAAGAAGGCCACAAGCCTCTATTTCGGAGGGGGTACCCCTGCGCTGATGATTGACGACCTGAAGGACATCATCGACCGGCTGATGGGAAGCTTTTCCCTCACGGGAGGGATTGGAGTGGAGCTGCATCCCGACGACATCACGGAAGAAGTCCTGGGGAAGCTGAAGGAGGCGGGGGTGACCATGGTGAGCGTCGGCATCCAGTCCTTCGACGAGGGATGCCTTCGGGTGCTTGGGAGAAGCGGAGAGGATTATGGCGGGAAGCTGCGGCTTGTCCGGGAGCACGGGTTCGATGTGGTGGACGTGGACCTGATTTTCGCCATCCCCGGACAGACGGAGGACATCCTGGAGAAGGACATCGGCACGGCCTTCGAACAGGGGGCGACGCAGGTGTCCGCCTATCCCTTCATCGACTTCACGTTTGCGGACAACCCGGCCAAACCCCTGAGCGGAAGGGTCAAGAAAAGGATGCTGCAGTCCCTGGCCGGGTATTGCAGAGGGATCGATGCCGACAGGACTTCCGTTTGGACCTTTGCGAAGCCGGGGACAGAAAAGTATTCCTCGGTCACAAGGGACACGTTCCTGGGGTTCGGGGTGTCGGCGACGACACTCCTTAGGGACAGCTTCAAGATCAACACCTTCTCCATCGGGGAGTACGTAAAAAGGGTGGATGCCGGTGTCCTGCCCACTTCCCTGACCCTCCGGTTCACCAAGCGGCAAAGGGCTGTCTACCATCTGTTCTGGAGCGCCTATGGCATGGGAATCGACGGGGGAAAATTCGAGAAGGTCATTGGAACGCCCATGGAAAAAATGTTCGGCGCCGAACTGTTCCTCGGGCGGAAGTTGGGATTCCTCAAGAAGGAAGGGAATTCCTATGCCCTGACCGACAAGGCGGCTGAACTTTACCACAGCATCGAGCAGGCATACACGACGGCATACATCGACAAGATGTGGAATGTGTCTAGAAAACAGGCCTTCCCGGACCGGATCGTACTGAAATGACGGTCGGCCGGGGAAGACGCAATCCAATATGGGAGGAGGAGCATCATGTACAAGGGAAAAAGGAAGCGCCAAGGGAAAGGTTTGCTGCTGGCGGTGGCGGCGCTGCTGGCGGTGACAGTCCTGTCAGCCACCGGGTACGGCAGGGAAAGGGTTGTCCGGCAGGAGGTCACGTTCCTGGAAAAGGGCGTGTTTCTGGACGGGCCGGGATTCTTTGCAGGCACCAGCGTTCGGGTTGAGGGGGATGTGGAAGGGACGACCTTCGCATCCGGCCAGGATGTGGTGGTCAACGGAAACATCAACGGGGACCTTTTTGTGGCAGGTCAAACGGTCACCATCAACGGAAAGGTGGAGGGGAACATCTACTGCGCCGGACAGAACCTGAGTCTGGGAATGCAGAATACAGGAGACGTTTTCGCCGCAGGGCAGGAGATCCGAATCGGGCAGGGTGCCGTTGTCGGCCGGGACCTGTTCGCGGCCGGTTACAGGATCGTCCAGAACGGCGTGGTGGGACGGGACTTCAACAGCGGAGCCTCGGTGGTTGGAATCGGGGGTTCCGTTGGAAGGGATGCGAACCTGGATGCGTCCGTCATCGAAATCGGAGACGGGGCCATGCTGGAAGGAGACCTGTCCTACAGGAGCGAAAGGGAGGCGGAAATCGCTCCGGGTTCCCGGATCAGCGGAGAGCAGGACTGGACCTATGTCGACCGGACTCCGGAGAAGAGGGCCGGTTCGACCATGAACATGCTGAGGGGCAAGCTGGTCTCCAGGTTGCTGGGCATCGCCAGCGCCCTGTTGCTCTGGTTCGTGATCAGGCTGTGGAAGCCGGAATTCTGGAATAGGACCGCGGAGCTTGTCCAAGGGCAGCCACTGAAGACCTTGGGCATCGGTGCGATTGCGCTGGTCATGACGCCAATCCTGGTCATCCTCGTGATGGTCACGGTCATAGGGATTCCGCTGGGCGTGCTTCTGGGCATCGCCTATGGGGTTTCCCTGTACCTGTCGAAAATCGTTGCGGCCGTCTTCATCGGGTCCTGGCTTGCCAAACGCTTCGGATGGACTGAAATCCACAAGGGCGTCTGGCTGGTCCTGCTGGGGCTGGTGGTGGTCACCGCTTTGGGAATGGTCCCCATCGTCAGGGTGCTGGTCTGGTTGCTGGTGGTCTTCGCCGGACTTGGGGCGATCATCGGTGCCAACGGCCGGACAACGAAGCCGCAACCGGAAGAGGCGGACCCCTTGGTTTAGAAAAGGCTTGTCAAGAGGTCCCTGTAGATCCTGTCGTCCACTTCAAGCAGGGACTTCCTGCCGTTGCGGAAGGTCAGCGACACGATATGGATCCCCTTGGAGGTTTCCCCGTAGGACAAATCGTGTTCCGCAACCATGGCTTTGGTGACCGGTTGGTAGGCCGTCGTGCTGGTGATGCCGACGCTGCCGGATGTGCTTGTGACGAAGGCGCCCAGGTAATCGCCGGCGATGACTTTGTTTTTAGCTCCCATGCTGGTTCCCTCCTTGTATTGTTTATGCTACCATTTTAGCACATGCCGGTGGGGTTGGGAACCGCCTTGTGGGAGGGGACTGCATCAGGATGTTTCAGGAAGGAGGAGTGCAAAATGGTCAAGATCACAGTCGAATTGGGGGACATCACGAAGGTGGCGTGCGACGCCATCGTTAATGCCGCCAACACGTCCCTGCTGGGGGGCGGAGGTGTGGATGGAGCCATCCACAGGGCGGCAGGGCCGGAGCTGCTGGAGGAATGCAGGACGCTGCACGGATGCGAAACCGGCAAGGCGAAAATCACAAATGGATACAACCTGCCGGCGAAGCAGGTGATCCATACCCCGGGACCCATCTGGCGGGGGGGAAGCCATGGGGAGGAGGCGCTCCTGGCCAGCTGCTATAGAAGCTGCCTGGAGCTTGCGGAGGCGAACAACTGCAGGAGCATCGCCTTCCCGTCCATCAGCACAGGGGTCTACCATTTTCCCCTGGAGAGGGCGGCGTCCATCGCCGTGAGGACCATCCGGGAGCATTGCGTGGAAGGCTGCGGTCTCGACGATGTGCGGATCGTCTGTTTCGACCCGCAGACCAAGCAGGCCTACGAGGCCGCTTTGAAGGGAGGGCTGCGGAATGGGTGAAAGGATCCTTGTGGCCTACGGGTCCAAGCACGGGGCGACAGCGGAAATCGCGGAAAGGATTGGGGTTGTGCTGCGGCGGAGAGGGGAGCAGGTGGATGTCTTTCCGGCGCAGAAGGTCAAGGACCTTTCGCCCTACGGGCAGGTGGTCCTGGGGAGTTCCGTCTATATGGGCCTCTGGCGAAAGGGAGCCGCCGGGTTCTTGAAACGGAACGAAAAGGAATTGGGGAAGGTCCCCGTCTGGCTCTTCTCCAGCGGTCCCACCGGTCCGGGAGACCCGGAGAAGCTGCTGGAGGGTTGGCGCTATCCGGAATCCTTGCGGGCCGTGGTGGAACGGGTAGGGCCCAAGGGAACCGCCTGCTTCGGCGGCAAGCTGGATGCGGAAAAGATGAGCGCCTTCGAGCGGATGGTCATCAAGATGGTGAAGGCCCCGACGGGCGACTTCCGGGATTGGGAGGCCGTGGAGGCATGGGCGGAAGGGATCGCAGGCAATCAAGCGTTGGGGGGAAGTGGAAGATGAGCCATATCAGGGAACCCCGCAGGATTCCACCGCCCCTCCGCTTGGGGATCTTCATCGCCGAAAAGGTGACGGGGAAACGGATGGAACCGGCCAGGATCCTTTCCTGGCATCCGAAGGCCGCCGTAAGCTCCGGCGTGCTTGAGGCGCTGGTCAGCCACAAGGAAAAGGGAATCAGCAAACGTCTGCTGCAGCTGGTCCGCATGCAGGTGTCCGTCATGGTCAATTGCAGCTTCTGCATCGACATGAATGGGAAGGAATTCGAGAAGCAGGGGATCACCACCGAAGAGGTGGAGGCGCTTCAAGGAAGAAGGAAATTGGAGGAGGTCCCCAGTTTTTCCCGGAGGGAAAGGGTCGCCCTCCAGTACACCCGGGAGCTCACCAGCACGCCGGCGGTGGGGAACGGGACGACCATCAGGAGGATGAAGCGGCATTTCGATGAAAAACAGTTCGTTGTCATCGTGTCGACAATAGCCCAGGTGAACTATTGGGCAAGGCTGATCAAGGGATTGGGGGTGCCGCCGGCCGGGTTCAGGCCGGATTGTTCCCTTTGATCAGGACGTATTCTTGAAAGGGGTGTTGAGCCATGGAGAATACTATGGGGAGAACCGGCTGGACGCGTCGGCCCTGGTGGTCACAGTGAAGAACGGGCAGCGGGACCTGGTCCTGGAATATGATGGCACATGGCTTGCGTTGAAAGGACAGCCGGCGGACATCCTCCTGGCATTCGACGACGAGACGCCCTATGGCAAGGTGCTGGGCGCCCGGCCCCGGTATGACGAGGACGTCCAGACCGGAACCGTAGCCAAAGGCTTGCTGGACATCGCCGCCGGGGACAGGATCGACTACCTAAGCGACTACTACGCCTACGACGGCAACTACGACAACAAGTATTGGACGCCGTCCATCACCGACTGAGGCGGGAGGAAGCGGACGCGCAGTGGAGGATCCCTATGATTTCTGTCAGGAACCTGTACCATTCTTACAGCAATGACGACAAGTACGCGGTGAAGGATGTGAGCTTCGAAGTCAAGGAGGGGGAGGTGTTCGGATTTCTGGGGCCTTCGGGAGCGGGCAAGTCGACCACACAGAACATCCTGACCGGCCTTCTGCAGCTGCAGAAGGGGGAAGTCGCTGTGGCAGGCTACAACATCAAGAAGATCGACAACAGGATGTTCAACGAGATTGGCATGTCCTTCGAGGAATCCAACCTGTATGGCAAGATGACCGCCAAGGAGAATCTGGACTTTTACCGGAAGCTTTTTGACGTGGAAACCAGGGACTCCATGGACCTCATCCGGATTGTGGGGTTGCAGGGCAAGGAAAACATCAGGACAAAGGAGTTTTCAAAGGGGATGAAGCACCGGCTCACCTTTGCCCGGTCCATGATCAACAACCCCCGCATCTGGTTTCTGGACGAGCCCACCACGGGGCTGGATCCGGCCATCGCTTCAGAGATCAAGGACATCATCCGCGAGGAGAACAAGAAAGGCGTCACCGTATTCCTGACCACCCACAACATGTACATTGCCGACGAACTGTGCGATCGGGTCGCCTTCATCGTGGATGGGGAAATCAGGCTGATCGACTCTCCGAAAAGCCTGAAGCTGGCCTATGGAGACAAGCTGGTGGATGTGGAGTACATCAAGGACGGCAAAGTCCTCAAGGAAACCTTCTCCACGGTCATGGAGGAGGACAAGCAAAGGCTTATCCGGGTCATAGGCAGCCATGACATCCAGACCATGCACACAAAGGAAGCGACCCTTGAAGAGATTTTCATCAAGGTGACGGGAAGGGGCCTGGTGTGAGATGAAATTGTGGCACAGTTTCAAGAAGGAATTGAAATTGGCGTCGAAGGGCATGTACTTCTACATAGAGGTGGGCGTTGCGGTGGTGATGCTTCTGGTCCTGCTCCTCTTCGTGCCCAAGGAATTGGACGGACGGCACGATGAATATCTGTATTTGGACCTGCCCCAGGGGGCCAAGGAACTTTACCTGGAGAAAATCAGGTCGGAGGACCTGGATGGACAGGAAGAGTCTGTCACGCTGAAGCAAGGCGGTCGAATGATTTCCGCCAGAAAGTTTGTGTTGGAGGATGTGCGGCTGTACGTGCTGGAGGACAGGGAGGCGGTCATAAGATACGCTGAAGAGGAGCGGGAGGTGGCAGTTGTGGTTGCCTTGGATCCGGACGATGGACTGGCGTATACCTATTATCTGCAGGGCTATGAATCGGAGAAGCTTCGCAACCTTTACCTGATCTTCTACAACAAGGTCGTCTCCATGGAGGAAATTGAGGCGTTTTTTGATGATGTCGAGGTCAGGACGCTGGAAGGCAATCCCCAGATGTTGAATGACAGGGAAAACCTCTTGCCGCCATTCCTAACCTTCAACGGCAGCCTTATGGGACTGTTCATCCTTGCCGCATATGTGTTTTTGGACAAGCAGGAGGGCGTCGTCAAGGCCTACGCCGTCACAGCGGCTTCCGTATGGCAGTATCTCATGAGCAAGGTGGGGGTGATCCTCTTCGCCTCCGTCCTCACCAGCATCATCCTGGTGGCGCCTGTCATGGGGACTGGACCGAACTATCCTCTGTTGCTGGTGTTCCTTGCGGCTTCGGGATTTTTCGCATCCGCACTCGGTCTGGTGCTCACCAGCTTCTACAGGGACATCGAACAGGCTTTCGGAGCCCTGTACATCCTGATCATGGTTTTGATCCTGCCCAACATCGCCTATTTCACTCCCAGTTGGGAGCCTGCCTGGTTGAAAGCCATACCGTCCCATGCCATGCTGGAGAGCTTCAAGGAAATCATTCTGGACAGGGGAGACATGGGATACGTGCTGGGAGCATCGGCTGGATTCCTGGCAGCTGGAGCGGTTCTGTTCCTGTTCGCAAACCACAGGTTCAAGAAAACACTGACGCTTTGACGGAGGGAGGGAAAAGGCATGCTTGGAAAGGTATTCGTCCTGTTCAAAAGGGACCTGAAGGTGGGGCTGCGGGACTTCATCTCCCTATACATCATCGTTTTTCCGGTGCTATTTGCCCTTGTCATCAACATCTTCATCCCAGGAATCAACGAAACCACGGTGAACCTGGCCCTGCTGGAGGGGGAAAACCTGGAGCAGGCAGCCTACTTGGACAACTTTGCCGATGTGGAGCTCTTCGACAGTGAGGAGGCCATGGAGGAAAGGCTTCGGAAACGGGACAACATCATAGGGATCCTGCCCGGAGAAAGCGGGTATGTGCTTGCGACCCAGGGAAATGAGCCGGAGTCCGTCGTGGAATACGCAAAGGCGCTGGTCACCTATCACGCTTTCGGTGTTACGGTCCAGGACACGAGAGGGGAGATTGTGGACTTCGGTCGGACGATGCCGCCTCTGAAAAGGATGCTGGTGGCCTGGGCGGTGCTGTTTGCGTCCGTGCTGGGGGGCATGCTGATTGCCATCAGCATTGTGGAGGAGAAGGTGGACAACACAATCAGTGCGGTGAACGTAACCCCCCTATCCCGGGGCGGCTTCATCCTGGGGAAAAGCCTGATTGGCATCCTGGTGCCTGTGGCCGGTACCGTACTCCTGCTGGGTGCAACCGGTTTTGCCGGTGTGAACCTCGGACAGGTGATCCTGTTGCTCCTGACGCTGTCCCTCATCAGCGTCCTCATCGGATTCATCCAAGGAATCAACAACGACGACATCATGAATGCGGCGGCCAGCATCAAGATCCTGTTCCTTCCCCTGTTCGCTTCCGTGGCCGCGGTGGAGGTTATGGGGGAAAGATGGCAGTTCCTGTTCTACTGGATTCCTTTCTATTGGGTATACAAGGGCATCAGGGAAGTGTTGGCGGATAGCGCCAGCTGGGGAGACGTGCTCCTGTATGCGGGCATAGTGGCTGTCATCGGGGGTGTGGTCTACGCGGTGCTGGCTCCAAGGATCAGAAAAGGATTGGAGTGAGGTGAAGCATATGTCCAAATATGAAACGCCGGAATACCAGGTGGTGCTGCAGGAGGAGCCTTTCGAGCTCCGCAGGTATTCCGACTTCCTCGTGGTGGAGTATGAGAATGAAGCCGACCCCTTCAGCAGCAATGGGTTCGGGACACTCTTCCGCTACATCGGCAGCGACAATGCGGAAAGACAAAAAATCAGCATGACGGTGCCCGTCCTGGAAGAGATGAGCGGGGAGGGAAAGAAGATGGCCTTCGTTGTTCCCAAGGAACATTGGGAGCAGGTGCCTAGGCCCAACAATCCGTACCTGCACATCAGGGCCTTTGACAGCGGCACGTTCGCAGCCATCCGCTACGGCGGACTGTCGAACAGGAGCAAGGAGAAGGAGAAGCTGCAGCTTCTGGAGGCATGGATGGTAGATAAGGGCTTCCGGCAGCGTTCAAGCGCCATGCTGGCGTTCTACGACGCGCCCTTCGTGCCCCCCATGTTCCGCAGAAACGAAATCCTGGTCCAGGTGGAGGAAATGCATGGAGAATGATGGAAAAGTTGAGACGATCGAAAGGTTCGCGGACAGGCTGGCGGGCTACAAGATCTCCAAGGGCGCAATCCGGTTGCCTAAAGAGGTGCCTTTGGATGCGGACCTCATCCAGGAGATTGTGAGATACAATCTTGAAAAAAACCGCCAAGTCCGTTAGGATGGGAGAAACGGCCTGCCAACGGTCCGAAAAACAAAAACGATTGGAGAACGAAAATGAACGAACTGCCAAATTGCCCGAAATGCAACTCGCCCTATACCTACCAGGACGGAAACCTGCTGGTCTGCCCCGAATGCGGCCATGAATGGTCCCCGGAAACGGAAGCATCCGAAGAAGCGGAGGGGCTGGTGGTCCGGGATGCCAACAACAACATCCTGCACGACGGGGACTCCGTGACCATCATCAAGGACTTGAAGGTGAAGGGAAGCGCTTCCGACCTGAAGATGGGGACAAGGGTCAAGAACATCCGTCTGGTGGAGGGGGACCACAATATCGACTGCAAGATCGACGGCTTCGGCGCCATGAAACTGAAGTCGGAGTTCGTCAAGAAACTGAGCTGAAGTTAGGAGGTGTTTCCATGAAAAGAACGGCGGTCTGCATCCTTGTGAGCCTTTCCCTGCTGGTTGCCGTCCTGCCGGCCGGGGTTTCCGCCGTTACCCGCTATTCCGACGTGCCTGGGGGGAACTGGTCGGAGGAATATGTGGATGCGGCAAGCAGGTACGGACTGATGCAGGGCACAGGAGGCGACAGTTTCGGATTCGGTCGGCCGGTGACGAAGGCGGAGTTCGTGACGATCCTGTGCCGCATGTTCCAGTGGGAGCCGGTGGAGCCGCCGACGCCTTCCTATCCGGATGTGGCCCGGGGGCAATGGCATTACCCTTATGTGGAGACCGCGCTGGCAAACGGCGTCGTGGAGAAGACTCCGACTTTCAACCCCGACGCTCCAATCCTCCGGGAGGAAATGGCGGTGATGCTGGTGCGGGCCTTCGGATACCAGGGGATCGCCGGGAACGCCGCGCGCTACGGCCATCCCTTTGCGGATGTTTCGGACAATGCCGGATACATCACCGTCGCCTATGACATCGGCATGATCCGGGGCACCGGCGCCACGACCTTTGCGCCCAAAAGCACCGCGAAGCGGGAGGAAGCGGCGGCGATGCTGGTGCGGGTCTACGAGAAGCGGAAAAGCCCGACAACCTGGTTCCACGGGTTCTATGCTTTTTCCTCCTTCGGCCAGCGGGAGCTGACGGGGGAGATGGATGCGGTCAGCGCAGGCTGGAGCCAGATGGGCTTCGACCCCGAAGAGGGGGCGTTGCTGGACACCACCGGCAGGAGCGGCAACGAGTGGCGTGTTCCGGATTCCTACGAAGACATCACCGGCTACCTGGAGACCAACGGCACGCCGCTCAAGTTGAACGTCTTCATGGACGCCAGAAGGAACGTGACGCTTCCCGACGGAAGCAACACGAATATGGGGAAAGCCATCCTGTTGGATCCGGTCCAACGCACCCAGGCGGTCCAGGCAATCCTGGAGGAGCTGGCCCGGACCTACGAGGCTGCGGGAAGGAACCCCTACAGCGGCGTGACGGTGGACTTTGAAGGACTGCGGGGCGGGGAAATGAAGGAAGGGTACAACGCCTTCCTGGAGGAGCTGGCCGCAGGACTTGCCTCCACGGGAAAAACCTTGTATGTCATGGTGCATCCGGCGGTCTGGAATTCCCCCTATTTCGACGGTTACGATTACCGGACCATCGGCCGTCTGGCGGACAAGGTGGTCCTGATGGCACACGACTACCAGCCGACCTCCCTCCAGGGTTATGAAGGGACCGCCTGGCACAGGAACGCAGCGCTGACACCCATCGGCCAGGTGTATTATGCACTCCGGGCGGTCACCGACCCCATCACCGGCGTGGAGGACAGGGAAAAGGTCGCGCTGGCCATCAGCTTCACGAGCATTGCATGGACGGTCTCCGACGGTCTCCTGGTCAGCGGCACGCCGGTCCAGGTCGCCACACCCACGGTGTACAGCCGTCTTACGGCGCCGGGAACGGTCATGGGATATTCGGAAGTCTACAGGAATCCGTACATCACCTACCGAACGGAGAGCGGGACGGAGATTTTCCTCTGGTATGAGGACGGGCGCAGCGTCCGGGACAAGGTGCAGTTGGCCAAGATGTTCGGAATCCGGGGCGTCTCCTTCTGGCGGCTGGGCCTGGTGCCGGACTACCCGGATGGAGGGCTTCACTACGATGTCATGGAAGCCTGGAAGTGAAGCAACGCAAACAGGGCCGGTCCTTATTGGACCGGCCCTGTTTGCGTTCAGTGGGACATCAATGGGAGAGGGGGATTTCCACCAGCGCCTGCATCCCGGACTTCCAGGTGCCTTGCTGGTCGTCGATGGCCACCTTGAGCTTGACGGCGGTCCGGCCGCTTTCAGCCACCGACTGCTGGTCCTTGGGGACATAGGCGCTCTGGAGGCCGATGTGGACCACCCTGCCGGACAATTCCCGCCCCTGGGGGCCCGCCAGGACCTTCAGCTCCTGGTTGTAGACGACCCTTTCCAGGTGCTCCACGGGCAGATGGCAGAGGACATACACCTCCCCCGCCGCGGCGATGTCGGCGATGCAGGCCCCCGGATTGACCATGTCGCCGACGGTATGGTTCCTGCTGACGACGGTGCCTGACTCCGGTGCCAGGATGGTGTGCCGGGTCAGCCAGCTTTCGGCCTGGGCCAGCTGGGCCTTGGCCTGCTCCAGCTCCGCCCGGGCCATTTCCAGCGCCTGGGGCGTAGGGCCGCTCTCCAGCAGCGCCAGCTGGGACTTGGCCATGTCCACGTTCGCCACAGCCGCCTTGATGGCTTGGGCGGTGGAGCCGGACCTGAGGAGCTGGAGCTGCTGGCGGCTGTTTTCCAGCTGGTGCTGGGCCACGGCCAGCTGGGAGGCGGCGGCGTCCAGGCGGTGGCTGGCGTTGTCAGCCTCGACCCGGGTGCCCACCCCTTCCTCGTACAGGTAGAGCAGGTCGTCGCGCTGCCGTTCCAGGAATTCCAGGTTGGCCTGGGCTGCATCCACCCCTTCCAAGGCGATGGCCTCCCCGGTTTCCGCCTGGGCGATCTGCTCCTGCCGGTTCCCGGCGCGCAGCAGTTCCACCTGGGCCTGGGCGGCACGGACCTGGGCTTGGGCCTGGGCCAACTGTTCGGGGCGGGCTCCTGCCAAGAGTTCACCCAGACGGGCTTGGCGCATCTTCACGATGGCCTCCATCTGTCCTGCCGCATGCCGTGCGTCCGTGTCATCAACCACCGCCAGGACCTCCCCTTTTTCCACGGTCTCCCCCATTCCCTTTTCCATCCGCACAAGCTGGCCCTGGACGGTGGCAGTCACCGGATGGATGTTGTTCTGGATGTCTCCCGCAAGCACCAGGGTGTCCCGGTCCGGTGCGCAGCTGGCGACGGATAGGCCTGTCAGGACCGCAAGTATCCCCGGAATCAGGGTGTTCCGGAAACGATTCCTTTCTTCCATGGTTTCACCTCCCGGGTCAGAGTCGCCTGTACTTCTTCAGGGCCAGGACGTTGGCGGTGGCGAAGAGCAGGCAGGTGGCCGCCAGCACCCCCATGTGGAGCAGGATTTCCTCGAATCCGGTTCCACGGATCATGATGTTGCGGAGGGCGTCGGCCACATACCAGAGGGGCATCCCCCGCCCGGCCATCTGGAGGGGCTTCGGCATGGTCCCCAGGTCGAAGAGCCCCGAGAAGAAGAGCTGGGGAACGATGACCACGGGGACGAACTGGATCATCTGGAGTTCGTTGTCGGCGAAGGCGGA
The DNA here is from genome assembly GCF_010179735.1 of Anaerotalea alkaliphila. Lineage (GTDB taxonomy): Bacteria > Bacillota > Clostridia > Lachnospirales > Vallitaleaceae > Anaerotalea > Anaerotalea alkaliphila. The sequence continues at coordinate 26,521 of NZ_JAAEEH010000015.1, forward strand.
GATGAAGGTTCCGATGGCCAGGCCGACCATGGCCGTCAGGGAAGTCACCGCCAGGACCAGGGGGAAGGAGCCTACCATGAAGATGCCCAGGACCCGGATGGAGTACCAGGCGATGAGGCCCGACTGGAGGACGGCGAAGAAGCCGAACCCCAGGATGTAGCCGGCGACCACCTCCCACCGCCGCAGGGGCGTGGCCAGGATCCGCTCCAAGGTCCCGTTGTTCCGTTCGCCGATGAAGGAGACCCCGGCGATGAGGAACACGAAGAAAAAGACATAGAAGCCGATCAGGATGGGGCCGAAGCTGTCGAAGGCGGCCATGTCCTTGTAGCCGTGGAGGTAAGTGACCTCCAGCAGGGGAGGCCGGGCGATGGAGCGTGGGGGCTCCCGAAGGACGGCTTCCACCAGACGCTGGACAGCCATGCTTTTTCCGGGGTCGCTGCCTTCCATCTCCAGGGTGGGCAACCCGTTGGAGAAGTCCACCACACCGTCCACCAGGTCCTTTGCCAGGGCCATTTCCGCTCCATATGCGTCGTACCGGAAGAGGACCGCATCCTTCTCCTCCAGCCGTTCCACGAAGGAGGCGGGGGCGTTCACGATGCCGATCCGGGGGTTGTACTCCTCGCTGTTGAAAATAAGGGACATGAGTGTCATCACGAAAATCGGGGAGAGGACCATCAGCGCCATGGTGCGCCAATCGTGGCCCAGCTGGCGGAGGATCCTCAGGGCGACGGCCCATATCCTCATAGGCCTCCACCCCCCAACCGGATGAAAGCCTCTTCGATGGTTTGTGCATCCGCAGCCGCCTTGACCTCCCCGGGAGAGCCGGAGCCGATCAGACGGCCTTCCCGGAGCATCCCCAGGGTGTCGCATTTTTCCGCTTCATCCATGGCGTGGGTGCTGATGATGATGGTCACGCCCGCATCCTTTTGACGGTAAAGCTCCTCCCAGATGGTCTGGCGCAGGAGGGGGTCCAGGCCGATGGTGGGTTCGTCCAGGATCAGGACCGGCGGCTGGTGGAGCAGGGCAATCCCCAGGGAAAGGCGGCGTTTCATGCCCCCGGAATATTCCCGGACCAGGCGGTCGGCGTCGGGGGTCAGTCCCAGGAGATCCAGCACCACCTGGATCCGCTCCTTTTTCCGGGACCGTCCCAGGGGGTACATGGAGGCGAAGAAGCCCATGTTCTCCCGGGCGGTCAGGTCCCCGTAAAGGGCGTCCGCCTGGGCCATGTAGCCGATCCGGCCCATCATGGAAAGCCGGGGGAGACGCTCTCCCAGAAGATGGACCACCCCCCGGTCGGGACGGTCGATGCCTGCGACCAGACGGATCAGAGTGGTCTTGCCGGAGCCCGAAGGTCCCAGCAGCCCCAGGATTTGGGCATGGCCCAGGCGCAGGCTGATGTCGAACAGGACCTGCTTCCTTCCGTAGGACCTGTCCACATGCTCCACGATGACGCAATGGGTGTTCCGTTTAGTTGCCTCTTCCATGCCCATCCCCCCTTTCTTGTCATGCTGGAAAGTACTGCATACCTCCATGCTATACCAAAAACGGCCTTCCGTAAAGCACCAAATGGTCCGCGGGGACGGTTCTTCCGGCCCAAACTTGGGCAGATGAAAACCCTCCGGACCCGTGAAAAAAAAGCTGTTTTGTGGTATGATGAAGGTGCCGGAACAACGAGGCGTTTCATGGAAGCGGATTAAGTATGGGAGGGGGGCGGCCCGGATTTTCGCAGGAGAATCCGGGCCGCCCTTGGACCAGGACTGGTCCGGAAGAACCGTCCCCCGGACCAGTCCCAACCGTGCAGACAGGAGGTGGAACATGCGGCTGCTGGACCCTTTCAACATCAACCATCTGAAGAAAAGCGGCGTGGGGGAACTGCCGGGGAGCCTGAATTACACCGGGACCCACAAGAAGGTGGAGGTCACCCTGGAGGTCCTTGCCTATGGCAAGGACGGGTGCCAAAGGTACCTGCTGCGGGACATCGACGAACTCCAGATTGAAGACAAGAAATACTGGATCAACGTGACCGGACTCCATGACATCGAGCTGATCAGGAAGATCGGGGAAAAGTTCCAGGTGCACCTTCTGGACCTGGAGGATGTGGTCCACGTGTCCCAGAGAAGCAAGATAGAAATACGGGAAGGGTACTTGTTCTCCATCTTCAAGATGGTGTACCTGAAGGAGGAGCTGGTCCAACACGAACATGTATCCATGGTGCTTGCGGACAAGGTGCTGATCTCCTTTCAGGAAATCGCCGGGAACGTCTTTGACGGAGTGAAGGAGCATCTGGTGCAAGGGAACGGGAGGATCCGTGCCATGCCCATCGATTACCTCTTCTATTCCCTGTTGGATGCCCTGACCGACCAGTACTTCCTGATCATCAACAGCTTCGCCTCCGCCTTCAACGAACTGGAGGTGAAGGTCCTGGAGGAGAACCTCTCCAACACCGATGAAGTCTACCGCCTTCGAAAGGAGCTCCTCTACCTGATGAGCGTCATCGGCCCGATCAGGGAAGCCATCCAGAACTTCACCATGGGGGAAAGCGACTACTTCAGCCACGGGATCATCCCCTATTATGCGGACCTCATGGACCACCTGAAGCAGATTTCCGATTCGGTGAAATCCTACCGGGAGATGACCGACAGCCTTTACGCGATGCAGATGGCCAAGGTGAGCACGGACATGAACAAGACCATCATGACGCTGACGGTGTTCTCCACCATCTTCATACCGCTTTCGTTTCTGGCCGGGGTGTTCGGGATGAACTTCAAATATTTTCCCGGAATGGATTACCGCAATGCGATCCATATCTTCACCGCAGTCTGTGTGGCGATTGCCGCCGGCATGCTGAGCTATTTCAAATTGAGGAAATGGTAGGGATGTGGCTGCTGGAGGAGTTGTGGGAGGACTGGAAGGAGGAGTGTCATGGAAAAGAGAAAGTTAGGAAATACGGGACTGGAGACGACGGTGCTGGGGTTCGGCGGATTCCATCTCTGCGAGGTCCCCTATCCGGTGGCGGCGGAGCTGCTGAACGCCTATCTGGACGGAGGCGGCAACTACATCGAGACCGCCCCCAGCTACGGGGACGGGGAATCGGAAATCAAGATCGGCCGGGCCGTGGCCCACAGGAGGAACGAGTACGTCCTGGCGACCAAGGCCCACGACCGGGACTATGCGGGTTGCAAGGCACGGCTGGAGCAGAGCCTGCAAAACCTCCGTACGGACCGCATCGACCTGCTGCTGATGCATGCGGTGGACTCCAACGAGACGCTGGAGAAGATACTCTCCCCGGACGGCGCCCTTAGGGCCGCGGAGGAGGCGAAAATCCAGGGGAAAATCGGGCACATCGGCATCTCCATGCACGGCCAGCCGGACGTACTGGTGGAGGCCCTTAAGCGGTACGACTTCGAAGCGGTCATGACCACCATAAACTATTTCGACCACTGCAATTTCCCCTCGATCCTGGGAGAGCTGGTCCCGCTGGCCCGGAAAAAAGGGGCCGCCGTCATCCTGATGAAGGCTCTGGGGGACGGGTATCTCCATAGAAGTCCGGAGGCGGCCTTCCGGTTTGCCCTGAGCCAGCCGGTTTCCGTAGTGGTCGCTGGAATCAACACCAGGGAGATGCTGGAGATGGACCTGGAGCTGGTCGGAACCCACCGGCCGATGACGGAGGAAGAGGTGGAGGGACTGCTGCGGACGGCCCCGGAACTGGGCAACTATGTATGCCGCCAATGCGGCGCCTGTGCCGGTTGTCCACAGGGCATCGACATTCCCGGAATCTTCCTTCTGGAGGGGATCTTCGACCGCCAGATGGGGGACGGGGATGTGGCGGATGCGGGGAACTATGCCCTGAAGGAGCGGTTGAAGCACTGGTTTGGAACCAAGGAGCGGGCGGAAAGGGAATACGCGGCCCTGGACATCGATGCGAAAGCCTGTACCGGCTGTGGAGAATGCATGCCCAAATGCCCCTATGCTGTTGATATCATCGCCAAGCTCAGGAACGTGGACTACAAGCTGGACAGGGAATACGGAAAAATCTACGAGTAGACGCCATAAGGAGAAGAACATGGAAAAAAGACTGCGGATCCTGCTGACGATGCTTTGCCTTGCCCTGCTGGGGATGGCATCCTGCAAGGTGAAGGACCCGGAAGGGCAAGAAAAGAACGCCCCGTTCGCAATGACGGAAGCGTATGCGCGGACGGAAGGGGCCGCCTACCTGGAGGACCTGCTGGAGGGAAGGTACGAGGACGCATACGGGAACCATCCCCACGACAGTGCAATGACCAAGGCGGTCGGTCCCGAGCGGTATGAGGAGATTTTCATCCAGGTGATCCAGACCTACGGAGAGTTTGTGGGCTACACCGGGGAAGAGATTTCGGAAAAAGGGGACTACACCATCTACACCCGGGGGCTCGCCTTTCGGACAGCGTCCCTGAACGCCAACGTGGTCTTCGACAAGAAGGGGCTGATTTCCGGTTTTAATTTCACCCCCCACACCTTCGAAGCCCAGGACGACGCCCCCCTGCCCCAAGGCCTGCGGGAGGAGGAAAAGACCTTCGGCCTGGAAGGGTTCCCGCTGCAGGCCAGGATCACCCTTCCGGAGGGGGAAGGCCCCTTCCCGGCGGTGGTCCTGGTCCACGGCTCCGGCCCCAACGACATGGACGAGACCATCGGACCCAACAAGCCTTTCCGGGACCTGGCCTGGTCCCTGGGCCAAAAGGGGATTGCGGTGTTCCGGTACGACAAGCGGACCTACACCCACGGCCAGGCGGTGGCTCAGGACAAGGGGTTCACCGTGCAGGGGGAGACCATCGACGACGCGGCGGAGGCGGTCCGGTTCGTCTCCTCCCTGCCGGAGGTGGACGGATCCAGGATCTTCGTTCTGGGGCACAGCCTGGGGGCCCATCTGGTGCCGCGGATTGCAGAGGCCGCTCCCGAGGCGGCGGGCTTCATGATGGCGGCGGGCATGCTCACAAGCCTGCCGGAGCTCTTCCCCTACCAGGTGGAGTACCTGGCCATGCTGGACGGCACATTGAGCCCGGAAGAGGCGGAAAATCTGGATCGGACCAGGGAACTGGCGGAGAAGGCAAGGTATCCGGAACGGATCGGGGCGGACGAGTCCGTCCTGGGGGCCTACAAGGCCTACTGGGAGGACCTGGCCGCTTACGACCCGTTGGGCATGGCCAAAGCCATGGTCAAGCCCGTGCTGGTCCTCCACGGGGAGCGGGACTACCAGGTCCCGCTGAAGGAATATGAGATCATGCGGGAAGCGCTGGAGGAAAAGGAGAACTACAGCTTCCGGCTCTATCCCGGCGTCAACCACCTGCTCATGGAGGGGGAGGGGATACCCTCTCCGGCAGAGTACCAGGTGAAGAACCAGGTCCATCCGCCCCTCGTGGAGGACGTGGCGGAATTCATCAAGGGAAACCAAAGATAACAGGAGGACTTTTATGCTGCAGATACGTAACCTGACGAAAACCTACGCAAAAGGCGGCGTGAAGGCGGTGGACAACATTTCCTTCCATGTGGAACAGGGGGAGATTTATGGCTTCCTGGGCCCCAACGGCGCCGGAAAGACAACCACCATCAAGATGATCACCGGCCTGCTGAAGCAGGACGGGGGGACGGTCCGCATCAACGGATTCGACACCCTGGTGGACCCCCTGGAAGCCAAGTCGAAGATCGGCTATGTGCCGGACAACCCCCAGGTCTACGAGAAGCTGAAGGGGGTGGAGTACCTGAACTTCATGGCGGACGTCTACCGGGTGACGAAGACGGACCGGCAGGAGCGGATGGCCAGATACCTGCAGCTGTTCGATCTGGAGGCCGCGGCGGGGGACCTGATCGACTCCTATTCCCACGGAATGAAGCAGAAGATCGTCCTGACGGGGGCCCTGCTCCACGACCCGGACCTCTTCGTCCTGGACGAGCCCATGGTGGGGCTGGACCCGAAATCCGCCTTCAACCTGAAGGAGGTCATGCGGGACATGTGTGGGCTGGGAAAAACGGTGTTCTTCTCCACCCATGTCCTGGAGGTGGCGGAAAGGATCTGCGACAGGATCGCCATCATCGACAAGGGCCGGATCATTTCCGAGGGAACCATGGAGGAATTGCGGGCCAAGGCGGGCAGGGAGGAATCCCTGGAACAGATTTTCCTGGAGGTGACGGGCGCATGAGGGAAATCCTTATCCTGACCAGGGCCGCGCTGGTCAACAATTTCAATCTCCACGGCCTGCATCCCAGGAACTACAGGACAAAAAGGGCGAGGCTCATGCTGCTCTTCTTCGTGGTCATCTTCCTATCCCTCATCCCTTCCTATGTGCTGTACATCCGTTTCGTCCGGCAGGTGGGGATGTCCCTGCTGATGATCAACCAGGAACGGTATTTCATCGGCCTGTTCCAGCATATGGCCGTATTCCTGGTTTTCTTCCTGGGACTGATGTATGTCCTGTCCTACTACTATTTTTCCAGGGACACGGACATGCTGATCCCCCTTCCGGTAAAGGGGCGTTCCATCGTCGTTTCCAAATTCCTCGCCGTGCTGGTTTTCGAGTATCTGGTCGTAGGCGTGTTCTTCATTCCGGTGCTGGCGGTGAACGCCTCCTTCGCCGGGAGCGGCCTCTGGTATTTCCTGCGGGCGGCCTATGTTTTCCTGCTGGTGCCGGTCCTGCCCTTGGCCATAGCCTCCATCCTGGTCATCGCCCTCATGCGGGTGACGAACGTGAAGGGGAGGAAGGATCTCATCCGCCTGGCGGGCATGTTCCTGTTCCTGTTTTTTGTCCTGGGCGGGCAGATCTTCGTGCAGAACCGGATGATGCAGGTGCCGCCGGGGGAGGAGCAGGCGTTCTTCGCCCAGCTTTTCCAGGACAGCAAGGCCCTCATCGACATGCTTTCCAGGGTCAATCCCCTTTCCGGATGGAGCTCCCAGGCGCTGTACGTCAAGGGGGCGGGGGTCCTGGTCCCCCTGGCCCTGCTGGGAGTGTCCAATGCCGGGGCGTTCCTGCTGATGGTTCTGGCGGGAGAGAAGCTGTATCTGGGAGGGATCGTCGGAGGGAAGGAGTCCCAGGCCAGGAAAAAGGCCCTCACCAGGGAGCAGATGGAGAAGGCCGCGGGGAAGCCCGCCAAGGCTGTCCTGTCCATCTTCAAGGTGGACTTCCTGACGCTGATGAAGACGCCGATCTTCATGTTCAACTGTGTGAGCATCGTGGTGCTGGTCCCATTCCTGCTGCTGGCCATGCCGGTCCTTACAGGGACGGTGTCTGGAATGGAGATGCTTCAGGGGCTCCTGGTGGAACACCGTACCTTGTTCACCTTTGGGACCGCCGGGGCCCACATGCTGCTTGCGGCGATGAATCCCACGGCCTCCACCGCCTTCTCCCGGGAGGGGAAATGCTTCTGGATCACCAGGACCATCCCCGCCCGGCCCTGGGAGCAGATCGGGGGCAAGGCCCTGTCCCCCTTGCTGCTGCAGGTGGTAACGGTGGCGGTGGTTTCCGGAGGCATCCGGTTCCATCTGCCCATGAGGGCCACCGACCTGGCGTTGGCCGCCCTGTTGGGCATCGCCGGCTCCCTGCCCCTGATCCTGCTGGGCCTGCTCATAGACATCAACAGGCCGCTCCTCTCCTGGGACAACCCCCAGAGGGCGGTGAAACAGAACATGAACGTGCTTTTTGCCATGGGGGCGGGAGCCCTGTTGACGGCGGGCATCGGGTTTGCCGCCTACCGGATGATCCGTGCGGAGGTGTCTGCACTCCTCCTCTCCGGTTCCATCCTTTTTGTGCTGCTCCTGCTGGCGGCCCTTCTCTACAGGGTCCTGGTCCGGCGGATGCTGACACGGTTTGCGACCATCGAGGAATAGGAAGGAGGTGGTGACCCATGGGATATCTGCGGATGCTGGCCAAGGTGTTGGTCTTTCTCCTGGTGGTGGTGCTGGGGGCAGGATGGGTGGTCTGGCTGGAGGTGGAGCGGACGATTCTGGACGACTCCTATTACGGAGCCCTGGTTGTGGAAGGCAAGATGCCCTTCCAGGTGGAGAGGCGCCTGTCGGAGCTGGTGCCGGGGGAGGTGACGGAGCAACTGGAAGAACTGGAAGGGACGATACTGGGGGCACCGGTCGCCTCCGCCATCGGGAGGGTCATCGAGGATACACGGTTGACCCTGGAGACCCAGGCAGTGGTGGAGGACGTGCTGGATTACCTGGAGGGGAGAAGGGAGGTCCTGGAAACGGCCGTGGACCTGGGGCCCAGCAAGGAATTGGTGGGGACCTACCTGACGGAGGAGCTGGACAGGTTGTCCCTGCCACCGTTCCTGCGCCCGGAGGAAGGCCAGATGCGGGTTGCGGCCGCAGCGGTGCTGGAAGGAATGGGTGTTCCGGACCGGGTGTTCCTTCGGGACATGCTGGGGGAGGAGGAGCTGGGCCGGCTGGAGAAAGCCCGGACCTGGATCGGAAGGGTCCGGAGGGGCTTCCAGGTGGCTCCAGCGGTGTTCGCCGTGCTGCTCTTGTGCAGCTTCGGGTTGCTGGGCTGGAAGCGGGGGTTGGCCTTCTTCGGGACGGGGGTCCTGGTGGCCTGCCTTCTGGGTCTGGGGGTCTGGATGTTTTGGGCCGCCCCCTTTTTGCAGGACCTGATCCTGCGGGATGTGGAATTTTGGTGAACGTTCGTGGAAATGGATTCGTTGCTGGGAGGCGATGGAGATGAAGAAGATAAACTTGTGGGGCCTGACCGCCGTGTTGTTTGCGGCCTTCCTCCTTGGGGCCTGCGGACAGCCCCTGGAAATGCCGGCCAGACCGCCGGATCCCCTGCCGTCCCTGCCTGCGGACGTCTTGCCGGAAGAACCCGGGGAGGCGCCTGTGGCGGAAGAACCGACTGAAGAAGAGGTTCCCTTGCCGGTCCTGGTGTTGCCGGAGCCGGAGAAGGTGGCGGGAAGGTTCGCCCTGGAGGAAGCCTTCCCAGGGGTTTCCTTCAACAGGCCCCTGGACCTGCAACACGCCGGGGACGGCAGCGGCCGGATCTTCGTGGTGGAGAAGCAAGGCGTCATCTTTGTGTTGCCAGGTCCGGGTGCCGGAGTTGGGGAGATGTTCCTGGACCTGCGGTCCCGGGTGGACGACAGCGGTTCGGAAATGGGCCTTCTGGGGCTGGCCTTCCATCCCGAGTTCTCCCGGAACGGATTCCTTTATGTGAACTATACCGAGGCTTCCCGTACGGTGGTGGCCCGGTTCACCGCCACAGGCGACCGGGCGGACCCGGGGAGCGGGACCACCATCCTGGCCTACGGCCAGCCTGCCAGGAACCATAACGGCGGACAGCTGGCCTTCGGTCCCGACGGATATCTCTACATCGCTTCCGGCGACGGGGGAGGCGCAGGGGACCCCCAGGGGTACGGCCAGGACCGCAAATCCCTTCTGGGGAAGATTCTCCGGATCGACGTGGACAGGAGCGGCCCCCAGGGGAACTACGCCATCCCCCCGGACAACCCTTTTGTGGGGAACGGGGAGGGGTTCCGGGAGGAAATCCATGCCTATGGCCTGCGCAACCCCTGGAGGTTCAGCTTCGACTACCCCACGGGCCGGCTGTGGGCCGCGGACGTGGGGCAGAATCGGATGGAGGAAATCAACCTCATCCAAAGCGGAGGGAACTACGGCTGGAACATCATGGAAGGAACCCTCTGCCATAACCCCTCCACAGGCTGCAACCCGGAGGGACTGGAGCTTCCGGTCTTCGAGTACGGTCATTCCTTGGGGCGCTCCATCACGGGAGGGCATGTGTACCGGGGCAGTTCCCTTCCGACCCTTGGGGGAGCCTATGTCTACGGGGATTATGTGTCCGGACGGATCTGGGGACTCTGGTACCTGGACAGGGAGACCATGGCCAACCATCTCCTTGTGGAAACGGGGCGGAATATCGCCTCCTTCGGCGTGGACGAGGCTGGCGAGCTGTACGTGGCGGCGTTCGACGGAAGGATCTACCGGCTGGCGGCCCGCTGAGGGAAGGGAGACCACACCGCTGGTGTCAAGCACCGTGAACAAAATGTGAACGGCAAGAGGAAAATTTGTGGAGCACAGGGCAAAAAAACAGAAAACGCTCAAGGAAACGTCAAGTTGCATTGACATTTCCGCGGGAAGAGGCTAAAATGGTGTCAACACGCAAATGCGCTTTTATTTGGGAGCTATGACCCTCAGGGATGATTTGGACGCTTTTCCCCGGGGCGAGCTGGTAGCGTAACCGACCAGGAAGGAGCATTTTTTTTGGATGGGAGTCTGCACTTCCATCCATGTTTGCCAGCAAGCCCTGCAGGAAGAGGATTCCATGCCATGGGGCCGCAGCATGCCGAAGGGGAGCGGGGTGGTCGGAAAAGAAGAGATGTTGGGGGAACTGTAGGGAATCGCAATTTTGAAAGGTTTGGAAGGGAGGCGACGATGTGCAGCCTGTAATTGGACACTTGGGCTGTACGGAGCCAATAGTGTAACCGGCCCTCTTGGTTGGAATTGGGAGGGAAGACTATGAAGAAGAGAATGTTGACTTTGTCATTGGTTCTTGTCATGATTTTGGGCACAACGATAATAAGCAATGCGGAAACAGCCATCGACACCCGGATATCGTCCACAGATGCCTATAGGGTGGAACAAGGAAGCACCATCACCTTGACCGCAACGACCAGCATTACAGGCGACAACGAAGGGCAAGTGACCGTGCAGTTCGTGTCGGACAGCTGGACCGGGGCGACGGAGCAGTCGAGTCCTGCCGTTGGTGCCCTGCCCACAGGAATTGGAGGTTCAGGAGGCTCCTGGTCAGGAAGCTATACGGGAACCGCCCTGTTCGATGCGACAGTAAAAAATCCGGGCTTCTACGAAGTGACGTATCAGATTGAAGTCAGGAAACAAAGGGGAGCCAGCAGCAATTATGACGAGTGGGAGGATGCGGACGAAGTAGATGTCGAGGTCTATGAAGTCGTCGTTCCGGTATATGTGGAACCGATGGCGGCCCCAGCCGTAGCGGCTAAAATCCTGGAGTTCAATGGAATAGGCGCCCGCTATGGAAGCGGAAGGACAGGCGGAAACTTCATTGCCGATGTGGCAGCTGCCATGGGGCCCCAGACACTGTTCAACGGCGTTCCCAAGGAAATGACCGTTGAGACCGGAGGTGTCCCGACGGTAGTCTCCAATCCAACTTATCGCCAGGAGGTCCTGGAGTTCTTGAACGACCATGTCCGAATGACGGAGACACTGGAAATGCCCACAGAGGAGTTCCTTTTGGGATTGTAAGGATCGTTATGCGCAAGGCAATAGAAAAAGACTCTCAGAAGCGGGAAATCTTTCTGAGAGTCTTTTTCCATTTCCGATACCAATTCTCCATTGGGCATGGTAAAATCTACCTATGTGGTGGAGAGAGGGGATCGTGTCATGGAAGCACTGGAATTGGAAAGGTTCTTCGAGGTCAATTTGGACCTGTTGTGCATAGCGGAGATGGACGGGCGTTTCCGCAAGCTGAACAGGGAATGGGAAAACGTGCTTGGGTATGGGATGGAGGAACTGGCCGGCATGTCCTTCATGGAACTGGTCCATCCCCAGGATGTGGAGGCGACCCTTGGAGCGGTCTCCAGCCTGAAGGAAGGGGAGGAAATCCTGAATTTCGTCAACCGGTACCGTTGCAAGGACGGAAGCTACCGGCACATCGAATGGAGGTCCCATCCCCACGGGAACCTGATCTACGCCGCCGCCAGGGACATCACCGAAAGGAAGGCGGTGGAAGACGCCCTGCGGAGAAGCGAGGAGAAGTACCGTTTCCTGACGGAATATGCTTCGGATGTGATCTGGATCCTGAACTTGACCAGGAACAGGTTCAGCTACATCAGCCCGTCGGTGGAGGCCTTGCGGGGGTTCACGGCGGAGGAGGCAATGACCCAAAGCCTGGAGGAATCCCTGACGCCGGAGTCCCTGCAGGTCGTCCAGGAGGGAATCGCCCAGACTTTCCAGACGTTCTTGGAGAATCCGGACATGCCCAACAGCCACATCACGCAAATCCAGCAGCCCTGCAAGAACGGGGGGGTGGTCTGGGTGGAGGTGGCGACCAAGTTCCGCTTCAACGAGGAGGGGGAGATCGAAGTCGTGGGGGTGAGCCGCAACATCCAGGAGCGGAAGCGGGCGGAAAGGAAAGTCCACTACCTGAGCTACCATGACCGGCTGACGGGGCTCTACAACCGCCATTTCTACGAAGAGGAGCTCCGGAGGATGGATGTGGGGGCGAACCTCCCCCTGACCCTGGTCATGGCCGACGTCAACGGACTGAAATGGACCAACGACGCCTTCGGGCATCTTTCGGGCGACCGGTTGCTCCAGGCCTTTGCCGGAATCCTGAAAAAGGAGTGCCGCAGCGGGGATGTGGTTGCCCGGATTGGCGGGGATGAATTCATCGTACTGCTGCCGGGGACGGACGGGTGGCAGGCGGAAAAGATCGTGCAGCGGATCCAGGAGGAAATCGGAGCCTATAGGAACGACAAGATCCTCCTGTCCGTTTCCTTCGGGTGGAAGACCAAGCACAGGACGGATGAGGGAATCCGGGACATCTACAAGCAGGCCGAGGACCATATGTACCGTAGGAAACTGATGGACAGCAACGGCTTCCGGGCGGACGCGGTCCGCCTGATCACGGAGAGCCTCTACCAGAAGGATTCCCAGCAACAGCCCCATGCGGAGCATGTGGCACAGCTCTGCAGGAAAACCGCTGCAGCCTTGGGGATGGGACCGAAGGAAGTGGACGAGGCGGGGATGGCGGGTCTCTACCATGACATCGGCAAAATCGGCATCGATAGCCGGCTGCTGGACAGTCCGGACCCTTTTTCGGAAGGGGACTGGGAACAGATGCGGCGGCATCCGGAAATCGGCTTCCAGATCCTTAGACACACCCGGGAATTGGCCAGGATTGCAGAGCATATCCTGGCCCACCATGAGCGCATGGACGGGAACGGGTACCCCCGGGGTCTGGCAGGGGAGGCGATTCCGTTGCCGTCCAGAATCATCAGCATCGCGGAAGCCTACGACTCCATGACCAGGGGCAGCGCCTTCAGGAGTGCCCTGGGCAGGGAAGAAGCCATGACGGAGATGCAGGCGGGGGCGGAAGGACAATTCGATCCGGATATCCTCCGGGTCTTCATGGAAAAGGTGGCCAGGTAGATGCGCAAGGAAACCGCAAGGGGATTCGCCCCCGACGATCCGTTGGAGTTCGGGCCTTCCTGGGCGAAAAAGATGGAGCGGGCCGCAGAGGAGCTGGTTTTTCTCCTGGACCGGGGCTACGGCCTGAAGCAGTCCGTAAGCTTCGTGGGAAACCACCACTTCCTTTCCGAGAGGCAAAGGCGCGCGCTGGGAAGGGTCACGGCTTCTGGAGAGACGCTTTCCCGGCGCAAGGAGAGGGAGATGGCCACGCTGGAAGCGGGAGGAAGGGTCCACATCGACGGATTCAACACCATCATCACCCTGGAGACCGCCCTGTCCGGTTCCCTCCTTCTGGAGGGGATGGACGGTTGCATCCGGGACCTGGCGGGACTGCGGGGCACCTACCGGATCATCGACAAGACTGCGGCGGCCATCTCCCTGGTCCTCCAGCATCTGGAGCGGGCGGAGGTGGGGGAGGCCGTCCTCTACCTGGATGCGCCCGTCTCCAATTCCGGCAGGCTGAAGAGCCTGGTCCTGGAGTTGGCTTGCGCAAGCCCTGTCCGACTCCAGGTACTGACCATCAACCAAGTGGACAGGACCCTGTCGGAAAAGGAGTGTGTCGTCACCAGTGATGGGGGGATCCTGGACCGTTGCGGAAGGTGGTACAACATGAACGGCAGGATCATCCGGGAACGGATCCCCCAGGCGTGGGTCTACAGGGTCCCCCTGGAGAAAGGAAGGGCAGGGCAGGATGTCGAAATGGAAGACTGCGGCGGTGCTGGGGGTGCTGTTGGGGCTGGTGCTCCTGCTGAATCTGGCGGGCCGGTGGGGGAATTCCCAAAGCCGCCGATACAATGAAGGGGAACAGGAAAAGAACGACCGTCACATGGTGTTCATCGTCACAGGGAACGGGGTCCGGTCCCATGTGGCGGGGGTGGCCCATGCCGCCAGTCCAGACCAGTATCCCCTGCGCGGGGACTTGCTGGCAGCCTTCGACGAAAGCGCCGTCCTGGTGACGGAAAGGGACCTGCGCCAACCGGTGCCCCAGCCCGTACAGTCGGAATCCTTCGAGCGGCATGTCTCCCCGGAGACCGTGGAGCGGGTCAGGGGATTGGCCAGGGTGTACGGCCTGGAATACGGACGGCTGCGCGGATGGGATGCCATGGCCGTGGCCGGCGCATTCCGCTACACCGTTCTGGAGCGGGAAGGGTATTCGATGGAATACGGCCTGGACACCTACTTCACCCACAGGGCCGCAGCCGGCGGGAAGCCGATCCAGGAGGCGGAAGGGCTGGCCCTGTCCAAGGAAATCTCCAACCGGATCAACCGGGAGTGCGGGGAAGAGGCGCTGGCGCTGATTCCGGAGGATCCGGAAAAGGTCCTTGAGGAGTTCCGGACCATGGAATCCCTCCTCCGGGAAGGGAACGCCGAAAAAGCCGGAAGGATTGTGGAGGCGGAGGCGTCCAAAGGGACCAGGCTGGCTGAAATCTACTGGCTGGAGAGGAACAGGAACATGACGGAGCGGATTGAAGGGTATCTGGAACAGGGGAAGAGCTGCTTCATCGTCATCGGCGCGGGACATGTGCTGGGGAAGGGAGGGATCCTGGACCTGCTGGAAAAAAAAGGGTGGAAGGTGGAACAGATGGAAGGGGCGGAGGAGTTCTTCCGGGACGAGGCAAAAGTCCAGGCCGGAAGCATGCGCAGAAGGAACCAGGGAATCGAATACGTGGACCGGGAGCGCTATCATCTGTTTCGGAAGAAGGGGTAGAGCCAGGGCAGACATGCCAAGTTCCGCCCCTGATTGTTTTACGGGAGGTTCTGGAGTATAATGGACCTATGGAGGAGGTGCATCCCATGGGAGACAAAAGTATCAGAAAGAACGACAAGAAGAAGAAACAGGCCAAAAAGACCGTTCCGGTTTCCAAGCCCGTAGCTTCAATCGTGCAAAAAGTGGAAGATCTGAAGTAGAAGCAGGCGACCGTCTGGGTTGCGACAACTGAATCAAGCGGCTCAAATTACAGATGCTCGAATTTGTAAATTGGGGCGCTTGTTTTGTACACTAGGTAAGTTTGTTGGAAAATGTGCGAGGTGCGACAGGATGGAGAAAATTTACAGCTATACGCTGACGGACCGGGAGATTTTCGAAAACGTGTTCACAGCCGACAACCTGCTGATGAACCATGTGGTGATCCCCCCGGGAAAAGTGTTCCCCAAGCACCCCACGGATGCGGAGGTTTATGCCCTGATTGTCCGGGGGCAGCTCAGCGTGGGGTTGGAGGACGAGGAAGTAAAGGTCTATGGGAAAGGGCAGGTCGTCAACATCCCCAAGGGGGTCCAGTCCGAGCTAGGAAACAGGACGGGAGACCTGGTGGAACTGTTCGTCCTGAAGACGCAGCTGGACACCTAGAGACTCTAACAGGGAGGAAAATCATGGACAACGGGAAGAAGCCGCAAGACGAGCAGGAATTGCTGGAGAACGGCTACAAGAAGTACTGCGGGGATAGGATAGACGTCTATTTCAACAAATGCCTCTGCGTGCACTCGGGGAACTGCCTGCGGGGGAATCCGGCGGTGTTCAAGTTCGGCCGGAAACCCTGGATCATCACGGACGCTGCGGATGCGGAGGAGGTGGCCCGGGTGATCGACACCTGCCCCACCGGTGCGCTGAAGTACATCTGGAAGACGGAGAAACCCTAGGCGAAGTCGGGAGGTGTTCGGATGTCAACGAAGTTATGCGGTCGGATCCGGGAAGACCTGGAGGTGCTGTGCCTGCGGACCGGGAACCGCCATGTGGGAAGCCCCGGGAACCAGGAGGCGGCCCGGTACATCGCAGACCGGATGCGGTCCTGCGGATTCCAGGTGGAGACACCGGAGTTTGCCTGCATCGACTGGCGGGACGGAGGAAGCAGGCTCCTCCTGGGGGAAGAGGCGCTGGAGGTGCTGACGTCCCCCTACTCCCTGCCCTGCGACCTGGCGGAGCGTCCTTACGAGACCGCAGGGACGCTCCAGGAGCTGGAGGGTAGGGATTTCACAGGCAAGATCGCCGTGCTGCATGGTGCACTTTGCAGGGAGCAGGTCATGCCCAAGAACTTCGTCTTCTACAATCCGGAGGAGCACCGCCGCATGGTGGCGACGCTGGAGGCGAAGAAGCCTCTGGCCATCGTGGCGGTCACCGCCAGGAATCCTGCACTGGCCGGAGCCGTATACCCGTTCCCCCTGTTCGAGGACGGGGATTTCCACATCCCTTCCGTCTATCTCACTGAGGAGGAAGGGGGAAAGATCCTCTCCAAACGGTCGGAGAAGCTTTCCCTGGAGATCGACTCCCAGCGGATCCCTTCGACGGGAAACAATGTCATCGGGAGGAAAAAAGGAAGGACGGAGAAGAGGATCGTGTTCTGCGCCCATCTGGATACAAAGAAGGGAACCCCCGGCGCCCTGGACAACACCACGGGTGTCGTCCTGTTGCTGGCCATGGCGGAGCTGCTGGAAGGCTATGGGGGGGACTACGGAATCGAGCTTCTGGCGGTCAACGGGGAGGATTACTACGCCGCCTCCGGCCAGATGCTGTATCTGGAGGAAAACAGGGGAAGGATGGGAGAAGTCGCCCTGGCCGTCAACATGGACGGGGCGGGGCACAAGGGACAGCCCAGCTCCTACTGCCTCTTCAACTGCGGGGAAAGGGAACGCAGGGGGTTCACCGAGGCGTTCGGGGATCCGGAAGCGTTCCTCGAAATCGAACCCTGGCACCAAGGGGACCACATGCTGTTCGTCATGGAGGGCGTCCCCGCCATTGCCATCTCCTCCGGGAACCTCTGGGAGATCCTGTCGGAAATCGTCCATACCCCAAAGGACACCCTGGACAACGTGGACCCGGAGAAGCTGTGCGCCATCGCCCTGGCCTGCAGAAGGCTGGTAGGGCTCCACCTGGAAAAGAGGTTTTGACATGGACATGCGGAAACAGGCGGCGGAGGACCTGGAACGGATCCTTGGGTTCCGCCACAGCAACGGTGGGGATTTCTGGGCGACCCCGGATGGGAAGCTCGGCATCGAGAAACCCATCAGCACCCTTACGGCGCTCCTGGTCATGGGGGAACTCCAGGTGCCCGGATCCCACGAAGCCCTCCGGGGTGCGGCCCAGCTCGTGCTGGACGCCTGCGGTCCGGACGGGCGGGTCCGCATCGCCCCCAAGGGGTCGGTCTACCCCTGCCATACGGCGCTGGCGGCAGCCGCGCTCTGCCGGAACGGGTATGCAGAGGACGGGAGGGTGCAGGCAATGCTGGACCACTTGCTGGCCCACCGGTATGAGGACGGCGGCTGGCGCTGCAACAAGTTCTCCTACGGAAGGGGACCGGAAACCGAGCACTCCAATCCGGGAGTCACCCTTTTCATGCAGGTCGAATACCCTTTTCTACGCTACAACCTCTTCCAGTATGTCCATGTGCTCTCCTACTATCCCAAGGCCAGGAAGGACCGACGTTTCCAGGAAGCCCTTGCCGCCCTGGCGGGGAAGCTGGACAGCCAGGGCAGGATGGTGGTGGAGAGGCCCAGCCGGAAGCTGGCGGACCTTTGGATCTGCAGGAAGGGGGAACCTTCCGAAGCTGCTACCCGGCGTTATAGGGAAATCGTCGCCCGGATGGAAGGAAGGTGAGACCATGCATCACGACGCGAACGACCCGGAGGAGTACATCCGCCAGCTGCCCGAGGAACGCAGGAAAAATCCCGGATTCCAATTAGGAAATCCGGGATTTTTCCTGCGTTCCATCTTCAATAGCTCAAGGTTCGGGGCAGGGTTGCGGCCTGGTGGATCCAGTCCGCCACCTGTGCCTGGGTGGGCATCTTGTGCACATGCTCCTTGGTTGCGTTGGTTTCCTGCAGCTTGTGCAGGAGGTGCTCCGCATTGCGGGTGGCCAACTCGGGAACGGTATCCACGCCGGACGCCTTCAGCAGTTCGGCGTACTCGCCCCCCACCCCTTTGATCCGGGTCAAGTCCGCATAATTGGCCCATGTCAGGATCTGCTTTTCGGGAAAACCGGTCTTGGCGGCAAGTTCGCTCCGTCCCTTCCTGGTGGCGCAGACCGCCAGCAGGTCATCGACATTCCTCACGCCGGCATCCTCCAGTGTGGAGATGGATGCTGTGGTCATCCCTTCGATTACAGTCAGTTTGTACATGGTTCAACCCCTCTCTGGAAAAATGGGACAAGGATGGTTTCAACTAAATTATAGTCTTCTTGCAGGGGGATTACAAGGGTGGAAGGGCGGATTTTCAGAAAGGCTCTTGGGTTGGCGAGGGATGACTTGAATTCTAGGGAAAAAAGGAGGATAATTGAAGTAGATTAAAACAAGGAGAGAATGCATGAAAAACAATTTGAACAGCATGACGTCCCATGACTACAGGAAGATACCGCTGGTTCTGGCCAGCCTGGCCGTAGGACTTGTTGCGGGAGCCGTTGTCGTATTGTACAGGATCGTGCTGGGGATGGCGGAGGAGTTCGCCTTCGCCATGTACGGTTTTTTCAAAACGCACATGGGATGGATTCCCTTGCTGTTTGGGGGACTGGTGCTTCTAGGATTCATCGTGTCCCATCTGGTCGCGAAGAACAGGATGATCAGCGGAAGCGGCATCCCCCAATTGAAGGGAATCATCCTAGGCTACTTCCAGCAGCGATGGCTGCACACCGTGGTGATGAAATTCATCGGGGGGACCTTGGCCATCGCTGGGGGCCTTTCCCTGGGGCGGGAGGGTCCGTCGATCCAATTGGGGGCCAGCGTGGCCGAGGGATTGGGCAACAAGGTGGGGAGAAGCCGGATGGAGAGGAAAATACTCATGGCCAGCGGTGCCAGCGCGGGCCTGGCGGCTGCGTTCAATGCGCCCCTGGCGGGCGTGCTGTTCGCACTGGAAGAGATCTTCAAGTACTTTTCCCCTCTGATCCTCCTGTCCACCATGGCGGCGGCGGTTGTTGCGGAATTCGTCTCGAAGCAGGTGTTCGGATTCGAGCCCGTCTTCCATTTCGCCTTGACTAAAACCATGCCGCTGGAGAATTACTGGATGCTGGTTGTCATGGGTGGACTGCTGGGACTGTTGGGGGCCTTCTACAACCGGACCCTGCTGCAGGTGCAGTCCCTCTACAAGAAGAACGGCTTTCTGACGGAGCGCAACCGGATCGTCCTGCCCTTCCTGCTGGCGGGTGTGCTGGGGCTGGCGTTCCCCATCGTCCTTGGGGGAGGGCACCGGATTGTGGAACAGCTGAATCTGGAAAACGGCCTGGGCCTTCTGCTTCTTATTTTCACGGTCAAATTCGGTTTTTCCATGGTAAGCTTCGGGTCGGGAGCTCCAGGGGGAATCTTTCTGCCGCTGCTGGTACTGGGTTCGGTACAGGGAGCCATGTTCGCCACGGTGGCCATCCGGTATCTGGGCGTTGACCCTGCCCTTTTCCACAACTTCGTCATCTTCGCCATGGGGGGCTATTTTGCCGCAATCGTAAGGGCTCCCATCACAGGCATCGTGCTGATCCTGGAGATGACAGGAAGCCTGCACCACCTGCTTGCCCTGTCCATCGTCTCCATGACGGCCTACATCGCGGCGGACCTGATGAAGAGCCTGCCCATCTATGATTCCTTGCTGGACAGGCTGGTTTCCGACCATCATATACAGGAAGAGGAGGAGCACAGCCACAAGGTGATTGTGGAAATCGTGGTGCAGCACGGATCCTCTATGGAGGACAAGGCCGTGAGCGCAATACCTTGGCCGAAAAAGTGTCTGCTGGTGAGCGTCAAGCGGGGCGAAAAGGAGATTCTCCCCCGGGGCAATACGGTGCTGAAGGCTGGGGATTACCTGTTCGTGCTGACGGACATCAACAGCGAATGGCTGACGCGGAAGACGCTGGAGGAACTTAACGCCTACTGATCCCATGAAAGGGGGTGGTCCATCGGTTTGATTGTTTCCGGACCCAGGCAGCCGCAAGGCTGCATCAGCAGATCGACGGAGGTGAAAGAAATGAAGAAGAAACTGTTTGCAACATGCATGGCAGCCATCCTTTTGTTTGGCATGGCTGTGCCGGCAATGGCGGAAGATTCTGAAATGCTCCGGTTGCGTGACAGGCTGCAGATCACCAGTCCCGCACGGATCCAACAGCAGGACCGCCTGCGGGACGGAACCGGCCCCGGCTTCCCTGATGTCCAGCGCCACTGGGCTTTGGAACCGGTACAGGAGGCGGCCCAGTGGGGACTGGTCAAGGGCTATCCCGATGGAAGTTTCGGACCGAACAGGAACATTTCCGGTCCGGAAGGCGTGATGATGCTGAGCCGGATGCGGAACTGCCTAGCGGGCGTAGACACGGCCACGGGCCCGGCCATGGAAGTGGTGACGGGACCTGCCGTTGAAATCGATTGGGACCGGCTGCCGCCTTGGGCAAGGGAGCAGATGCGGGAAGAGACCGCACTGAGGATCGCCACCCAAAGCGAGTTCTACAAGGAGCTCCAGCTGAACCGGCTGCAGCTGGCGGTGATGCTGGCGAAGGCGTTGGATCTGGAACCGATGGACGTCCCGGCGGGAACAACGGTGTTCTCCGATACCGGAGCGCTTCCGGCGGAAGACCTGGGTCATCTGCACGCGCTCAAGAGCTTGGGAATCATCCAGGGCTACCAGGGGGCCTTCAATCCGGAGAGGTTGGTCAACAGGGCGGAAGCGGCCGTGATGATGGTCAATGTGTTGCGGAGTCTGGACGAAAAAGCCGGGGAATACAGCGTCCTTGACCTATTCCTCACCGTGAAGCTGCAGGAAAACCCCAGCACAGGCTATGCCTGGGCATACCAGATGGACAAGGAAGGGATACTGGAGTTGGACAGCGACGCCTATGCCGCACCGGATGCCGATGGAGGCATGGTGGGTGCCGCCGGCCAGCACACGTGGGTTTTCAAGGGTGTGGGTGAAGGCACGGTGCGGCTGGAATTCCACTACTACAGGCCCTGGGAAGCCGTGGATACGGCTGTCGATGCCCGCATTTTCACCGTCAGCGTAGGTGCGGACAAAACAATCGTGGATGTCCGGTGACAGCACATGAAAGCCCCCGCAAGGAGAGGTCCGGTTGCCGGCAACCATCCTCCCCTGCGGGGGGTTTCTGTTTCCGGGGAGCATTTTCCGGTTGACACTGCTGGAGACGATGTTATAATGTGTTTTGGCGAAAGAAGAAAGGAGCACATTATGCAAGAAAGAAGCGAGTTTTCCAGCAAGATCGGTTTCGTACTGGCGGCAGCCGGTTCCGCGGTAGGATTGGGCAACATCTGGAGGTTTCCCTACCTTGCGGCAAAGTACGGCGGAGGGCTGTTCGTACTGATTTATATTTTCTTCATCACAACCTTCGGATATGCCATCATGACATCGGAAATCGCCATCGGCAGAAAGACAAGGCTGAGCCCCATTGGCGCTTATGCAGCCCTGGACAAGAGGTTCAAGTTCATCGGGGTCATCGCCGTGCTGGTGGCGGCGCTGATCGTCCCCTATTACAGTGTGATCGGCGGCTGGATCATCAAGTATCTGGTCACCTTCGCATCCGGTGGGCATCTGGCGGCGGCAAAGGACGACTTCTTTGTGGGCTTCATCACAAGTCCCCTGGAACCTGTGCTTTGGCAGATCGTATTCGTGTTGCTGGCGGCCTTTGTGGTGTTCAAGGGAATCAAGGACGGCATCGAGAAGGTCAACAAGGTCCTGATGCCGGTGCTGATCGCCCTTTCCCTTGGGATCGGAATCTATGCCATGACCCTTCCGGGGGCTTTGGATGGACTGAAGTATTACCTGATTCCCGACTTTTCCAGGTTCTCCATGGAAGGTGTCCTGGCCGCCATGGGGCAGATGTTCTATTCCCTGTCGCTGGCCATGGGCATCATGATCACCTATGGTTCCTACCTCAGCAGGAAGGACGACATCAAGAAATCGGTGAAGCAGATCGAGGTCTTCGACTCGGGTGTGGCCATGCTGGCGGGTTTCATGATCGTACCTGCCGTATTCGCCTTCTCGGGCGGGAGCGCGGAAGCCCTGAGTGCAGGGCCGGGACTGATGTTCATCACGCTGCCCAAGGTTTTCGGCAGCATGGCCCTGAGCTCCCTGGTGGGAAGCGCCTTCTTCCTGATGGTGCTTTTCGCGGCAATCACCTCCGGCATCTCCCTGATGGAGGTGGTGGTTTCCACACTTTGCGACAAGTACAGGATTTCCAGGAACAAGTCGGTTGCGGTCACGACAATCTTCACCATCCTGATGGGTGTGCCCTCTTCCCTGGGCAACGGCATCTGGAGCCACATCACCATCTTCGATCTTGCGATCCTGGATTTTTTCGATTTCGTCACAAACGCCGTTCTGATGCCGGTGGGTGCCTTGTTCATGTGCATCTTCATCGGCTACATCCTCAAGACCGACGAAATCGCGGAGGAAGCCAACGAATCCTCCACCATACAGACCAAAAGATTCTATACCGTCATGGTCCGGTATGTCGCCCCCGTCTTCATCATCGCGGTGTTGTTGAGCTCCGTGCTGGCGACCTTCGGCATCATCAAATGGTGACCGCAAACGGCATGTCCATGGACATGCCGTTCTTTTTTTACACTAGGAAAGTTCGTCCAAGCTTGTTTGGGACCAAGCTTTCCTAGTGTAGTCTGAATGCATACGAAGTATGCTTTCTTGTAGAGGGCTGTTGTAAGAGGGGCGCTGTAGGATTATAATGGGTACAAAAGGAGGTATGGATATGGAGGAGGACAAGAAAAGGGAACTTGATTCCAAACGGGCGTTGGCGAAGAAGTTGAAGAAGGCCGAAGCGGAAGCCAGAAGGAAAGCGATCAAGGAGCGGCAGCCGTTCAAGGGACTGCAGATCAGACCTACGGCATCCCTGTTCGACGATGCAGGCAGGAAGGAGCCCGGTGAGGGGAACTGGGAAGGGTTCGGCTTCGACATCCATCCCCATGTCACGCTTATTTCCAGCGTTCTCCTGGCGATCTTCATTGGAGGCACGCTGTTGTTCTCCGAGGCGGCGGAAGCCTTTTTCGGAAGCGCATTGGGTGCCATCACCAAGGAGGCGGGATGGTTTTTCATCCTGGCCGCGAACTTCTTCATCGCAGCCGCCCTGTTCTTTTCCCTAGGCAGGTTTGGCGGCATCCGGATCGGAGGGAACAATGCCAAGCCGGAGTTCAGCAAGCCTGCATGGTATGCCATGCTCCTTAGCGCAGGGATGGGGATCGGGCTGCTGTTCTGGAGCGTAGGGGAACCGGTGCTGCACCTAAGCACGCCGTCCCCCATGTTCGGGGATGTGGTGTCCGGGTCGGCGGAAGCCGCCCAAGCGTCCATGGTCACCACCTATTTCCACTGGGGAATACATCCGTGGGCGATCTACTCCGTCGTGGGCCTTGGCCTGGCGTTTTTCGCCTATAACCGGGGACTGCCCCTGACCATCCGCTCCGTCTTCTACCCGGTCATCGGAAACAAAATCTACGGCTTCTGGGGCAACATGATCGACGTCCTGTCGGTCCTTGCCACCCTCACCGGTCTGGCGACCTCCCTGGGCTTGGGAGTCGCCCAAGTGAATGCGGGCCTAAACTTCCTGTTCGGCATCAGCATCAGTACAACCACCCAGGTGCTCCTGATAGCGGGCATCACAGCCCTGGCCACCACATCGGTTGTCATGGGCCTGGATGGGGGTGTCAAGAGGCTGAGCGAAATCAACATGGTGCTGGCGGGCGTATTCCTGCTGTTCATCCTGATAGTGGGCCCCACCGTCTACATCCTGAGCGGATTCACCCAGAATCTGGGGTATTACCTGGCCACCATGCCGCAGATGAGCTTCTGGGCGGAGACCTTCAAGGACACCAACTGGCAGGGCGGTTGGACCATCTTCTATTGGGCCTGGTGGATTTCCTGGTCCCCCTTCGTGGGGATGTTCATCGCCAGGATCTCCAAAGGGAGGACCGTCAGGGAGTTTGTGTTCGGGGTCATGCTCTTCCCCACGCTGCTGTCCTTCCTCTGGATGTCCGTTTTCGGAGGAACCGCCATATTCCTGGAGACCAACGGGCTTGCGGACCTGGTCGCAATCGTGGAGCAGGACGTGTCCATCGCGCTCTTTGCCATGCTGGAGCATCTGCCGCTGACGAAGCTGCTTTCCGTCGTGGGCATCATCCTGGTGACGGTGTTCTTCGTGACCTCTTCGGATTCGGGTTCCCTGGTTGTGGACCATCTGACCTCCGGGGGAAAACTGGAATCCCCCGTGCCCCAGAGGGTGTTCTGGGCCGTGATGGAGGGGGTTGTGGCGGCGACCCTGCTGATCGGGGGCGGCCTGTCTGCGTTGCAGACGGCATCGGTGATGACCGGACTGCCCTTTGCCATCATCCTGGTGCTGATGGTATACTCCCTGTATGCCGGATTGTCCCAGGAGTACGACATGGAAGAAGCCGTGCGGCAGAAGCTGCGGGAAGTGGAGGAAAAGCATCTTCTGGAGGAAGCCATCAGTGCGGCTGTGGAAGACGAAGCTTTGGTGAAAAAAGACAACGAGTGAGGGGGTGCAGGTCCAATGAGGGGCATGCGGACAATGAGGCAACCCATCAGGATGTTCCTCCCTCTCCTGGTGGCCCTTCCAATGGTTGGCTGCTTTTGGGCCGGGGGCGAGGAAGGGGAGGTGCAAAGGGGACGTCTGGCGATGGAGGCTCCTGCGGCTGCCTCCCAGCGGGTCCATGTGGAGGGGACGACCGTCGAGGAGCGTTATCCTCCACCGACCGGGTATGCAAGGGTGCCTGCGGAGGAAGGCGGTTTCGGCGCATTCCTCCGCAGACAGAAGCTGAAACCCTATGGGGAGAAGCCCCTGTACCATGACGGCAGCGAGAAGGAGAAATACTGGGTGTACGACAGCGTCTTCGATGTGGACATCGGAGACAGGGACCTGCACCAGTGTGCGGACGCCGTCCTGCTCCTGCGGGGGGAATACCTGTATTCCATCGGGGCGTACGAGGAAATCGGCTTCCGGTTCGTGTCCGGCTTTAAAGCGGAATACGGCAAATGGATGGAGGGATACCGGATCCGGGTGAACGGCAGGGAGGAGAGCTGGCATCTGGTGGGGGAACCTGGGAACAGCTATCCGTCGTTCAGGAAATTCATGGACATGGTGTTCGCCTATGCGGGAACCCGGTCCCTGGAGCAGGAGCTGCATCCGGTGGAGGTGGAGGACATGCGGATCGGAGACGTGTTCATCGTGGGCGGCAGCCCGGGACATGCCGCCATCGTGGTGGACCTTGCCCAAAACAGGGAGGGCGGGAAGGTCTTCCTGCTTGCCCAGTCCCATATGCCGGCGCAACAGACCGAACTGATGGCCAACCCGGTGGATTGGGACCTGAGCCCCTGGTATACGCTGGAAGGCAAGCGCGGGTTGGTCACACCGGAATGGACCTTTGCGCTGGAGGACTTAAAGCGGTTTTAATGGAAAAAGAAGCGTTGAACCTGCCAGCGGTTGCAGCCTTCCTCCGGGAGCACCACGGCATGGGGATAGGATAGGGGGATTGCAGATGAAACATGAAGGGAAAGTTGTGGTGGTCACCGGAGCTGCCCATGGGATCGGACGCCGCATCGCCCTGGCCTATGGAGCGGAAGGGGCCCGGGTCGTTCTGGCGGACATCGATGGGGAAGCAGGCACCGCGACTGCAGCGGCCATCCAAGACGCCGGGGGAGAGGCGCTTTTCGTCCGTACGGACGTGGCGAATCCCCGGGAGATCCAGGCCCTGATGAAAGAGGCGGTGGAGGCATTTGGTGCCATCCACATCCTGGTGAACAATGCGGGCGTTTCCGTCTGGAAATCCCCCTATGAACTGGCGGTGGAGGAGTGGGACCGGATCCTGGACACGAACCTGCGTGGTGGATTCCTATGCTCCAGGGAAGCGGCCAAGACCATGCGGGAAAACGGTGGCGGCTCCATCGTGAACATCGCATCCACCCGGGCGCTCATGTCGGAGCCCCATGGGGAAGCCTATGGGGCTTCCAAGGGCGGCCTCCAGGCGCTGACCCACGCATTGGCGGCCTCCCTGGGGCCGGATGGGATCCGGGTGAACTGCATCAGCCCCGGATGGATCGAAACAGGGGTGTACGGCATGCTCAAGGAAAGGGACCATGCCCAGCATTTCTCCGGAAGGGTGGGCAAGCCGGAGGATGTGGCCAGGGCCTGCCTCTACCTGACCGAGGAAGGCAACGACTTCATCAACGGTGCCAACCTCGTCTTGGACGGAGGGATGACAAGGAAAATGGTCTACGAGGAATGAACAGGGAGAAGGGAGGAGACCTATGCTATTGATACTGGTCCGCCATGGAGAGGCGGAGGAGCGGAAGGAACAGCAGAAGGACGGGGAGAGGAAGCTGACCGCAAAGGGGGCCCGGGAATTCGGACGGGCCGCCCAAGGGATGGCGGGAATCCTGCCGTCCGGATTGAAGGTGCTGAGCAGTCCCCTAGTGCGGGCTTTGCAGACGGCAAACCTGCTGGCGGACGCCGTAGGTGTCCCTGCGGTCGGACAGGTGGAGAGCCTGGAGACAGGGGACCTGGAAACCTTCCTCGAAGAGGTGAAGGGGCGGGGAGCGGTGGTCGCAGGGGTGGGCCATGAGCCCTCCCTCAGCCGGTGGGTCCATGCGTTGACAGGGGAACATGTCCCCATGGACAAGGGAAGTGCGGCCTTCATCGAATGGGAGGAAGGAGGCCAGGGCCGGCTGTTGCTGCTTCTGCACCGGGAGGAGGCCGGAAACCTGGGAGGATTCCTCCTCCAGGAGATTCCCCAGCTGCGGGTCTGGGAGCTGGCGAACATCCAGGCCCGGTTGAAGGACGAGGGGATGCGGGTCTACGCCCTCCACCACTTCAGGATCGCCATGCGGAACGTCTTTGTGCTGCTCTCCATGCGCGAGCCGGAGGGGAGGAAAGACCTGGCCAAAGAAGTGAAGTCGTATGGGAAAAAGGTGTTCGCACACACGGACAAGATCCGGGAGTACGACGTCCTGCTGAAATTCCTGGGGAGCGGGGGAGAAGGGGTTCCCCAGGATGCAGGGGGCTATACCGCCTATTTCACCGAAGAGCGCAGGAAGCAACTGGAGGAGCTGATGGAGGTAACAGGCAGCGGCAGCTATGCGGCGTTCATCCTGAAGCTCCTCTCCCTGCTCCTTGAGATGAAAAACCTCCGGGAGCAGGAGAAGTCGGAGGCCGTCAGGAAATCCTTCAAGAGGATGTACCATGCCTATCAACTGATGCGCTTGGACATCAACCTGGAGGATTTGGACGCCAACGACCAGGACCGGCTCCACAAGTTCCGGATCGCCGCCAAGAAAATCGAGTACGGGGCGGCCCTTTTTCCGGGGCTGAACAAGAAGAAATACAGGAAGACCGTGAAGGAAGCGAAGCGGCTGCACCAGGTCCTGGGAAGGCACCGGGACAGTGTGCGCAACCGGGAGCTCTTGGAAGAGGCAAGAAAAACCATCGAGGAGGAAAAACAATGATCAGAGGAAACATCAACAGACGGGAAGATTGGGCGGCATATCCGGAAGCGGTGCAAAGGGCGCTGGCATATCTGGGGGACACGGATTTCAGCACATTGGAGCCTGGAACCTATGAAGTGGAAGGGAAGGACATCTACGCCATGCTGCAGACCATGCAGACGGACCTGTTGGAGAACAGAAGGCCGGAAGCCCATGTGGTCTACATCGACATCCAATATCTCCTGGAAGGGGAGGAACGGATGGGTTGGGCGGAGGTCAACGGGGACGCGGTGGTCACGGAAGACAAACGTCCCGACAAGGACATGGTCTACTACCAGGCGCCGGCGCAGGAAGCGTTCATCGACCTGGTCCCTGGGGAATTCGTGGTGTTCTTCCCATCGGACATCCATCGTCCGGGATGCTGCGTATCGGAGCCGATGCCCATACGGAAAGTGGTCGTGAAAATCAGGGCTGCCTTGGCCTAATGACAGGAAAAGCCCCGGTTCCCATTGCGGGAACCGGGGCTTTTCCTAACGGTAGCGGATGGCGTCCTGCCGGCAGCTCCGTTCGCACTCCATGCAGACCAGACAGTCCCTCTGGTGGATGAAATGGTGGCTGCCACCTTTCTCCACAGCAAGCGCGGGACAGGCGCGCCTGCAGGCCCCGCAGTTGTTGCAAAGGTCCGCATCGATGGCCATCCCCCGGGGACTTTTGGAGGCGGGATAGAGCATCAGGGTTCCATAAGGGCACAAGTGCTGGTGCCAAAGCTCCTCCGGGAAGAAGAAGGTGGCAAAGGCCCCCAGAGCAAACAGGGCTGGCAACACGGGAACCTTCCTGCCGGTAGCCATGGAGAAGAGGAAGAGGCCGATGAAAACGCCCAGGGCCAGATGCCGCACCCAGGGTTTGGAGAATGCGGAAGGGACCGGCAGGCTCTTGATGTGCAGCTTCTTCTTGAGCCGGGAAACACCCAGCATGACCGTGTTGATGGAACAAATCCAACCGCAGTAGACGCGCCCGAGGAGGAAGGAGGCCAGGATGCCCAGGAGCAAAAGGCCCATCCACATCTGCACGCGTCCTGCGGCGAAGAGGAAGAGGAAGAGGGCCAGGAAACCGATCTGTACGGTCCTCTGCAGTTTTCTTTTCATGGTTGATGACTCCTTTCAATCCGTTGTTGTTTGTAGTATACTGGAAAACAACACAGAAGTAAGTTACCGAAGCAACTTTTTGGAGGGGAAATCATGCAGTTGGATCCGACCGTGGATGCGCTCACCCGCATCCGTCTTTTTAAGGGATTAGGGAAGGAAACTTTGGGACGATATTTGGCCGCCGGACATTGCGAGGTCAGGGAGTATGGGAAGGAGCAGATCATCCATCTGCAGAACGAGGAGTGCAGGACCATCGACATCGTGCTGTCGGGAAGGGTTGCGGTACAGAAAATCGATGAAAACGGAAACATCCTGACCATTTCCGTCTTTACCGACAGGGACCTGCTGGGGGCAAACCTGCTGTTTTCCAGCAGGAACTACTATCCCATGACCGTCATCGCCATCGCCAGGACAACGGTCCTGCAGATCCGAAAGGAACTGGTGCTGGAGCTCTGCAGAAGCAACCGGGAGTTCATGATTGGGTTGTTGGGAGAGATTTCCGACAAGGCAAACGTCCTGGCGGAGAAGATCAACGCCATCTCCCTGAAGACCATACGGCAGCAGGTCCTGGAGTTCCTGGAATATGAGGCCCTGTTGCAGAGAAGCCTGGTCGTCCGTCTGCCTTTCCCGAAGAAGGAATGGGCGGAAAGGCTGGGGGTGCAGAGGTCGTCCCTGAGCAGGGAGCTGAACAAGATGCGGCAGGACGGGTTGGTGGAGTTCGACGCCAAAACCATAACCCTGTTGCGGTAGGAGGAATCGGATGGCCCGGAGAGAATTGGAGCAGAAGGCAAACATGCTGGGGAGCGTGGTCCAGACAGGCGTATTCCTACTGGACAAGGGGAACAGGGAAATCTACAACTTCAATCTCCTGCAGGGGAAGGGAGCCTTCCAGAATCTTGCCAGGGCGGACATCCAGGCGGGAATCCGCCTGGCACCGCCGGAGGAAAACAAGGTCGTGCTTTACACCGCACCTTGGAAGGGGGTCTACATCCTTCTGCCGGTGCATGAAGAGGGCTCCTATGCGGGGCTGGCGGCGGTGGGGCCCCTTCTGCAGGAAATCCTGCCGGAGGGGGAGCTGCGCGGGGTGCTGAAGTTCCTGCGCCTCCGGGAAAAGGAGGTGCAGGAGGTGCTGGAATGCTGGGATTCCCTCAAGGCCTTCTCTGGCTCGGAACTGAAGCACCTGGCCGCCCTTGCGGCCCACCTGTTTTGGCATCCATTGGCCTCCAGCGTACAGGTCCAGGCTGTCCAGCCGGGACCGGACCTTTCTGGCAAGGATAAGTTCCACGAGAACCTGCTTGGCTCCCATGATTTCGTGGACGGAAACTACCGGATGGAAGCGGACCTGCTCCACGCCATCCAAACGGGAAACGCAGGGCTCCTCAAGACCCTGGAGGAGGACCGGCGGCAGATGTACATCCCCAACCGGACTCCGGAGAATCCACTGCGCACGGACAGGAACCTGCTGGTCACCTTGAACTCCCTGGCCTGCCGGGCGGCCATCCAGGGGGGGGTGCCGCTAGGGATTGCCCACAACATGTCCAGCAATTTCGCCGGCTTCATCGAAAATGCCCGGACCGCCAAACAGATCCAGGAACTGAACGCCGCAATCCCAACAGTCTTCTGCGACGCGGTGCGGAAGTACCGGACCCGGGAAGCCGGTCCCCTGGTTGCAAAAGTCCTGGACCAAGTGTACGCGAACCTGTACAAGAAGCTGGAAGTGGCGGAAATCGCCGCAGAGCTGTTCGTGACACCGTCCCACCTGTCCAGAAAGTTCAAGGAGGAGATGGGGGTGACCCTGTCCCGCTTCATCCAACAGGCCAAGTGCCAGGAAGCCGAGTTCCTGATGGCCAAGGGGAACCACACCCTGTCGGAGATTGGGGAAATGCTGCAGTTCAATTCCCTGTCCCATTTCAGCGCCACCTACAAGAAGGTACGGGGCTTTCCTCCCAGCAGGGTGGAGAGCCGGGAGGAAGGGAAAGGATGAGAAAAGGAGAAGGTCCGCATGACCTTCTCCTTTTCTATGGCTTAGAACCAGGCCCCGTAGCCCAGCTTCTCCAGGTTGTCCTTGGAGGTCTGGAGGCAGTCGAAGGGGTCCCGTCCGTACTGGTTGTCCTGTTCGATGAGGAAATAGCGGGAACCGGCGGCAAGGCCCGCTTCGATGATGGCCTTCATGTCCAGGTTCCCTTCGCCGACCTCGGCAAATTCCACTGTTCCCGTGAAGGCCGCCATGAAGGCAGCCATGTCGCCCATGTCCACCTTGGAGGCGTCGAACTTTCCGATGCGGTAGTCCTTCAGGTGCAGTAGGGAAATCCGGCCGGCATAGCGCTTGATGAATTCTACCGGATTCTCGCCTCCCCGCTGGATCCAGTGCACGTCCAGCTCGAAGCCCAGGCGGCTGGTGCTGTCCTTCATGATGTCCAGCAGGTATTTCCCGCCGTATTTCTCAAATTCCACATGGTGGTTGTGGTAGTAGAGGTCGATGCCTTCGGCCGCCAGACGCTGTGCATAGGCTTCCGCCTTTCCGGTGAAGGCCAGGACCGCATCCTTGTCGCCCATGTAGGAAAAGGGCAGCATGCCGATCCGCAGGTAGCTGCAGTCCAGGGTCTTGCAGTCCGCCACGATCTTGTCGAAATCGTCGGCCAAGGTCTCCCCGGGGGCTCCCGGATACATGGGTTCCACGGATGCGGAGAGTGCGGCCACCTCCATGCCGAAATCCCCGCAGGCCCGTTTCAGTTCGGAGACGTTCTCCTGGGTCATGGGGATTTGGGAGACCTCCACGCAGCGGTAGCCCATATCGTGGAGCCGCCGCATGGTTTCGTACACGCCCAGTTCTTTGACCTTGCCGGCCAACATCATCATCTGTACGCCAATCTTGCCTTTATCCATATCAAAAATCCTCCATATGCACTTCTTTTTTCAGTTCCGACGACATCCGGATGGCATCCACCATCCGGATGGAGGCCAGGGCGTCTCGCGCATGGACATAGTCCCGGCTCCCGGTGCGGATGCCCTCATAGAAGAGGCCGACCAGCCTCTTGTGGCTGGCTCCGTAGTAGAACTTGCTGCCGGGAAGCCTGCTGTCTTCCACGATTTTTTCCTTCTCTTCGGATGCGTTGGTTTTCATCAGGATGTTGTCCTTGATGGTGAATTTCCCGTTCTCCAGGAGCACCTGGATTTCCACGCTGGAATTTCCGGCATAGCAGTTGGTTGCGAAGTACAGTCCCCGGGCCCCGTTCTTGAAGCGGATGTGCGCCGTGGCGGTGTCCTCCACCTCGATGCCGTAGTCAAGCAGGTTGTCGACGGATCCACGGATGGCCTCGACCTCCCCGCCCAGCAGCTGGAGCAGGTCCAGCGTGTGGATGGACTGGTTGATCATGGTGCCGCCTCCCGCAAGCTCCATTCGGCCCCTCCAGGGTTTGGATTCGTAGTAGGACCGGGGCCTGTGCCAGGTGACCAGCCCCTTGACGCCAAGCACCTTGCCGTAGTTCCCGCTCCGGACGAGCTCCAGCAGGGCTTCCGTGGATTCGTTGAACCGGTTCTGCATGCAGATGCCGATCCGCACACCTGGGTTGGCGTCCTCCAGTGCCACCAGCTCCATCGCTTCCCGGGTGTTCATGGCCACGGGCTTCTCCTGGAAAACATGGATGCCCCGTTCCGCACAAGCCTTGGTGACAGGGAAATGGAGGTGGTGGGGCAGGCAGTTGTGGACGCAGTCCAGGTCCTCCTGTTCCAGCATCTCCAGATGGTCCGTGTAGAAAGCAGCTTCCGGCGCCAGTGCGCGCTTGCTTCGGTCGATGTCGCACACCGCAACAAGGACCGCGTCCGGATGGCTCTGGATGATGGGAAGGTGGACCAGGGCGATGTCGCCCAGTCCGATGACAGCAACCCTCAACATGACTGCTCTTCGGCAATCCGTTTCTGAAGCTCCCCATAGTACAGGTCTCCGTCTACGGGAAGCTCCACTTCCTTGCCCAGGAAGCTGGACAGGTGGATGGCGTTGGCCAGGCCCACGCCGCGGATGCCTTCGGTTCCGGGAGCCACCAGGGGGGTCTTGTCCAGGATGTTGGCGGAGAAGTTCTCGAAGACGCCGATGTGCTGGGCACCCCAGACGCTTTCGAATTCCAGGACCTCTTCCGTCCATGCGGGCTCTGCGGACTGGCCCATGAAGAGTTTCATGGCGTCGGCCCAGCTCATGGCTGCGTTCATTTCGGCTTCGGACCGGTTCAGGCGTGTGACGGTCATCTTCTTGCTGCCTTCCACGACGATCTTGCCCTTGTCCCCCAGGATCTCCAGGCGGTCCGTTCCGATGACGTCATGGGTGCAGGTGATGAACACGCCGGTCGCCCCGTTGCCGTAGTCGAAGAGCGCCGTGACCTCGTCCTCCACAGCGATGTTCCGCTGGTAGCCGTACTTCAGGTTGGAATAGACCTTCTGGGGCATCCCGCAGATCCACTGGAGCAGGTCCAGCTGGTGGGGAGCCTGGTTCACCAGGACGCCGCCGCCCTCTCCGGCCCAGGTTGCGCGCCATGCGCTGGAATCGTAGTAGGCCTGGGGTCTCCACCAGTTGGTGATGATCCAGTTGGTCCGGCGGATGCCGCCGATCTCGCCGTTGTCGATGATCTCCTTCAGCTTCCGGTAGAGGGGATTCATCCTTTGGTTGAATACGATGCCGAAGGTCAGCGCAGGCCTGGCCTGTGCAAAAGCGTTCAATTCCTCCACCTGCCGGGTGTAGACGCCGGCGGGTTTTTCCACCAGGGCGTGGATGTTCCGGGCCAGCGCGTCGATGCCCATCTGGGGATGCAGGTAGTGGGGGACGCAGGTAACGACCGCATCCACCTCTCCGCTTTCCAGCAATTCGATGTGGTCCGTGTAAAAAGGTACCCCGGGGTAGTTCTCTTCGGCGACGGCCTTCTTGGACGGGTCCGTATCGCAGATGGCGGCCAGCACCGTATTACCCACTTTTCCCTCCGCAAGGAAGCCGGCATAGAAGCCTCCTTGCGCACCCAATCCGATGACGCCCATTCTCACTTTGTCCATGTCCTTATCCTCCTATGGTTTCCAGTATTTTCAACAGAGCCTCGTACTGCAGCTTGTAGCCGCTGGCGCCGTCCAGACCCTTGTCGTCCTTGATGATTTCCTTGGCGTCCTCCAGTTCCAGGTCCTTCAGGGAATCGAAGAGGACCAGATGGGGCTCCAGGGTCAGGAAGCCCTTGTAGCCGTTTCGGACTGCCATGCCAAGTATTTCGGGAATCTTCCCTTCCCCTGTGCCGCAGACCACGTTCTGGGAGTCGGTGGACACCGCATCCTTGATGTGGATGTAGGCCACATCCTCCTGCAGGAGCTCCCAGCAGTCCAGGGTGTCTTCCCCCACCTGGACAAAATTGGCGAAATCGAAAATCGCCTTGAAGTGGGGGGAATCCACCGCATCCAGCAGGGTCTTGCAGCGCCTGGAGGTATCTCCGTAGATGTCCTTCTCGTTCTCGTGGAGGAGCACCATCCCGTACCGACCGGCGATTTCGGCAAAGGCCTTCACTTTGGCGACCACCTCTTCCTTATATCCCTCCGGATCCTGACCCTTGGGGATGTAGAAGCTGAAGATGCGGATATTGTGGCAATCCAGCAGCTGTCCGATCCGGCAGAGGGTATCCAGCATCGCCTTCTGTTTCTCGAACCCTTCCTGGTCGTCTATGAATACCTTGCCGATGGGGGATCCGATGGAGGAAACGCCGATGCCGGCTTCGTCCAGTCGGGGCTTCACCGTATCCTGGACTTCCTCCAGGGTGTACTCTCCGATGTTCTTTCCGTCGATGCCCCGGAGGGATATGTACTCCATTCCCAAGGAGGCGACCACCGCCAGCTGTTCGTCCAGGGAGAAGGAGATTTCGTCGGAAAACCCGGAAATCAAAAGATCTTTCGTCATGGGGGAATTTCCTTTCACAATGCTTCGTCACAATCTGTGTTGAGGTTTCTATATTAAATTCTACCGCGAAGAGGATGGGAATGCTTGTTGATATCTGATGGGAATTTGCATGGAATTGATGTGGGGGCAAAAGAACCGAGGAGGGCAATGGCCCTCCTCGGTTCGATGTTGACAGCATGTGGATTTTAAAGGAATTGTTTCGACTTCTCCGCCCCGATCCGGATGACGTCCTCCGGGTCCATTTCCCAGTATTCCGGACGGAAGAGCTCCAGGGAGGCGATTTCGTCGTACCCCTTCCGCTTCAGGGGTTCGGTGAGTTTGGTGATGGGGATGCAGCCGTCCCCGGGGAAGAGCCGATGGCAGTGGTCCAGGACGCCCAGGGGCAGGTCCTCGCAGTCGTTGATGTGGAACACGAAAATCTTGTCCAGGGGGATTTCCTCCAGGTAGCCGGCGTCGGCGCACTTGTCATGGAGATAGACGTTGATGCAGTCCACGGCAAGGCCCACATCCTCCCGGTCCACGGCCTTGACGATCTCGTAGGCTTCCCGGATGCTGTTGCAGGCCCAGCGCCGGTCCCCGATGGGCTCGAAGGCCAGCTTGACGCCGTAGGGCTGTGCGATGTCCGCAAGCTTGTTCAGGACGGAGACGGAATCCTCGAACACCTCCGCCTCGGTCTTCCTGCACATGTCGTCCCCCATGGTGGGGACCACGATCATGTAGGGGTTTCCAATCGCCTGGGCGACCTGGCATCCGAAGGTGAAGAGGTCCACCAGTTCCTTCCATTGCTGCTCGCCGCAGAAGTTGATGTCTTCGATGGAGTTGAAGGCATAGGGCTTGAGGTGGCTTGTCTGGAAGAAGCCCTTCAATTCCTCGATGCTGTGGTCCTTCAGGTATTCCTTCAGCATGTCCAGGCGCAGCTCGATGTAGTCGTAGCCGTACTTTTCACAGAGCTTCAGGTCGTTTTCCACAGAGGACCGCTTCATGCAGGTAGCTTCGTTGTATCCCAGTTTCATTTGTTTACCTCCTTTATTTGTTTAGTGAAAATGATTGTCTAAAGCCGTAATTTCATTATAAATGATATTTTAACGCGCGTCAAATGTTTCACGATAGAATAGCCAAACGATGAGGATAAATGGGGAGATTGCCATAAAGCGCACAAAAAGATGGCGATATTCACAATAAAAACAAGGATAAAAGATTAAATTTATGGATTAAGACGGTCATAAAGCAAGAAAACTGTAGTCACGTGTTTGAGGGAGCATAAAACGCATTGAAGCTTGAATTCATTGAGCAAGATAGTTATAGTAAATATCGGTGGCAATGCGTATAATTAGGACCATACAAAGGAATTAAATTTCATTGTAAATTATCTAAGGAGGGAAAATCAATGCAAAAGAAAAGGAAAATGAAACTGTTGGCACTGGTCATGGTCCTGATGCTGTCCGTGGGAGTCTTCAGCGGATGTTCAGAGAAGGGTGGAGAAACCCCGGACACCGGCGAAGGAAACGGGACCACATCAGGAGAAACAGCAGCGGGGGGTGAAGAGAAGGTGGTTATCGGCATCTCCTTGGGCACGTCCAAAGAGGAGCGGTGGCAGCGTGAAATCAAGATGTTCCAGGATTATGCCGTTGAAAAAGGCGTTGAGGTAGTGATCCAATCGGCGGAGGATGAGGCGCAGAAACAGATGTCCCAGGCGGAAAACCTCATCTCCCAGGGAGTTGACGTACTGATCGTACAGGCGCTGGACTCCGAAGCGGCCGGTTCCATCGTGGCTTCCGCCCATGAAGCGGACATTCCGGTGATTGCCTATGACAGGCTGGTCCGGAATGGGGATTTGGATTATTATGTGACATTCGACTCGGTAAAGGTCGGCGAAGTCCAGGCCCAGTTCGTTGTGGAGCAGGCTCCCAAGGGGAATTACATTTGGCTGAAGGGCGGACCGGAAGATTTCAACGCCCATCTTGTATATGAAGGACATAAAAACATCCTGCAACCCTATATCGACAGAGGGGACATCAATATCGTCCTGGAGCAATGGTGCAGAGGGTGGGATCCCAAGGAAGCTTTGATGCATACGGAGAACGGATTGACGCTGGCAAACAACGATGTCCAAGCTGTGATCGCATCCAACGACGGTACCGCCGGCGGCGCAATCCAGGCGTTGACTGCCCAAGGGCTGGCAGGAAAAGTGCCGATTGCGGGACAGGATGCCGACATCGCCGCGGCGCAAAGGATTGTGGAAGGGACCCAAACCGGAACGGTATACAAGCCTCTGCAGATGCTGAACTCGGCGGCCATGGAAGTGGCCATCGCACTGGCGAATGGAAAGGATCCTGCGACCGAGCTGGACGCAAGCCTCGGAAGATGGATTCAATTGGACAACGGCACCAAAATGGTGGACAGTTTCTCGGTTGATGTCGTCGCTGTGGACAAGGACAACATCGTGGACGTACTGATCAAGAGCGGCTTCCATAAGCTGGAGGATGTGTACAGGAATGTGCCTCAGGACCAATGGCCTGAAGTGAACTAGAATGCGGGTTGGGGTATGCGGGTGGAAAGACCCGGATGCCCCAACCATTCTATAAATGATGTGGTTCGGTCGCCATAAAAGTGCAGTCAAGAGGTGATGAGATGACAGATTTCATATTGGAAATGAAAGACATATGCAAGGTTTTCCCCGGTGTAAAGGCATTGGACCAGGTCAGCATCCAAGTGGGTCGTGGAGAAATCCATGCGATCTGCGGGGAGAATGGAGCGGGAAAATCGACACTCATCAAGGTTCTGAGCGGCGTGTATCCTGCGGGCACTTATGATGGGGAAATCGTGGTAGACGGCAAGACGCAGTCCTTTGAGGGGATCGAGGATGCGGAGAAGCAGGGCATCATCTGTATCCATCAGGAATTGGCATTGGTGCCGGAATTGAGTGTGGGTGAAAACATCTTCTTGGGAAATCAACCCAACCGTCTGGGAGTGGTGAAATGGGATGAAATATATTACCAGACACAGCTGCTGCTTGAAAAGGTGGGGCTGGCTGCCAGCGTGGCAGGGTCGGAGCATCCGGTGGTGACTCCGGACGACAAGATCAAGAACCTGGGAATCGGACAGCAGCAGCTTGTGGAAATCGCCAAGGCGCTGTCGAAAAAGACGCGGCTGCTGATTTTGGACGAGCCTACGGCAGCCTTGACGGAAAAGGAAGTGGATATCCTGCTGGACATTCTGGACGCATTGCGGAAGGAAGGGGTCACCAGCATCTATATTTCCCACAAACTGGATGAGGTCATGCGGATTGCGGATTCGGTGACGGTCATCAGGGATGGCAAATCCATTGGAACAAGCGGAATCAAAGAACTGACGAAGAATAAAATCATCAGCATGATGGTGGGGCGGGAGCTGACGAACCTTTTCCCCAGGGTGGAGCATACCAGGGGAGAAGTCGGATTCGAGGTGAAGAACTTCAGCGTCGACCACCCGGAGATTCCGGGGAAGAAGCTGATCCACAATGTAAGCTTCAAAGCCTACAAGGGGGAAATCCTTGGGGTCAGCGGCCTGATGGGAGCGGGGAGGACGGAACTGTTTTCCAGCATCTACGGGGCTTTTCCGGCAAAAAGCGAAGGAGAGGTCTATATCGACGGAAAAAGGGTGGACATCAAAAGTCCCGGCGATGCCATCGGCCATGGTCTTTCGCTGGTCACGGAGGACCGGAAGCGGTACGGACTTGTACTTGACATGAACATCAAGGAAAACACCACCATGTCCAGCTTGGGACGTGTTTCTAAAAACGCCATCCTGAACGAAAGTGCTGAGGTTCATTATACAAACGAGTATGTGCAATACCTGAAAACGAAGACGCCGAGTGTGGAAACCAGAGTGCGGAACCTCAGCGGAGGCAACCAGCAGAAGGTCGTTTTGGGCAAGGTGCTGATGACGGAACCCAAGGTGCTGGTCTTGGACGAGCCGACCCGGGGCATCGATGTGGGCGCCAAGTATGAAATCTACAAGATCATGAACATGCTGGTGGAGGAAGGCGTCGTTGTGATCATGGTTTCCTCGGACTTGGAAGAAGTTCTGGGGATGAGCGACCGCATCCTGGTCATGGGCGAAGGGAAGGTCAGGGGAGAACTGGCAATCGATGAAGCGAACCAAGAAAAAATCATGATGGCAGCGACTGGAGGGTTGCAAGGATGAGTGAATTGACGAATGCGGCAAAGTTGCCGTCAAAGAAAAAGAACATGCCAAAAATCGACATACGGACATTTACAATGATCGGTGGTCTGGTGCTGCTGTGGATCCTGTTCACCTATACTACGGATGGGACCTTCCTTTTGGTCAGGAACATCTCCAACCTCCTGCGGCAGATGGCCATCGTGGGAATACTGGGAGCCGGCATGGTTTTGGTCATCGTGACCGGTAACATCGACTTGTCGGTAGGTTCCGTGCTGGGATTCCTGGGTGGACTGGCGGCTGCCCTGATGATCTGGAACGGATGGGGTACGCCGGCGACCATGGCCGTCATCCTTCTGGCGGGGGCGTTGATCGGTGTCATTCAGGGTTCCATCATCGCCTACATCAAGGTTCCGGCCTTCATCGTGACCTTGGGCGGTCTTCTGATCTTCAGGGGCGGCCTGCTGGGAGTCACGAAAGGGGTGTCCATTGCGCCGTTCAGACCAAGCTACATTTATGTGGGACAGGCGTATGTGTCCAATGAAGTGGGGGTTGCCCTGGGCGTTCTTGCGGTGGTGGTATGGACCGCGACTCTCTTCAACAAGCGCAGGTCAAGGTTGAAGTACAACTTTCCGGTGGAATCCCTCTACAAGATGGCCGCAAAGATTGCGGTTGCAGCGCTGGTGATCATGGGTATCATACTGATGCTGAACAGCTACAACGGAATCCCCGTCCCTGTGCTCCTGATGGTTGTGCTGATGGTCATCTTCACTTTCGTTGCGGAAAAGACGACCTTCGGAAGAAGCATCTATGCCATGGGCGGAAACATGGAGGCCAGCAAGTATTCGGGAATCGACGTCAGGAAGAATCTCGTCATCGTCTACATGTTGAACGGTGTGCTGGCCGCAATCGCAGGAATCGTGCTGTCGGCCAGGCTGAATGCGGGAACGCCTTCTGCGGGGATGAATATGGAACTGGATGCCATCGCCGCGGCTGTCATCGGAGGCGCGAGCATGTCGGGAGGGTCCGGAAAGGTCGCGGGAGCGGCGTTGGGGGCCTTGTTCATGGCGACGATCGACAACGGGATGAGCATGATGAACATGGACGCCTACTGGCAGTACATCGTCAAGGGATTCATTTTGGTCATCGCGGTCGGTTTTGACATCTACACGAAGAACAAGAGGTAGACAACAGTATGGAGGGTGAACATATGGACAAGAAAATCAAGGTTGGCATTCTGGGAGCAGGCAGGATTGGAAAGCTCCATGCGGAAAATGTGGCGTACCGCATTCCGATGATGGAAATCAAAACCATCGCAGACCCGTATATGAACGAGGGGATGGAAGCGTGGGCCAGAGGGATTGGTGTGGACAATGTGACAAAGGATCCCCAGGAGGTCTTCGGGGATCCGGAGATCGATGCGGTCCTGATCTGTTCTTCCACGGACACCCATGCGGAATTCATCATGAAGGCCGCGGAAGCCGGGAAGCACATCTTCTGCGAGAAACCCGTGGACCATGACGTCGACCAGATCAACCGCGCCTTGAAGGCTGTGGAGGTTGCAGGGGTCAAGCTGCAGATCGGATTCGTGCGCAGGTTCGACCACAACCACAAGAAGGTGCGGGACATGGTCCAGGGAGGCAAGATCGGCGCACCCCACACGATCAAGATCACATCCAGGGATCCCGAGCCGCCGCCGATCGAATATGTGAAGGTGTCCGGCGGGTTGTTCTTCGACATGATGATCCATGATTTCGACATGGCCCGCTACCTTTCAGGCAGTGAAGTGGTGGAGGTGTACGCGAAGGCTGCGGTCCTGATCGACCCGGCCATCGGCGAAGCGGGGGATGTGGACACCGCCGTGGTCACCCTGCAGTTCGCCAACGGCGCCATCGGCATCATCGACAACAGCAGGAGTTCCACCTATGGCTACGACCAGCGGGTGGAAGTCCATGGTTCCAAAGGATGCGTGCAGGACTTCAACGACCTACCCAGTACGACCATCCTGACCACGAAGGAAGGGGTCCTTGGGGATCCGCCGAAATGGTTCTTCCTGGAGCGCTACAATGAGGCCTTTGCGGAGGAGCTGATCGCGTTCGCGGATGCCATCAATGGGGACAAGGAGCCGGTGGTCAACGGTGCGGACGGGCTCAAGCCGGTCCTGATTGCGGAAGCGGCCAACATCTCCCTACGGGAAGGAAGGCCTGTGCGGCTGGACGAACTGTAGACAAATGCAAACAAAGGAAAGGGGCTGGGGCGCCGGTGATGAAAACCGGTGCCCCAGCCCCTTTCCTTTGCTTGGATTCAGAACCAGGGAGGGACGTTGGCCCACACGCAGGTGCAGAGCTCGTCGGACTCGTTCCGCTTGGCGTGGGGGTCCGTGGAGTTGAAGGTGATGCTGTCCCCTGCCTTCAGGACATGGATGTCCTCGTTGATCTGCACCACCAGCTCGCCGGTGAGGATCAGCCCGCATTCGCTTCCTGGATGGGAGTAGAGGGAGGACCCGGTTCCGCTTCCAGGCTCGTATTCATTGTAGATGAATTCGATTTCGCCTTTCAGGTTGGGGTTCAACAGATAGAAACGGACGCCCTTCCCCGGGGACATCATCTTGCGCTGGTGGGGATGCACCACCGGGGAAGGGGCGCGGTGGGTTGCTGCCTGGACTTGCTGGATACCGGCTTCGCCCGTCGGGATCTGGGGTGTGGCGCCTTCGCCATTCTCGAACAGATAGCTCAGGGGGATTTCCATGGCGTTCCCGATCTTCTTGAGGGTTTCGATGGAAGGGGAGATGATACCCCGCTCCACCTGGCTGATCATGCTCACGGTCAGACCGGTCATGCGGGCCAGGTCGGCGATCTTCAGGTCCTTCGCCTTTCGTGTCTCCCGGATCTTCTGGCCCAAGGCCAGGGACAAGGAGTCTTCGTTGATGTTGGGCATCTTATAACCTCCTTGTAAGATATTGTTACGGGACAGATTAAGAAATCATCCCGAATGTTCCTTGAAAATGCAACTTTAATATTCGAATGAATCAACAGACACCACGTATTGAATTTCAACCATCTCATAGGTA
>NZ_JAAEEH010000016.1 GCF_010179735.1 Anaerotalea alkaliphila
ACGAAATGATCGATGCGCATATCCTTTCAAACAACTAATCCAATTGGGTTTGTTAAGTGTTGCCTTCTTTAAGAAAATACGTAAAATAATTATAAAACTTCATATTGACTTATTACCACAAGTCTTTACTGCAGCAATTGGAAAACCAGGCCTTTGGGGAACGGAATCTGAAGCCATTTCACAAACGCCCCATAAATGAACGCCATCGTTCCTGCAGATACGGCGATCGTGCTCTTCCAGGAATACTTTTCAAACAGCTTCAGCCATCCGATCAGGTAGACGAAAACGGAAACAAGCATGCCGAACACCTGGGAAAAAACCAGGATCAAAACGCATGCGGCCAGCGGCAGCGCCGTCACCCATTTGTACCCGAATCCCTTTTTGTTCATTTCCTGAAACAAGGATACGACACTGGCCAGGATCATCAGTCCTCCGACAATCGCGGGGAAAAATCCACCGCCCGGCCCCTTCAACCAAAAT
The DNA here is from genome assembly GCF_010179735.1 of Anaerotalea alkaliphila. GTDB lineage: Bacteria > Bacillota > Clostridia > Lachnospirales > Vallitaleaceae > Anaerotalea > Anaerotalea alkaliphila. The sequence continues at coordinate 481 of NZ_JAAEEH010000016.1, forward strand.
CCGTATTCGTAGATTCCAAGCCACAGCCATGTTGCTCCAATGAGCAGTGTGGCAACCGGCAGGAGCATTCTTGCAGTCATCTTTTCCATAACGGGATCTCCAATCCATAAACATATTTTCAGCTTAGTAACATGCCGATGTCTTCTTGCTCATTGTGTCAGCATAGACACTACATAAAAGATGATTGTAGGAAAGACCATCACAACCGCCATGAGCCTTACCGTATGGATGAGCATGACCGTTGCGATGTCGCAGCCCGCATCCTCTGCGATGACCGCAACCTCCTGGATCCCTCCTGGGGTCACAGCCATCAAAGCGGTGACGAAATCGATGTCGCTCATCCTGTTGATCAGCCACGCCAGCACCAGGGTGAACACGAACAGTCCGACAACCAATCCCCCGATGGGCAGCAGCAGATTGCTGAAGCCTCCCAGTATCTCGACATTGAGTTTGTTCCCGACCGTAATGCCCGCACCTATCTGGACCAGATATTTTGTGTTTTTCGGCAGCCGGGCACCACGTGTTTCATTGTAGAGCGCGCTTCCCAACATGGCTCCCAACATGGCTCCTGCAGGTATGGCCAGCTGTTCAAACACCAGCCCCAACAAGGCGGCGATCAACAGCGTACCCCCTACGCTTTGGTCCTTTTGTCCTGCCGGAACCCCTACGGCAACGGGAGCCCCCACACCATCGGTTTTCCTTCCCTTCGCCCTCGCTGCGAAATACCGGACCATGGGCGGGTAAATCATGTACACGCTGAACAACCTGGCGATCTGGAAGATTGTGATTGCCGTCATCTCGCCTCCCAAATCATTGGCGATGAATATGACATCACTGATTCCCCCGGGAGTCGATGCGAACAGGGCGGTCGTCAGGCTCTCCCCGCTGGTCACGCTTATAACGCCTCCAAGCACAAAGGTCGTTGCAAGAAACCAGACGATGGCAAAGACGCTGACCTTCAAATATTTCTTGAGCTCCAGCACCGTTTGGTAGGTGAACCGGTGCCCAATGTAGGTGCCTGCCAAAATCTTGATCATTGTCAGAAACCATGCCGGCAACTCCATGGGGAATACCGTCAGATCCAAAACCGCTGTTGCGGCAATCGCCCCGATCATCATGGCCGCCGGTATCTTTTTCATCAACCCTACCATATCCACCCCCCACGTATAGTCTATAATAATTGGAGGCCAAAGTCTTTGTTTATGATATACAAATGGCACCTGTTGTTCTTTTCAATTTGATGCTTTCTGCACAATGGCAACCGGGATGGATAATGGATATCCCCGGCAAAAGGGCACTCGCCCGAAACCAATGGCAAAAGGCCCCAATCGGGGCCTTCCTGCCTGCTCATTATGCTGTTGCTACCCTAGTCTGCCGCGTCGCTCGAATCCAGCAGCCGGTACGGGATGCGGACCTCCGGTTCGACCTGTTCCCCGGAAGCCAACCGCACGGCGGCTTCAACCGCCTTCTCCCCCAGTTTTGCACCGTCCTGGTCGACGGTGAAGGCCAATGTCCCCTGTTCCAGGAGCTCCCTTGCTTCCGGAGTCCCACCGATGCCTCCCACCAGGATGCGCCCTTCCAGCCCCAATTCCTTTATGGCTCCCAGGGCCCCGATCGCCATCTGGTCGTTTGCGGCCACCACCGCATCGATCCGGCCGCCGATGTCAGACTGCAGCCAGTTCTCCATCATCCGTAGGGCATCCTCCCGGGACCAGTCCCCCGATCCGTCCCCCAGAAGCTCCAGCCCGGGGTTGGCTTCCAGCACCCGGTCCATGCCTTCCCGGATCCGCCGTTGCCGGTCCTGGCCATACCGTCCGTCCAGCACCACCACACCTCCGGCGCCGCCCAGGGCATCGGCCGCGGCTTCCATGGCCAGGGCCCCCGCCTCGGTTTCCATCCCTCCCACATAACAGTCCGCCCGGGAAGGGTCTGCGAAGGGGACCCCCAGGGCCACCAGGGGGATGCCCTCCGCATGCAGCATGTCGACCATGGGCCTGGAGGCCTCCTGGTCCACCACCATCACACAAACCACGTCCACCCCCTGGACCACCAGGTTTTCCGCCTGTTCCAGCTGCTTGTTCTGGTCCTGCTCCGCATTGTAGTACAGGACTTCCACTTCTTCCCCCCGAGCCGCCATGGCCGCAACGGCCCGCTGGGCCCCCTCCATCACCAGCGTCTGGCTGTGGTTGGTGAAGTCCGTCAGCAGCATCCCGACCCTTATGCCATCGTCTCCCCGGCTGCAGCCGGTCGACAGGACCGGCGCCAAGAGCAGCACTGGCAGGAGCAGCAGCAAAGCAATCAGTCTTTTCCATTCCTTCCTCATCCTACCACCCTGTTCCTTCCGCCCTTCTTGGCTTCATACAATTTGCCGTCCACATGCCGGACCAGCGTTTCATAATCCTGGACCTCCCCGTTTTTCACGGTGTAGAGTCCGAAGCTTGCGGTCAGCCTGATTTGTTCCCCCCCATAGGAAAAAATGGCATCTTCAACGGATTTTCGCATCCTTTCGGCGATGGCCCTGGCCGCGTCCTCCTCGGTATGGGACAGGCAGAGCAGGAACTCCTCTCCGCCGAACCGGGCGACCCAATCCCTTTCCTGTCTTATGGCCCCCTTCAGGATCGAAGCGAATTCCCGCAGGATGTGGTCCCCAGCCAGATGGCCGCAGGTGTCGTTGATTTCCTTGAAGTGGTCTATGTCTGCCATCAGCAGGGAAAGCGGACGACCCTCAACCCGAGCCAGCGCGATTTCGACAGGCAGTTTCTCCAGGATGTACCGTTTGTTGTAGACCCGGGTCAGCTCGTCCGTGACCGCAGCGGCATTGGCCTGCTCGAGCAATTTCTTGATTTCCATGTTGTCCGTCATCTGCACGCCATCCAGAACCATGCTTTTTGTGACGTTCTTCAGCAACTCCACCACAAGGGTCCTTCCCCCGATCTTCACGGGCATGGCCGTGACCATGATGATTTCGCTGGGGGAGGACTCGATTTTGATGATGGTGTCCCCTTCATTGTAGGCCCGCATGGAAATGCAGTTCCTGCAAGCCTCGCTTTTTCCCCATACGCCGTAGCAGGGTTCGGCCGCTTCCACATGCTCCCGGCTGTTTTCATTTTCACCCACCACATGCAGCACCTTGTTGCCCAACGGGTCGACCAGCCTTGTCTGATCGTACATCTTTTCATACGCCGTCATTTGTTGCAGCAGCGCTTCCAGTTCCTCTTGCCTGATCTCCATTCTCTCCACCTCTATGTGTCACTTTTCTTGGACTCTTTTTGCGTTGACATGTTCAATGGCTTCCTTGCCGGTCATGTTCTCGATGTCGATGGCGATGATATGGGATTGGGTGCATCCGGCTATCGCCCTTCTTTTGGCTTCTTCCGGCTGGTCTTTGGAATACTTTTCCACCAGGGCCCCGAAGGCTTCCGACCGCTCCTCCCCTTCCACGACCCTCGCCCTGCCGAAGGCGATTACGCTGCGAAAATAGGTGATGTATTCCTTGCTCACGACCGTATCCTCATCAACCACCGCGAAGGACACCTTGGGGTTCTTCAGAATGGCGTCGATCTTGTGGCCCGCTTTCGCAGAGTGGAAATACACCCTTCCGTTGGAATAGGCATAACTGAGCGGGACGGCATAGGGATACTCCCCGTCCCCCAGGCACGCCAGGACGCCATTCGTGCATCTTTCCATGACCGCCGCGGTGTCTTCCGCCGACAGCAGTTGCTTGCATCTTCTCATTTCCCTGAACATCGGATAGGTCCTCTCCTTCCTCTTCAACCGCTTTGGAACGGTTGTGCTGCCCTTCATTGTACCAAATCGCTGGCGCGATGGCTAGGCAAGGTACATTGTTTCTCAAACCTTCAGTCTTTCCCGCAGCTATTTTTTTTGAGAACAAAAAATAGTAGCTGTTTTTGAATATGTGTTATATTGTTAAGCTCTCACCCAAAACAACACACACAGACAAAAACAGCCTACTACTATGCGTATTATACTATGTGATTCCCAACTCGACAACTACATATTCATCTTTTCTCTTGTCCGTGGCCCTCCTATGCAATGTTTGTCTACTTTTGCCTTTCATCCATTGCATGATTTAGGAGGATTGCTATGCAACATTATCTTGATTCTTACAAGCAGATGGTTTCCCTTCGTGGCCTGACTGACCACACCCTCAAATCCTATGCCACTTACATCCGCGCTTACCTCGACTACCTGGAAAACATCCTGGGCAAGCAACCCGAGGATGTGACCTGGCAGGAGTTGCGGGATTTCGTCCTTTTCATCCAGGCAAGGCGTTCTCTGGCCGACCGCACGGTCAATACCTGCATTTCCCAGCTGCGGTTTTTCACCCTCTACGTTCTCCATAAGCCTTGGGACCCGTACCAGCTTCCTTCCCGCAAATTCGATTCCTACCTTCCCTTTGTCCCTACAAAACAGGAGACACAGGTCTTCATTTCATCCATTCCCGACCTGAAGCCTAAAGCCATGGTCTCGCTCATTTATTCTGCCGGTCTGCGCATCGGTGAGGTCTGCCACCTCAAATGCTCCGACATCGACCGCAAGAGCATGTGCATCCATGTCGCCCGCAGCAAGAACCGCTCCGACCGCTATGCCATCCTGTCCCCCAAGGCCCTGTCCCTGCTGGAAGACTGCTGGCGCTCCTGCGGCAGGCCCGGCAGCTACCTGTTCCCCCAAAAATCAAGACTGGACAAGCCGATCAGACCGTCCTACCTCTCCCGCCACATCCATGCCCACGAGGTCCGCTTGGGCTGGAAGCACCGGCTCACCTGCCATTCCTTCCGCCACGCCTTCGGCACCCACCTTTACGAAAGCGGCACCGACCTTTTGACCATCAAAGCCCTGCTTGGCCATAAATCCCTGAATTCGACCACGATTTATGTCCAGCTGGCCAATGGCGGCATCGGCAAGGCTGTCAGCCCTTTCGATACGCTGGAGGGCTTCTGACATGCACAAGATTCAAGAGGTCTTCAACGCTTCCTATCCGGAGTATGCCCGGCAGTTCAATCCCTCCACCGTCCAGCAGAAGGCCCCTCTCTCCATCATGAACTGCAAATCCGGCAGGCTCGGCTACAACTTTTCCCGTTGTATCGACTGCGGACACCTGGAGACCCACAGCAATTCCTGCCGCAACCGCAACTGCCCCTGTTGCCAGGGCATCCTCAAGGAGCTCTGGATCGACGCCCGTAAGGCGGAGGTCATCGACGCTCCCTACTTTCATGTCGTCTTTACCTTGCCCGCTGAACTCAATCCCTTGGTCTATGTCAACCAGTCCCTTCTTTATGGACTGATGCATCATTGCGCCTCAAGGACTTTGCTGGACCTTTCTGCGGACAAGAAATATCTGGGCGCCACCCCAGGCATCATCCAGGTGCTGCACACATGGGGACAGGAGATGAACTTCCATCCCCACATCCATTGCATCGTCACCGGAGCCGGCCTGACCCAAACCATGCGCCTGCAAAAAAGCAGCCGCAACTTTTTCATTCCCGTCAGGGTGTTGGGCAAAGTGTTCCGCGGCAAGTTTATGGAGCAGCTCCAAAAGCTTCATTCAGGCAACAAGTTGCGGTTCCCCTCCTCCTTCGACCGGCTCAGGAATTCCCATGAATGGAGTGGATTCAGGAACAACCTCTACGGGAAGACCTGGATCCCCTACATCAAGGAAACCTTCAATGGATTTGGCAACGCCATCGATTATCTGGGGCGCTCCACCTACCGGACCTCCATCAGCAACGCCAGGATCGTCTCTGTCGGTGATTCGCAGGTCTCCTTCTGGGCGAACGATTACAAAACGGGCCAAAAGAAGACCGTGACCTTGTCACACGAAGAGTTCATCCGCCGGTTCCTCACGCATGTCTTGCCCGGCGGATTCCAGAAGATACGCTACTACGCAATCCCCATATTCCGGATTACCGGCTAAACATCCGCGAGTTGGTACAATCGTGAAGCATACACCAACTGGGGATTTGATTGCAAAAAATGTCTATCCCCCCTTCCATACCAAAAGGCACAGCGGAAGCTGTGCCTTTTGGTATCGTCTATTTTCATAAGGAGGTTTGGTATCTTTTGCTGAGGCTCTTTTCCTGTCTTTGTCCGTTGATGGCGATTTCCCGCAGCTCCTGCTTGGGGAATTCGACGCTGAACGTGTCGTAGGGCAGCTTGTAGTCCCCTTCGGCCTTGATGTCCACTCGGATCTCTTCCGGTGTGGTCTCGACAGTGAACCGGATCTTTTTGAAGAGGTCCTTCTCATAGTCCATGCTGATCCCGTCGTCTTCATAGATCCAGCATTCCGTGGTGCCGGTGCCTTTGACCGGATAGACCAGGAAGGTCCGGGCATCCTTGTCTTTCGTGTCGAAAGTGATGTCCCCCGTGTTCATGGGTATCACCGCTCCGCCCCTTACCATTACAGGGACTTCGTCCAGGGGCGCAGGCACCGTCACCGTCTGTCCGCCGGCATAGTGCAGTCCGGTATTCATGTCATACCAGCCCCTGTCCTCTTTCGGCAGGTAGACGCTACGCTCCCTGACGCCTTCGTCCATGACCGTCGCCACAAGCAGGGAATCCCCGACCATGAAGTCGTCGTTTTCCTCGAAGGTTTTCTCATCTGATTCGTAGTTCATGAAGGTGGAACGGATGATGGGCTCATAATGGGCATGGGCCTTGTACAGCAGGTCATAAAGGTGGGGGATCAGCGCATACCTTTGTTTGATCAGTTTCCGGACGATCGGCAGCACTTCAGGATACATCCAGGGCTCGTTGACCGTACCGTCGTCGTTCCAGGAATGGATGGTGAACCTGGGATGGAAGATGCCGTTCTGGATCCAGCGGACGAACATTTCCTCCGTGGGTTTGTTGCCCGAGAACCCTCCCACATCGTGGCCGATGTTGTAGACGCCGGAAAGGCTCAGGCCGATGCCCATTTTCGTGTTGTAGCGGATCGTCTTGTAGGATGTCCTGTTGTCCCCCGACCATGTCTGGACGTACTTCTGCATCCCCAGGGTTCCGGAACGCGAGATCAGATAGGGGCGCTGGTCCGGCAGGAATTCCTTTTGCGCTTCGTAGGACGCTTTCATCATCAGAAGTGTCAGCACCGGCTTGATGTCGCGGACGGACCGCTTCTCTCCGAACCAGTCGACCACCGCTTCCTCATCCCAGATCTCGAACTCGTTGTTGTCGTTCCATGTGGAGAGGATCCCATATTCCAGAATCTTCTCCCGGACTTCCCTTTTCCACCAGTCGAAGGTCTCCTTGTTGGTGAAGTCCACATAGGCGCCGGTATCGTCCCAGAACTGGACCAGCTCCTCGCTCTCCCCGCTGCGGTTCTTGACGAACAGCCCCTTCTCCTTCAGCTCCCCGTACATCGGGTGGTCCTTCAGGAGCGCCGGCTTGATGTTGGCGCAAAGTTCCATTCCGTTTTCCCGGAACGCATCCGAAACCCTTTTGGGATCCGGGAACTTCTCGTTGTTCCAGTTGAACACATAGCGTTTGTTGCCGATGCTGGTGTATCCGGAAGAAAGCTGGAAGGAGCTGCAGGGGATGTCGTGCTCCCTGCACTGGCTGACGAAGCTCAGCAGGAGCTTCTCCGCCTCCGGAGAATCCGTATAGTGCATCGTCGAACCCGAATACCCCAGGGTCCATTTGGGAGGCAGGATTGTCTTTCCCGTCAGGTGGGAGACGGTTTTTGTGACATCCATGATGCCTTCCCCAAGCATCACATAATAGTCCAGGTCGCCGCCCTTGGCTTGATAGTAGCGGTATTGCCCGTGGTAGTTGTCCATTTCCTTGCCCATGTCGAAGGTGCTGTCGGACAGGTTGTCGTATAGGATGCCGTAGGTGCTTCCCTGGCCGAACTTCTTGACGATGTAGAAAGGGATGTGCTTGTACAGGGGATCTGTCGTTTCCGCGTCATACCCCATGGGGTCCAAGTTCATCATCCTGTAGCTCTTGCCATACCGGTTGGTATCGCCCGCCTTCTCCCCAAGGCCGAAATACGCCTCGTCATAGGACCTTTCGATGTAATGGAAGACCCCTTCGCCCAACGCCCGGTTGAACGAATAGCTTTGTGTCTTGCGGTCCTGAAGGAACACTTCCCCATTTTTACGGTTGATCCACGTCAGCTGGATTCCAGCCAGCTGCACATGGAGTTCGATTTCCTCGGTGCGCAGGACGATCCGTCCTTCCTCCACTGCAAGTTCGAATTCCGGACACGCAAACGGTGTCAGGTCCATGTTGCTCCTTCCCGCATAGGGGATGTCATCCATGCCTGGCGCAATCATGAAGGTGCGGTCCGCTTTCGGTGCGCCTTCATACATCCTGACGCGCACCAGGTCCTGTTCCAGCACCATGATTTCAAAACAGGCGCTACCCGTTTCTGATTTCAGACGGATCAGGCTGCCTTCTCTATTGTCGAAACGAAAATTATACGCATTGTCTATCATTGCACAGCTCCATTATCATATCAGCTTGAAGAGGGTCGGCAGCACCAGGCTGAACCAGGGAACAAAGGTGATCAGGAAAAGTGTCGCAATCAGCACAAGGAAAAACGGCATGAGCGGCTTTACAACCTTCTCGATGGACACTTTTGTGATGCCGCAGGCCACAAAGAGCACGCTGCCCACCGGCGGTGTCATGATGCCGATGCACAGGTTGAACACGAGGATGATTCCGAAGTGTACCGGATGGTACCCGAGTTCCATTGCAATCGGGAAGAAAATGGGTGTGAAAATCAGCACGGCCGGCGTCAAGTCCATGAAGGTCCCCACGATCAGCAGGGTGATGTTGATGATGATCATGATGACGATGGGATTGTCGGAAACCGAAAGGATCGCATTGCTGATCGCCCCTGGAATGCCGGTATAGGCCATGATCCAGGACATCGCCGAGGACGCCGCCACCAGGAAAAGGATCACCCCTGTCGTCGAGGCCGTCCTGAGGACGATGATCTTGATGTCTTGCAGCGTTATGCTTTTGTAGACCGCACTCAGGATCAACGGGTAGACGACGGCAATGGCAGCGCCTTCCGTGGCTGTGAACGCCCCGCCGACAATCCCGCCGATGACGATGAAGATCAGCAGCAGACTGGGCACCGCCTCCAGGAATGTCTTGACTTTATAGGACATGGTCGTCTTTTCCGTCAGCGGGTATTTCTTCTTCTTGGCATAGATGAACGCAACGATCATGGACCCCAGCCCCATCAAGAATCCCGGGATGTAACCCGCGATGAAGAGCGCCGATATGGACACCCCTCCGGTGACCAGCGAGTACAGGATCAGGACGCCACTGGGGGGAATCAGCATTCCCGTGGGGGCGGAGGCCACATTCACCGCGGTGGAGAACGCCGGGTCGTACCCGTCCTCCCGCATGAGGGGCTCCATCGTCCCGCCGATCGCCGCAGCCGACGCCACGGCGGATCCGCTGAGGGAACCGAAAAACATGTTGCCGATGATGTTCGCATGGGCCAGGGATCCCGGAATGCGTCCACCGATCACTTTCGCGAAATTCACGAGCCTTTTCGCGATGCCGCCGTTGTTCATGATGTTTCCGGACAGCACGAACAGCGGTACCGCCAGAAGGGAGAAGCTGCTGATTCCCGTCACCATCTTTTGGGTCATTGTATATACAGCAGTCTCGAAGGGCATGACGGTGAGGGCCGTCACGATGGAGGCGATCCCGATGCTTACGGAGATGGGGACTCCGATGAACAGCAGCACCGCAAAAACAACTACAAGAACCAGTACCGTCACATCCATCAGCCCTTCACCTCCGCTTCCTCTTCTTCTTGTATGTCTTCCACGATATTGATGACCTGCAGCAGGGTGATGATCACCCCCGACACGGTCGTGGCGATGTAGATCATCCCCCTGGAGAATCCAAGGATGGGGGTCTTGACCGCAAACACACTTTCGCTGATCATATACCCACCGTATATCAGAATCAAAAGGGAAAAGGCGATTATGCTGGCGTCGATGACCACCATCACGATTTTCCTTCTGGTCCCTGTCATGCGCTCCTTCAGGAATACCAGGCTCATGTGCTCCCTTTTCCCGAAGGCATATGCTGCTCCCAGATACGCCGTCCAGACAAGGATGATCAGGACGAGCTCTTCCGTGAACATGCTGGGATTTCCCAATACGTATCTGGTGAACACCTGCCATAGGACGAGAAAGGTCATCGTCAGGAACAGCAGGGATACCAGATAGGAGAGAAGTCTGTTCAAGAAAATCTTCATTGTTTTCAAATTGAGTTCTCCTTATGGGTGCGGATGCTAATTCACCTGGTCAAATCCATCCAGAAGGACTTTGATCTCCGGGAATTCGTTCTTGTAGCTTTCCACCATGTCTTTTGTGGCTTCCACAAACGGGGCCTTGTCCACTTCATGGAATTCCACGCCCATCGCCTTGGCTTCCACAACCGCCTGTTCGATCGCCTCGTCCCACAGGGGTTTGTGGTACTCTGTGGATTCCACTGCGGCCTCTTTCACAAGCGCCTGCTGCTCCTCTGTAAGCTTGCCCCAGGACGCCGCGCTCATCACAAGGATGTCCGGGATCATGGTGTGCTCATCGAGGCTGAAGACCTTGGCGACTTCTCCGTGCTTGCCTGTGGTCAGGGCCGTTTCGTTGCTTTCGGCGCCGTCGATGATGCCCGACTGCAGCGAAGTGTAGATGTCCCCATAGGGCATGCCCACGGCGGTCCCACCAAGCGCGCTCATCAGGTCCGTCTGGGATTTGAAGCCCATGACCCGGACTTTAAGCCCCCGCAGGTCTGCAGGTGTCAGGATGGGTCTGTCGATCGTATAGAAGGACCTGGCTCCCGAGGTGTAGAAGGTAAGCCCAAGGAATCCCTTGTCGCTGGTTCTTTCGTACAGGTCCTGGACGACGTCCGCTTCCATGCTCTTGTAGTAGTGGTCCTGGTCCCTGAAGATGTATGGCAGGGAGAACGCATCGTAACCGGCATCATAGACACTCAGTGCCGTAGCGGAAACCTTGGTGAAATCCACCGCGCCCGCCTGGAGCTGCTCCAACACTTCCGTCTCGGATCCCAATTGGCCGTTGGGGAAGATTTGGATCTCCACTTCGCCACCTGTCTTTTCCTTGACGCGGTCCGCAAAATCCTGCAGGGCCAGATGGACCGTATGTGTTTCACTCAGGTTGTGCGCAAGCTTCATTGTCACCGCTTCGGCTTCGCTTCCTGTTCCCGTATCGGTTTTTTGACCACAGCCGGCAACGGACAGCGCCAGGATTGCCATCAGGGCAATGGATAAGATCTTTTTCATTTTGCATCCTCCTTAAATTATGTAACTAGTTACACTTTTGTGTATAATGGAACAATCGCGTGTTTGATTGCAAGTACATTATGACACATCCCACAAGGTTTGTAAAGAACAAATATGTAACTAGTTACATATTTTCTTCGGCATGAAGTCGGTTGTAAATTCATTGAAGCAATTTCCCCGGTTTTGTACTATAATAAGGCTGATGTGCAGACTGATCACGAAAGGACAATAACCATGGCGTATACCATACACGACCTTGCGCGGGATGCCGGCGTCTCTTCCACCACCGTGTCCAGGGTCATCAACAACAGCGGCCCGGTGAAAGACCGGACGCGCGCAAAGATCCTGAAGCTTATGGAGGAAAAGGACTACAACCCCAACCCATTTGCCCGGGGGCTGAACAACAAAAGCATGAAAACCATCGCCGTCATCATCAACGACATCATGAACCCCTTCTTCACGACGGTCGTGAAGGGGATCGATGGGATTTGCCAGGAACAGGGGTTCAGCTTCATATTGTCCAGCATCGAGAACAACCCGGTGAAGGAGCGCGTGGAGATCGAAAATCTGACCCGCAAGAACGTGGAGGGGTTCATCATCGTGGGCAGCCGCCCCACCGTTGACGACAACAGCGCCTACCTTGCGGAGCTCTCGGAAAGATATCCCGTGGTCCTGGTCAACAGCAAGATCCGGGGCAGCAACAAGCTCTATTCCGTCTACATCGATGAGAAGCAGGCCTCCCTGGAAGTCATGGACCATCTTCTGTCAAAGAACCCCAAAACGGTCTATTTCCTTGGGGACGTCACCTGGAGGACAACCCATTACAAGTACAAGGCATTCAAGGAGAAGCTCCTGGAGAAGGGTTACGCATTCGACGAGTCCCTGGTCATCCCCTGCAACTACAACTATGAAAGCGGCAGGGCCGCCGTAAATGAGATCCTATCCAGGAATCCCGGCGTCCCCTTTTCGATATTCGCCTCCTCCGACATGATCGCCGCCAGTGTGCTGAAGACGCTCCTGGAAAAGGGGATCCATGTGCCGGACGAGATTTCCCTCTTCGGCTACAGCAACATGGAAATCTCGAAACTTGTCCATCCGGGAATTTCCACCGTTGACCAGAAGATGATGACCTTGGGAAAAGAGGGTGCAAGGCTGTTCATCGACCTCATGGACCGGAAAGCCCCCGAGAAGAAGAACCGGAAAATCCCCTATGAACTGATCCTGCGGGAGACCACATGATGCGCACTTGGGGACAGACCCCAAGTGCGCATTGGCTTGACAACCGATCATTGAAAGGTGCTTCCTATGAAAAACCCCCAGATTCTAAGCGGCCCCCTCCATAAGGCCATCCTCCTGCTCGCTTTCCCCATCATGCTGAACAACCTGATCGGCACGCTCTACAACCTGGGCGACGCCTATTGGGTCTCCCGGCTCGGCGATATCCAGGTGGGCGCCATCAATTTCGTCTGGCCCGTCTCCTTTTTCACCCTGTCCGTCGCGATGGGCATCTCCATCGCAGGCGGCGCCATCATCTCCCAGTACATCGGCGCTGGCAAGCACGGGGATGCCAAAGAGACCGCCCAGCAGCTCTACGTGTTCGGCGTCCTTTTCGGTGTCGTCTCAAGCCTCCTGGGATGGTTCCTTTCGCCCTCGATCCTGAAGCTGATGAACGCATCGCCCCAGCTCTACGACGCCGGCGTGGGGTATCTGAAGATACTCTTCCTGGAGATGCCATTCCTGTTCCTGATGAACATCTTCCTTGCGGTGAACCAGGCCCAGGGCGACACGGTCACCCCCACCATCGTCAACGGCACAAGCGCCCTGCTCAACATCCTCCTGGACCCCCTGTTCATCTTCACCTTCGGGCTGGGTATGGAAGGCGCCGCCATCGCCACGGTGCTCTCCAAGGTCCCCTTCGCCTTGTACGGCGTTTACCACATGGGTTGGAGCAAGAAGGGCATCCGGATCCGTCCCCAGAGCCTCTCCATCCACAGGGAGAAGATGCTGGACCTGATCCGCATCGGGGTGCCTTCGTCCCTAGGGAATTCCGGGGTCGCCCTGGGGTTCATCGTCCTTTTCAGCGTCGTCGCCTCCTACGGGGATGTGGCCGTGACCGCCTTGGGCATCGGCAACCGGCTGAACGGGCTGGCCTTCATGCCTGCAGTCGGCATCGGAGCCGCCCTTTCCACCGTCGCGGGGCAGAACCTGGGGGCCGCGAACATCCCCAGGGTGAAAAAGGCCTTCCTGACCTCCATCGGGCTGGCCCTTGCTTTTCTCGCGCTCACCTCTTCCGCCTTGTGGTTCTTCTCCCGGGAGCTGGTGGGCATCTTCTCCGACACCCCGGAGGTGGTGGAAGCCGGCTCCTTCTATCTGAAGGCGCTGGCCTCCACCACCTGGAGCATCAGCTTCTTCAACTGCTCCATCGGCCTGTTCAACGGTTCCGGCCACACCCGCTACAGCATGTTCCTGGAGGCCGGCAGGCTGTGGGCGATCCGGATGCCCCTCATCGTCCTTCTGGCCGGATCGCCCACGCTGGGAATCAAGGGCATCTGGTACGGCATCGCCGTGAGCAACATCGTCGCCGCAGCCATCGCCTATGGCCTGACCCATACGGGGGCATGGAAGCATGCGGTCGTCGGTCACGGAAAGCTTCCCCTTTCCTGATGCACAGGCCCCCGCAGCAATAGATAGGAATCCAGCCGCACCTGGAACACGACACACCCGGATTCCTGGAGGATGTCCCCCAGTTCGGGATGGGAGACCGCAAACCGTTCCTTCAGCTTCCGTTCCTCTTCCGTTTCCGTCGCCTTGAAGGTCCCCTCCATGGTCGCCGACTGGATGTCCCCGCCGGGAGCCTCCGCCACATCCTGCCGGGTGTCGATCAGCACGCTCACGTTGGGGTTTTCCAGGAGGTTCCTATACTTCCTGGAATTCCTGGTGGCCACCATGTACAGGACCCACGGGGCGTCTCCAGGCAGATAGGTCATCAGGGAGGCGTAGGGTTTTCCGCCTCCCTCGGTGCACAGGACGCACAGGCTGTGGTTGCGGACCATCGATTCAATATCGCCCATACGTGTCATCCCCTCCCGGTTCGGCTTGTCCACCGACTCCACTTAAGCACCTTCTTTTTTCGTATCTGGCAAACCCCTTCAATCCCAGTTCTTCCGCAATCTCCCGTGCCGTTTCAAAACCGTTGCCGATATGGATGGCACGATGGGCATCCGAGCCGAAGGTGATCTTCGAACCTCCAAGCTCCACAAAAAGCCGGACTATCTCCTTGCACGGGAAGGTGGCCTTTTCCCTTTGGCCCCCTGCCGATCCGTTGATTTCAATGCCTTTGCCCCGTCGGATGATTTCCTTGAGGACATCCCTGATTTCAGGTTCATACTTCATCACATCCACATCCTGGCCGCTTCTCCATATGTAGCGTCTTATGTAGTCCATATGACCGACGACATCATAGTCCGCCTTGGCGACCATCCCGTACATGCTCTCGAAATACCGTCTGGTCAATGCATCGATGTTCGAGGCATCATATCTGCGTTCCGAGTAATCGATGTCATCCACGCCATGCAGCGAGGCGATGACGAAATCGAACGGGCCCTGGTCCAATATGCGCTTCATCCCTTCAAGGTCTTCGTGGGGCTGTCCCAATTCGACACCCAGGCGCATTGCGACGGGGCCTTCATAGGTCTCCTTGAACCGTTCCACCTTCTCGACATACTTCCGGACATACTCCTGGCCATACTTTTCCCTGGGAGGCTCCCCCCGATAGAAATCGACATGATCGGTAATTGCGATCTCATGGAACCCCTTTTCTTCAGCCGCTCTGCAGATTGCCGCAAGGCTCTCGAAGCCGTCCGGTGAATGTTCGCTATGGATATGGTAATCGATTCTTTTGAATGGACCTGTAGGATTCATCTCATTCTTTCCTTTCTTGTTTGCCGTGTGCCTCACTGCCCCTGCTGTCCATCTGGGCCTTGTATTTCTTGCCGACCTCCTCATTGGATTGCAGCGCGGAGCCCCGGACAATGGTGTCCGAACCGAACCTGCTGCGGATCCTGTCGACCGCCTTGTCCAGCTTCCTCGCCCTTTCCCTGTTCTCGTCCGGAAAAAGGGATTGCTGCACATGCCCCTCCCGGGTGACGTCGGTCAGGGAGATCCCCAGCAGCCGCAGGGGGGTCCTCTTGTCCCACAGTTCGGCGAAGAGCCTCTTGGAGACGGCGTAAATCTCATCGGTGACGTCCGTCGGCTCGGCCAGCTTCCTTTGGTGCGACCTGTTCTTGAAGTCGTTCCCCCGGATCGCAACCAAGACCCGGAAGGCCTTCGCACCGTCCGCCCGCATCCTTGACGCCACGCTGTCGGCCAGAGCGAGCAGCACCCTGCACCCCTGTTCGGCCGTTTCCACGTCCTCTTCCAGCGTGGTGGAGATGCTGTACCCTTTCGCGTCCTCGGCCTCGGACAGGACGGGGGTGTTGTCGACCCCGTTGGCATAGGCATGGATCTGCTGCCCAAGCTTCATGCCGGCCAGCGCCTGGACACGCCGAAGGTCCGCCTTGGCCAGGTCGCCGATGGTGAAGATGCGGCCCTTTTCCAGCCGCTCCGCCGTGGCCCGGCCGACGGTGAACAGCTCCCCTACGGGCAGCGGCCAAAGCTTCGCAACAACCTCTTCCGCAAAAAGGGTATGCACCTTGTCCGGCTTCTCGAAGTCGCCTGCCATCTTTGCCAGCAGCTTGTTCGGGCCGATGCCGATGTTGACCGTAAAGCCCAGCAAATCCCGGATTTCATCCTTGATCCTTGTGGCGGTTTCCAGGGGGTCGGGGTAGAGATGCCCCGTACCGCTCATGTCCAAAAAGCATTCGTCGATGGAATACTTCTCGACGACCGGCGCGTATTTCCGGCATATGTCCATGAAGGCTTCCGAGCTCTTTTCATACAGGCAAAAATCCGGCCTGGCCAGGAACAGGTCGGGGCATTTTTGCAGCGCCATCGCAACCGGCTCCCCCGTCCTTATGTCCAGTTCCTTGGCAGGGATGGACTTGGCCAATATGACCCCGGTACGCTTGTCCCTGTCCCCGCCGATGGCGGAAGGGATGAGCCGCAGGTCCTCGCCTCCTTCGGCCACACGCCGTGCAGCCTCCCACGAAAGATAGGCGCTGTTCACATCAACATGAAATATCAGACGGTCCATAGGGACATAGCTCCTTCCTTTCTTTGCACCCCTTGCCCCATGAGCCGGGAGCGTTGTATAATGAAGCCGGTGCCGCATCCATCCAAGGCACCGGAAAGGGTAGGGTCAATCATGGAGATCATTTCCATCATCGAAATCATCGGCGTCATCACCTTCGGCATGTCGGGGGCCATCCTGGCTGTCCAAAAGGACCTGGACTACTACGGCATCGCCATCTTCGCTCTGATCACCGCCACCGGCGGCGGCATCGTCAGGGACATCCTGATCAACGAATTCCCCGTGTCCCTGGCCAACCCCTTCTACGCCCTGCTGAGCCTGCTGGCCGCCGTTGTGGCCATCCTTTTTTACAACCAGATCAGCCGCCTGTCCAAGGTCCTGCAGATCTTCGACGCCTTCGGTCTGGCCGCCTTCACCGCCAGCGGGGCCAAGTACGTCCTGGACCACGGCTTCGATCAGCCCTATGTGGTCATCACCCTGGCAATCCTCACCGGCACCGGCGGCGGCACCCTCCGGGACGTGTTCGCCAAGGAAATCCCCTACGTCTTCCAAAAGGAGATCTATGCCGTGGCCTCCTTCATCGGGGTCATCGCCTACCTCCTGTCCATGGAATTCCTGCCTCCCAGGGCCGCCCTCTACATCTGCTTCGGCATCACCCTGGCCGTCCGACTGGTCTCGTTGAAAAAGGACCTCCACTTGCGGCATGTCGCCAAGGAGGTCCGGTAGATTCAAACTTCTTTTCCATGCCGGCAGGCTACCGCTTGGATTGCGCATGGGAACGCTTTCCCCGGGGCGGCCCCAACACCTCCGCCATAAGGATGCTTTGACGCAAGCCGCTTTTATCCAGCCGCATTTTCAATGCAGGCTTGGAGGACCGGACTTTTTTCGCCGCTGGCGCCGCTTGTTTCCGGTCCGGCCTTCTCGGGGTCTCCCTGGCCTGGGCATCGGTCCGGTTGGTCCGCCAGTCCGCTTCCACCGCCACCTTTTCTGTTGTTGCCCGGGCCCCTGCCGGATCCGGCAGGGGCTTCTTCCCGGCATCGGAAACCGTGGATTCCCTTTTTGCCGAACGGTTCTTTAGGATGCCGGATCCGACCACCAGAAGAAAGGTGAGCGCCAGGACTAGAAAGTCTTCCATTTTCCCACTCCCTTCCCAAGAGGCTTATTCATTGTCCGCATCGCGTTCCGTGATCCTGCCGATCGCACCACGCATTTCCGTATCCGCACCGATATTGCGATAGTTCATGTAGTCCATGACACCCATTTTCCCGGAACGCAACGCTTCCGCCAGGGCCTTCGGCACTTCCGCTTCCGCCTCCACCACTTTCGCGCGCATTTCCTGCACACGGGCAACCATTTCCTGTTCCAGTGCGACGGCCATGGCGCGCCGTTCTTCCGCTTTCGCCTGGGCGATGCTCTTGTCCGCCTCCGCCTGGTCCGTCTGCAGGATCGCACCGATGTTCTTTCCGATGTCCACATCGGCGATGTCGATGGAAAGGATCTCAAAGGCCGTTCCCGCATCCAGGCCACGGTTCAGGACGTTGTGCGAAATCGAATCCGGATTTTCCAACACCTGCTTGTGGGATTTGGAGCTGCCGATGGTGCTTACGACCCCTTCCCCCACACGGGCGATTACGGTCTCTTCCCCCGCACCCCCTACCAGCCGTTCGATGTTCGCGCGTACGGTGATTTTCGCTTTTGCCTTCACTTCGATCCCGTCCATGGCAATCCCTGCGATGAAAGGCGTCTCGATCACTTTGGGGTTGACGCTCATCTGCACGGCTTGCAGCACATCACGGCCTGCCAAGTCGATGGCCGCCCCACGTTCAAAGCCGAGGTCGATTTCCGCGCGCTGGGCCGCAATCAAAGCGTTCACCACACGGTCCACATTCCCGCCGGCCAAGTAGTGGGATTCCAATTGGTTGATGTTGACATTGACCCCCGCCTTGTAGGCCTTGATCAGCGGGCTGATGACCTTGCTCGGCACGACCCGCCGCAAACGCATGCCGATCAAGGTGAAGATGCTGACTTTGACCCCAGCCGCCAGGGCACTGATCCACAGGGCGACGGGAATGAATGTAAGAAGCACCGCCACCGCAATGACGATGACACCGATCAATACGATCGGCAGAAAATCGGCAACACTAACAATTCCTGGATTCATACTCATTATACCTCCTCATTTTCGATTGGTCTGACTACCACACGGGCCCCCCGCACTTCAACAATCTGCACAGGTTGTCCGCTCTTGATGAAACTTCCTTCCGATACGATATCGACCCGTTTTCCTTCGAACAGGCCTGTGCCGGATGGCCGTAATAGTGTCAAGGTCTTACCCTTCAGGCCCACCAGTTCCCTTCTGTCTTGCACGGACACATATCCCCGGTCCGGCGTCTCCCTGTCCGACAGGACGATATGCCGCAGGAACCCTTTCTGCAAGCCGATCCGCCTGTACAAGACAACAGCCACGGCGATCGTGCTGACCAGCGCAATCAGGATGCTCATGCCCATGGCAAAGACATTCTCCGCAGCCATGAACAAGGCACCTAGAATGGCCAAGGCTCCTATCCCGCCCAGAATGCCTCCCGGGACGAAGGTTTCGGCAATGATGAGACCGATTCCGACGACAAGCAGGACCAACACCTCAAACCCTGCCAGACCGGCAACCGCATGCCCGTAGAAGAACAGGATCAGGGAAAGGATGCCTATGGCACCCGCAACCCCAAAACCCGGGGAGTACAGCTCCACAATCAAACCGATCCCCGCAAGGGAGAGCAGGATGGAAACGACCAGCGAACTCGTCAAGAAACGGGCAAGACCCTCCGCGGCTTTCATTTCCATTTCAACGACCTCTGCCCCTTCCAGGCCCAAAACCGCAAGCAATTCCGTGCGGTCGTTCACGGTTCCTTCCGAATAGCCCACTTCCAGCGCCTTGGTCGGGCCAAGGGTCAGGAACTCTCCGGCCGGTGCATTGTATTCCGGCAGATCGATGCTGGCATCCGCCATCGCCTCGGCATAAATGCGTTCCCGGCCCCCCGCCTCCGCAGCGCTTCCCATGGCCTCGCGCCAATAGGATTGCGCCTTCGCGTCCGCCGCATTGCCGTCCAGCGAGATGATTCCGCTTGCCCCCATGGTTGCCTGGGGACTCATGTAGATCTGGTCCGCAAACAACGCAAGATAGGAACCGGCAGATAACGCACGGGAACGGATGTAGGCTGTCTTCGGAATCCGGACCTCCCGCATGATTTGACCGATATGGTCCGCCGCCTCCACTGCGCCGCCGGGCGTGTTGATTTCAAAAATGATATGGTCCGCGCCGGCTTCTGCCGCTTCCCGGGTCGTCCGCCGCAAGAAGGCTTCCAGACCCCTTTCCACTTCATCCTCGATTGGAATGACGTATACAAGTTTTCCTGTACCTTCCCCCTGCACCACCGGCATGTGGAGACCCTGCATGGCAAGAAGCAGCAGGACCACAATCGGAAAGCGCAAGAACAATGCGATTCTTCTCATCGGCACACCTCCTCTCTGTTCTGTTCAAATGCAGGAGATTCCCCGCATCCTTTAGACATTATAACACAAAACGCCTGCGGGAAGAACCCATTCAAAACGGAGCAACTCCAATAACACCCCAGATCAGCATTAAAAACGCCGATAGCCCTCTCCTTTAGGGTTTACGGCGCTTTTTGCTCGGCGCTTCCGTCAGGCGGGCGAGCAGTGCGTTCAGCGCACCCTTACCCTGCATTGTACGCTACACTTGGCATTTGAATGCTAAAAATGGCAAAATGCTCATAGAGCTTGTTGATGCATTGTGGTAACCTCAAGCATAGGTGAAAAAATTCGCACATCGGAGGAAATCGAATGAACAGGATTGTAATCATAGGAACACAGCCCGCATGTCCCAGATGCAGGCTGCTTACCGCAGTCGTATCCGAAAAGGTCAAGGATATGGAGCTCGATGCGGAAGTCCGGCACATGGCATATTCTAGTGAGGAAGCCGTTGCCATCGCAAAAAAAGCCGGCCTGACGCCCGGAACCGCCAAAGATGTGGCGAGAATCCTGGACAGGAAGGTCGACTTGCACGACAAGGAAGCGGAAAGGGACCTGGAGACATTGGATTTGACCGGTTTGGAGCCTCATCTTCAACCCCTTGCGCAACTGATGAGGGAAGTGTGGATACTGGACCATCGGCTCAGGTTTTTTGAAAACAAGGCCCAGGAGGCCGGCATCCTGATGACACCGGTGCTGGTGGTAAACGGCAAAATCCTGCACCAGGGAAGCATGCCTGGCTTGGACAAGATTGGCGCATGGCTGTCGGAACTGCTGTAATCCGTTCATCATTTGGTTGCGGCATTCATCCGTCACCCGTAGGGCGCCCGCCAGATCCGCTTCGGGGCCCGGACCCTCTGGAGAATACTCCCAGTGGATCCGGCTGGCAATCCGCTTATCCCCGAATCAAGCAAAGCCAGCGAGGTCCTTTGAGAGCCCCGCTGGCTTGTTTCTTTTCACACCCTTATGGCTCATCCCAGCTTCAAGTTGAAGATGCGGATGGCATTCTTACAACAGATTTTCTCATAGGCCTTTTCCGAAATCCTGCCCGTCTCGACGGCATCATCCAGGAAGGCGCCCAAGGGAAACCGCATTTCCGTATTCACCATGTCCGTGCCGAACATCAGCTGGTCCTGGAACTCCTCCAGGAAGGCATAGCCGAATTCCGGATCCCGCATCACCGCGTTGCCCGCACTGTTGGCTGACAGGTCGCCGTAGAGGTTCGGGTATTCCGCAAACAGCTCCGGCAGCCTTCCGCCAGGCTTCACCTTGCCTTCCGGGTACTGGTTTCTAGACTCGTAGTCCGTGGGCATATCCCCTCCAATTTCATACCAGAAGGGCTGGGAATGGCCGATGACCTTGAGTGTGGGATACCGTGACAGCGTTTTTTCCAGCAGCGGCAAACCCGGCTCATCGATGACGCCATAGTTGAAACCCGGCTTGGGACTCATGTGGAACAGAAAAGGCAGTTCCAGCTGCTGGCAGCCGTCAAGCAGCGTTTCCATCTTCGGGGAATCCAGCCTGCAGTTCGTCGTGAATTCCCCGACGCCCTTGGCACCAAGGGCCTTGTAGTGGGCAAGCCGCTCCACAATGTCTTCCTGTCTGTCCACGTCGATGTTGCACAACCAGGAAAAACGTTCAGGATACTTGTGGGCCAAGGCACAGACGTCAATGTTCTTTCCAAATGAGGCTTCCATCTCTCCTCCCGACATGAGGACACCATGGGCGATGCCGTGGCTCTCCATATAGCTTTTCATCGCCGCGCCATCCGCAAAATAATACGGCTCGAAGTAGCCGTCCAGACCATCGTAGGCCACATGCAGATGAATATCAATTTTTTTGTTCATTTTTCAACTCCAGTATTTTGTCAACCCACCAAATTGGGCAAGGTCATTACGATGGCAGGAACGAAGGTCAGCACCAGCAGGGTGATGCCCATGATGATGAAGAAGGGGA
The DNA here is from genome assembly GCF_010179735.1 of Anaerotalea alkaliphila. Taxonomy (GTDB): domain Bacteria; phylum Bacillota; class Clostridia; order Lachnospirales; family Vallitaleaceae; genus Anaerotalea; species Anaerotalea alkaliphila. The sequence continues at coordinate 22,455 of NZ_JAAEEH010000016.1, forward strand.
TCAGCGTTGCATACATCCGTTCAAGCTTCACACCCGAGACCAGATGTCCGACCATCAAAGCTCCACCGACAGGCGGCGTCATCATGCCGATGGCCAGATTGAAAATCATGATGATGCCGAAATGGACAGGATCCACACCGATGCTCATGGCGATAGGCAGAAAGATGGGCGTCGTGATGATTATAATGGAGCCCATATCCATGATCATGCCGAGCAGAATCAGAATCAAGTTGATGATCAGCAGGATGACAATCTTGTTGTCTGTAAAGTTGTTGATCATGCCTGATAGCATCTGCGGCACGCGCAGGAAGGCAACTACGAAACCGAAGCTCGCTGAAACGCCCATGACCAGCAGAAGACGGGAGACAGTCGTGATGCTCCTTCCCAGCAGGTCCCAGAAACGCTTGGCTGTCATATCCTTGTAGACGAAGGTCGTAACCAGCAGCGCCCAGAGGATGGCGATGGCAGCCGACTCCGTCGCAGTGAAGACGCCGGTCGTTGCCCCCACGATGATGATGACGAGGGTCATCAATCCCCAGAACGAGGAGAAGAAAGTCTTGACAAGCCGTTTCAGGTTGAACGGCGCACCCTTGGGATAACCTCTCTTGATTGCGCATACGTAGGAATAGGCCATGAGCACGATGGCAAGCAGAACGCCTGGCACGATGCCCGCAAGAAACAGCTTGCTGACCGATGCCACACCACCGGCTGCCATGGCGTAGATGATCATGTTGTGGCTCGGCGGAATCATCAGACCCTGCTGGGCACTTGTAATCGTGATGTTAGTTGCGAATTCCTCATCATAGCCCTGCTTCTTCATAATCGGAATCAGCACCGTGCCAAGCGACGAGATATCTGCCAATGGCGATCCCGATATGCCGCCGAAGAAGGTGCTTGCGGCAACATTGACCATAGCCAGGCCGCCCCTTAGCCATCCTACAAGGGTTTCTACGAACTCTATGATCTTTTCCGAGAGGCTGCCATCGGACAGCACCTCACCGGCAATGATGAACAGGGGGATTGCCAGCATGCCATAGGAACGCAGTATGGCAACACCTCTCATGATGATGATCGACAGCGGCAGATCCAGATAGAGCATGGTGCATACCGTGGCGATCAGGATGGAGAAAATGATCTCCATGCGCATGAACAGCAGGAATAGAAACACGCCGAGCAGAATCAGCATGCCTATGGTTTGCGTTTCCATCAGACAGTTCCCTCCCTTCCGTTCCTCCGAACAAGGACCAGGTACAGTTTTTCCAGTTTGATCAGCAGCATGAGGCCGTAACCCGCCGGCATCGCGGCGTAGGCGAATGCTTCAGGGATTTTCAAGCCCATGTAGTTTGTGCCGACAGATTCGGCAGTGGCCACCACAGCATGATACAGCATGACGGCGCAAAGCGCAGTGATGACGACATCATAGACGCGTTCCTGGATTCTCAGGAATCTTTCAGAAACTTTGCCATCAATGACGGTGATTTTTATATGCAGGTCTTTTCTCAGAGCCTCCGCACCGCTCAGCATACCAAGCCACAGCAGGGCAAGCAGCACCAGCTCCTCACCCCACACGGGTGTTTTGCTCAAGAAGTACCGGCTGAAAACGACAACCCACATGACAACGAAGATTACCAGCAGGAGTATCCGGCATATGGTATTCGTTGCCTTGAAAAGCCTGTCCATACCCTTTTCCAGTGACATGTTTTCACCTCCAGGAATTTACTTTAACTTCATTGCACGAATTTCTTCAACAAGATCCATCTGGTCTCCGGCGAACTGCTCATAGAGGGGCTGAACCATCTCGAAAATGGCTTCCTTCTCGCTGTCGCTCAGTGTGATGATCTTGACGCCTTCTTCTTCCAGCTTCACCTTGAGCTCTTCTTCATCCGACTGGTTTTCTTCCCTGTTGTAGTCGCTGGCAACTTTGGCCGCCTCTTTGAAAATGGCTTTTTCCGTGTCGCTCAGGTCGTTCCACAACTTCTCCCCCACCGCCAGGAATCCGCCTGCAAAGATATGGCCGTCTTCCAGGATATAGGGCGCGACCTCATTCAGCAGGCTGGCCGAATAGCCCGAATAGGGGTTTTCAGCTCCATCCACCACGCCTGTGGAAAGGGCGCCGTAGACTTCCGGCCAAGCCATGGGCGTGGCGGATGCACCGAAGCTCTCTACAAGGGCGATATAGATTTCTGAAGGCTGGACCCTGATTTTTCTGCCTGCAAGGTCTTCATAAGAGTCCATTTCCTTGGTTGTAAAGAAATGCCTTGCCCCTTCTTCGATGTAGCTCAGGGCGACCAGACCCCATCCTTGGCTATTGATGTCTTCAAGTATTTCATCCGCCAGGTCGGAATCAGCAAATTTCCAGAAGTGGTCCCGGTTGTCAAACAGATAGGGAAGTCCGAATGCCGCCCCTTTGTCGTAGCCGTAATAGCCAAGCAGCTCAAGTTGTCCCCTTGCAGAATTGATGACACCCGTGGAGTACATATCCTTGATGTGGTTGCCCCCTGTTTCCACTTCGCCGCTAAGGAACTTCACATATTGGATCTTACCACCGCTGAGCTCCTTGACTGTTTCGGCGAATTTTATCTGGGTGCGTCCCATGATGTGGTTCTCTCCCATGCGGTCTCCGAGGGTTAGCTCCCGCTCCTGCACCTCATCCAGATTGTATCCACCCTCTGCCGATGTGGATGAGACAGCCGCCTTCGGCGCCTCTGCCGCCTTGCCGCTTGTGTCGGCTTTGTTTGATGATGCGCTGCAGCCTGCAAGGGTCGCCACACCCAGGATTGCGGCCAGGACCACCGCCGGAATTCTTTTCTTGATGTTCATACATATCCTCCTCTTAATCAGGTCATCAGGTTATATTCATTATATCGTCCACACTTTGTTTCATCCTTGCAAAAGGCATAGAAAAAGTTGCAAATATTGACATTTCCTATACAAACTGTATAATGGCATATAGACTCCATCAACGGTACGGGAAAGGATTGAACAATGGCAAAGCCACAGGAATTCGAATATTTCGGCAAACCACTGCCAAAAATCTCAGCTGAAGGCGGCATGAATCTGTTGTATTTCTGCGATGCCACCCCCGGGAAGCTGCTGTTGCACAGCCACGATTTCATCGAAATGATGCTCATCGTGGATGGCAATGTATCCATCTCCGCTGAGGGCTCCAAGTATTCCGTCAAAAACGGCAATATGGTGATCATACCTCCGGGCCTGCTGCACTGTACGATCATCGAAAAGGACACCACCTTGTATGAGCGCTTCGTGATTCATCTTCAGCCTTCTTTCATCGAAGAGGCTACCCAGCGATTCGGCGTCGACGCCAACAGGCTGCTGGCCCTGGAGTCCCTCTTCTTTCTGGAATGCAACCACGAGGACCGCTGGCGGCTGAGAAGCCTTCTGGAACGCATGGCCTTCGCAGCCGAAAGAGGCGGTAACATCGGTACCGCCCTGCTGGACTGTCAGGCAAGGGAACTGGTCATCACCGTGCTGGACTTGATGGAATCAGGAAAAGTCGAGGAAGAAGGGCTGAAAAGCACAGAGGTTGCCTGCATCATCGACTACATCGACCGTCATTTCAGAAATCCCGATCTGTCCATGGAGGAAATCGTGTCCTGCGTCTGCCTGAGTCCTGCCTACCTCTCCAGGCTTTTCAAGGAATATACCGGCACAAGTGTCTACAACTACCTGATTCAGAAGCGCCTTGAGTTTTCCAAGACACTGATCAAAGAAGGGTTCCTGATTACAGCCGCATGCCTCGACAGCGGGTTTTCCGACTACACCGCCTACTTGAAAGCCTTCAAGAAATCCTACGGCACCACCCCTAAGCGTTTTCAAAAGACAAAAGCACCTGCAAGACAGCTTCCATGACCACTGTCTTGCAGGTGCTTATTCAATTCAGGCCGATTTCCGGCTCGATGGCCACCGGTTTCGGCAGGTGGTCGATATGGTTCATGTTGTAGACGGTCAGCTCTCCCATCGGCTCTGCAGGCGGTTCTCCAAACACGGTGTAGTGGAACATGAGCAGCATGTGCGACTCCCGTCGAGTCAGCGCCGCTCTTGGCATGTCACCATTGATGGTTCCACCAACCATCACCGCTCCCCGTGAAGGAAGCTCTGCGCTGAAACGCTTTGGAAATCGGAGGATCCGCCATGCGTTGATTTCATAGACTTCGGTCTCGAAACGTATCTTCCCCATCCCGGGCCACCTCCTGCAACAGTTTTCTCAAGGCTTTCGCAAAATCCTGGTCCTTGCCCCGATCACGCTTTTTCACCTTCGATTGATAGATGCCCCTTCTTCTCAACTCTCTGTTCACATGCCTGCCCAGAAGCATGCCGTCGATCTTGGAGTCATCCATCACCAGTCCGTTCTGGTTTATGGGAATGGCCCCTCTGCCCAGGCACATGGCAGCCAGTCCGTAGTCCTGGGTGACCACGACGTCCCCCTTCGCAAGATGGTTTACGATGTAGAAGTCGGCACTGTCCTGGCTCAGGTCGACCGTCACCACTTCCGCATAATCGTCCCGGATCAGGTGGGCGTAATTCTTTACAACGGTTATGGGCATCTGGAACTCCTTGGCCAGTTCGATTGCCACTTTCACAACGGGACAGCCGTCCGCGTCAACATAGATCCTGTGCATTCCGATTCTCCTCATGTCCTGTTTTCTGCACCGCGGCACGGCATCCACCAACCGATTCGCCACCTGCAAGCCGTACCAGTCTCCCCCCCTGGATATTCTTGTGTGGCGGAGCCACGGTTCCGATGGTTTGGGGGCCACCCTCTTGCTCTTGTGCACCGCCTTCGTTGCTTCCAGCGCCGCAAGCTTCCCGGACAATTCCTTGTTGATGATGGATTCGAAAACTAATTGTCGGATCGGCTGAGCCAGGCTTCTAGCATTACACCATACACAATCCCAGCCGCAAAGCTTATGTGATCTTGAAATCCTGTTGAACTGTAAAATGCAAAGGAAACCAATGCCCCTAGCAATGCTCCCCGCAGCAATGCCTTGCTTCTTCCTTTTTCAATCCAGGGAGCGCCTACAACGAGCCCGATGATCACACGGTTATACCACAGTGAAAACACGAAACCTGGTGAAGCGGTAAAACCGGATCGAATGTACGCACCAACCACACAAACAATCCCCAGCAATGCCCCACCAATGAGGGCTTCCATCATTCTCTTTTTCATATCTCTACACCTCCAGACCAATTCAAATCCATGGATTTCATCCATATGATGCAACTTAATCATTTTTCTCAATTTCATGTGACAAAAACACTACATCTCCAGTTGTTTGATTCACATAATACTTGAAATATTCGGTTTGTAAAACTGTAAGTCCAGAATAATCACCGGAAACAATGTTTTCTTTTATTTTTGGCATATCCTCCATAGAAGGTGTTTCATCGCCAAAGTTGCAATAATCCATTGTTATTTCGTGAACTGTACGGTCATTTTCAATATGTGCATTGTATTCTTTTAATACATAGATAGGCTTATGCTTAATGCTTTGTGGGATAGCCGTATACATCCCGCCATCGTAATCCCAGCACTTTCGCATAGAAGCATGCGTAATGTTTCCGACTTCAAAATGACTGTGGACCACCTGATCAATATAATCACGAGTCATTGTTCCTTTATCGTCTCCCCAATTCCCTAAGTTCACTGCAAAGGCGTAAAAAAGGTATTCGCTACTACTTGTTGGAGGATTTCCTTCATCAAAAACAGGAATATAATCCAAGCGATTTTCAATGGCAAAATCAAAATATGTTCCACGCAAATCCTCTATGATCGAATGGTCATTCGCCCATATATGACTTATATCCGACTCATTTGTACATCCTGAGAAAAAAAGCAATGCTGCAAAAATAATAATTGATGTTTTTTTATACATAATCAACTCCCCTTTGTCTCATCAATAATCAATAGTTTCTTCACATAATTCAGATTGACGAGCAGCCTTGCGTGCATAATAATGCTTACTGCCAACAGCGCAACCATATAGGTGCCACTGCCATCTTTAGGCATATTCAGCGAAAAACTCATTGCGATCAGGGACAATCCTTGTATCACCGCAAATCTTTTGTTTTCATTGCCGAATCTATTGGACAATGAGATTTCTTCCAGTATCATCATATGCGTTGTCATGCCATGATAGATGCAAACCACTAGCAACAGCCCGCTAAGTCCGCCGAAAATAGTCACAGCATAACTTATAAAGGCACTCAAATGAACCAATCCAAAGGTTCCCTTAACAATTTCAAAAGCAGCACCTATAGCCAATACGATTGACAATCCTCTGGCAACTCTAAAAGACGGGATCTTAGTATTAGAACGAAGTTCCCCAAGTCCCGACCAAACCAATAGGTAGCCGACCACATCCGGCAATATGTCAAAACTTCCAATATTTATATCTAACATCACCAGCAGGAAACCACTGAAAAGATGTTTATAGCTATTGTTCATTTTGAGTCCTCCAAAATTCTACATACTCTTCAACTGAAGTCTCATCCATCCCTGTACCATAAAAAGGGTAGTAAATCCAAGAATCATACGATTCACCGTTTTTTTCATAGGTCATTTCCATAGAAATCATATTGAATCGCCATTGACTTGCAAGGTCAGGGTCCACAGCAGTACATGCCATTTGAAAATTTCTGTTAATCAATATGGGCTCTGTTCGATTAATCAGTTCATCATACGTATAAACCTCATCAGAATCCACAGTAAGTTCCATATCTAGTGCATCCTGATGCTGTTCAAAGGTCGACAGGTCCAGTGATGTCATGAGGATTGGTTTCTCTGTCTTGAAATCAACAGTGAAATGGTCATTGCTCCCTCCACCACCTTCTCTTAACCTGCATTCATCCCAGTGTTCCATGGTATGAATGGTAATGCGACCTAACGAAACCGGCAAGGCTGTACCATCACTCATCATTGCGGTGCCTGTTCCTAAAGTCACGCTGCCCTTTTCTTTCAATCGGTCAATATCGGCTTCTGTCAAATGCAACTCAATATACCCGCTTTTCAACGTATAATATCTGCCAACAATATCGTTAAAGGGATTATCATTTGTATCGTTCGAAAAACCGCCTCCGTCGAAGTAACCGGTTTGACTTACCAACTGTACTGTTTCTAATCCATCAAAGCTAAGTGATTCAAGCCGCCTTGTATCACTGTTATTGGTAATATAAGAGATGGTCAACGTTTCATCATACGTCTCACTGTAGACAATCTCATCGTTGATTGCCGTAAACAGTGGCTCAGGTATGACCTGGATTGAAGCATAGATCATATTGCATGCTGCGGTTAGCACAACAATCACGGCAATAATAATGCTGTATAGCTTAAGTGTTTTATCTGTCATATCTTACACACCCTTTTCTTCAGAATAGCACCATAGGGATGACTTTCATCCGTGAAAATCAATCGGAAATTAGGTGTCATGCCTTTGCAGCGGGGCCAGATCCTCTTCCCAATAGATAGGCAAATATTGTTGGAAGCAAAACAATGACAGTGGTAATCATCGGTTCGGCCATCAGCGAAATCGAACGAAAATAGCGACTTATTCCATACATTGGCAACCATACAACAACATATGTCATATATCCCATCAAAAGGAATCCCTCTGTATAATAGTTTAGTGAAATGATTGTCAGCCCAAAAAGCCAGAAGAAAATAGCGAAGATCAGGAATTTTCTTCTGCCGGCTTTTCCATAATAATAGGATGCAGCAAGCCAAAATATGATGCAAGCCACACTCAAAAGGGTTTGCAACGCATCCGGCATCCCCCCCTTAATATAGTGCAAAAATCCTCTGATAAGAGAAAGGGTACTTATTAAGGCTAACGCTAAAACGCTTATCATCTCTTTCTTCATTTGTTTGCCTTTCTCAATTGCTTGATGGCCCACTGGATTGCCCTCAGCACTTTCCCGGACCCTTTACCTAATTTCTCATGTTTGCATTTATGATTTCCGCCTCATTTTCGCAACTCTCACCGCATCCATTCATCAAAACTTCATCTGAATCAACAGAAAAATCATTAGGTGTCATGCTTTTGTAACGGGGCCAGACCCTTTTGCTGAGGAGGGGCCCTTTACTGTGGCCGTGCGAAAGATGCAAAGCCCCGACGAAGCTTGTTCATAATGCGTTAGTAGCAGGGGCAGCCTACCCACAGCCACTGTGGTTTTTCCGCTCCCTGCAACGCCCCGGACGAGTATCTGCCCGTTGGGCTCCGCCTCTACAATCCTTTTCTGGTCAACATTCAGAAACATACTCTTCCCTCCGTTCATTCATACTCTCTCTATTGTCTTGTCAACGCCCTCGCCTCCCCAACAACCTCACCCTTAATCTTATCCAATTTGTGCATGTATCAGCCCTTTGACAGACGGATTCCAAAGGTCATTTTATCTCCCATACAAAGGATACCGAATCTTGGACATCAATGTCCTCCGGCTCGATGTCCGGAGCAAAGGATTCCGACTTCGACATGCAACTCTCTGCCACATGATACCTCATCTGCGAGTAAAGATGCAGTTCTCCCCAATCATAATTGATGCTGACAAGATCGCCAAGGGCTGCCCCGGAAGCTGCCACAAGAATCTCCGCCTTCCGCTTCGCGTTCTCGGTCGCGTCGACCAGAAGCCGCTCACTGACGGCAGCCTTGTTTTTGACAGAGAATTGTATGTTCAACTTCGGGTATACAGTTGCCCTTGCAATTGCAGCCAACACCTTCGCCATGATTTCCGTGTTGAACTCAAATTCCAGTTTCAATCCTTGCTCACAAATATATCCGCAGAATCTGCTCTTATAGTTCTGCTCCTTGTCCCGATAGTTTTCGTAATTGGTCCCGATGTTGAAGCTCGTCGTTTTCAAATCTTGTTTGTCGAAGCCTACCGATTGGACTGCCGCTTGAACGACTGCTATGGAATTAGCAGCAAGTGCCATGGTTTTCTCATACTCATCTGCAGTGGACTCCAGTTCCATGGTGATGACAATCAGGTCTGGCTTGATGCTTATCTTCCCTATCCCCTTTACTGTGATCAGACGCTCCATCCCAATTCCTCCCTTATAGAATTAAAATACTGCCGAAGTCCCCATCTCCCATCATGCCCTTTTAATCAATCTAGCCAATACGATTATCGGCAGCGCCACGATATACAACAACACCTTGAACATCCCCTACACCTCCTTTCGGAATCGAAACCTTCCCTCTGCTTTAACCCAATCGCATACACCTCATTCGCACCGTCTTCCCCCACCATGATGGAGCCTACTGCAGTCCAGCGGTCTCGTCCTCTCCCCAATCTGCAAAGTCCTCCACCACCTTCGCCAGGTCCCCCAGGATGGCATTCTGTAACTCCTCGTCCGCATCCACCTTCCATTGCTTGTCGACCTTCTTCATTTTCATGTCGACCGTGTTGGTGACCGTCTTGTCCTTGTTCTCTTCCATCATCCGCACCAGCATGTCGGTCAATTCCTTCTCCATCGCCTCCTCGTCCATTTCTTCCGAAAACGCATTGGCAAATGCAAGCCCGAACGCCTCTTTGATGTACTCGCCCATCACATTCTTCATGTCGATGTTTGTGATTTCCACCTTGACGGTCGCCTCGGCCCCGTCCTCCTTAGACTCCAGAATCGCATACGTCATTCCGTTCAGCATGAGCTTGATGAACTCTTCGCTTTGGGTGGCATCCTCCTCGTCGGCGGCTTCCTCATCCGAAATCTCCATGAGCTCTTCGTAGCTGACATACTTGGATATCGCCTCCTTGTCGGCCGCTTTCACCGCCTCCAGGAACTCCTTCGCCGCATCTTCCGCACGCACCCCGAACAGGCCGCACCCCGTCAATCCCGCAACCATGATGAACGCCAACACCAACGCCGATATCTTTTTCATTCTCCAGTCCCCCCTCTTCTCTCCTCAAATTTCGTTCCCTTCCCACTTCTCCACCCGCGTGTTCAGGAAGTCGCTCCTCCTGAACCGGATCACATCCAGCACCTGGTCCGTAAAAACCGGGTTCCCCAAATCCTCCTCCATCTCCACCCGGATCCGCATCCGCTTCCCTTCCAGGACGAAAATGTCCGAATGGGTCTTCGTCAGGAAGTGGACAGGATTGTCGTAGGCCAGCTTCCCGTACCGGTCGTCCCCCCAGCTCCTGAAGTCCCTGCCCGACTTGTTCCTGAGCAGGTCCCTGGCGTTCTGCGGGTCCTGGTAGAATTCCCTGAAGGAAGCTATGAGCTCTTCCGGCCCCACCTCCCTCCGGAAGTCCCCCTGGTTGTGGAAGGCCAGGAACACCGGCAGCTTGTAGAGCTGGGACATGTTTGTCTGCTCCAGCATGCGGATGAACCGGATCCCCTCCGGGGAGATGCCCGGATTCCCGGCGAACCCGATGTAATCCCTGAACGGGTTCATCCTGGTGGCCTTCACCGACCGGTAGAACTCCGTGTCCATGGACTCGTAGAATTCCATCCTGGAGGGCGTACGGCCCAGCTCCTCCGCCAACACGTCGAAGCTCTCCCGGATCTGATCCCGGACCTTGACCTTCTGCGTGAGCATCCTGTCCAACAGGTCCACCACCTGGAACTCGAACTCCACCCGGCAGTCCGCCGGCAGGAACCCGTCCTCCTCCAGCTCCTTCCGGATCGTATCCAAAACCCTTCGGCTCCCTCCCGGCCGTTTCCTCCCCAGCAGGAAGGGGATCATGGACACCTTCTTGAAGTTGCCGATGAAGTCCAGGATGCGGACACGCTCTTTCCCTTCCGCCTTCCTAAGCCCCCTCCCCAGCTGCTGCAGGAAGACCACCGGGGACTCCGTGGGCCGCAGGAAGAGCAGCAGGTCCAGTTCCGGAATGTCCACCCCTTCGTTGAAGATGTCCACGGAGAAGATGACCTCCACCTCCCCGTTCTTTAGTCCCTCCACCGCAGCCTTCCTGTCCAGGACGAAGGGGCCTCCCTGTCCGGAATGGACCGCCGCGGCCTTGACGCCCCGGCTGTTGAAATAGGCCGCCAGACCGTCCGCATGCCGGATGCTGACGCAGAAACCAAGTCCCTTGTGTCCCCGCCACTTCTGGAAGTGCTCGAACACCAGCGCGTGCCGCTTCCCGATGTTCAGCCCCGCCTCCAGTTCCTTCTCCACATATTTCCCGCCCAGCCAGGTGATGTTGTCGTAGTTCACGGTATAGTCGTGGATTCCGTAATAGGAAAAGGGACAGAGCCAGTCCCGGTTGATGGCCGTGAACAGGTCCGCCTCGTAGACCAGGTTGTAGTCGTACAGCCCGTGGATGTCCTTCTGGTCGTTCCGGAAAGGGGTCGCCGTGATGCCCAACAGGAACTCCGGCCGGAAATGCTCCAGGATCCTGCGGTAGCTGTCCGCCGCCGCATGGTGGAACTCGTCCACCACAATGTAGGCGAAGTCGCCGGAACCGAACCTCTCCAGCCGCCCCTGCCTTGCCATCGTCTGGATGGAAGCAAACAGCACCCGGGAGGGATTCCCCTCCTCCGGTTCCTGTCCGTCGTACAGCTTCCCCATTCCCTCCAGTCCCAGCACCTTCCCGAAGGTCTCGTGGGCCTGGTTCAGGATCTCCTCCCGGTGGGCTAGGAAGAGGATCCCCTTCGTCCTCCCCTCTCCTTTTTCCTCCCGGAACTGCTTGTAGTCGAAGGCCGCAAGGAAGGTCTTCCCCAGCCCCGTGGCCGCCACCACCAGGGCCTTCCCGCTCCCTTCCATCCTTGTCTTGCGGAGTTCGATGAGGGCCTCCAGCTGGGGATCGTTGGGGCTCCACATCCCATCAGCCGCCTGATCCCACGAAGGCACCCCTTCCGGGTAAACCACCGCAGGCCGTTTGTACTTCCTATAGTGGGCGTTGGTCCTGGAACCAGACCTCTCCCGCTCCACATAATTGTCCCGGTACTCCTTCAGGACCTGGTCCGACAATTCCATGGACTCTTCCCTGTAGAGATGGTCGAACCGCCCCGTGAAGGCTGCGAAGGCCTCCGGGTCCGTCTCCCGCAGGATCCGGTAGTTCCATTCCACCCCGTCCGTCAGGGCGGAGTTGGACACGTTGGAGGAGCCCACATAGACACATCCACCGTCTCCTGCATGAAAGATATAGGCCTTGGGATGGAAACTGCCCGCAGGACCGTTGTACAGCCGGACCTCCCCCCGTTCGCCCACCAGCTCCTTCAGCATGGCCAGGGCTGTCGGGTCGCTCACGTCCATATAGGTGCTGGTCAGGACCCGCACGGGTACCCCCCGCCGGACCGCAGCGCCGATTTCGGCAGACAGCAGACGGACGCCTCCCTTCATCACGAAGGAGACGATGATGTCGATTCGATCTGCTGTTTTGAATCGGCTCTGCAACTCCGGAAACAAAGGATTTGTCTGGCCGTAGATAAGGTTTCTACTGGTCATTTGTTTCTACCGCCTTCACTTGAACAATTTCTTCAGCATCCCGAACACATCGAAGCTCGTCCTGTTGTACACCTTGTTGTAGGCGTACTTCTTCGGGTTCCGCATCCACCCCAACCCACGGGGCATCTTCAACCCCAGCCGATGGACCGCCTGCCGCTTCACACTTGTCCGCGCCCCAATCCGCTTGCCGAGGCTTGGCATCCTTGGTCCCAACTTCATATCTGATTCCTCCCTTGCCGATTCTACAGCACATGGCTGCTGCATTTTGGGGCCAGGCCCTAAAGCCCTTCGCTCCTCCTACCAACTATACGTGAGCATCGTCCCGTCCCTGCCCTCATCATCCACATACTCCTCCTGCGTGACGATGATCCCATGACCCGAACAGATTTCCCTGATGACCTTCAACCGCTCCTCCGCGGAACCAACCAGCGCCCTGCCCAGCTGATCCTTCCGCTCCAGGTCTCCGCTCCTGTGGTACTCCAGGTACCTGCCGTACATCTCCATGTCGAACTTCCGCAGCGGTTCCGCATATTCAAGAGCCATCCCCTCCAATCCTTCCCTTGCACGGGCCAGCGAATCCATCGCCTGATAATCCACTTCCCATGCCAGATCATTGATCTTCGTGATTTCGTGCACCACATCCGTCCTGAAATCCAAAGACGTCTTCGCCCTGAATCCGATCACCGCACTGTTGAAGCGGCTCCACTTCTCCAAAGGAACCCCCGCCTGCATCACCATGTTGGGGGCATAGGCAATCAAGAGTTGCACCGCCAGGAAGACGGCGATGGCCACAACCACAACATGCCGGACCCCCAGCCAGTTGATGCCCGGACTGCAGCTCCTGCGCAGCCTCTTCAACGCGCTGCGTTGCCTTCGCGCGGCACGTTCCTTTTTTCTCTTGAATCGCTTCAGCTCGTTTTCATGAAAACCGGATGCAAACCTCAAGTCTTACTTACCCCCCAAACACCACCGCAATCCGTTCCTTCCCCCCGCTCATCCGCTTCACCACCGCCTTGGGCCGGATCTTCATGATCCCGATGTCCACCACCAGCCCCTCCACCCCCGGGGCGTAGCCCCGGATCTGCGGTGTCCCGTTGAAGCGGGCCTCCAGCTCCCGGTCCAGCTCCAACTCCCTGTTCCCGGCCACCTCCCGGACCTCCTGGAGGAACTGTTGCTCCTGGTGGATGTCGCAGAAATAATGGCTGCCGTCCATGGGCTTCACCTGGAAGTCCTGGATCCGGATTGTCTTCTCACCCACATAACCCCCTGCCGCATCCGAGGCGAAATCCCCCAGCAGCAGCTTCCTCAAAGTCGTCTTCTTCCTCCGGTAGAAGCGGTTCTCCTCCAACTCCTGCACCACCTTCAGCCGCTGCTTCAGATGCTCCCGGGTGGCCGGATCCACGCTGTACACGTAGACCCCCTTCATCCCCCGGGTCATCAGGGTCTTGTAGGTGTTCTGCGCCAGCCGCAGGAACTTGTCCCGGCTGTTGGCCCCGATCTTCCTGTCATGGCACTTCTTCACATCCGCGGTCCATCCGCCCCTCTCCGGGTCGTAGGTGAACTCCTCCCCGATGATCACCCCCACATAGTCGAACTCCAGCCCCTGGCAGGTGTGGATGCACCCCACCTGGTTGATCCCGTCCGGATTCACGGCCCAGTCCCCCCCATTGGCGGGAATCCCCTTCCCCCGCCGGGTCTTGTAGGAATCCTGGGGATTCCAAGGCATCCCGAATACCCGCTTCCCGTCCTCGAAGATCTCCACGTCCTTCACCAGGTTCCCGTCCATCTCCAGCTCCTTGCTCCAAGGCCAGGCGTAACCCGCCACCATCCGGGCGTCATAGCCCTCCTCCTGCCTCTCCTGGAGGATGCGCAGCATCTCGTTGGGGTCCTCCAGGATCCTGAACTCCAGGCCGTCCATATTCTCCCAGCCGCTGGCATTGGCCGTCTCCCGGATCCCCAGCACGTCGTCGATCCAGTTCAGGTATCCTTGGGACCCCGCGCAGCGGAACTGGGCCTCCAGCTCGTACTCGTAGACCGTGCAGCCCAGGGCCTTTGCCCGCTCCTTCACATGGTCGTAGGAACCGATGTCGGAAGGCCGGATCATCTGGTTGTCGTCCGTAAAGAAAACGGACAGCCAGGTCTTGTCGATGATTTCCTCCACCAGGCTTTTCCCAAGCTTTCTCTGCATGGGCGGCGGCGACAGGCTGATCCTGTGGGCCTCGTCCACGATGGCCGTCTGGAAGCTCTCCCCCGAAAGGGTCAGCTCCTTGTTGTAGAAGTAGGGGTGTTTGAAAACCCTCCTGGCCCGCTCCGGATCCAGCCTGGCCGCCATGCCGTTCCTGAAGGCCGCGTTGGGCGCCAGATAGATGCACTCCTTCCCCTCCTGCAGGATCTTCCCCAGCAGGTTCAGTCCCACCACAGACTTCCCCGTCCCCGGGCCGCCCTTCACCAGCACCACATACCGGCCGTCGCTGCCGTCCAGCGCCTTCTCCCGGACCAGCTGCATCACCCGGTCGTAGACCACCAGCTGCTGCTCCATCAGGATGAACTCCGCCTTGGCGTCCAGTATGGAATTGATGTGCCGGATCAGCTTCCTGCTGGGCCTGGGGATGGAGGTCTGGATATGATCCAGGATCTCCATCCCCTCCCCTTTGTCCACGTGGTTCCGGATGTACTGCCAGATCCGCCCCGTGTCCCCCTCCGTAAAAAGAGGGCTCTCCTGGAGATAAGGCTGGAACTTCATGTCCAGCAGCAGGTTCCCCTCCTCCCCCCTTCCCCACGCCAAAACGGGCCTATGCCCTCCCGGACACAAACCCTGCTCTCCGCCGGCAACCCCGGCACCTCTTCTATTCTCAACCCTTGAGGAATTCCTGACCTGTATCTCCATACTCCGGTCCCCCTATAGCCCCATCATTTTGCTGCACTTTTCTCTCTCTATCCCCCGCGGCCACTCCCGGTCCCCTTCCGGAACACCGCCGGTTGTTTTTTCTTCTACCCATTATAGCACAACTTCCCCGATTTGCCCCCGAAAAAATAGAAAATTCCCCCGTTTTTCCCTGATTATTCCTTATTTTCACGCAGTCTCCCCGTTTGCAAAATCTCCGGTTCCATTGTATGATAGAGGGAGCACCCCAAATTTGTCCGACAACAGACCAAATGGAGCCATACAATGTCTAAAAAAAACCTGAACCTCATCCTCCAGGCCGGATTCTGCGCCCTCCTCTGGGCCACAGCCATCCCCACCCTGAAGTTCACCTACGCCGCCCTGCAGATGCCGGCGGACGACTTCTTCAACCGGATGGTCCTGGCGGGGATGCGCTTCTTCCTCTCTGGGGTCCTGCTGGTCCTGTTCCACATGTACAAGACCCGCAAGGCCCCCCGGGTGGACAAAAGCCTCCTGCGCCAGATCCTCCTCTTCGGCATCCTGAACACCACCCTCCAGTACCTGTTCTTCTACATGGGGACCGCCAACACCGGAGCCATCAAGGCCGTCCTCCTGGACACCTCCAAGCCCCTGTTCGTGGTGGTCCTGGCCCACTACTTCACCAAGGGGGACCGGCTCTCCTGGAACAAGGTCCTGGGCCTTGCCTTGGGCTTCGCCGGCATCCTGGTGGCCAACCTGGAGGGCATCGGGGCGGGAGGCCTCAGCCTCTCCTCCACCTGGATCGGGGAAGGCTCCCTGATCGCCTCCTCCCTGGCCAACGCCGTGGCGGTGATCTACGGCAAACATCTCATGGGCCGGGTCTCCTCGGTGGTCATGAACATGTACCAGTTCCTGCTGGGGGCCCTCCTCCTGCTGGTCATCGGCCTGGCGGGGGCCGGGGGCTTCCACCTGCAGATGACCGGCCCCGCCGTCCTGCTGCTCACCTACTCCGCCCTCCTGTCGGCGGTGGCCTTCGTGGTCTGGTACAAGCTGATCCACACCTACGGGGCCTCCCGGGTGGCCATCTACGTCTTCCTGATCCCCGTCTTCGGGTCCATCCTCTCCTCCCTCCTTTTTCCGGAGGAGAACCTCACGGCCCACATCCTGCTCAGCCTCCTACTGGTCAGCGCCGGGGTGGTCCTGGTCAACAAGCCCCCGAAAAAGGGGCACGAAAAAGGGACCAGCCCCGTCCCCGAAGGGCAGGCCTGATCCCGCTGGCATCCTTCCTACAGGATGCCTTTTGCTTGTGCCACAATGTTTTCCACCGTGAATCCGTACTCCTTGAACAGGATCCCCGCCGGCCCGGAAGCTCCAAAGCCGTCCATCGTGATGGTTTTGCCTTTCCCGCCGGCGATTTTATGCCACCCGAAGGAACTGCCGGCCTCGATCACAATCCTTTTCTCCAGGCTGCCGGGAAGGACCTCTTCCCTGTATTCTTCCGGCTGCTTTTCGAAAAGTTCCAGGGAGGGCATGCTCACCACCCGGACGCCATGTCCTTCCCGGTGGAGCTGTTCCGCCGCCTCCATGGCCAGGCTGACTTCCGAGCCTGAGGCGATGATGGCCAAATCGGGAGTGCCCCATTGGCCCAGGACGTAGGCGCCTTTCAGGGCGCCGATGCCGCTTCCTTCCAGCTCCGGCAGGTTCTGCCTTGTCAGGACGATGCTGGTGGGCCCCCCGGTCTGTCCGACCGCATGGATCCAGGCCGCAACCGTTTCCTTCCCATCGGCGGGCCTGAAGACGGTCATATTGGGGATGCACCGCAAGGACGCCAGCTGCTCCACCGGCTGGTGGGTCGGTCCGTCTTCCCCCACCCCGATGCTGTCATGGGTCAGCACATAGGTCACGGGGAGACCCATCAGGGCCGCCAGCCGCATGGAGGGGCGCATGTAGTCGCAGAAGACGAAGAAGGTGGCCCCATAGACCTGCAGTCCCCCGTGGAGGGCCATGCCGTTCAGGATGCCCGCCATGCCGTGTTCCCGGACCCCGAAGTGGAGGTTCGACCCTCCGAAGGCGCCGGGCAGGTAATCCCCCCTGTTTTTCATGAGGGTTTTCGTGGAAGGGGCCAGATCCGCAGATCCGCCGATCAGATTCGGGATGTAATCCGCCAATCTGTTGATCACCGCTTCCGACCGGCTCCTGGTGGCGACGGAGCCTTCGAACTCCCATAGCTGGGGATTGTCCAGCAGCGCCCGGATGTCCACCGGTCCATGCCATTTCTCCCATTCCTTTGCAAGTTCCGGATGCGCCTCGGCATACGCCTCGAACAAGGCCTGCCAAGCCGCCCGCCGGTCCGTTTTGGACCGGACCGGTCCGTCCAGATGGGCGCGCACTTCCGGCAGGACCTCGAAATCGGGAAGCGCTTCCATGCCGAAGTCCTTCTTCATCTGCGTCACATTGCATTCCCCCAAAGGCTCCCCATGGGCGGAAGCTTTTCCCTCCTTGGCTTTGCAGCCCGCACCGATCCGGGTCCGGATTTCTATCAGCGACGGCTGCTCCTGGTTTTCCTTCGTCTGCCCGATGGCCCGGTCGATGGCCTCCAGGTCATCGCCGTCCTCCACCAGGAGGTATTGGAAGCCATAGGCTTCATACCGCTTGCCCACATCTTCCCGGAAGGCGATGTCCGTATCCCCTTCGATGGTGATCTTGTTGGAGTCGTAGAGTACAATCAGTTTGCCAAGCCCCAAGGTTCCCGCAAGGGAAGCCGCTTCGGACGCCACACCCTCCATCATGCACCCGTCCCCGGAGAGCACAAAGGTATGGTGGTCCACGACGGGGTATCCCGGCCGGTTGAACTTCGCGGCCAGATGGCGTTCCGCCATGGCCATCCCCACACCATTGGCGATTCCTTGCCCCAAAGGGCCTGTGGTCGCTTCGACCCCCTCCGTATGGCCGTACTCGGGATGTCCCGGAGTCTTGCTTCCGAATTGCCTGAAATCCTTCAGGTCCTGCCGGTTCAGCCCATAGCCGTACAGATGCAGCAGCGCATACAGCAGCGGGGACCCATGACCGGCGGACAATACGAACCGGTCCCTGTTTGGCCACAGGGTGTCCTTTGGATCGAACTGCAGATGCCTGGACCACAGGATGTGGGCCATGGGCGCCGCCCCCAAGGGCAGCCCGGGGTGGCCCGACTTGGCCTGCTCCACCATTTGGGCGGACAACAGGCGGATGTTTGCTATTGTTTTTTGCTCCATGCTTCCTCTTTCCATCGGGTCATTCCGCCAGGTTCCGGATATAATCCGTCAAGATGCCCAGCGCCTCCGACTCGTCGCCTCCGTCTACGCAAATTTCGATTTCCGTGCCCTTGCAGATGCCAAGCGACAGCAAGGCAAGCATGCTTTTCGCATTGACTTTGACACCTTCCTTGACTATGGAAACCGCACCGGACATCTTGTTTGCGAGCTTGATGAACTCCGAAGCCGGACGCGCATGCAAACCTGTTTCATTTGTAATTACAACGCTCTCTCTAACCATTGCTATCCTCCAATTTATCCATGTACTGTTTGATCATCGTCCCGACCTGCTCCTGATTTTCCATCCCAAGCGCAGCCTCCGCAAGCTGCGCGGCATCCTCCATCCGCACTTTGGAGAGCAGGGCCCGGATTCTCAGGATGCTGGGGGCGCTCATGCTGAATTCATCCAAGCCCAGGCCCATCAACAGGGGCAGGGCCTGCACTTCCCCCGCCATCTCACCGCACATGCCCACCCACTTCCCTTCCTTGTGCGCCGCATCGGCAACCATCTTGATCAGCCGCAGCAGCGAAGGGTTGTAGGGTTGGTAAAGGTAGGCCACCTTCTCGTTCATCCGGTCTGCGGCGAAGGTGTATTGGATCAGGTCGTTGGTTCCTATGGAAAAGAAGTCCACTTCCTTCGCAAAGACATCCGCAAGGATTGCCGTGGCCGGAATTTCAACCATGATGCCCAGCTTGTACCCGATTCCCAGGGACGCGTCCTCTTCCAGCAGCTCCTTTTCGATTTCCTCCAGCAGCCCCTTCACTTCCCGCAGCTCGTCGATGGTGGCGACCATCGGAAGCATGATGTGCAGGTTCCCCCAGCGGCTGGCCTTCAACAGGGCCCGCAGCTGGGTCCGGAACAGTTCCGGTGTGTTAAGGCACAGGCGCAGGGCCCGGTTCCCCAGAAACGGATTCAACTCGTGCTCCATCTTCAGATAATCCAGCTCCTTGTCGCCTCCGATGTCCAGCGTCCGGACGACCACCGGTTTGTCCCCCATCTTCTCCAGAACCCTGCGGTAAGCCTCGTACTGCACCTCTTCGCTTGGATGCACCTTGCTTTCCATGTACAGGAATTCCGTCCGGAACAGTCCGATGCATTCCGCGCCGTTGGCAAGGGCGGAGTCCACATCCTCCACACCGCCGATGTTGGCGCCGAGCTCAACATGGCGCCCATCCATCGTCATGCTCTTTTTGTCCCTGAAGGTCTTGAAATAATGCTTCTCTTCCCCCAAGGCAAGGATTTTCTCCTGGTACTCCTCGACGACATGCTCCCCTGGGTTCACAAGAACAACGCCTTCGGTCCCGTCCAAGATGACCATGTCGCCGTCCTGCAGGAGTGCAAAGGCATTCTTCGTCCCCACGACCGCGGGGATTTCCAGGGACCTTGCCATGATGGCGCTGTGGCTCGTGCGCCCGCCGACATCCGTGACAAAACCCTTGATCATCTTCCGGTCCAATTGGGCCGTGTCCGAGGGCGTCAGGTCTTTTGCGACCAAAACCACTTCCTCTTGGATGTTCGACAACGGCTCCATTTCGATCCCCTGCAGGTGCATCACCACCCGCTGGCCCAAATCCTTCATGTCGGCGGCACGTTCGCGAAAATAGTCGTTGTCCATGTTTTCGAACATTGTGATGTAGGTGTCCAGGATGCTCTGGAACGCATAGTCTGCATTCACCGCTTCGTCCCTGATTTTGTTCCGTACACCGGAAACCAGTTCCTGGTCCTTCAGTATTTCGATGTGGGCCTCAAAGATGTCGGCCGTCTCCTGGTTCGCACTTTCCAGCATCCGTTTGCGGATGCCTTCCAGATCATCGATGCTGCGCTCCATGCTCTTCTCGAAACGGTCGATCTGATTTTCGATGTCTATGTTGTGGTCTTCAACGACGGTGATTTCGGGTTTTTCGTATCTTCTGACCCGCGCAATGCTGATGCCGTTGCTGGCTCCGATTCCTTGAATCATTGTTTAGATCCTCCAGGTCCATTCATTCCATTCACTTCCCTGCCATCCGCAGCACTTCCTTCAGCGTCTCCTCATCCGACACCAAGGTATGCAGGAATCCGCCCCGCAAGGCCGCCAGTACCGCCTTCGCCTTCTTCTTTTCCGAAGCGATGGCGACGATTTTCTTCCTCTTGATGGTCTCCGTCCGGATTCCGATGACGCAGTCGTTGACATCGATATCCAGGAAGTCTCCGTTTTCGTCGAAAAAATGGGCCAGGATGAAGCCCACCCCACCTTTTTGTTTGATCGTATCCTGCATGTCCGGTTCGACATAGCTGTCCCAGAGGGTTTGCATCGCATCCCCGTCGATGGCGCCGATTCCCGTCAGGATCAGGTCGCACTTCTCGATCATGTCCAGTGTGTTCTTGATGAGCGGCGTCTCGATGATCGCATTTCTTGCAGCCGGGTCCTTGATATAGATCGGCGAGGGAAGCGGATACAGTTTGCCGTTCAGTGCCCTGGAAATCGTCCTCCCGATGCTCAACATGTCGTTGTTGTCCAAGTCATAGCTGATGGCTCCGAACAGTTCCACAATCCGCATATCATTGTAGCGGTGGGGCTGCAAGTAGGACGCCATGGCACGCATGTGCTTGCCCCAGGAAATGCCGAGGGTCATGTCATCCTTTAGGAGCAGGCCGACTTCCTTTGCCGCCGCCTTCCCCACCTGGCGCAGCGTCTCGTTCGCGTCGGTCAGGGTCTTTACGATGATAACATTGGGAACATTGAATCTTCGACGCAGTTCCCCTTGCAGATTGTCAAATCCATAGTTCTGATAATTGATGGTTATGTCTACAACCTGCTGTTCCCTGGCCTTCTTGAGCAACCTCGACACCTTGGGCCTTGAAATGAACAGTTCCTTCGCAATCTGGTTTTGGTTCATCCCCTCCAGGTAATACAGCACCGATGCATTGACCATCAATTGATGCTCCTCATAATCCGACATCCAACTCACCTCTTCATCTATCTGTTTTGGCCGTAGTACGCGCCGCTCCCGTGCTTCCGCAGATAATGCTTGTCCAGCAACGCCTGGCTGATTGTCCCGATTTGGCCGTTGATCCTTTCGGTACGGTATGCCATCTTCGCCACCTCTTCCATGACCCTGGCATTGTGCACTGCCTGGTCCGGGTTGCTGCCCCATCCGAAGGGCCCGTGGTTGGACACGATGATTCCTGGCATTTCCAGCGGCATCCGATTGTTCTCCTTCAGCGTTTCGATGATGACAAGGCCTGTATTCAGCTCGTATTCCCGGCCGATCTCATCCTCCGTCAGCACCCTGGTGCACAAGATGTCCCCGTAAAAATAGTCCGCATGGGTTGTGCCGTAGCACGGGATTTCCTTTCCGGCTTGGGCCCACGATGTGGCCCAGGCGGAATGCGTATGTACGACACTTCCAATTGTATCATATTCCCTATAAAGAGCAAGGTGCGTCGGCGTGTCGGAGGACGGGTTCAGTTTCCCTTCCCTGACATTCCCTTCAAGGTCCAGGACAACCATGTCCTCTTTCTTCATGGAATCATAGTCCACACCACTCGGCTTGATCACAACCAATCCCAGTTCCCGTTCGATCCCGCTCACGTTCCCCCAGGTATAGATGACCAACCCCTGCCTGACCAATTCCAGGTTCGCCTCAAATACCTGTTCCTTCAGCACATCAAGCTTGTTTCCCAAAGACATTGAACCTGTCACCCGCCTTTCCTTTCAGCCACTCGCCGGCGCTTCTGATATGGTCGATGCTTTCTTCCACCGTCGCATCCTGGGTGTTGTCCGCCCACATCTCCACCAGAAAGGGGCCCTGATATTCCAATGCGTCCAGTTTTGAAAACAGTTTCCCGAAATCCACCGTCCCTTCACCGAAGGGGACACATTTGAATTTGCCCGGCAGCGTATCCTTCAGGTGGATGCCGACGATATGGCCAATCCCCACCTCCAGTTCCCGTTCGGGTTCATCCGTCCATTGGCTGAGGTTCCCGAAATCCGGGTAGACCTGCAGCCAGGGCGAATCGACGGCTCGGACATACTCCATGCATCTTGTTATGGTGCCGATGAATTCCGTGTCCATGATTTCAATCGAAAGCATGACGCTGGCACTGGAAGCCTTTTTCACCGCATGCCTAAGACCCTCCAGGAATCCGGCCTTTGTCCCTTCGTCCGACCCTTCGTAGTACACATCATATCCGGCAAGCTGTATGTTCCTCACACCCAGGTCTTTGGCCAACACAATCGCCTTGTCCATGATCTCGTACGCTTTTCGTCTTGTCTTCGCATCCCTGCTTCCAAAGGGGTATTTCCGGTGGCCGCTCAGGCAGATGGAATTGATGTACATCTCCTGGTCGGCCAACAACCCCTTGATGTATTCCCGCTTCTCCCTGCTCCAGTCCAGCCTGTGCAATTTCTGGTCGCTTTCGTCTATGGACATTTCCAGAAAGTCATAGCCGGCTTCCTTTGCGATCTTGATTTTTGTTGCCCAGTCAAACTTCTCCGGTATCGCCTTTTCGTAAATGCCCAGCGGATTGTCCGTCAACTTGAACATAGGTCTCTCCATTTTCATTTTACTGCAGCGCTTTCTCCACCTTGGTCCTGATTTCCTCTTCCGACAACAGGTTGATCAAGCCGACGATTTTCGCTTTCCCTTTCGGATTGAATTCCTTTACAAGCTGTTCGGAAACAAGCACCAGGTCGAAGTTCACGGCCTCGGCCTTTGCCTGTCCGACACTGGCGTGGTGCACCTCGCATTCCAGGCCCATCGCCTTGAGCACCTTTTCGATCTTCATTTTGATGATGAGGCTTGATCCCATTCCATTACCGCATGCAGCCAATACTTTCAACATGGTTTTGTCTCCTTTTCACAGCATCGTCCGTTGCTATGGTTTCCAATTTTTTACTTACAGCACTGATTTGAAGGGAAGGTCGGGCTCTATGGCGAAGGCGTCATGGAAACCGCGGTCATACATATATTCCATCGAATCCTTGTCCTCCGGCCATGTGAACTTTCCGCCTACCTGCCAGATGAATGGTTTGAACTGGTATTTCAACCGGTCCTTCTTCATGTTCCAAAGCGTGGTGATTTCCTTTGGGTCTGCGGTGAAGTTTGTCCAGATGTCGTGATGGATTGGAATGACGACTTTTGTATTGAGGCATTCGGCCATCCGCAGGATGCATTCCGCCGTCATTTTGTCCGTCATTCCCCTCGGGTTTTCTCCAAAAGACCCCAGGGCAACATCGATCTCGTGGTCGTTTCCATGTTTTGCGAAATAATTGGAGTAGTGGGAATCGCCGCTGTGGTACAGGCTCCCCCCCGGAGTCTTGAACAGGTAGTTCAGTGCCAGATCGTCCATTTCCTGGGGCATCTTCCCTTTGAGCGTTACCCCCTTGGGTGCTGTGACCAATTCCGTGCGGTCGAACGAATCCAGCGCGACGATTTCCACGTCCTTGACCGTGTAGGTCTCTCCCGGTTTCAAGGTCACCAGCCGGGCTTCCGGCACTCCCCATTTCCTCCACAGGTCCACACAAGCTTTGGGTCCGATGAACTTGACGCTCTCGTCTGTGTTCTGGCAGATTGCCGCGGCGACATTTTCATCGATATGGTCGCCGTGGTCATGGGTAGAAAGCACGGCATCGATATCCTTGATCCTGAACGGGTCGATTACAACCGGGACGTTCCGCAGATTGGGCTGCATCGCCAGGCAGCCGATCATCCTCTGGTGCTGGTGTTGGTCTGCCATCAAGCCGTTTCCATGATTCCTCTTGCCTGTCTTCACCCATAGGTCCACACAAAGGTTCGCGTTCCCTTCGCTTTTCAGCCAAATCCCTGTGCATCCTAGCCACCACATGGAAAATGTTCCCGGCTCGACCACCGTCTGCTCTATCTCTTCATTCAGCCAGCTTCCCCATTCCGGAAACGTGCTCAAAATCCAACTTTCCCTTGTTATCTCATCAATCTTGCCCATTTGAATCTCCTCTCGTATTTGGTTGGTTCGATTATCAATTATTGAAGATCTCAATCATCTCTTTTTTTGTTTTCGCCTCGAAGATGGCGTCATGCTTCTCTTGATCGGACAAGACGGTGACGATCCTCTGCAGCATTTCCAGATGCGTCGTTGCGTCCACACAGGACAACGCTATGAAAAACGTGGCATCATTGTTGCCGTCCGGTGTGAACGACACGGGCTTTTCCACCTTCATGATGCTGTACCCCACCTTCACCGATCCTGTTTCCGGCCTTGCATGGGGCAATGCGATGTTCGGCGCGATGACCACATAGGGGCCGTGTTCCTTCACCGACTCGATCATCCCGTCGATGTAGGATTGTCTGACATACCCCTTCTGCAGGAGCGGGTCGGAGGAATACCGGATGGCATCCTCCCATGTGTCTATTTCATCATAGAATTGGATGAACTCCTCTGTCAATTCGAATCCTTCAATCATATGGTACCTCCCGTTTGTTTCTATCCTATTCATCCCGCATGGTCGTAAAGTATGTCGCCGCATGGCGTTTGTATTGCACCTGGGGAATGATCAGCATCAGGACGATCAGCGCCACCGGGGCTGCGATCCCGACGTATTTTGAAATGATTGTGGTTCCCATGAACAATGTGGCCCAGTCAAACATGCCCATCCATCCGATGACCTCCGGCGGTCCCACAAGGAAAGTCAGCACAAGCGCCGATCCGAACACCTGGATGAGTCCTGCGATGAAGGGAATGATTGCCGCCGCCCGTCTGCCGCCTGACTTGTTGGCAAATACCGCCAATGTGCCGTTGTCGAAGAAAAGGCAGATGAAGCCGGCAACGATCAGCACGGGGGACTTCAATAGGATTAGCGTGAAAATGGCGACTAGTTGACCGAAGAAGCCGAAAATGAAGCCGAACGTGGGTGCTTGGGGAGAAAACCCGAATGTTACCGCACAGTCCACCGCCGGAACGGACCCCTGCAACAGCTTGTCGGAAATCCCCTGGAAGGATGCCGTGAGTTCTGCAACGAACATCCGGACACCGGTCAACAGGATTGTAATGTACACTGCAAAGAACGCACAGGTTTCCCAAATGTAGGATCCAAAGAAATATTTGCTTTCATCATAGGCAAAGGTCTCCTTACCCAGCAAGACCATGATCGTTCCAATGAAGATGGTCATGATCAGCGCATTGGCCACCACATTGTCGTTCAGTATGGCCAGGAATCCCGGTGTTTCGACATGGTCGACGTTATGCTCCTTATTGCCGACTTTTCCTCCAAGCCGGTACGCCAGCCATGCGCCGAACATCTGCTGGTGGCCGACGGTGAAGCCTGCGCCGTCCGTGACTTCCTGCGTCGCTTCAATAATCAGGTTCGACATCACGGACCAGTAGGTTCCCATGAGCAATCCGGTGATGATTACAAGCTGCACAGTAGCAGGTTGCCTTCCGGATCCTTCAATCACCCAATACAGTGCCCACAGCAGGACGGCTGATTGCTGGTACATGATATGTCCGGTAATGAACAGGGAGCGGATTTTTGTGTATTTTCTGAATGCAACCAAGAGGATGTTGAAGGCAAACGCAATCATCATGACATAGCCTACAAATGCGAGGGAGTTGACCGTGGTCAAGAATTCCGTTGCCGATGTCTGTCCGAAATAGGGGTCGATCACCAACGCTTCAATTCCGTACTTTTGGGAAAGACTCTCGATGATCGGCCTGAATGTAGAAACCAGTCCGCCGGTACCTACTTGCAGAATCTTGAAACCGACGAAGGTCTTTACGAATCCTGCCAAAGCTTCATACACCTTTTTCCCGAGCAGGATATAACCGATGAAAACGACCGTTCCAAGCAACAGGGGCGCCTGGCCTAAAAACTTGTTAACAAAGTCCAAAAACAATTGAATAATAAAATCCATGTTATCCCCTTTCATTTCTACGTTATCAAGGACGTCCTCCTGATAGTAATATCATACCACTCGCAAGAACATTTGTCTATGCTTCTGTATATATTGAACAATTGTTCACTTCCTGTTTGTTCACTTCGTCCGCTTACGCCTCTTGACTCAGCTCATATATGGCTATTTCGCCTATTTGCCGGTTTGCGGCCAGAATCACATCCGTATCTCCCTTATGCGCAACCGCGATGTTGCTGGGGCCTCCCGTATTGTCCACGACCGTTTCAACGAAGTTCCCCTTATCATCCAGGGTATAGACCACCAGCTCCATCTTTCCCTTGCGCCCCGCAATGATGAAGGCCGGTTTTCCGAGCAGCTTTCCTCCCCAGACCACGTGTCCGAATTCATACGTGTGTTCATGGATGACCTTCCATCCGTCCTCGGTCTCCTTGTAGATCTTCCCTTTTTCGCCATGGAACGCCTCGATGGTGGCGATTTCAGGCTTGCCGTCCCCATCGATGTCGCACAGTGCGCAATCGCTGATCTCGTGGTCGAACAGCTGCTCCACCTGCCACTTTCCCTCCAACTTCTCTGGGGGATATGCGACGAACATCCCTTCTACACCGGTCACAAAAAACGCCTTCTTGCCTTTCCACTCGCTTGCGCAGAAGCCGTGGTTCTTTGTGATTCCATCATGGATGGTCGTCAGTTCGAACGGTTGCGTGATGTCTTCGTTGAACCTTCCCACGATGATCCTGCCCGGATCAGACCAGTCGTCCTTGAACTGTTTGCTGTTGCACAATACCCCGCCAATCAGATGCAGCCGGCCTTCAATCTCCAGCAGGTCGAACCTGTGCAGGTAAGGTATGGTCATGATCGGCACAACACTCCACCGGCCTTCCGCGTCCGCCTTCGCATGCACGATCCGGCATTCCGCCGCGTTGAAGGTGGGGATGAATTTCTGTGTTGCGATGAACTCGTTTTCCCTTCCTGGTACAGGGACGATGTTCATCGTGCCTCCAGGCCCGTCCCATACGACCGTTTTCTCATGGGTTTCCATGTCATAGGACACACACTGGCTTTCCCCCTCGGATGCGACTATGTACTTGGTTTTTCCGTTCACCTCCATGATTGTCGTCGCATACGCACGGTCCAGTTCTCCAAGGACAGTTTTCTGAATTTTCATGATTCATCCTCCTGATTCATATTGCATGGTGTTTTGTAGTTGATGCTATTATCATACACCTTTTTTACTCATTTGTGCAGTATCTATTTTATTTTGCACATTTGTTCACTTTTGGCCACGCCATTATGATGGGCCTCCCACAAAAAAGGGACCAGCCCCCGTCCCCGAAGGGCAGGCCTGATCCCGCTGTTGATGCCTTTCTTCAATTCGTCTTGTTCCCGTCATCCAGCATCGGCTACCGCATGGCCGCCACCAGCCGGAAGACTTGCTCCGCCACCGTAGCCATGTTCTTCCGGGCCACCTCCGGCCGCATGGCCTCCTCCAGGGGCACCAGCAGGGGATTGATGGAAAAGAACGCGTCGATCCCCTCCCTGTTGCAGGCCTGGGCCCCTTCCTTGACCCCGCCCGCCAGGGCGACCACCTTCGCCCCGTGCTTCTTGGCCAGCCTGGCCACGCCCACAGGCACCTTGCCCATGGCGGTCTGGTGGTCCAGGCAGCCCTCCCCGGTGACCACGAAATCCGCATCCCGCATGGATTCCTCCAGCTCCAGGGCCTCCAGGACCAGGTCGACCCCCGGTTCCAGGGCCCCGTCCAGATAGCTGAGGAAGGCGAAGCCCATGCCCCCTGCGGCTCCGGCCCCCGCGGTCAAGGCCTCGTCCCTGCCGGTTGCGGCCTTGGTCACTTCCGCATAGTGCCCCATGGCCCGGTCCAGCTCCTGGAGCATGTCTCCGGACACTCCTTTCTGGGGCCCGTAGACACGGGTGGCGCCATTCTCCCCGGTGAGGGGGTTCTTCACGTCGCAGGCCACCCGGAAGGTGCATTCCCCAAGGCCCGGATGTCGCCGGGCAGTGTCCACCCGGACAATCCTTTCCAGACACTGGGCCCCCAGGCCCACGTCCTTCCCTTCCCCGTCATAAAATCCGAAGCCCAGGGCCTGGAGCATCCCCACCCCGCCGTCGTTGGTGGCGCTGCCGCCGATTCCGATGAGGAAGTCCCTGCACCCCCGGTCCATGGCGTCCCGGATCATCTCCCCCACCCCATAGGAGGTGGCCTTTAGGGGCTCCTTCTTTTCGGAGCCCAGCAGGACGATGCCCGCCGCCTCCGCCATTTCGATGATGGCGGTGCCGGTCTCCCGCAGCCAGCCGTAGCTCGCCTCCACCTTGTTGCCCCTGGGGCCCGTGACGGTGATGGGGACCTTCTCTCCCCCCAGGCCTGCCACCAGGGCGTCCGTGGTCCCCTCCCCGCCGTCCGCGATGGGCTTCACGACGATGTCCGCATCCATGGCCCGCAGGATGCCTTCCTTCACCGCTTCCCCGGCCTCCAGGGAAGACATGCTTCCTTTGAACGAATCCACTGCTATGACGATCTTCATCCTATTGCCTCCTTTCCTGCCGATCGGCAGAAGAAAGACCTGCACCCCGCTGTCGACAGCCCCTGGGCCGTCTTGGGAAGTGCAGGTCTTTCATTCAATTTACCACATTGACGGGGGTCCCGTCCAGGAACCGTTTCAGGTTGTCCACCGCGATGTCCATCAGCCGTTGCCGGGACTCCTTGGGCGCCCAGGAGATGTGGGGGGTGATGAGGCAGTTCTTGGCCTTGAGAAGCGGGTTGTCCCCCTTGATCGGCTCCGAGGACACCACGTCCACTCCTGCTGCGGACACTTTGCCGCTGTTCAGGGCGTCGCACAGGTCCTGCTCCACGATCAGGGGTCCCCGGGAGTTGTTCAGGATGATCACGCCGTCCTTCATCTTGGCTATGCTCCCCTTGTTGATGATCCCTTCCGTCTCCGGAAAAAGAGGGCAGTGAAGGGTGATGACGTCGGATTGGGCGTACAGCTCGTCCAGCTCCACATATCTGCAGGTTTCCGTCTCCAGGGCGGGATTCCTGTAGGCGTCGTATGCCAGGACCTTCATCCCGAAGGCCTGGGCCAGCCTGGCCGTGGTCTGGCCGATCCGTCCGAAGCCGATGATCCCCATGGTCTTGTCCGCCAGCTCGATCAGCGGATGGTCCCAGAAGCACCAGTCTGCGTTCTTTTCCCACCGGCCTTCATGCACCGCATCGCTGTGGTGGCCCACATGGTGGCAGATCTCCAGCAACATGGCCATGACGAACTGGGCGACCGCGGCCGTGCCGTAGGTGGGGATGTTGCAGACGGGGATGCCATGCTCCCTCGCCGCCTGCACGTCCACGATGTTGTATCCCGTTGCCAGGACGCCGATGTACTTTACATTGGGGCACTGGGCCAGGGTTTCTCTGGTGATGGGGGTCTTGTTCACGATGACGACCTCCGCGTCCCCGATCCTTTTCACAATCTCTTCTGCAGGTGTCCGGTCATGGCACTGGAACTCCCCCAGCACCTCGAACCCTTCCCAGGACAGGTCCCCGGGGTTCTCCGTATATCCATCCAATATGACAATTTTCATTCTTCCTACCGTCCTTTGCCTTTCCTTAGCCTAAATCAAGTTGAAGATGAGGTTCACGGGTGCCGTTATTATTTGTGGAACAAGGATCAGGACCAGGATGATGATCGTCGTAAGGACCAGCCACGGAATCGTAGCTTTGACGATCGTCTCGATTTTCAGTCCGGTGACATTCTCCGCCGCATACAGGCAGACACCCACAGGCGGCGTGATCAGACCGAAGGAGAGGGTGATGATCATGAACACCACGAAGAACAGGGGGTCGATGCCGACGGCAACAACCGCAGGCAGCAGGATGGGCACCAGGATGTAGATGGCGGCAGTGGCATCCATGAACATCCCCACCAGGATCAGGAACACGAATACCAGCAGCATGATCACGATCTTGTTTGTGGAGAGGGAGGAGATGCCGGCAGCCACTTTTGCAGGCAGCCCGTCCAGGTTGAAGATGAAACTGGCGGGTTTGGCCGTGATGGCCACAAACAGGATCGAACCGGTAGCCCTCGCCCTAGATATGATGATTCTTGGAATGTCAGCCCACCGCAGCCCCTTGTAGACATAGATGGAAATGAAGATCGTATAGGCCACGGCGATTCCGGCGGCTTCCGTCGGAGTGTAGATGCCGGTGAACATGCCGACCAGCAGGATGACCGGAACCAATAGGGACGGGACCGCCAATACGAAGGCCTTTCCCAGCCGCTTCCAGTCGAATTCCGACTTGTCCCCAATCCCTGTCCTTTTGCAGTAAATGTAATTGTAGATCATGAAGATGAGGCCGATCATGATCCCCGGGATCAGTCCCGCAACCAGCGCACGTCCCACCGAGATGTCCGCTACGGACGCCGCGATGATCATGAGGATGCTGGGCGGTATGATGGACGCCAGCATGGAGCCGATGAGGTTGATTGCGGTGGCATACTCTTTGGGATAGCCCTTTTTTTCCAGGGCATTGATGCTCATTTTCCCGATGCTGGCGATCGACGCCACCGAGGACCCCGACATCCCCGCAAAAAGCATGCTGGTCATTACCGACACATGTCCGAGCCCACCGTAGATCCAGCCGACGGACGCATCGCAGAAGTTGTAGATCTTGTCGGCGACCCCACCCTCATCCATCAGGCTGCCCGCCAGGATGAAGAGGGGCACGCCCACCATCACGAAGCTGTTCATGGAGGTGAACATGGATTGGATGACCGAACTCAAAGGGATTTCGGTAAAGACCATGATGGTGAAGACCGAGGCTATTCCCAAAGCCACCGCAATGGGAACGCCCACCATCATGAGTACGAAAAACATGGCAAGCAGGGCAATACTCATAGGTCGATACCTCCAAAGATTTTTTCCGGTGTTTCAATCAGGCATTGGAATGTGGTGATCACACCCAGGACACCGGAGACCGGAAGCGTCATTCCGATGGCAGCCATCGGAATCATGATGGCTGCTCCTTTTTCGTTCATGGCGACCTGCTGGATGACCAGCTCGCCCCCATAGACGGCGATGAACACAAAGAATCCGATGGTTGCGACCAGATAGATGTAACCCGACAGTTTCCTGACCGGTGCCGGCAACAGGTCCATGAACACGTTGACCCTTGCCGATTCCCCGAACCGGAAGCCGTAGGCCAATGCGATGAACATCATCCACAGGAAGAGATATCTTGTCCCTTCTTCCGTCCAAGGCGCCGGCATTCCGACGATTCTGCCAATGATTTGGATGATGACCGTCACGAACAGTCCTCCCAGCGTAAGAAGAAGGATCTTCTCAGCCAGGGCGTTGACAACTTCGAAGAAGACTTTCAGCCTTTGACTTGAACGCAGTCTTTCCACAGTATCCCCCCTTTTCTCTAGTTCTTGCCAACAAACTCCAGTGTCTTGTTGAAGAGGTCATCGTTGCTGACCAGACCTTTGAACACGCTGTCATACAAGCCCTTGGACACTTCCACGAACTTCGCCTGGCCTTCCGCCGTCAACTCGTTCATTTCCATGCCGTTGTCGATGAGGAGCTGCAGCGCCAACGCATCTTGCTCGGTGTCGTAATCGATCTTCCATGTCTGCATCTCTTGGGCGGTTTCCGTGACCAGCTGCTGGAGGTCCTCGGGAAGGCCGTTGAACTTGGTCGAGCTCATCCCCACCACCCAGGTGTCGGCCATATGGTTGGACATCGTTATGTAGGATTGGACCTCATAGAACTTCGCAGACATGGGCACGTCCACCGGATTCTCCTGGCCGTCCAGCGTCTTCAGCTGGAGCGCGTTGTAGACCTCGCTGAAGGACATGGGAGTCGCCGTGGCGCCGCAGGCGGTGAAGAACTCCACCCAAAGGGGGTTGTTCGGCACCCGCAGGATGACGCCCTTCAGGTCCTCCGGCTCCGTGATCGGCCTTTTGGAGTTTGTGATCTGCCTAAAGCTTCTCGTCCACAGGGCCAGGGGCTCGATGTTCAGGGTGCTGACGGAATCCTTCAATTCATTTCCCACATCGCTGTTCACGTAATCCACAAGCTGGTCGAAATCGTCGAACATGTAGGGGATGCTCACCACGTTGAACTCCGGTTTGAAGTTCGCATAGAGGGATCCGGCAAGGACCAGCATGTCCAGGCCGCCTGCACCCACTTGCTTGATGGCTGCAGACCCGTCGCCTCCATACAGGGAGCCGTTGGGGAATACGGTGACCTTCAAGGCCCCTTGGCTGCGTTCGTTCAGTTGCTTCGCGAACTCCTCCGCCGCCACGGTTACGGAAGACGTTTCCGAATCCGGTACGGACAGGTTCAATTCATACACTTTGTCCGGTTTCGCCTGTTCCTCCGGAGCCTGCCCGTTGGACCCACCCGGTGCCACCGCAGTGTTTCCATCGCTTTTCTGACCGCAACCCGTAAACAACGCCACCATCAAACAGCAAACCAACAGAAAAGAAATTTTCTTCATAAGAACCATACCCCCGTTTTCATTGTCTTAAGTCATTGGTTTCACTAGCAATTCTGGTAATTCTGGTACAAATCTTTAATCCTTGGATACAGCTCCAGATAGGTTCTGTATCCTTTTTCATAGACGCTTTCCGTTGCCCCATTGGGCAGGATGACGTGTGTCACGTTTCTTTTCACCTTGTCGGCCGCTTCCTGGATGCTGCCGAAGATCCCGCATCCCACGCCGGCCAACAGCGCGGCTCCGATGGATGCCGCCTCCTTGATGTCCAGAACAAGTACTTTTTTTCCGGTGATGTCCGCCTTGATTTGGGACCAGATGATGCTGTTCGCACCACCGCCCACGGAGACAAAGCTCTGGTACTCCGTACCTGTCAGGTCTTCCGCGATGCCGATCAACTGCCTGAGTCCGTAACCGCATCCTTCCATGATGGACCGCAGCAGGTC
Source organism: Anaerotalea alkaliphila (assembly GCF_010179735.1). Classification (GTDB taxonomy): domain Bacteria; phylum Bacillota; class Clostridia; order Lachnospirales; family Vallitaleaceae; genus Anaerotalea; species Anaerotalea alkaliphila. The sequence continues at coordinate 55,838 of NZ_JAAEEH010000016.1, forward strand.
GCCGCGTTTGCTGTCCAGGGAGACCCCGAAGAAAACGCCTCTCGCATAGGGGTCCCAGATGGGACAGCGTTCTCCCGCCATGTAGGGAAGGAACACGATGCCGTTGGACCCCGGGGCGGATGCTTCCACCTCCTCGTTTATCAGTTCAAAGGCGTTTTTTCCCGAACGGCTTGCCGCTTCCGTCAGGTCCTTGCAGAGTTCGTCCCGGGCCCACCGGAGGGAGGCGCCCGTGTTCGACATCGCCCCCTGGTAGACCCATGTGCCTTCCACCACATGGCACCGGTTGATGAAGCCTTTGCTAAACCGCGGCTTGTCCGTACAGATGGTGATCACATTCGAGGTTCCTGCGGATTCGCATGCGTCGCCATGTCGTGTCACGCCGCATGTGATGGAGGCACAGGGTGTGTCCGCCCCTCCGATGATGACCGGAATCCCCTCCGGCAGGCCCAGGCCGATGAATTCCTTGTTGTCCAGATGCCCTACGGTGTCGGTCGACAGCAGGACCGGGGGCAGCTTTTCCATGTCGATGCCAAAAAGGTCGCACAGTTCCTTGGACCATTGTTTCGAGCCGACCGTCTCGAACAAGGCTGTGTAGGAGGCGTTGGTGTGGTCGATGCCGTACTGTCCGGTGAGCAGCATCCCCATCAACGTGTTCACATGACCGAAGTACCGGGTCTTTTCATAGATGTACGGATGCTCCTCCTTGATCCACAACATGGATGTGACCGAAATCGCGCCGGACATCACATTGTTTGCCGTCTTCTCGAACACCGCATCCAGGTCCACGCTCCGTTGGATCCGCTCCGCCTGGCGGATGCTCCTCCTGTCGGAATAGATGATCGGATCCATAAGCACTTCATTGTTTTCTCCAAAGGCGGTCAGGCCCGGGCACAGGCAGGACAGCCCGATGCTCCTGATGTTGCCGGGTTCGATTCCCTGCTTCACCACAAGCTCCTTCAGACAGTGGACGGTCGCTTCCCACATGGTCTTGGTGTCCATACTGGCCCAACCCGTCCGCTCCCGCAGGATCGGGTACTCCTTGATCGCCATGCCCAGGACATTGGCCTGGGCGTCTATGACGGTTGTCTTTACGCTTCCCGTACCGATGTCGATCCCCAACAGATATGCTTCCATGCGATTCACTTCCCTCAAGCGGATTCTCAGAACTGGTCGTAGTTCTTGTCGTTCTCCAATTGCGCCAGCAACTCCTTCGCTTCCTTGACGCTGTAGCCTTCATGGATGATGTAGCGGAGGGCCACGACGAGGGCGGTGATGTCATGGTAGTCCCAGACGAACCTTCCCATGGTCACGCCGCCGACTCCGCAGTCCATGGCGTCCTTGGTCATGTTCAAGTAGTCGTCCAGGGTCTTGCAGTTGTCTCCGCCTTGGATGACCACCCGGGAGGGTGTGCACCGGACCACTTTGGCCATGCCTTCCTGGTCCCCTGTATAGGTTGTCTTGATGATGTCGATCCCAAGCTCCGTTGCGCTCCTTGTGCAGTAGGCGATGTATTCCCAATCCGTCTGCTTATCCTTTGGAACGCCTTCGCCTTTGGGATACACGTGGCCGATGAGGGGCATGCCCTTTGCCATGCATTCTTCAGAAAACTTCCCGATCTCCGCAAATTGCTGCGCCTGGAAGTCCCCGAATGTCATTGCCCCTACAGAAACCGCATCCGCACCCATCCGGATTGCCTCGTCCACGGATCCGAAGGCGATGTCGTAGGTGGGGTGGATGGGGGCGTAGCTGGAGCACTTCAGAAGGATCGACGTCTTCCCTGCGTTTTTCCACATGCAGTGTTCCGCGATTCCCTTGGTCATGGTCATGGCGTCCGGTCTGCCTGCAACGATCTTGTCGATGGTGTCTTGAATCGGTTGGAGGCCTGTCATCGGTCCGATGCCTCTCGAAATCGCATGGTCCACTGTGATCGCCATCATCCTGCCGCTCTTGGGGTTTACCAACCGGCTCATCCTTACCTCTTTGCCTAACATTGCCATTTCATTTCTCCTTTTCCGACTGTATGTAGTTTAGTATGTATTGTGGTATGTATTTAAACAACCTAGGGTTGTATTACAACCTTGAGACCTTCGCCGCTCCGGCTGCATTCATAGGCGGCTTGGAATTCATCCAGGGGGAAGTGGTGGGATGCGATCGCATTCAGGTCGATCTTTCCTGTCTTCACCATCTCCGCCGCCGCCAGGTAGTCGCTGCGCTTGTAGGCCGTGGAACCGCAGACATTGATCTCTTCGTAATGGATCAGGTTCGCCTCGATGGTCGCCTCGCCCTTTCCGGAAAAACCGGCGAACAGGCAGAGGGCCCCGCCTCTCTTGCAGAGTTTCAGCAAGTCGTTGATGATGGCCGGCACCCCGATGGCGAGCATGATCACATCCACGCCCTGCTTCCCGGTCTCCTGGGCAACGATGGATGCCAGGTCCTCTTCCAGCGGGTTGACCACCCGGTCCGCCCCCAATTCCATCGCCTTTGTCCTCCGGTATTCGTTGGGTTCGCTGACGATCACCTTGCTTGCGCCGGCTATTTGGGACAGCTGCAGGTGCATCAGTCCGATGGGGCCGGCGCCCACGACCAGGACCGTGTCGTTGAATTTCGTCCCCGCGTTGACCATCCCCCGGATGCAGCAGGCCAGCGGTTCGATCAGGGCCCCCTCGGTGGAACTGACGGTCTCCGGCAGCTTCACCACGTTCCCCGCCTGGATGCAGATGTCCGGAATCCGCGTGTATTCCGCGAACCCGCCATCGAATTCATAGCCGATGGCCTTTCTGTTCAGGCAGGCGTTCTCCCTGCCGTTCAGGCAGCTGGCGCATGCGCCGCAGGGAATCACGTTGGCGATGGCCACCCTGTCCCCCACGGCAAAACCGTCCACGTTCCCGCCGGTTTCCGTGATGCTGCCGCAGATTTCATGGCCGATGGTGGACGGGTATCGGACACCTTTGGTCTTTTTCCCCTCCAGGATCCTGATGTCCGTGCCACACAGGGCAGCGCTCTCCACCTTGATCAACATTTCGTCTTCCGTAATGACTGGCTTATCGACTTCCTTCACAGAAAAATCGTTGGGTCCGTTAAGGACCAGTGCTTTCATCTTCACACAAATCTCCCTTTCACCATCTCAACAGCAATTGATTGCTACACCTTTGCAAAGGGCTTTGTAATTTATTTTCAATAACAATATAACATGCCTGAATATTTTTTTCAATACCCATATTTCTTTTCGGCTATATGTGAAATTTATTTCCACCTATTTTGTGCATTACTTACAATTCCACTGCACCATTTTCAATATTTCCATCTTTTTATTCATTTTCAGCCCAGTATCCACCCGTTTGCACCACTTTCCAAGCGCATCAAATCCAGAAATTTATTTTCAGAAATATATTTTCACAAAAAAAAGCCCCTATCCGGGACTTTGCTCAAAACTTGTTTTGGGACGTCGCCTTTCTTGTCTCCTGTATCGACTGGAAGGACAGGTCATAGTCCCTGAAAGCGGCCATCGCCACCAAGGCGTCCATGATCGCCAGCTGGGCGATCCGCGTGCTGACCGCTTCCGACTTGAAGATGGTCTCCTCCGAAGCGCAGAAGATCGACACATCCGCCAGTTTGGACAACGGTGTTTTCTCTTGGGAAACAAGCGCCACCGTCTTCGCGTTCTTCCCCTTGGCGATTTCCATGCATTTCATCACGTTGCTGCTGCTGCCGGAATGCGATATGCAGAAGGCCAGGTCGTCCGGACCCAACAAGGCCGAAGCCATCAGCTGCATGTCCGCATCCTCATACACAAAGGAGCGGATTCCGATCTTCAGCAGCTTGTGCTGTGTGTCCTTGCCCACAAGGAGGCTTCCTCCGCTGCCGAAGAAGGTGATGCTCTTTGCCTCGGCGAGCATCTCGGCGACTGCAGCCATCTTCTTGATGTCCAGGATCGCCAGGGTGCCCCGCAGCACATTGATGTTCGTTCCGAACACCTTGTTGCAGAGGGTCTGGTCGTCATCCCCTTTTTCCAGGACCGGATTGAAATGCCTGTCTTTCGGCAGCACGTCCCTGGCGGCGCTGATCTTGAAGTCCTGGTACCCCTTGTAACCCAGGCTTTTGCAGAACCGCACCACCGAAGCGTCGCTGACCTCCGCATTCTCCGACAACTCGGAGATGTTGCTGGTCAGGACTTTCTCGTAATTGTTCAGCACGTATTCCGCGATCTTTTGTTCCGTGTTTGTAAGCGACCCCATCTTGCTCCGGATCTTTTCCGCACATGTGATTTCAACCATGCCTCATCTCACTCTCCCTTCATATGAAAATAATATCACAAAAAGGGGGCTATTTTCAATCCATTCTAAAAATATTTTTCACTCCAAGAGGAAGTCCACTAGATTCATCCAGGTGATTCCTCCCTGCACCCCCACCGGAATCCGGTCCATGGATAGAACCATCTTCGGATGGCTGTCCCCAGTCCTGGTCAGGGGTCCGTACTCCCTCTCCACCACAGCCTCCGTGGCCAGCAGGTAGGTGACCTGGATGTAGAGCTTTTCCTGCTTCTTTTCCGCAATGAAGTCGATTTCCGCATCCCCTTCCTTGCCCACATGCACCCGGTACCCCCTGCGCAGCAGCTCCAGAAAAACGATGTTCTCCAACAGCTGCGCAATGTCGTTCTGTCTGTATCCAAGCATGCCGTAGCGCAAGCCCTGGTCCACCAGGAAATATTTTTCCATCCTCTCCAGGATCTTCTTCCCTTTGATGTCGTACCGTTTTGCCGTGTACAGGATCATGGCATTCTCCAGTGCCGCGATGTAGTTGTAGATGGATTCGACTCCCACGCTTTTTCCCTGGCTTTTCAGATAGTCCGCAATCCTTTTGGCGCTGAAGATCTGGCCGATGTTGTCCATGATGTAGACCAGCACCCGCTCCAGCAGCTCGGGATCCCTAATGCTGTTCCGCTGGACAACATCCTTCAACAACACCGAGTTGTAGATGCCTTTGATGTACTGGCTCTTGATGTCCTCTTCCCTGGGGAGCTGATGCAGCCCCGGAAACCCTCCGTACCGGACATATTCATAGAACGCATCCTCCACGTCGGATTTCCGGGATGCCTCCACATCATAGAAGTCCAGATACTCTCTGAAGGACAGGGGATACAGCTCCAACTCCACATATCTTCCCGTCAGGTAGGTCGCCAGCTCCCCCGAAAGCATATGGGCGTTGGAGCCCGTCAGATAGATGTCGCAGTCCAAATCGACGGCGAAGGACCGTATGGCCTTTTCCCATTGCTCCACTTCCTGGATTTCATCCATCAGGATGTAGACCTTACCCTCCAGGCCCTTGGCCCTTTCCATGATATGGTCATAGAGGGGCCGATAGTGCCTGTAGGCCTCGAAGGACAGAGATTCAAAGTCGATCTGGATGATCCTCTCCGATTCCACTCCCCTCTCCCGCAAGGTCGTTGCGAGCAGCTTCAGCAGGTAAGATTTTCCACATCTGCGGATGCCCGTGATGATCTTGATCACGGGTGTATCTATGTACTGGACCAATTGCTTGATGAAGAGCTCCCTGTTTTTCAATGCGGCACCTCCCTGGGTTTCTTTCATTATAAGCCCATTCCCAGAGCAGGTCAATAGTTCTTCTGTATCGAAACTATTTACTGTTTTTATGAATTAGTTCTTCCGTATCGAAACTATTCTTCCAGCCAAGCTTCACCGGAACTTTTCCCCTTCCCCCCTCGTCTATGGACCAGGGAGGTGGAACACCATGAAAACCATCACAAAGATTTCCATCATCGTCTGTGCAGCATTCCTGGCCCTGGCCGCCACCGGATGCGCCAAAGGCGGCAAGCCGGACACCGAACCCGGACTGACCGGCCATCTCATGGCCCGGGAGGGGGGAAGGATCCTGGTCATCGACACCCAGGCCCAGGACTTCAGCTCCACTGGCGGTGTGGATTCCTTCTACAACGCCATTTGGTTCTCCAATGCGCCGGAAGACATCCCCCTGGGGGAAACCGTCTCCGTCTGGTTCGACGCGGTCGCCGAATCCTATCCTGGCCAGTCGGAAGCCATCCATGTGGAGGTGGTCCCCAGCGAGAAGCCCCCGGGCGCCGACCTCACCCAGGCCCAGGCCCTGAACCTGGCCCTCACCGGACCGGAATACATCCAGACCTCCGCCGTGACCTCCATCGCCTACGAGGCGGAAACCGACCTCTGGACCTTCGGGATGCAGGTTCTTTTTGAAGAGACCGCATACACCATCACGGTGGCTGACGAATGAAAAAGCCGTAAATGAAAAAGCTGCGCCTACCCTTTCATCACATGGGTGGGCGCAGCTTTTTCAACTACCCTTCTTTCCTCGCCTCGATCATGAAGGACGCCACATACTCCTCCACCCCGTGCCCCGGCACCCAGGATTCCAGGATCTGGCGGCTGTTGTCCTTGGGGGTCAGCCGGATGTCCACGAAGCCCGCAGCCTCCAGCATGTGCCGGATCTCCTCCACATAGGCCGCACCGCCGATGCAGCCCGCCACCATCTCCAGGCTCCGCTGCACCTCCTCCGGCAAGGGGGCGGTGGCCACCACGTCCGACACCGACAGCCGGCCTCCGGCCTTCAGGACCCGGTATGCGTCCTTGAACACCTGGGCCTTGTCCAGGGCCAGGTTGATGACGCAGTTGGAGATGACCACGTCCACCGAGGCGTCCGCCACCGGCAGGTGCTCGATCTCCCCCAGCCGGAACTCCACATTGGCGAAGCCGCTTTCTTCGGCGTTCTTCCGGGCCAGTTCCAGCATCTCCGGGGTCATGTCCACTCCGATCACATGGCCGGCCTCCCCCACCCGGCTCCTGGCCAGGAAGCAGTCCATCCCGCCGCCGCTGCCCAGGTCCAGCACCGTCTCCCCCTCCTTCAGGCCGGCGATGGCCACGGGGTTCCCGCAGCCCAGGCCCATGTTGGCCCCCCCGGGGATCTGGGCCAGGTCCTTCTCGTCGTAGCCCAGGCTGGCGGAGGTCCCTTGGATGTCCACCGGACCGGTGCCGCAGCATCCGTCACCGCAGCCGCAGCCCCCGTCGGCGCCCTTCAGGGCCACCGCCTTGTAGTTCTTCCGGATGAATCCCCGGATCTCTTCCTTCTTCTTCATGTCCTTCCTCCTCGAATCATCTGCAATATCGTCTCACCTTGGTAGACGGGAAAAACAGAAAAAGGACGCAGATTTTTTGCGTCCTTCTCAGCAATATTTGCAGTTCTTGTCCTTGTGCCTGTAGTCGACGACGTTCCCCTTGCCGTCGGTCTCCACCTGGCAGCAGGCCAGCAGGGTGGTCTTGAGCATCTTCCTTCCCCGCTGTACCCGGGACTTGGCTCCCGAAAGGCTGATTCCCAGCTTCCGGCCCAACTCCGCCTGGGTCAAGTCCCCGAATTCCGTCAGCAGGATGGCCTGTCGGTACTTCTCGGGAAGCTCCTCCACCATCACCTTCAGGCAGGCGGCGATCTCCTTGTTGGTGGACAGGTCCTCCTCCGGCTCCCGGGCCAGCTCCAGCTCCGGATCCGTGGGGAGGACCAGGACCTCCCGGTTCCCCGGATCCTTCCGGTAGTGGTCGATGATGGTGTTGCGGGCGATGCCGTAAATCCATGCCTGGATCTTCTCCTCCTCCCGCAGGCTGCCCATGCTTGCGTGGATCTTGAGGAAGACCTCCTGGAGGATGTCCTCCACGTCCTGCTCCTTGGCCACCCTCTTTCTGATGAAGCCCCGCAGGGGAGCGCTGAACTCCTCCCACAGGTTCTGGATGTTCCGCCTCATGGCCGTTCCCCTCCTAATCACCGGTCCTCTGTGCGATGAAGAACCCGTAGCCGTAATGCTCCTTATACTTCCTGTACATCCGGATCTCCTCCTGGTGTTCCTCCACCAGGGCCCTGGCCCCCGGACTGTGGCCGTGCCGCTTCAGGAAGTCCTCCAGCCGCTCCAAGAGCGGCTCGTAGAACGCCTCCAGCCAGCAGCTCTCGGGCAGGAGGAAATGGGCCACCGGCCGGTAGCCGGCCTCCTCCAGCACTTTGGTCACGCCGGAGACCGTGTCGATCTCCGGATAGAGCCCCTCCCAATAGCTGGTGAGCTCCTGGGGCCGTTCCTTGGTGAACCAGCAGATTTCCGACACCGCCAGGAACCCCCGGGACTTCAGGAGTCGCCTCCACTCCCGCACTCCCCGGGCGAAGCCCATGTTGTAGATGGCCCCCTCCGACCAGACCAGGTCGAAGGAACCGTCCGGATAGGGCAGGGCCTCCATGGAGGCCCGGACCCCGTGGATCCGTTCCCCAAGCCCCGCCCGGGCGGCCCGGCCTTCCAGGATCTCCAGGAAGGCCGGCAGGAAATCCACAGCTTCGATCCTGGCTCCCGTCTTTTTCCCCAGGGTCAGGGTCTGTCCACCTGTCCCGCAGCCGATGTCCAGGATCCGGGAATCGGGGCCGATCCCCTCCGTGAATGCCAGGGCCTGGAGGGTGGCCTCCGGACTCCCCGGCCCCTGCCGGTCCCCGTCCTTGTGCAGGTCGATCATCAATTCCATTTCATCCATAGGCTCACTCCTGTTCCTTCAGCCGTCTCTTGTCCGCGTACATCATGTGGTCGATCCTGTGGAAGAACTTCCCGAAGTCCTCCCCTTCCAGATACACGTCGCTGCCCACGGCCACTTCCAGCCGGTAAGGCAGCTCCCTCTGTTCCCGCTCCACTTTCTCCAGGAACCGGGCCAGCTGGTGCGCGTAGACGGTCTGGTCGGTGCTCCCCAGGATGCAGGCGAACTCGTCCCCGCCCAGGCGGTAGCAGGCCCCCTCCTTCCCGAAGGTCTCCTCCATGCACCGGAAGCACCGGGTGATGGCCCGGTCCCCTTCCCCATGCCCGTACCGGTCGTTGATGTGCTTCAGGTGGTTCATGTCCAGCAGCACCAGCCGGAAGCGCCGGGGGGTCTCCCCGCCCGCCAATGCCTCCACGTCCCGCTCGAAGGCCGCCCGGTTCATGCCCTCCGTAAGGATGTCCTTGAAGGCCAGCTTCTCGAAGAACCGGGCCTCCCGCTCCCGCAGCAGCAGGCCGTTGAAGTACCGGACCGAATCCCCCGCCAGCAGCCCCAGGAACACCATGATCCCCAGCCGGCTGTAGAGGGAGGTGGCTTCGAAGTTCCGGCTGAAGAACTGCAGGATTTCGAATACGATCAGGGCCACAAAGATGCCCATGTGCCAGAGTAGCCGCTTGGCCTGGGGATTCCCGAAGCGCAGGTGCTCCACCAGCAGCAGGAACACCACCACCACCAGGCTGGCCAGAATCATCCCGTTGGTCAGCTGCAGGCTCTCGAAGAAACCCGTTTTTCCGGAGAGCTGGAGCCCCAGGTTCACCAGGAAGTCCAGGAAGAACACCGCCGCCATCCCTTCCATCAGCCGTCGGTACCGGTTGAACACCACCTCCCTAAGGTACAGGAGCAGGGGCATGGGCAGCACCGCCACCAGCATGTAGCTGGTGCCCCCCAGCAGGAACCGGTTGCCGGTGAAGAGCTGCAGGAGCTTGGCCTCCGAGAGCAGCCAGACGCTCACCGCCATCGCGAAGAGCCCCAGATGCAGGAGCCGGTTGTCCCCCATGTTCCTGAGGAAAAAGGAGACCAGCACCAGCAGGAGCCCCAGGAAAAAAATCACCAAAGAGACCAGCAGCCCCAGCCGCTGGCCTTCCAGCAGGTCGTACACCAATGCGTCCCCCCTTCCGTAGAAGACGGGGTTCACCACACCGGAAAAGGCCCTCACCGGCGATTCCATCACCAAGGCGAGGGTCTTTCCCTGCACATCCGGAGGCAGGGAGACCAGGTGCCAGACGCTGGCATCCGGACTGGTCAGAAGACCGCCGACCGGCTTTTCGTCGCTGAAGATCTCCTCCCCGTCCACCAGCACCTGGATGGACTGCATGGAGGAGCGGATCCGCAGCTGCATCTGCTCCGGAAAGTCCTCCTCCAGCACCCGCCAGGCCTTGTAGACCACCCCGGGCTCCAATGCCAGGTCCGCCGGCAGGGTACGGTCCGTCAGGACCGTGTTCCCATAGCCCAAGCTCCATCCCTCGTTCAGCCCGAAGGCCTGGTTGCGGACCAGGCGCAGGTCCTCCGTGGGGACCAGCCGGGAGACCAGAGCGACCAGCAGGAGCAGCAGGACCACCAGCAGATGGACCAGCCTGCCCTTCCTGCCTCCAGAGCTCATTCCACCCGTTCCTGCTCCCTCTCCCAATGCTTTCCGTTCCATTCCATCCAATTTCCTTCCTGGTCCCATGCGCCGTACCGCTCCTCCACCCGGTTACCTTCCTCATCGTAGATGTACCGGATGCCCGTGTAGTCCCCGAAGACCACCCCGGTCAGACGGTTGGATTCGTCATAGGTGTATCTGCTTACCCTTTTCTCTATCCCCATGGCTCCACTCCCCTTTCTTGCCCCTTTCTTTCTCTTTCTTCTATTGTACCAAATCGCTGGCGCGATGGCTAGGCAAGGCACATCGTTTTTCAAGCCTTTAGTCTTTCCCGTAGCCATGTTTTTTTGATTTAGAACAAAAAAGTAGTAGCTGCTTTTGAATATGTGTTA
>NZ_JAAEEH010000017.1 GCF_010179735.1 Anaerotalea alkaliphila
GATCACCGGCTAACATCCGCGAGTTGGTACAATCGTGAAGAACCACATTTGGAGCAACTGGAGTTCGTCTCTAGTTGCTCTTTTTTGATTGCTCCAAATGTGATACTTCACTTATGAATTATAGCACGACCAGGCGGTTTTTGAAAGTTCCAACCCCTTTTTCCGGGGGATTTTGAAAAAGAGAAGGCTTTAATTGACATTTATTTCACACGCAGATATAATAAAGTAAATATGGAAATGACAGTCAACACCAATAGAAGAACCAAGATCGGGGGCAAAAAAATGTCGGACAAGAAAATTTCATCAGCGGTCATCAAAAGATTGCCCAGGTATTACCGCTATTTGGGAGAGTTGCTGGAAAATGACGTGGTAAGGATTTCCTCAAAGGAGCTCAGCGAGAGGATGCACGTGACCGCATCCCAAATCCGTCAGGACTTGAACAATTTCGGCGGGTTCGGACAGCAAGGCTACGGATACAATGTGGAGCATCTGCACAAGGAAATAGAAAAGATCCTGGGACTGGAGAAGACCTACAATGTCATCATCGTAGGTGTGGGTAACCTGGGACAGGCCTTGGCCAACTACATCGATTTTGAGAGGAAGGGATTTGTGATCATCGGCCTCTTCGACGTGAACCCCCGCCTGGTGGGAATGACCGTGCGGGGGATTGAAGTCAAGGACATCGACGAGATGGAGGCCTTCGTTCGGGAGAATACGGTGGACATCGCCGTGCTGACCCTGCCGAAGGCCAAAGCCCCCAAGGTGGCGACGGACATCGTGTCCTACGGTGTGAAGGGGATCTGGAACTTCGCCCCCATCGACCTGCAGCTCCGGGATGCGGATGCTACCGTGGAGAACGTCCACCTTTCGGAGAGCCTCATGACACTGAGCTACCGCCTGAGCAACACGGACATGGAATGATCGAGGAAAGAGCGTAGGGCTGCGCTCTTTTCTTATTGTCCGAAATCATGTAAAATGGAGGGGTGCCTTATGATAATAGGAATCGGCACGGACCTGGTGGAAGTGGACAGGATGGAGAAGGCCGCGTCCCGGAAGAACTTTATGGAGAGCTACTTCACCGCTAGGGAACGGGAGCTTTTCGGGAGGCGCAATTGGAAAATCCAGACCATCGCCGGGAATTTTGCCGTGAAGGAAGCTGTCTCCAAGGCCTTGGGTACGGGAATCGGGAACGTGCGGCTGGTGGATGTGGAGGTCTTGCGGGACAGCCTGGGGAAGCCGGTTGTCCATCTGCACGGGTATGCGAAAAGCCATGCCCAGGCGCTGGGGGTGGACCGGATCCATGCCAGCATTTCCCACACCGGACAGCAGGCCATGGCGTTCGTTGTAGCAGAAGGGGGTGGCATGTGATGTATGCGTTGGATAGCGCACAGATACGGGCATTGGACCAGGAGACCATACAAGTGTTGGGGTTGCCCTCCGTGGTCCTGATGGACCAGGCCGCCCAGGCGGTGGCCCATCAGGTAATGGTTTGGGCGGACCGGAGCCGGAGGGACCGGAGGGGGACGGAAACGGTGGTCCTGTGCGGACCGGGGAACAATGGGGGGGACGGATTCTGCGCCGCCAGGCACCTGTTTTTGGAAGGGATGCCTGTCAGGGTTTTCCTGGTGGGCGGGAAGGATAAGATGACCCGGGACGCCAGGGTTTTCCACGACCACGCGCTGTGCCTGGGGGTACAGGTGGCGGAACTGGAGGAGGGCGGTGCCGCGTGGGACAGCCTGGGGCAGGCGCTTAAGCATGCCGACGTGGTGGTGGACGCCCTCTTCGGGATCGGTCTGAGCCGGCCGCCGGGAGGGGCGTTCGCCCGGGCCATCCGGGAGATGAACGGATGTGGCGCCTACAGGATTGCCGTGGACGTGCCCTCCGGCGTGGATGCGGACACGGGAGAGGTGCCGGGAATCTGCCTGCAGGCGGATGAGACGGTCACTTTCTGCATGCCCAAAAAGGGGATCCTGTTTTTCCCTGGAGCGGGAATGGCGGGAAAGGTGGAGGTGGCGCCCATCGGGATCCCTCCCTTCCTGGTGGAAAGGCTGGAGGGCAAGCTCCGGGTCCTGGACGGGTCCGCAGGCGCCTGGCTGCCCAAGAGGCCCAGGGATGCCCACAAGGGAAGCTGCGGCCGGGTGCTGGTGGTCGCCGGATCCCCGGGGATGCCGGGAGCGGCGGTCCTGGCCGCAAAAGCCGCCTGCCGGAGCGGAGCCGGACTGGTAAAGCTGTTCATGGACCGTTCCATTAGGGATGTGGTCCACATGTCCATTCCGGAGGTCCTTGGTACCTCCTATGACAGGGCGGAGGGGCTCGATTCCGGAGTGCTCCAGGAACTGGAGGAGGCATTGGGCTGGGCGGATGCGGTGCTGGCCGGTCCGGGACTGTCCCTGGACCCCTTCGCCGAAGGCCTGGTGCGCCAAGTGCTGGAAAAATCCAGGATACCAGTGGTGCTGGATGCGGACGCGCTGACCCTGGCCGCACGGAATCCGGATTGGCTAAGGGACAGGAAGGCCCCCGTGGTGCTCACCCCCCATGTGGGGGAGATGGCAAGGCTTTCGGGGATGTCCGGAGACGACGTAGCCCGGAGGATGGAGGCCACTGCCCGGGAGTATGCCCGTGCCCAAGGGGCAGTGATGGTCCTGAAGAGCGCCCGGACGGTGGTGGCGGACCCCCGGGGGGAAACCTGCCTGAGCTTGGGGGGCAACAACGGCATGGCCACCGCCGGTTCGGGGGACGTGCTGGCAGGCTTGGTGGCCGGACTTTTGGGCCAAGGGGCGGAACCCTTCGGCGGGGCCTGTCTGGGCGTCCATCTCCACGGCCTGGCGGGGGACCTGGCCAGGGATGCCCTAGGGGAGCGGAGCCTCCTCGCCACGGACCTGCTTTCCCACCTGCCCCAGGCCATGAAAAGAATATCGGAAGAAATGTGAGGAATCGTGATGAACCACCATAGGGTCTATGCGGAAATAAATTTGGACAACATCGTCCACAACCTGGGGCAGATCAAGGCCCATGTGCGTCCCGGATGCAAGGTGATGGGCGTCATCAAGGCGGACGGATACGGCCATGGGGCCATGGCGGTGGCCAATGTCCTGATGGAAGAGGGGGTGGACTATCTGGGGGTGGCCATGATCCACGAAGCGGTGGCCCTGCGCAAGTACAAGGTCCACCTGCCCATCCTGGTGCTTGGATACACGGTGGAAGAACACCTGCCTGACCTTGTGAAGTACGACATCATCCAGACGGTCTTCACCTACGGGATGGCGGAAAAGATCTCCCGCACCGCCGTGTCCATGAACAAGAAGGCGGTGATCCACCTGAAGGTGGACAGCGGCATGGGCAGGATCGGCTTCCTGCCGGACGCCTCCTCCCTGGAGGAGATCAAGCGGATCGCAGCCCTTCCCAATCTGGTCATCGAAGGGATCTTCACCCATTTTGCCAAGGCGGACGCCAGGGACAAAAGCTTCACCCTCCGGCAAAAAGAGGTTTTCGAAAACTTCCTCCAGGCCCTGGAAGAGGAGGGTGTCCGTATCCCCCTCCGGCATGCGTCCAACAGCGCCGGCGCCATGGAAGTGGAGGAAGCCCACTACGAACTGGTGCGTACGGGAATCGCCCTGTACGGGCTCTATCCTTCGGAGGAGGTGGACAGCGGGGTTCTGGACCTGAAACCGGCCCTTTCCCTGGTCAGCAGCGTGATTTTCGTGAAGGAGGTGGAAGCGGGGACGCCCATCAGCTACGGCGGGGACTTCGTCACCAGCAGGAGGACCAAGGTGGCCACCATCCCGGTGGGGTATGGGGACGGATACGCCCGTTCCCTGTCCTCCAAGGGAAGGGTGCTGATCCGCGGGGCCTACGCGCCCATCCTGGGGAGGGTCTGCATGGACCAGTTCATGGTGGATGTGACGGAAATCCCGGGCGTCGTGGAACGGGACGAGGCCGTCCTGATCGGCTCCAGGGGGGGGAACTCCATCACGGTGGAGGAGGTGGCCGCCCACATGCAGACCATCAATTACGAGGTCGTCTGCCAGATCGGGAAGAGGGTGCCGCGGGTCTTCCTCCGGCAGGGCAAACCCTTGTTTTCGATCGATTATTTCTAGGGAAATGGGAAAAAAGGAAGGAAAACCATGGAAAATAAAGGATTTTACAGGAAGCTGCTGGCCATCGCCATGCCGGTGGCGTTCCAGAATCTGATAACCTCTTTTGTGAACACCATCGACGTGTTCATGATCAGCTCCCTGGGGAGCGAATCCATTTCCGGCGTGGGGATCGCCAACCGGGTGTTTTTCCTGCTCCATCTCTTCCTCTTCGGGACGGCCAGCGGGTCCGCCATCCTGACCGCCCAGTTCTGGGGGGCGGGGGATGTGAAGAGCATCCGCAAGGCCCTGGGCATAAGCCTCACCCTGGGCATGGGTGGTGCGGCCCTATTCACCTTGGGGGCGGTGGCTTTTCCGGAATTCATCCTGGGGCTTTTCACCCGGGAGGCCGGGGTGGTCGCGGAAGGCGCAGGCTATCTGCGGATCGTGGGGGTCAGCTACGGATTCACGGCGGTGGCGTTCGCCTACATGTTCGTCCTGCGGAGCACCGGCGTGGTCAAGCTGCCGGTGGTGGTCACCGTCATAGCGGTGGTCCTGAACACCTTCTTCAACTATGTGCTGATTTTCGGGCATTTCGGCGCCCCCCGGCTGGGCGTCCAGGGGGCGGCGTACGCCACCGTGGCCGCCCGGGCCTTCGAATGCCTTCTCCTGCTGCATCTGAGCTACCGCTTCGCCTTTCCCACAGCGGGAAAAATCAGGGAGTTGTTTTCCTATTCCATGGAGTTTTTCCTGAAATACGTGAAAATCGTGCTGCCTGTAGTGGCGAACGAGCTGGCCTGGGCCCTGGGGGTGACCATGTATGCGGTGGTGTTCGGACGGATGGGCAAGGAGGTCATGGCCTCCATGACGATCACCCAGACCGTGGAGCAGTTCGCGTTCGTGTTGGCCTTCGGGGTCGCAAACGCCAGCGGGGTCATCCTGGGGAACTCCCTGGGGGCGGACCGGAAGGACGAGGCCATGGCCTACGCCAAGCGCTTCCTGAAGATCGGGGCAAGCATCGGCCTGGGCATGGGAGCCTTCATGTACCTTGCGGCCCCCTGGGTCACGGGAATCTTTAGGATAGAACCCCTGGTGGCCACCTACGTGCTGGGGACCTTGCGGGTGTTCAGCCTGTTCATGTTCTTCAAGGTGATGAACCTGGTGGCCATCGTAGGCATCCTGCGCAGCGGTGGGGACACCGCCTACACCATGCTGCTGGATGTGTTGGGCGTATGGGTGGTTGCGGTTCCCCTTGCCTTCTTCAGCGGTCTTGTGCTGGGCTTGGACATCCGGGTGGTGTACGCCCTGATCATGGTGGAGGAAGTCCTAAAGGTTGGATTCGCCATCCACAGGACCGTTTCCGGCAAGTGGCTCAAGAATCTGGCCAGCGACCCGGTGCATGCCCAGGTCTGACCGCGTGGGAAGCATGCGGTCCTTGCGGAACGGTGCAAATGATGGTAGAATATGGAAGAAAAATTTTCGAGCATTAAAGGAGCGATTCGATGTCAGGACATTCCAAGTTTGCAAACATCAAACATAAAAAGGAAAGAACGGATGTCCAGAGGGGCAAGATTTTCACCAAGCTGGGAAGGGAACTGGCGGTGGCGGTGAAGATGGGGGGCTCGGACCCTTCCACGAACACGAAGCTGAAGGACGTGGTGGCCAAGGCGAAGGCCAGCAACATGCCCAACGACACCATCGCCAGAAGCATCAAGAAGGCTGCCGGGGAACTGGATTCGGTGAACTACGAGACCATCGTCTATGAAGGCTATGGAATCAACGGCATCGCCGTCATCGTGGAGTGCCTCACGGACAACAAGAACCGCACCGCCGCCAATGTGCGACACGCCTTTTCCAAGAACGGCGGGAACATGGGAACCACGGGCTGCGTCTCCTTCCTTTTCGACCGGAAGGGGGAGATTGTGTTGGAGCGGAACGAGGACCTGGACGAGGACGCGGTCATGATGGCCGCCATAGAGGCCGGAGCAGAGGATGTCTACAGCGAGGAGGAGGGCCTGGAGGTCGTCACGGCGGTGGAGGATTTTTCCGCAGTCGTGGAGGCGGTGGAAGCGTTGGGGATAACCCCCATTTCCGCGGAAATCACCATGATCCCCCAGACCACCACAGACCTGGAAGATCCGGATGACCGGAAGAAGATGCGGAAAATCCTGGACCAGCTGGAAGACGACGACGACGTGCAGAACGTTTTCACCAATTGGGGCAACGAAGAATAAACAACGCAGGGCTGTCCAAGGGCAGCCTTTTTTGCAGGAAGGCAGGAAGAAGACCCATGGATGCGGATACCAAGAAGAGGATGTCGTGGCTCGTCAAGACCCTGAACCATGCGCTGCAGGAGTACCACCAGCACGACAGCGAGGTCATGTCCAACTACGAGTACGACCTGCTGTATGACGAGCTGCTGGAGCTGGAAAACCGGACCGGCCAGGTCCTGGCGGGCAGTCCCACCCAGAAGGTGGGGTATGCCGTGTCGGAATCCCTGCCCAAGGAAAGGCACGAAACCCCCATGCTTTCCCTGGACAAGACAAAGGACAGGGAAGCCCTGAAGGCCTGGCTGAAGGACCAGGAGGGGCTGCTCTCCTATAAGCTGGACGGCCTCACCATCGTGCTGACCTTCGAAGGGGGTGCCCTTGCCAAGGCGGTGACCAGAGGCAACGGGACCATCGGGGAAGTGGTGACAGGAAACGCCAGGACCTTCATCAACCTGCCCCTGCGGATCCCCTTCCAGGGGAAGCTGGTGGTCCGGGGGGAAGCGGTGATCGCCTACGGGGATTTCGAAAAGATCAACAGGAAGCTGCCCGTGGAAGCCCATTACAAGAACCCCCGGAACCTCTGCAGCGGCAGCATCCGGCAGTTGAACAGCCAAGTCACCGCGGAGCGGATGGTCAGATTCTACGGGTTCGAATTGGTGGACGCCCACGGGGAGGGCTTCACCCGCAGGGAAGACCAGCTGCATTTCCTGGAAAAGCAGGGGATTGAGACGGTGCCCTACAGGAAGGTGGTGGCGGAGGACCTGGAGGAGGCTTTGGACCGCTTTGCGGTGGACGCCAAGACCCATGAGATCGGTTCGGACGGACTGGTGCTGGCCTTCAACGACCTGGCGTACGGGACCGGTCTGGGAAGCACCTCCCGGTTCCCCAAACACTCCATCGCCTTCAAGTGGGAGGACGAAGTCCGGGAGACCACCTTGCAGGACATCGAATGGAGCGCCTCCAGGACGGGCCTCCTGAACCCCATCGCCCTCTTCGAACCCGTGGACCTGGAGGGAAGCAGGGTGGGAAGGGCGAGCCTCCACAACGTGAGCGTTCTGGAAGGGTTGGCGCTGGGACTGGGGGACCGGATCCTGGTGTACAAGGCCAACATGATCATTCCCCAAATCGCCGCCAACCTGACGAGGAGCGGTGGGGCCCCCCTGCCGGAGGCATGTCCCGTATGCGGTGGGGAAACCAGGATCCGGCAGGAGGGGGATGTCAGGGTCCTGACCTGCCCGAATGCCCTGTGCCCGGCCAAGCAGGTGAAGGCCTTCGCCCATTTCGTCTCCAGGGACGCGTTGAATGTGGAAGGGCTCAGCCAGGCGACGGTGGAGAAATTGGTACAGAAGGGGTTGGTCCAGGAGTATGCCGACTTCTTCCGGCTGGAGCCCTACGCCGACCAGATCCGGGAGCTGGAGGGGTTCGGGGAAAAGTCCTGCAGGAACCTGCTGGATGCCCTGGAGAAGGCCAGGAAGGTGCCGCTCCCCAACTTCCTCTATGCGTTGGGCATCCCCCATGTGGGCTTGAACAACGCGAAGCTGCTGGCAAAGCGCTTCAGGGGAAGCCTGGAAGCAATCCTGAAGGCTGACCTGGGGGACCTGGGGGCCATCGACGGCTTCGGACAGGTCCGCGCGGAAGCCGTCCACGGCTATTTCCATGACCCGGACAAGATGGCCAGGGTGGAACGGGTGCTGGAATTCCTGGAGCTGGAGGCGGAGGCGGAAGTTCCGGAGGCCGGGGAAGAAGCCAGCCCCCTGGCGGGGATGGCCTTCGTCATCACGGGAAGCCTGGAGCGCTTCAAGAACCGGAAGGAGCTGGAAGGGCTGATCGAGTCCCTGGGAGGCAAGGTCACGGGAAGCGTCACCAAAAAAACCGATTATCTGTTGAACAACGACACCCTGTCCGCTTCCGGCAAGAACAAGAAGGCCAAGGAGCTGGGAATACCAATCCTTTCGGAAGGGGACTTCCTGGAACGGTGGGTTCACAAAAATGGGGCCGTATGATAGAATGAGCATATTGCCAAGGTGTTGGAACAAGGAGGAACGACTTTGAAGATTACGAGAGAAGAAGTGGAAAGGGTGGCCCATCTGGCCAGACTCAACCTTACAGAGAAGGAAAAGGAACAGATGACCAGGGACATGGAGGCCATCATCGGATTTGCGGATCAGATCAACAGCTGCGACATCCACGACGTGAAACCCACAGCCCATATCATTCCCATCAACAATGTCTTCCGTGAGGACGTGGTGGTTGCCTCCATGGACCGGGAGCAGCTGCTGGAGAACGCCCCCAACCAGGAACAAGGTTGCTTCAGCGTGCCACAGGTTGTGGAATAAGGAAAAGGAGAAACGGCATGTCATATTACGATAAGACCGCCCATGCGTTGGCGGACCTTCTGGCGAAAAAAGAGGCCAGCAGTGTGGAAATAACAAAAAGTTGCCTGGAACGGATCGACATGGTGGATCCGAAGGTGAACGCATATATCACAGTGGATGCGGAAGGGGCCCTGGCGCAGGCCGCCAAGGCGGACGAGGCCAGAACCGCGGGGGAGGCCGTGCATCCCCTGGCAGGGGTGCCCATCGCGGTCAAGGACAACATCTGCACCAAAGGGCTTGCGACCACCTGCGCGTCCAGGATGCTGGAGCATTTCGTGCCGCCCTACGACGCCTTCGTGACGAGGCGGATCAGGGAGGCGGGCATGGTCATCTTGGGCAAGCTGAACATGGATGAGTTCGCCATGGGGTCCTCAACAGAGAATTCCAGCTTCTTCCAGACGAAGAACCCATGGAACCTGGACTATGTGCCCGGTGGAAGTTCCGGCGGGTCCGCGGCCTGCGTGGCCGCGGACATGGCGCCCCTGGCCCTGGGGTCGGACACCGGCGGATCCATCCGCCAGCCCGCCCATTATTGCGGGGTCGTGGGGATGAAACCGACCTATGGGAGGGTTTCCAGATACGGCCTGGTGGCCTTTGCCTCCTCCCTGGACCAGATCGGCCCGCTCACCAAGGATGTAAGGGATGCCGCACTGGCATTGAACCTGATCTGCGGCCATGATCCCATGGATTCCAGTTCGGCCCCTCTGGAGGTGCCGGACTTCACCGCAAGCCTCGGCCAGGATGTGGCTGGGATGCGCATCGCCCTGCCCAGAGCCTTCATGGGGGAAGGCATCCAGAGGGAGGTCAAGGAAGCGGTGCTTGCGGCAGCGGCCCGGTTCGAGGCCATGGGCGCCGTTGTGGAGGAAGTGGACCTGACCATGACGGACATGGCGCTTCCCGCCTACTACCTGATCTCCTCCGCGGAAGCGTCCTCCAACCTGGCCCGCTTCGACGGCATCAAGTACGGCCATAGGGCCAAATCCTACGACAACCTGCTGGACCTCTACAAGCAGACCAGGGAGGAAGGCTTCGGAACGGAAGTGAAACGCCGCATCATGCTGGGCACCTACGCCCTGAGCTCCGGCTACTACGACGCCTACTACAAGAAGGCACAGCAGGTGAGGACCCTGATCAAGGGCGGGTTCGACGAGATTTTTGCGGCCTACGACCTGATCCTCACCCCCACCGGCCCCACCACAGCCTTCAAGCTGGGCGCCAAAACGGCCGATCCGGTTGCCATGTACCTGAACGACATCTGCACGGTACCGGTGAACATCGCAGGGCTGCCGGCCATTTCCATGAACTGCGGTTTCGACGACCTGGGCCTGCCCATCGGCTTGCAGCTGGTTGGAAAGGCCTTCGACGAGCACAGCATCCTGAAGGCGGCGGACGCCTACGAAAAAGCGGGCGGATTGTCCCTGGACAAGCCCAGGTTATAGGAGGAGCAACATGGCATACC
This sequence comes from Anaerotalea alkaliphila, assembly GCF_010179735.1. Classification (GTDB taxonomy): domain Bacteria; phylum Bacillota; class Clostridia; order Lachnospirales; family Vallitaleaceae; genus Anaerotalea; species Anaerotalea alkaliphila. The sequence continues at coordinate 10,178 of NZ_JAAEEH010000017.1, forward strand.
AAGATTACGAGATCGTCATCGGACTGGAAGTCCATTCCGAGTTGAAAACACATACGAAAATCTTCTGCGGCTGCACCACCGCCTTCGGAGGGGACCCCAACACCCATTGCTGCCCCATCTGCACAGGAATGCCGGGGACCTTGCCGGTGCTCAACGGGAAGGTGGTGGAGTACGCCATCCGGGCGGGTCTGGCCACCAACTGCAAGATCAACCAGTTCAGCAAGCAGGACAGGAAGAACTACTTCTATCCGGACCTGCCCAAGGCCTACCAGGTATCCCAGTACGACCTTCCCCTCTGTTACGAGGGCGCGGTGGACATCGAGCTGGGGGATGGGGTGAAGACCATCGGCATCACCCGGATCCACATCGAGGAGGATGCGGGAAAGCTCCTCCACGGGTCCGGAGAAGGCACCCTGGTGGACTACAACCGCTGCGGCGTTCCCTTGATCGAGATCGTCACGGAGCCCGACCTGCGGTCTCCGGAAGAGGTCCGGATTTTCATGGAGAAGCTTCGGACCATCCTCCTGTATTCGGACGTGTCGGATTGCAGGATGAACGAGGGGTCCCTCCGTTGCGACGTGAACCTCTCGGTCCGGAAGAAAGGTGCCAAGGAATTCGGAACCCGGACGGAGATGAAGAACATCAACTCCTTCAATTTCGCGACAAAAGCCGCGGAATACGAAGCCAAGCGCCAGATCAAGGTGCTGGAGGAGGGGGGGACCATCATCCAGGAGACCCGCCGCTGGGACGAGGAAAGGGGAATGACCGTTTCCATGCGCAGCAAGGAGGAGGCCCACGACTACAGGTACTTCCCGGAGCCGGACCTGATGCCCATCGTCACCACGGACGGGACGCTGGAAACCATCCGGAAGAGCCTTCCGGAGATGCCGGATGCCAGAAAATCCAGGTATCTGGAGAAGTACCAGCTGACCGCCTATGATGCGGACCTGATCGTGGCCTCCAGGAACATGGCGGACTTCTTCGAGACGGCGGCGGTGGCCTCCAAGAACCCCAAGCTGGTGGCGAACTGGATCATCTCGGAAGTCTTCAGCCGACTGAACGAAGACCAGAAGGAAGAAGGGGCCATCCCCTTCGGGCCGGACATGCTGGCGAAACTGGTGAACCTCATCGAGGGGGGGACCATCAGCAACAGCATCGGCAAGAAGGTGTTCGCCATCCTCTGGGATACGGGAAAGGATCCGGAAACCATCGTGCGGGAGGAAGGGCTGACACAGATCAGCGACGACTCCGCCCTAAGGGCCATGGCGCTGGAAGTGATCGCCGGCAACCCCAAGCCGGTGGCGGATTACCAAGGCGGCAAGGAAGCGGCCATCCAGTCTTTGGTGGGACAGATGATGAAGCGGACCAAGGGCAAGGCGAACCCCAAGATGGTCCTGGACCTTCTCAAGGAACTGCTGGCGGGACAACGCTAAAAAAACATTGACAATCCCTTCCGGTTCGGTCATAATAAAAACAAATACAAGAATAGAGAAAAATAATCCAAATATTCTGTAAAATGCAAGGAGGAAATCCTATGAGCGAAAAGGAAAAGAAATTGGATAGCGCGGTTCTTGGAACCGGCAAGACGGAAGCGTGGGCGGATGCTGAAAGCGTCGATCCCGACACCCATGTAGCGGTACCCAAGGAAGAAGCCATGGAGCGGGCCAAGGAATGGGTAGATGACAACGAAAAATAGACAAGGCGCACACTCCCGGACAGGAAACTGTTCCGGGAGTGTTTATTTTCGTGGGAAAGTTCGTCCAGGAAATTCGGACAAAAAGGTGGTTGCCTCCGGTGCCGGGCAACTTCCCAGGTATGCTTAAAAGAACTTGCTTTTGAAAATGAACTATGATAAAATACGCCTAGAAAAGACAAATGTATTTATAACAAAAACAGTTGAAGAGGTGCATGATGGATCAAAAGTTGAAAGTTGGAATCATTGGCGCGACCGGCATGGTCGGCCAGCGTTTTATCACATTGCTGCATGACCATCCCTGGTTTGAGGTCGTCTGCCTGGCGGCCAGCCCCCGTTCCGCGGGCAAGACCTACAGGGAAGCCTTGGACGGCCGCTGGTCCCAGGAGATGGAGCTGCCCAAAGAGGTGGCGTCCATGGTGGTCCTGGATGCCATGGAAGTGGAGAAGGTGGCTGGCCAGGTGGACTTCGTCTTCTGTGCCGTGGACATGGACAAGGAAGCGACCAAGAAGCTGGAGGAGGACTATGCCAAGGCGGAGGTTCCCGTGGTGTCCAACAACTCCGCCCACCGTTGGACCAAGGACGTGCCCATGGTGATTCCGGAAATCAACAACGGACATATCGAAATCATCGCCTCCCAGAAGAAGCGCCTTGGCACCAGCAGGGGATTCATCGCCGTCAAGCCCAACTGCTCCATCCAGAGCTATGTCCCCGCCTTGAGCGCACTGCAGTCCTTCGGACCCAAGGAAGTCCTGGCCTGCACCTACCAGGCGATTTCCGGCGCCGGAAAGACCTTCGAGACCTGGCCGGAGATGCTGGACAACGTGATCCCCTACATCGGAGGGGAAGAGGAGAAGAGCGAAAAGGAGCCGTTGAAGATCTGGGGGTCCATCCAGGGGGATGAAATCGTGCCGGCGACCCTGCCCGTGATTTCCGCCCAGTGCATCCGGGTGCCGGTGGCGGACGGCCATATGGCGGCTGTGTTCGTGGAATTCGAGGAAAAGCCGTCGAAAGAGGAAATCCTCAAGGCCTGGGCGGAGTTCGCGGGAAGACCCCAGGAACTGGGACTGCCCAGCGCCCCCAGGCAGTTCCTCCGGTACATGGAAGAGGACAACCGTCCCCAGACCCGTCTGGACAGGAACTACGAGAAGGGCATGGGCATCACCGTAGGCAGGTTGCGGGAAGACCACATCTACGACTACAAGTTCGTCTGCCTGTCCCACAACACGGTCCGTGGAGCTGCAGGCGGCGCCGTGCTGATTGCGGAGCTGCTCACCGCGGAAGGCCATATCGGCGCGAAATAGTGCTTGACAGAACAGGGTAAATCCATTATCATTTAAAAAAAGAAATTCCATAAACCAAATGCAATGAAAAGGAAGAGTACTGGGTGCACCGAAATCCAGAGAGGGGATGTTGCTGGGAATTCCCCATGAGGACGCACAGGAAGGTAGCCTTTGAGCAGTGGATTGAAATGGCGCCCGCCAGAGTAGACCCCACCGGATGCCCACCGTTACAGGGGCGGTCGTATCGGAGAATTCCCGTACGATGCAGAGTGTGCGCAAGCAAACATAGGTGGTACCGCGGAGACAACCCTTCGTCCTATACAGGACGAGGGGTTTTTATGATTTCCGGAAGCGGATGGATAAAGGAGGAAAAAGATGAAACTGAATGGAGCCCAAATCGTAATCGAATGCCTGCGGGAACAGGGAGTGGATACAATCTTCGGATATCCGGGGGCGGCAACAATCAACATCTACGACGAGCTGTACAGGAACGAGGACTGGCTGACCCATGTGCTCACCTCCCACGAGCAGGGGGCGGCCCACGCCGCCGACGGCTATGCCCGCGCAACCGGAAAAGTGGGGGTGGTGCTGGCCACCTCCGGTCCGGGCGCGACCAACCTTGTGACAGGGATCGCCACAGCCTATATGGATTCCGTTCCCATGGTCGCCATCACAGGAAACGTGACCCTGGCCCAGCTGGGAAAGGACAGCTTCCAGGAAGTGGACATCTTCGGCATCACCACACCGGTGGTCAAGCACAACTATATGGTCAAGGACATCCGGGAGCTGGCCCCCGCCCTGCGGGAAGCCTTCCAGATTGCCCGGAGCGGCCGTCCGGGTCCCGTGCTGGTGGACATCCCCAAAGACATCACCGTGGAGGAGACGGAATACGCACCCCATCGGCCTGTGTTCGATGTGAAGCGGCCGGTGGAGCATATCGACCCCGTGGTGCTGGAGCTTATCCGGGAAGCCAAAAAGCCCATGATCCTGGCGGGTGGCGGGGTCATCCGTTCCGGAGCCTCCCGGTCCCTCCAGGCCTTTGCGGAGAAGGTCCAGGCGGCGGTGGCCTGCACCCTCATGGGGATCGGCTGCATGCCCTATGACCATCCGCTCTATACGGGAAACATCGGCATGCATGGGTCCATGATCTCCAACATCAGCATCAACGAGTGCGACCTGCTGATTTCTGTGGGCGCCCGCTTCAGCGACCGGGTCATCGGCAAGGAGGGGAGTTTTGCGGCAAACGCCAGGAAGCTGCACTTCGACATCGACCCTGCGGAGGTCAACAAAAACGTGCTGGTGGACGGCCATGTGGTGGGGGACATCGACGAGATACTGAAGACCCTCCTTCCCCTGGTGGAGCAGAAGGACAACAGCCCCTGGCTGGCCCAGATCAACGAGCTGCGTCTGGAGAACAGCCATACCTACGACGAGGACGTGCTTTCCGTGCCGACGATCCTGAAGCGGATTGCAGCCCTTGGGTCGCCGGAGGACATCGTGGTCACGGACGTGGGCCAGCACCAGATGTGGACCGCGCAACATTACCCCTTTATGAAGCCCAACAAGTTCCTCACCTCCGGAGGCTTGGGGACCATGGGGTATGGCCTGGGAGCCGCCATCGGAGCCCAGTGGGCCTTCCGGGAAAACCGGGTGGTCATGATCACAGGGGACGGTTCCTTCCGGATGAACTTCAATGAGATCATCACCGCCGTCCGGAACAAGCTGCCCATCAAAATCTTCGTCATGAACAACTACGCCCTGGGCATGGTGCGTCAGTGGCAGAACCTGTTCTACGACGACCGGTTTTCGGCCACCAATTTCGACGACGACATCGATTACGTGGGCTTCGCCCGGTCCATGGGCGCCGACGGGTTCGTCATCCGGAATGTGGGGGAACTGGACGATGTGGTCCGGCAGGCCTTCGCCTCGCCCAAGGTCTGCGTGGTGAACTGCATAGTGGAGCAGGGAAGCAACGTCTATCCCATGGTGCCTCCGGGAAAAGCCATCCATGAGGCGATCAGCAAATAGAATTGAATTCACGGGTGAACGGGTGTATAATACATGGGAATCATCCGTTCATTCCATATTACGCAAGGGAGAGTGCCATGCCCATTAAAATCGACAGGAATCTGCCGGCCAAGCAGATTCTGGAACAGGAAAACATTTTTGTGATGGACGAGGACAGGGCTGTCTCCCAAGACATCCGTCCGCTGAAGATCGCCATCCTGAACCTGATGCCGCTGAAGCAGCAGACGGAAACCCAGCTCCTCAGGATGCTGAGCAACACCCCGTTGCAGGTGGAGGTCACCCTGCTGACACCCAAGTCCTACAAGGCGAAGAACACGCCGGAAGAACATATGAGCAGCTTCTACACCACCTTCGATTCGGTCAAGGACCATAAGTACGACGGCTTCATCATCACCGGAGCCCCGGTGGAGAACATGGCATTCGAGGACGTGATCTACTGGAAGGAACTGACCGAAATCATGGACTGGACCAGGAAGCACGTCACGTCCACCTTCCACATCTGCTGGGGGGCCCAGGCGGGGCTGTACCACCATTACGGAATCCGAAAGGTGCCCCTGGACCGGAAGATGTTCGGTGTTTTCAAGCACCATGTGGTGGTGGAGCACCACAACCTCCTCCGGGGGTTCGACCATGAGTTCATGGCACCCCATTCCAGGCACACCACCGTCCTCGCGGAGGACATCATCGCCCATCCGGAGCTGGAGCTCCTGTCCGTATCTCCGGAGGCGGGGGTCTACATCGCCATGTCCAAGGACGGGAAGCAGGTCTTCGTCACCGGGCATTCGGAATACGACCCCCTGACCCTTTACCAGGAGTACATGCGGGATAAGGAAAAGGGGTTGCCCATCGACATCCCCAAGAACTATTTCCCCCAAAACGACCCCAGCCTGACCCCGGAGTCGACCTGGAAAAGCCATGCCCATCTGTTGTATGCGAACTGGCTGAACTACTATGTGTACCAGGTCACCCCGTATCTGATCGATACCGTAGGCGACGATTGAAGAAGGGGGGATGGCGGTGAAGGAATTGCTTGCTGTGCCTGTCCTCTGGGGGTTGGACCGGTGCCTGAAAAAACTGGCGGTGGAACGGCTGGAGGGCAGGACGGTTTCCTGCTGCAGGGACAGGGTGCGCTTCTCCCTGGTCCGCAATGAGGGAGCCTTCCTGGGGTTCCTCAAGGAGAGGAAGGGGATGCTGCTGCTGCTGAACCTGTTCCTGTTCCAATGGATGCTTCTGTTCCTCCTGCCCCTGGCCCGTGCTTCGAAGGCCAAGGGAGTGAAATGGGGCGTCTCCCTGCTTCTGGGCGGCGGCTTGGGCAACCTGTGGGACCGGATCCGGGGAAGGGCCGTGGTGGACTACATCGCCTTCGCTCCCCGGTTCAAGGTCCACTTCAATCTTGCGGACTTCGCCATTTTCGCAGGAGGGATTCTGGTGTCCCTGGGAAGGCTGGAAGAAGCGGAACACAGATGAAAAGGCATGGAGCCCTGGGCTCCATGCCTTTTCATCTGTGGAAAACTATGCTCTGGGGCCCCCGTAGACCCTTTCCAGGTATTCCATCCGACTTCCCATGTTCAGCAGCATCAGGTCCAGGATGGTCAGCGCCACCATGGATTCCACCACGATCACCGCCCGGGGGACGATGATGGGGTCGTGCCGTCCACCGATCATCAGGTCGATGTCCCCGGATTCCTTGTCCACCGCATGCTGCATCTTGTGGATGGAGGGGGTTGGCTTCACGGCCGCCCGCAGCACCAGGGGGGAACCGTCACTGATGCCTCCGGTGGTGCCGCCCGCGTGGTTGGAGACCTTCTGGATCCCGCCCCCCGTCCCCATGCGGTAGAAGTCGTTGTTCTCGATGCCGGTGCGCTTGGCGGCTTCGAAGCCGGAACCGATCTCCACGCCCTTGACGGCGCCGATGGACATGACCGCCCGGGCCAGGGTGCCGTCAAGCTTATCGAAGACAGGCTCCCCGATGCCCGCGGGCATGCCGTCCACGCGGCACTCGATCAGGCCGCCGCTGGAATTCCCGTCCTTGATCAATCCCCGCAGGTACTCCTCGGTGGCGGGCACCACCCGGCTGTCGGGCATCCGCAGGGGATTGTTGTAGATTTCCTCCTTGTCGAAATTGCCCATGTCCACGGCAAAGGGGCCGATGGCTTTCGTGTAGGTGGTGATCTCCACACCGAAGGATGCCAGGATCTTCTTGGCGATGGCGCCTCCTGCGACTCTGCCGATGGTCTCCCTTCCGGAAGAACGTCCGCCCCCCCGGTGGTCCCGGAAGCCGTATTTCAAGTCGAAGGCATGGTCCGCATGGCCTGGCCTGTAGATGTTCTGCATTTCCGAGTAATCCTTGGAGCGCTGGTCCTTGTTGTAGACGATCAGGGAGATGGGGGTTCCGGTGGTCTTGTCCTCAAAGACGCCGGAGAGGATTTCCACCTTGTCGGACTCGTCCCTGGGGGAGCAATAGGGGGACTGTCCGGGCCTCCTTTTGTTCAGCTCGATCTGTATGTCCCGTTCACGCAAGTGGAGGCCGGCAGGACAACCGTCGACCACGACACCGATGGCCTTTCCGTGGGACTCGCCCCATGTGGTGATTCTGAAAACATTTCCAAAGCTTGATCCAGCCATATCTGATTCCTTTCTGTCTCCTGGTTTCCATGTGGGAGAGGTTTTTCCGTGTAATGGTTTCAATTATAACGAATTTGCACCTATAAAGCAAGAAGCGGCGGAAAGGTCTTTTTTTTCCCCCGGAAATCTGCTATCATTAGGCAAGCCGCGGATGCGCCGGAAGACGCAAGGCCGCAGGGAGTGAAGAAAAGGACAGGGTGATCGTATGTATACATTGTTGAAGACGGACGGAAAGGCGAAAAGGGGAAGGCTGGAAACGGTGCACGGCACCATCGAGACCCCGGTGTTCATGAATGTGGGGACGGCGGCGGCCATCAAGGGGGCTGTTTCCACAGAGGACCTGAAGGTTATCGGATGCCAGGTCCAGCTGACCAACACCTACCACATGCATGTGCGGACAGGGGACAGGATCGTGAAGCAGTTGGGGGGGCTCCACCGGTTCATGAACTGGGACCGGCCCATCCTGACGGACTCCGGCGGGTTCCAGGTTTTCTCCCTGGCGGAACTGCGGAAGATCAAGGAGGAGGGCGTCTATTTCGCCTCCCATCTCGACGGAAGCAAGATTTTCATGGGACCGGAGGAGAGCATGCAGATCCAGTCCAACCTGGGCTCCACCATCGCCATGGCCTTCGACGAATGCCCCCCCCATCCAGCCACGAAGGAATACATGCAAGCTTCCGTGGACAGGACCACACGCTGGCTGGACCGCTGTAGGGTGGAGCTGGACCGCCTGAACGGACTGGAAGGCACGGTGAACCCCAGGCAGATGCTTTTCGGCATCAACCAGGGAGGCACCTATGAGGACATCCGGATCCAGCATGCCAAGACCCTCCGGGATATGGATCTGGACGGATACGCCCTGGGAGGGCTGGCGGTGGGGGAATCCCACGAGGAAATGTACAGGATCCTGGACGCCACGGTGCCCCTCCTGCCCCAGGACAAGCCCACCTACCTGATGGGCGTGGGGACGCCCGCGAACATACTGGAGGCGGTGGACCGGGGAGTGGACTTCTTCGACTGCGTCTATCCCTCCAGGAACGGACGGCACGGGCATGTGTACACGAACCATGGAAAGATGAACATGCTCAACAAGCAGTATGAGCTGGATGAACAGCCCATCGAGCCCGGTTGCGGATGTCCGACCTGCACGCACTACAGCAGGGCCTACATCCGGCACCTGCTGAAAGCCAGGGAGATGCTTGGCATGCGGCTGTGCGTGCTCCACAACCTGTATTTCTACAACAGGATGATGGAGGAAATCCGGAACGCCATCGATGCGGGGGAATTCCAGGCCTACAAGAAAGAAAAGCTGGCTTCCATGGGAAGAAGCAATTGACATCCGGATGCGGATTGTGTTTAAATGAAAAAGGTTGGAAGAATGATGGATTCAAGAAAGTGAGGAAACCTTATGTTTGAGATCACAACCATTGCGGCAGCCCAGGCGAGCGGCGGAGAAAGCATGCTGTTCACCATCGGCTATCTGGTGCTGATTTTTGCGTTCATGTATTTTGTCATGATCCGCCCCCAGAAGAAGAAGCAGAAGGAAGTGGAGAGCATGCAGAACTCGGTGAAAATCGGGGACACGGTGCTCACCACCGGCGGCATGTATGGGAAAGTAGTGGACATCATGAACAACACATTGGTCCTGGAATTGGGCATGAACAAGGGGATCCGTGTGCCGATGGTGCGCAGCGCCGTGGCCAGTGTGGGCGAGCCCAACATGAGCCTGGTGAAGGAAGAGACAAAAGAAGACGCGAAATAGGATGGCTGAAGCATCTGAAGCCATGAGAAAACCCGCCGGTGTCCCGGCGGGTTTTCTCATGGCTTTGCAGGAAAGATGCCTAGCTGCCGAAGTAGCTTTCATGGTAGCGTTTGAGGGGTTCCAGGAGGGCATAGGGGATGGACATGTTGCCCCGTCCTGTGCCGAGTTTGATGTCCTCCTTGTTGGCTCCATGGAAATCCGACCCCCCGGTGATGAACAGGCCGTACTTCTGGGCCAGCTTGGCCATGAACCGCTCTTCCCTGTGGCCGTAGAGGGGGTACAGGCCTTCAATCCCCATCAGCCCCAGGTCCTTGAGACGGCCCACCAGACTGTCCAGGGAACTGTCGTCCAGTCCGTACAGGTTGGGATGGGCCAGCACCGGTATCCCTCCGCAGTTCAGGATCAGCCGGATGGCATCCTTGGGGGTGGTCTTCTCCCGGGGGATGAAGCCCGGTTGTCCGTTCCCGATCCAGACTTCGAATGCCTCCTCCATGGAGGAAACGACGCCCTTTTGGACCATGGCCTTGCCGAAATGCGCCCGTGTCACCACACCGTCGGTGGCGCATGCGACCACGTCCTCCATGGTCAAGGGGACCCCTAACCGCTGGAGCTTGTCCACCATCCTGTGGTTCCGTGCTTCCCTGCTGTCCACCAGGTCCTTCAACCTTTCCACAAAGGCCGGATCCTGTTCGTTGATGTAAAGCCCCAAAATGTGGATGTCCTGTCCAATATCGGGCAATACGGTGGAAAACTCGATGCCGGAGATGATTTCCAGGTTCCTGTAGCAGTGCAGGTTTTCTTCTTGGAATTTCCTTGCCTCTAGAAGCCCTTCGATGGTGTCGTGGTCGGTGATGGCCATGGCCGCCAGATTGTTCCTCTTGGCCAGCTTGACCAGCTCTGCAGGCGTCAGCGTGCCGTCAGAGGCGGTGGTATGGGTATGCAGATCGATGGTCTTCATATGCAGTCTCCTCGATTCCTATATATATATATGTTAGTTATACCCCATTTTTTTCACATTTGTCAAGGGGTATGAAATATGCTATAATATACGATGCTTAAATAAGCGGCAAAGGAGGTTTCTGAAGATGAAACATATTCAAACATTGAACGGTTCGGTTCTCAAGGAAAGTTTGAAGCATGGCGGTTGCGGCGAGTGCCAGACATCCTGCCAATCAGCATGCAAGACATCCTGCACAGTAGGAAATCAGGCGTGCGAAAATCAGAAATAATCCCAAACCTTACGGAACGTTTCATACGTTCCGTAACCATTGAAAGGAAAACCATGATCCATCAATATAAAATGAACGATTTGAACATCATCCTGGATGTGGACAGCGGCGCTGTGCATCTTGTGGACGAGGAAACCTATGCGGTGGTCGCCCTGCTGGACAAGGGAATGGGGAAAGAGGCTGTCGTGCAGGAACTCAAGGACCGCCACGGGGAGGAAAAACTCCTTGAAGTGCTGGAAGAGGTGGAGGAACTGAAGGACAAGGGCCAGCTCTTCTCCGAGGAAGACTATAGCCAGGTCCTGGCCGGATTCGGGGACAGGCAGACGGTGGTGAAGGCCATGTGCCTGCACATCGCCCATGACTGCAACCTCCGGTGCGGATACTGTTTCGCCGGCGAGGGGGAATACCATGGGGACCGCTCCATGATGTCGGCGGAAGTCGGCAGGAAAGCGGTGGATTTCCTGGTGGAGAACTCCGGCAGCCGGAGGAATCTGGAGATCGACTTCTTCGGCGGGGAGCCCCTCATGAACTTCGGCGTGGTGAAGGAAATCGTAGCCTATGCCAAGTCCGTCGAAAAGGAGCACAACAAGAACTTCCGCTTCACCATCACCACCAACGGCGTGCTGTTGGATGAGGAGAAGCTGGCCTTCATCAACGAGCACATGTACAACGTCGTCCTGAGCATCGACGGGAGGAAGGAAGTGCACGACCGGATGCGCCCCGCCCCAAACGGCAAGGGAAGCTACGACCTGATCCTGCCGAAATTCAAGGAGGTGGCGGAAAGCCGGGGACAGAAGAACTACTATGTCCGGGGCACCTTCACCAGGCACAACCTGGACTTCTCCAAGGATGTGATGGACCTTGCGGAACAGGGGTTCCGGCAGATTTCCGTGGAACCGGTGGTGGCGGACGAGGCCTTCGACTACGCGCTGCGGGAAGAGGACCTGGGGGCGCTGCAGGACGAATACGAGCTTCTGGCCGAAAGGATGCTGGAAAGCCGGAAGGCGGGGAAGGATTTCAACTTCTTCCATTTCTTCATCGACCTGAACCAGGGGCCCTGCATCTCGAAACGCATCACCGGATGTGGCGCCGGATTCGAGTATCTGGCGGTGACCCCCTGGGGCGACCTGTATCCCTGCCACCAGTTCGTAGGCATGGAGGAATTCAAGATGGGAAGCCTGGAGGAAGGCGTGCGGAACAAGCAGCTGGAAAAGGAATTCAAGGGCTGCAATGTCTATGAGAAACCCGCCTGCACCCGGTGCTGGGCGAAGTTCTACTGCAGCGGTGGATGCAACGCCAACTCCTACAATTTCCATGGAAGCATCCGGGAGGTCTACGGGACCGGTTGCGTCCTGGAGAAGAAGCGCGTGGAATGCGCGATTTACCTGAAGGCAAAGAGCATACTGGAGGAACAGGAATGAAAGGGAAAATAATAGCGGCTTTTGCGGCAACCTTGCTGGTCATCGCTGCGGTGATCGGGGTAGCGCTCGCCGGTGTCGGGAGCGAAGGGGCCGGAAGCGCCAGGGACATCAATTTGGGCTTGGACCTGGCCGGGGGTGTGAGCATCACCTATACGGCGGACAAGGCGGATCCTACGGAGCAGGAGATTTCGGACACCATCTACAAGCTCCAACGCAGGATCAGCGAGCAGGGCTACACGGAAGGGGAGGTCTACAGGGAAGGCAGCGACCGGATCAATGTGGACATCCCCAACGTATCCGACCCCAACCAGGTGCTTGCGGACCTTGGGAAGCCGGGAAACCTGACTTTTGTGGACCAGTCGGGTAACGTGGTCATCACCGGGGAAGATGTGGTGGACGCAAACCCGGTGCGTGACAGCCAAAGCCTGGGAGGCGGCTTCTACGTCCGCCTGGAGCTGAACGCGGAAGGTGCGGAGAAGTTCGCCCAGGGCACCAGGGCCAATGTGAACAAGGTCATCCACATCCTTTACAACGACGAGGTCCTCATGTCCCCGGTGGTTTCCGAGGAAATCAGGGACGGCGTCGCCTCCATCTCCGGACTGGGAACGCTGGAGGAGGCCAGCGAGCTCGCCACCAGCATCCGGATCGGTGCCCTGCCCTTGAAGCTGGTGGAGCTGCGCTCCACGGTGGTGGGAGCCAAGATGGGCTACGACGCCATCCAGACCAGCCTCAAGGCCGGAACGGTGGGCCTGCTGCTTCTCTTCGCGTTCCTGCTGCTGGTCTACCGGGTGCCGGGGCTGGTGGCTACGGTGGCCCTGTCCTTCTATGCGGCGCTGATGGTGGCGGTCCTGAGCCTGGGAGGCATCACCCTGACCCTGCCGGGAATCGCCGGGATCATCCTCTCCATCGGCATGGCGGTGGACGCCAATGTGATCGTGTTCGCCAGGATCAAGGAGGAGCTGGCCATGGAGAAGACCCTCCGGGCGTCCATCAAGGCAGGTTTCAAGAAAGCCAGTTCCGCCATCGTGGACGGCAACGTGACTACCTTGATTGCGGCGGGGGTGCTTTTTGCCATGGGCACGGGAACCATCAAGGGCTTTGCCACCACCCTGGCGATCGGCATCATCATCTCCCTGTTCACCGCGCTGGTGGTCACCCGGATCCTCCTTGTGGCCATGGTGGAGATCGGATTCAAGAAGAAAACGCTGTACGGACACTTCCACGTGAACAGGAAGCTTCCCATCATCGACCGGAGGAAGTTGTGGCTGGCCGTTTCCGCAGTGGCCATCTCCGTGGGCCTTGTGGCGCTGCCGGTGAACATGGCGTCCATGGGGAGCCCCTTCAACTTCGACATCGAATTCGTGGGAGGAACGTCCACGCTGGTGACCATCGACAGGCCCTATGCCAGCTTCGAGGAGCTCCAGGAGGATGTCCGGGACCTGGTGGTGGAAGCCACGGGAGACCAGACGCCCCGCTTCAACAATGTGGAAGGGGTGAACGGCCAGGGACAGTTCGTCATCCGGACCAAGGCGCTGGATACGGACACGAGGATTGCCCTGGAAGAAGCCCTGGCAGGCAAGTACGGCATCACCAGCGCGGAAATCCAGAGCGAGAGCATCAGCGCCACCATCGGTTCGGAAATGCAGCGGGACGCCGTCCTTGCGGTGCTGATTGCGGCCCTGGGAATCCTTGTGTACATCACCTTCCGTTTCCGGGACTACCGGTTCGGCCTTGCGGCGGTCATCGCCCTTGTCCACGACGTGCTGGTGATGCTGGCGGTCTATGCGGTCCTGCGGATTCCGGTGAACAACTCCTTCATCGCAGCCATGCTGACCATCATCGGTTACTCCATCAACGACACCATCGTGGTCTTCGACAGGGTCAGGGAAAACCAGAGGCATATGAAGAAGGGGGACTACCAAGGTCTTGTGGACTCCAGCGTTGCCCAGACCCTGGCCCGTTCCGTGAACACCTCCTTCACCACCTTCATCATGATCCTTTCCCTGTATGTGCTGGGTGTGGCCTCCATCCGTGAGTTCGCGCTTCCGCTGATGGTGGGGATCCTGAGCGGAACCTACTCCTCCATCTTCGTGGCCAGCCCCCTGTGGTACCTGTTCAAGAAGAGGGAAGAGGCCAAGCTGGGCGCAAGCCCCGGCAACTGACCCATGCGGGAAACGATCAGACGCTACAAGCCTTTGGACCCTGGGGAGGTGGAGGCCTACCGTACGGAGTTCGGGATTGCCGACCCACTGGTGGCACGGATGCTCATGCGCAGGCAGGTCCATGGGGAGCACGGGGTCCGGTGTTTCCTCAAGCCGGATGTGGAGGGATTCTACGACCCTTACGGGCTGAAGGACATGGACAAGGCTGTGGAACGGATAGAAGCCGCCGTGGGGCGCAAGGAAAAAATCGTCATCTACGGGGATTATGATGTGGACGGAATAACCAGCACTTCGCTCCTGTTCCTGTTCCTTCGTTCCAAGGGCGCCCGGGTGGACTACTATCTCCCGGACCGCCTGGAGGAGGGGTACGGACTCCACACGGAGGCGCTGGAAAGGCTCCGGAGGGAGGGGGCGGACCTGGTGGTGACCGTGGACACGGGAATCACCGCCTTCAAGGAGGCCGAAGCGGCGAAAAGCCTGGGGCTGGACCTGGTGGTCACAGACCACCACGAATGCCAGGACGGCCTGCCGGAAGCCGTTGCTGTGGTGAACCCCAAAAGGCCGGATTGCACCTACCCCTTCAAGGAACTGGCAGGCGTGGGCGTGGCCTTCAAGCTGGTCCATGCCCTGGCCATCCGTTGGGGTGGGACGGAAGGGATCTGGAAGTACCTGGAGATAGCAGCCGTAGGCACCGTTGCGGATGTGGTCCCGCTGGTGGACGAGAACAGGATCATCGTCCATGTGGCCTTCCGGACCATTCTGGACACTTGGAATCCAGGGCTGAAAGCCCTGCTGGAGGTGTCTGGGGCCATGGATGGACGGCCGACGGCCTCCATGGTGGGATTCCGGCTGGGCCCCAGGCTGAATGCGGCCGGACGCATGGGGGATGCCAAGCGGGGGGTCCGGCTGTTCCTGTCGGAGGACATGGAGACGGCCAAACCCATTGCGGAGTCCCTGGACGAGGAGAACAGGAAGCGGCAACAGCGGGAGATGGAGATTCTGGAAGAGGCGGTCTCCTTGATCGAAGGGGATTCCGGAAACCGGGACCGGCGGATCCTGGTGGTGGCCCAGGAGGGCTGGCACCACGGAGTCATCGGCATCGTCGCTTCCAGGATCACCGAGCGGTACACGAAACCGTGCATCCTGCTGGCTGTCGAGGAGGGAAGGGCCTCCGGTTCCGCCCGGAGCGTGGAGGGCTTCAGCATCTTCGAAGCCCTTCTTTCGGTAAAGGACCTATTCGACAAGTTCGGCGGCCACGAGATGGCCGCGGGCATGTCCCTGGAAGCCGGAAAGGTGGAAGACCTGCGGGATAGGCTGAACCGTTATGCAAAGGTGCATATGACACCGGAGATGCTGCTGCCGAAAATCAGGGTGGAAGAAACGCTGGCGCTGGAGGCTGTGGACATTTCCCTGGTGGAGAGGATCCAAATCCTGGAACCCTTCGGACCGGGCAATGAGGAGCCCGCCTTCGAAATACAGGCAACGGTGGAATCCGCCCAGCTCCTGGGCAAGGACAAGACCCACCTGAAGCTCCTGCTGGGAGATGGCGGCCGTGTGATGGAAGGGCTGGCCTTCTCCAAAGGGGAATGGCTGGAGGAGATCGGCGCACACGCACCGGTCTCGGTTGTGGGGAACCTTTCCATCAACCAGTGGAGGGGAACGAAGAAAGCCCAGGTCCTCATCCGGGACCTGCAGCACGAAAGCGGCTTCCAACGGGAACTGCAGGCGTTCGCCCGCTGCCTGGTGGAGGACCCTGTCCGGGGGGCCAAACTGCTCCTGGCGAAGGGGCGGCATCTCCAGAAGGAGGACTGCGTCCGCATGTACAGAACCCTGCAGACCCTGGACAAGAAGGGGGTCAGGAGGGTGGCCCTGGGGAAGTGGATGGAGCATCTGGAACTGACCGGGCAGGAGGACCTTTTCAAACACCTCTTCTGCCTGGCGGTCTTCAAGGAGCTGGAGCTGGTGGAATTCACCCTGGGGGAACAGGCCGTGGAATTCGCTTTCGGTACAATTAAAAAAGTTGAATTGCAGCATTCAAAGTTGTATAATATAGTACACTCAAGGAGTTAGAGGAGAAAAAGCCATGGATTTGAAAAAATTGGTCAGAGACATCAAGGATTTCCCCAAGGAAGGGATCGTCTTCAAGGACATCACAACGATCCTAAAGGACCCGGAAGGCCTGTGCTCTTCCATCGAGCAGATGCAGGCGAGCCTTGCGGGTCTGGAGTTCGACTACATTGTGGGACCGGAATCCCGCGGGTTCATCTACGGGGTGCCGCTGGCCTACAACATGCGGAAGGGATTCCTGCCAGTGCGCAAGGAAGGCAAGCTTCCCTACAGGACCAAGTCGAAGTCCTACACGCTGGAATACGGGACAGCCACCATTGAGATGCACGAGGACGCCATCAGCCCCGGTGACCGGGTGGTGATTGTGGATGACCTGCTGGCCACGGGAGGGACCTCCAGGGCCATGGTGGAACTGATCGAGGAAATGGGCGGCACGGTGGAAAAGCTGGTGTACCTCATCGAATTGGAATTCCTGGAAGGCAGGTCCATTCTGGAAGGCTATGCGGTTGACGCGGTCATGAAATACTAAGAATCGGAAAGTGGTGGGTCCTATGCCTGAAAAGCTGTACGACGAGTTGATCGAGAAAATCAAGAGGTACCATCCGTCGGAAGATTTCACCTTGGTGGAAAAAGCCTACAATATAGCAAAGACGGCCCATGGCAGCCAGGTCCGGAAATCGGGTGAACCATATTTGATTCACCCTGTTTCAGTTGCCAACATCCTGGCGGACCTGGAACTGGACAAGGAATCCATCGTGGCGGGCATGCTCCACGACGTGGTGGAGGACACGGACTACACCACCGAGGACATCGCCCGGGAATTCAACGAGGAAATCGCCATACTGGTGGATGGGGTGACGAAACTCACCGCGATCAACTACAGTACGGAAAAGGAAGAGGTACAGGCGGAGAACTACCGGAAGATGTTTCTGGCCATGGCCAAGGACATCCGGGTCATCCTGATCAAGCTGGCGGACAGGCTCCACAACATGCGGACCCTGAAGTACATGCCGGAGAACAAGCAGAGGGAAAAGGCCAAGGAGACCCTGGACATCTACGCCCCCCTGGCCCACAGGCTGGGGATTTCCACCATCAAGGCGGAACTGGAGGATTTGTCCCTCCGGTATCTGGACAAGGACGCCTATTACGACATCTACGAGAAGATCGCCCGGAAACGGAACGAGCGGGAGGCCTACGTGGAGGAGATCGTCAAGGAAGTGAAGACGGCTCTGGACCAGGTGGGCATCCAGGCGGAAGTGGACGGAAGGCCGAAGCATTTCTTCAGCATCTACAAGAAGATGGTGAACCAGAACAAGAGCATCGACCAAATCTACGACCTTTTCGCCGTACGGGCCATCGTGGAATCCGTGAAGGACTGCTATGGGGTCCTGGGGATCATCCATGAGCTGTACAAGCCTGTGCCCGGTAGGTTCAAGGACTACATCGCCATGCCGAAGCCGAACATGTACCAGTCCCTGCACACGACGCTGATCGACAAGGACGGGGAACCCTTCGAGATGCAGATCCGGACCTTCGAGATGCATAGGACCGCTGAATTCGGGATTGCCGCCCACTGGAAGTACAAGGAGGGCAAGACCTCCCAGTCCATCGAGGAGAGCGCGGAGAAGAAGCTGAACTGGCTTCGGCAGATCCTGGAGTGGCAGAGGGACATGTCCGACAACAAGGAGTTCATGGACGTTCTCAAGAGCGACCTGGACGTGTTCAACGAGCAGGTCTACGCCTTCACCCCCACAGGGGATGTGGTGGACCTGCCCATGGGCAGCACCCCCATCGACTTCGCCTACCATATCCACAGCGCCGTGGGCAACAAAATGGTGGGGGCAAGGGTCAACGGAAAAATCGTGACCTTCGACTACAGGATCAGGAACGGGGACCGGGTGGAGATCATCACCTCCCAGAATTCAAAGGGGCCCAGCCGGGATTGGCTGCACATTGTGAAGAGCTCCCAGGCCAAGAACAAGATCAACCAGTGGTTCCGGAAGGAGTTCAAGGAGGAGAACATCATCCGTGGCAAGGAAATGCTGGAGAAGTATGTGAAGGCCAAGGGCATGGTGCTCTCGGAGCTGATGCGGCCCGAGTTCCAGCGGATCGTGCAGGCGAAGTACGGATTCAAAGACTGGGATTCCGTCACGGCCGCCATCGGCCATGGGGGCCTGAAGGAAGGCCAGGTGGTCAACCGGCTCCATGAGGAGCTCCAGAAGCTGCAGAAAAGCAAGGTGACGGCGGAGGACATCCTGCAGGAGATCAGCACCAGGACGGCGGAGAAGCCGGAGGTGAAGCGGTCCAAAAGCGGCATCATGGTGAAGGGGATCGAGGACCTGGCGGTGCGCTTCTCCAGATGCTGCACACCCGTGCCCGGCGACGAGATTATCGGCTTCATCACGAGAGGCCGGGGGGTCTCCATCCACCGTACGGATTGCGTGAACATCATCAACCTGAACGACGAGGAAAGGCACCGGCTGATCGAAGCGGAATGGCATCCCTTGGACGCCGCGGACGCCAAGACACGCTACACCGTGGAGATCCAGGTGGTGGGCTACGACCGGGTGGGCCTGCTGGTGGACATCTCCAAGACCCTGACCGACGCCGAGATTCCGGTGAAGTCCCTGAATGCCAGGACGAACAACGACCAGCGGTCCGTGTTCAACATTTCTGTGGAAATCAGCAGCGTGGAGCAGTTGAAGAAGCTGACCAAGAAGTTGCGGCACATCGAGGGCGTGGTGGACATCATCCGGTCCAACAATTGAGCGAAGGGGGAGGACGGGCATGAAGGTGTTGAAGCTTGTGTTGGGGGAACTGCAGACCAACTGCTACATCGCATACGACGAGGAAACGAAGAAGGCGGTGCTGGTGGACGCGCCGGCGGAAGCGGAACGCATCGTGGAGAATCTGGCGTCCCTGGGACTGGACCTCCAGGCGGTGCTGCTGACCCACGGGCATTTCGACCATGTGTCCGCCGTCCCCGACCTGATGCGGCACCTCCATCCCCAGGTGGTGGCCCACAAGGAAGAGGCGCTGGTCATGGAAGACCCGAAACAGAACCTCTCCCTGTATTTTCTAGGAAGGGAATTGTCGGCCCAGGCGGACACCCTGGTGGAGGATGGGGACGTGCTGGATTTCGGTGGAGAGCTGGTTTTCGACTGCTTCGTGGTGGAGGGCCATTCCAAGAAGGACACCTGCTTCTACAACAGGGCCCAGGGGGTCGTGTTCACAGGGGACACCCTGATGGCCGGATGCATGGGACGTACGGATTTCTATCCGGGGAAGGCCAACGCCCTGAAGGAGAACATCAAGGGCAGGCTCCTGCTGCTGCCGCCGGAGACGAAGGTGCATGCGGGGCATGGTTTTGAAACCACCATCGGAGTGGAAAAGAGGAGCAACCCCTACCTGAACAACAACGGATGGTAGGTACCGAAGGAAAGGGACAAGAATGAAGATATGGATCAGTGAACCTGCATACGCTTACGACGCGAAGACGCTGCTGCATGCGCTGTACAAGGGCCAGGAGATTCTGGTGGATATGGTAAAGGAATCATCCGACTGGTCGATCGACTGCAGGGATGATTTTTTATTGGTGGAGAGTCCCTGGGGGAGCAGGGAAGTCCGCTGGAACGAAGAGGGGAGCTGTTTCTACCGCTCCTTCTCCGGGGACCGGAAGAAGCGGGAGAAGTTCGCCTTCAAGCACCTGGTCTACAACCTGTATTTGGAAGGGGGAGGTGCCCCCCTGCCCTGGGGGGTGCTTACGGGCATCCGGCCCACCAAGATCGTGCTGGAGCACCTCCGGGAGGGGAGCCTGGACACCCTGGGGGAGGTCCTGGCCAGGAACTACCGGATCTCCCCAGAGAAGATCCGCCTGCTGGAGGAGATTGCGGCGGCGGAGCAGGAGGTGCTCCAGGGCGGGGAACCGGAAGACATGAGCGTGTACGTGGGAATCCCCTTCTGTCCCACCCGCTGCCTCTACTGTTCCTTCACCGCCTATCCCATGGCCAAGAACAGGCATCTGGCCAGGCCCTACGTGGACGCCCTGGTCAGGGAAGTGGGGGAGACCAGAGAGCTCTGGTCGGGGAAGGCGGGGAAACGGATCCGCTCCCTCTACATCGGCGGCGGGACCCCCACCGCTCTGGATGAAGAAGACCTGGAACATCTGCTGGAAAAGCTGTCGGCGCTCCTGCCCTGGGAGGGGCTGGAGGAGATCACCGTGGAGGCGGGAAGGCCCGACACCATCACCCGGGAGAAGCTGGAAATCCTCCGGAAGTACGGCATCCACAGGATTTCCATCAACCCCCAGACCATGAACCAGAAGACCCTGGACAGGATCGGCAGGGAGCATACGGTCCGGGATGTGGAGGAAACCTTCCGCATGGCCCGGGAGATGGGCTTCGACCGCATCAACATGGACCTGATCCTGGGACTCTCCGGGGAAGGGTTGGAAGAGGTCCGGCACACCTTCCGGGAGGTGGAGAAATTGGCCCCCGACAACCTGACGGTGCACACCCTGGCGGTGAAGCGGGCCTCCCGGCTGAAGGAAGAGGAGGACCTGCAGGAATTCCCCGGGGAGGACAAGGTGGCGGCAATGGTGGAAATCGCCCGGGAAGCGGCCCGGGAGATGGGGCTGGCGCCCTACTACATGTACCGGCAGAAGAACATGGTGGGGAGCCACGAGAACATCGGCTACGCCCGGCCGGGTACTGCCTGCGTCTACAACGTGGTGGTCATGGAGGAGGTCCAGACCGTGCTGGCCTACGGGGCCGGAGCCATCACCAAGGTGGTGCATCCCAGGGAGAACCGGATCGAGCGGATCGAGAACGTGAAGAACCTGGAACAGTACCTGGAGCGGATCCAGGAGATGATCGACCGGAAGATGGAATATTTCCTGTGACCCACAGCCTGCTGGAAAGCATGCTTTCCAAGTGCACAAAAGGGGATGCGGCAAACCGTCCATATGGTTTGCCGCATCCCCTTTCTCCGTCCCCTACAGGACCTTGTTCAGGAATTCCCGGGTCCGCTCGTTCCTGGGGTTGGTGAAGATCTCTTCCGGGGTGGTGTCCTCCACCACATAGCCGTTGTCCATGAAGATGACCCGGTCCGCCACCTCTTTGGCGAAGCCCATCTCGTGGGTAACCACCAGCATGGTCATGCCGTCCTCGGCCAGTTTCTTCATGACCTCCAGCACCTCGCCCACCAGCTCCGGGTCCAGAGCGGAGGTGGGCTCGTCGAAGAGCATGAGCTCCGGCCGCATGGCCAGGGCCCGGGCGATGGCCACCCGCTGCTGCTGGCCACCGGAGAGGCGGGCGGGATATTCGTGCACTTTGTCCGTCAGCCCCACCAGCTCCAGCAAGGAGAGGGCGGACTCCCGGGTGGCCGCCTTGTCCTCCTTCTTCACCACCAGCGGGGCTTCCATGATGTTCTCCAGGACCGTCTTGTGAGGGAAAAGGTTGAAGCGCTGGAAGACCATGCCGACTTCGCTGCAGAGCTGATGGATGTCCTTGTGGGAGAACTTCACCATGTCCCTGTCGTTCTCCCGGTGGTCCGCAAGCTTGCCGTCCACCCAAATCCTGCCGGAGGTGATCCGCTCCAGGTGGTTGATGCACCGCAGGAGGGTGCTTTTTCCGGAGCCGCTGGGGCCGATGATGCAGACCACCTCCCCCTTCTCCACGGACAGGTTGATGTCCTTCAGCACTTCCAGGGTGCCGAAGGATTTTTTGATGTTTTCCATGCGGATCATGTTGCTCATAGGTCACCTCTATTCATAGACGGAGTACTTGGCTTCCAGCCGTTGGAAGACCAAGGTGAAGATGCTGGTCAGGGTCAGGTAGATGGCCGCCGCCGGCAGGTAGAACAGGGCGCTGGCGTTGTTGTTCACCAGTTGGTTGGTGGTGCGCAGCAGTTCCGTAAGGGCGATGGAGGAGACCAGGGCGGAGTCCTTCAGCAGCATGATGAATTCGTTCCCAACGGGGGGGATCAGCCTGCGGTAGGACTGGGGGATGATGATCCTGGCCATGGCCTGCTTGTAGCTCATGCCTAGGGCCTTGGCGGCCTCCATCTGCCCCTTGTCGATGGAGAGGATGGCCGCCCGGATGATTTCCGCCAGATAGGCGCCGGAGTTCAGGCCCAGGGCCGCGATGGCGCTGGCCAGCTTGGGGAACTTCAAGGCGGGGGATATCAGGGGCAGGGCATAGTAGATGAAGAAGATCTGCATGAGCAGGGGGGTTCCGCGGAAGAGCCAGATGTAGAACCAGGATAAGCCGCCGACCAGCTTGTTCTTGGACAAGCGTCCGATGGCCAGCAGCAGTCCCAGGACCATGCCGATGGCGATGCCCCCCAAGGTAAGCTCCAAGGTAAGGACCGAGTTCTTCAGCATGACGGGCAGGGCGCCGATGAGTTTATCCAACATAGTTTTCACTCCCAATGGGTCTGATTTTTGTTGCAGGGCCTGCCGGGGTCGGCAGGGGGTGGCGGAGGGCCCGGACAGGAAAAAGGGGGCAAGCGGGATTTCCCGGTTTACCCCCTCCGCTCCCTGGCGGTTTGCCTGCAGGGCATCCTACCACAAGGTCGAATCGATTTCCGTCGTATAGTCCGCGCCCAGCCATTCCATGGAGATTTCGGCAAGCCGGCCGTTCTCCCGGAGGGTCGCGATTGCGTTGTTAAGGTTCTCAAGAAGCTCCGGATTGGCGCCCTTCTTCAGGCAGACGCCGATGGGCTCGTTGGAAAGCTTGGCGCTGGTGACCCGGTAACTCCCCGGATCGCTGCTGATGTATTCCGCCGCCACCATGCCGTCCACCACGATGGCGTCCAGGCGGTCCGCTTTCAGGTCCATGAAGGTCTGGATGATTTGGTCGTAGGAATCCAGCTGGAAGTCGAATTCCTCCTGGTATTTCCTGGCGGATGCATGGGAAGTGGTCTCGATCTGCACGCCCACCGTCTTGCCGGCCAGTCCGGAAGGGTCCGTGATGTCCTGGGCGTCCGAACGGACGACGATGACCTGGCCGTTGGCCAGATAGGGGTCTGTCATGTCGTACTCGGCCATCCGGTCCGGGGTGATGCTGACGGAAGAGATGACCACGTCATAGCTGCCGGAGACCAGGGCCGTGAAGATGCCGTCCCAGGCGGTAGGGATGAATTCGACTTCCATGCCCAGCTCCTCGCCCAGGGCATGGGCGAAGTCCACGTCGAAGCCCACCAGTTCGTCGGCGTCGTTGCGGAATTCCATGGGGGGATAGGCGTCGTCCACACCGATCCGCAAGACGTTTCCGTCGGTTTCAGCGGCGCCGCCGCAGGCTGCGAGTGTCAAGACGGCGGCCATGACCGCCACCAATAGTGCTTTTTTCATAAGGTGTCCTCCTGATTGTCGTTTGTGCTGTTGTCATCCGTTCAATTTGCGGAAGATGGTGTCCCTGACCGAAGTGCGCATAGCCAGCATGTTGGCGTCCTCGTTGATCAGCGCCCTGCGGATGTACTCGATTTCGGCCTCCGTGAGATAGACCGCCTTGCCCCGCTCGTCCAAGGGTACCTGGGAGAGGATCTCCTGGATGGCCATCTTGGCATCGGCAGGGGTAGTGAAATAATAGACCTGGCTCCCCAAATCCAGCGTTGCATTGTGTTTCTCAAAAATGGAATGCAGACGGCCTTCGGGAAGCTGGGTTTCCTTGGCAAGGTCACTGACCAGATAGCTGCCGGCGCAGTCGATGTAATATCCTTTTCCCAGTCCGGATTTCCGGGGAATGAAACTGGATTCGATGATCATGGGGTACCCTCCCTTTCCATAGGTATAAACGGAGCCCGCCAGGGGCGGCAGGCTGCACAAATATTTTCAATTATACAATATGCGTATAATGAATACAAGCGTGACCGGACAATATTTCCTGAAAAGGCAAATGATGTCTTCTAAATGAAAAACAATGGTGCTATAATTATGACTTACGGAAGGAGTGGTGAAATGGAATTATCCAATTTGATGGTCATCTTCGGAGGCACCGGTGACCTGACATACAGAAAACTTATTCCGGCCCTGTACAACCTCCAGCACGAGGGGCTTCTGCCCGAGAATTTCGTGCTGGTGTCCGTGGGGCGCCGGGACAAGACCACCGAGGAATATCTGGTGGGAATCGAGGAGGGGATCCGGGGCAACGCCCGTTTCCCATTCGAGGAAGAGCAGTGGAACCGGCTTAAGGCGAGGATCCACTACTACCGGCTGCCCTTCGAGGACGACGAGGCCTATCCGGAGTTCGACAACTATCTCTGCACCTTGGAGCACAAGTACGCCACCCGGGGGAACAGGATGTTCTATCTGGCGGTGGCACCGGAGTACTTCTCCGTCATTGTGGACAAACTGCAGAAAAACGGTCTTGTCCGGGAAGTGGGGGCCTGGAGCAGGGTGGTGATCGAGAAGCCTTTCGGCAAGGACTTCGCCTCCGCAAAGGAGCTTTCCCGGCACATCACCCATGTGTTCGGCGAGGAGAACACCTACAGGATCGACCATTACCTGGGCAAGGAAATGCTCCAGAACATCATGGTCATCCGCTTCGCCAACGCCTTTTTCGAGCCGGTCTGGAACAACAAGCACATCGACCACATACAGATCTCCTCCACTGAAACCCTGGGCGTGGGTGACCGGGGGGGCTACTACGAGAATTCCGGGGCCCTGAAGGACATGGTCCAGAACCACCTGCTCCAGCTGCTGGCGGTGACCACCATGGAGCCGCCAATCCGTTTGGATACGGAATCCATCCGGGACGAGAAGGTTAAGGTCTTCAAAGGGCTGAAGGAACTGGACGAGGACCTGGTGGTCCATAACGTGGTCCGGGGACAATACGTCAGGGGGATCGTGGACGGCCAGGAGGTTCCGGGATACAGGGAGGAGGACCGGGTGGCGGACGGCTCCGACACGGAGACCTTCGTGGCACTGAAGGTGGAAATCCAGAATTTCCGCTGGTCCGGCGTCCCCATCTATATCCGGACGGGAAAGCGCATGCACCACAAATCCATCGAGGTGAGCGTCCAGTTCAAGGAAATGGCGGACCTTTTATATATGAAGGGATACCAGTCCACGGCCCCCAACATGCTTGTCATCCGGATCCAGCCCTATGAAGGGGTCTCCCTGCAGTTCAACGCGAAAAAGCCGGGAACCACCAACGAGATGGTGCCGGTGAAGATGGATTTCTGCCAAAACTGCGAAATCGGATACAGTTCCCCGGAAGCCTACGAGCGCCTCCTGTTCGATGTGATGAAGGGGGATTCCACCCTCTTCACCCGCTGGGACGAGGTGGAGTACAGCTGGCGGTATGTGGACAGGATCACCCAGGCATGGGCCAAGAATAAGCCGGCCTTCCCCAACTACCAGGCGGGAAGCGAGGGACCCCGGGAAGCGATGGACCTGCTGGCCAGGGACGGACGGAAGTGGTGGACATCCAACTAGGAGGAACAGGAGGCGAGGAGCGATGAAGTTCTACGATGTATCCATGACCATAGAGGAAGGCATGCAGGTGTACAAGAACAAGCCGGAAAAGCAACCCCGGTTCGCCAACCTGGCGAACCATCCCCAGAACCATCTCCATGAGACCCAGCTGACCATGGAGATGCACTGCGGAACCCACATCGACATGCCCCTGCACATGATCCCCGGGGGAGACGTGCTGGACAGTTTCGACATCAGGACCATGCTGTCCAGATGCAAGGTGTTCGACATGACAGGGCTTGCGGAGCCGAAAATCACCGCTGAGGACCTCCGGGGGCTGGAAATCCGGGAGGGGGACTTCCTGCTGTTCAAGACGACCAACTCCCTGGTGGAAACCTTTGTGGACGACTTCGTCTATCTGGAAACCTCCGGAGCCGCCTATCTCAAGGAGAAGGGGATCAAAGGCGTGGGGATCGACGGGCTGGGCATCGAAAGGGCCCAGAAGGACCACAGCACCCACATCCAGCTGCTGGAGGACGGCATCGTGATCCTGGAAGGGTTGCGTCTGAAGGAGGTCCCTCCAGGAGAATACCGTCTGATGGCCCTGCCCTTGAAAATCCGGAGCGTGGAAGGCGCACCGGTCCGGGCGGTGCTGGTGGAAGGGGACCTGCTGGAACTGTTTGCCTGAAAAAATGTACTGGATTTTCACAAGCATTTATGGTATGCTGAAAATACTTTGAATATCAAAATACTTTTTAATGAGGAGCATGACCATGAGTATACCTTCCCTTACAATAAGAGACTTGACGATTCCCGTGCCGATCATCCAAGGCGGCATGGGCGTGGGCGTATCCGGCTGGAGGCTGGCGGCGGCTGTGGCCAACGAAGGCGGTGTGGGTGTCATATCCGGCGCCCAGATCGGCTACCAGGAAGAGGATTTTGAAAAGAATCCCCTGGCTGCCAACATCCGCGCCCTCCGCAAACAGATCCGGCTGGCAAGGGAACATTGCCCCACGGGAGCCATCGGCGTGAACCTGATGGTCGCCATGCGGAATTATGCGGAGTATGCCAAGGTCGCGGTGGAGGAAAAGGTGGACATGATCATCTCCGGTGCGGGACTGCCCATCGAATTACCGGAGTACGCCAAGGGAACGGGAACCAAAATGGTGCCCATCGTCAGTTCCCTCCGGGCGGCCCAGCTTATCATCCGCCAATGGAACAAGAAGTACGATGTGGATCCGGACGCCATCATTGTGGAGGGCTCCGAGGCGGGGGGACACCTGGGATTCAGGCGGGATGAGCTGGAGGAAGGGAAGTCCCCCCAGCTGAAGGAGATCGTCTCCGAGCTGATCGCCCATTTCGATGCCCTGAAGAAGAACATCCCCGTCATCGCCGCCGGAGGCATCTTCGACGGCAAGGACATCGCCCAGTACCTGAAGCTGGGAGCCAAGGGAGTCCAGATGGCCACCCGGTTCGTGGCCACCCACGAGTGCGACGCCAGCGACGCTTACAAGCAGGCTTACCTGGACAGCAAGCAGGAGGATATCGGCATCATGCTGAGCCCCGTGGGGCTGCCTGGCAGGGCCATCATGAACGATTTCATCCAGCGGGTGGAGCAGGGGGAGAAGGTCAAGGTGACCAAGTGCTACCAATGCGTGCACAAATGCGACCCCAAGACCACACCCTTCTGCATCACGAAGGCCCTGGTGAACGCGGTCAAGGGGGACACGGAGGAAGGGCTGGTGTTTGTGGGCAGCAATGCCTACAAGCTGGACAAGATCGTTTCCGTCAAAGAACTGATGGACACTTTGAAGGACGAATTGGATGTTGCGTTGTCCGTGCAATGAAATTTCGCTTGACAAAGCTACGGGAGTTGCATAAAATATTAACTATTGCAGCAGTATGCCATACGTTGATGAAGAGAGTAGACCAGGGAACTCTTCGGAGTGTTGTGTTGAAGCGGTAGGCCGCGGGGGGCAATTGTCTGGTCCGCGTTTTTGGACCCTGGATGCAGGGAGCAGGACGCTCCTTGGGGTGGCACCGCGGGTAAACGTCCCGTCCCTTGATCATCAAGGGACGGGACGTTTTTATGTGATGGAAAGTTTTTCTTAAATAGGAAAAGGAGTGGAACTATGTTGACGAAAGCACCCAGAGGGACAAGCGACCTCTACGGCAGCGCCATGGAGGCATGGCAGGGGCTGGAGGAAAAGATCCGGATCCAGTGCGCCGCCTATGGCTTCAAGGAAATCAGAACACCTGTTTTCGAGCATACCGAGCTTTTCCAGCGGGGGGTCGGGGAAACCACAGACATCGTGCAGAAGGAGATGTACACCTTCCAGGACAAGAAGGGGAGGAGCCTGACCCTGAAGCCCGAAGGGACCGCTGGGGTGGTCCGGGCGTATCTGGAGCAGAAGATGTATGCGGACACCCAGCCCACCAAGCTCTTTTACTTCACACCGGCCTTCAGGTACGAGAAGCCCCAGGCGGGCAGGATGCGCCAGTTCCATCAGTTCGGGGTGGAGCTGTTCGGGTCCGGGGAGCCGGCGGCGGATGCGGAGGTCATCGCCCTGGCCAGCCAGATGCTGGACCGGCTGGGGATCCGGAATGTGGAGCTGCAGGTCAACAGCCTGGGAGGCGGTGCCTGCAGACAGAACTACAACAGAATGCTGGAAGGTTTCCTGCAGGAGCATCGGGAAGGCCTCTGCGAGACATGCAGGGAGCGGATGGAGCGCAACCCGCTCCGGGTGCTGGACTGCAAGGTTCCCAGCTGCCAGGAGGTCATGAAGGACGCGCCCCTGATCATCGACAACCTGGGACCGGAATGCAGGGAGCATTTCGAAAAGACCCTGGGCCTTTTGGACGCCATGGGGATTCCCTATGCGGTGAACCCCTGGATCGTCCGGGGGTTGGACTATTACACCAAGACGGTCTTCGAGTTCGTCTCCAAGGAGATCGGCGCCCAGGGAACCGTCTGCGGCGGAGGCAGGTACGACAACCTGATCCAGGAATGTGGAGGGGACCCCACGCCAGCGGTGGGCTTCGGCGCCGGCATCGAACGGCTGCTGATGACCATGGAGAAGTCGGGAGCCATCACCCATAAGGCCCCCGGCGTGGACCTCTACATCGCCCACATGGGACCCCAGGCCCAGGCGAAGGCCTTCGCACTGGCCCAGAGCCTGCGGGGGCAGGACCACCATGTGGAAACGGACCTGCTGGGGAAAAGCGTGAAGGCCCAGATGAAGCAGGCGAACCGGCTGGGAGCCAGGCGCTCCATGGTCGTCGGGGATACGGAGCTTGCGCAGGGCGCCGCCCAGGTCAAGGACATGGAAACGGGAGCCCAGGAAACGGTGGCTTTTGACGGATTGGCAAACTATTTGATGCGACAGAAAAGCATAGAACCAGGAGGAAATTAAATGAGCGAATCGATGGCTGGGTTGAAGAGAACCCGATATTGTGCGAATGTAGGAGAAGAACTGATTGGAAGCCAGGTGACAGTCATGGGATGGGTCCAGAAACGCAGGGACCTGGGAGGCGTGGTGTTCGTCGACCTTAGGGACAGGACCGGCCTTCTGCAGATCGTGTTCGACATGGAGACCATCGGCGCCGAGGGATTCAAGAAGGCGGAACACATCCGCAGCGAATTTGTCATCGCCGTAGAAGGCATGGTGGAAAAAAGGGATCCGGAGACGGTCAATCCCAACATTCCCACGGGCATCCTGGAAGTGCGGGCATCGGGCCTCAGGATCCTTTCCGAAGCGGAGACGCCTCCCTTCATGATCGAGGAGAATTCCAAGGTCAAGGAGGAGCTTCGCCTGAAGTACCGGTACCTGGACCTGCGCAGACCCGACCTGCAGCGGAACATGATGCTGCGGCACCAGGTGGCCAACTTGTCCAGGAATTTCCTCAACGACCAGGGGTTCCTGGACATCGAGACGCCCATGCTGACGAAGAGCACGCCGGAAGGCGCCAGGGACTATCTGGTGCCCAGCCGTGTCCATGGCGGGCATTTCTATGCCCTGCCCCAGTCCCCCCAGATCTTCAAGCAGCTGCTGATGCTCTCCGGTTACGACAAGTATTACCAGATCACCAAATGCTTCCGGGATGAGGACCTGCGTGCGGACCGGCAGCCTGAATTCACCCAGATCGACATGGAGCTCTCCTTCGTGGATGTGGACGACGTCATCGGTGTGAATGAAGCCCTTCTCCAGAAGATGTTCAAGGACGCCATCGGTGTGGAGGTGCCCCTTCCCATCGAGAGGCTCACCTACCAGGACGCCATGGACCGGTTCGGCAGCGACAAGCCTGACCTGCGCTTCGGCATGGAGCTGGTGGATGTTTCCGATGTGGTCAGGGACTGCGGCTTCAAGGTCTTCGACGGAGCCATCGGTGCCGGCGGAAGTGTGCGCGGCATCAACGCCAAGGGATGCGGCGACTTCCCCAGAAGGCAGATCGACGCCCTGGGGGAAGCGGCCGTGGAGTATGGCGCCAAGGGGATGGCCTGGATTGCGATCAACGAGGACGGCACCTACAAGTCCGCCATCACCAAATTCCTCCGGGAGGAGACCGTGGAGGCCATCGTTGCCAAGCTGGAAGGAAAGCCCGGCGACCTGCTGCTCTTCTGTGCGGACAACAACGAAGTTGTGTACAACACCTTGGGCAACCTCCGTCTGGACCTGGCCGAGAAACTGGAGCTTCTGGACAAGAACACCTTCAAGTTCGTCTGGGTCACGGATTTTCCCCTGTTGGAGTACAACAAGGAGCACAAGCGCTATGTGGCAAAACACCATCCCTTCACCATGCCCATGGAAGAGGACCTGCATCTCCTGGAGACGGCGCCGGAAATGGTCCGCGCCAAAGCCTATGACATCGTTCTGAACGGAAACGAAATCGGCGGCGGAAGCATCCGGATCCACCAGAGGGACATCCAGGAGAAGATGTTCGCGGCCCTTGGATTCAGCAAGGAGGAGGCCTATGAACGCTTCGGCTTCCTGCTGAACGCCTTCAAGTACGGCGTGCCCCCCCATGGAGGACTGGCCTATGGGCTGGACAGGATCGTGATGCTCATGTGCGGATCGGACAGCATCCGCGAGGTCATCGCATTCCCCAAGATCAAGGACGCATCCTGTCCCATGACGGAAGCCCCGGGCACGGTGGAGAAGAAACAGCTGGAAGAGCTCTCAATCAAAGTGGACATTCTTGAGTTGACGTAGTATAATTATAAGAGAGCTATAAATGCTCCATGTGAAGCAAAAGCCCTCATCCCAGAGGGCTTTTGCCATCCAGGGAAACGGGTGTCGCATCGTGAAAAGGAGATGGTCATATGGCAGAACTGGGACAAGTGATGGAGATCAAGGGCAACCATGCCATAGTGCGCCTGGAGAGGCAGGAAGCCTGCGCCAAGTGCCAAGCCTGCACCCTAGGTACGGAAGTGAAGGACATGATTCTGGAGACGGAGAACCTCTGCGGGGCAAAGGTGAACGACATTGTGGAAGTGTCTTTGGACGAAGGCAACTTCATCAAGGCGGTCGCCATCATGTACGTCCTGCCCTTCCTTGGTTTGGTCGCCGGTTTGGGATTGGGCTATCTGATCGGTCAAGGGATCAACCCCGGCTTGGTGGAGATCATAGCCGTGATCGGGGGATTCCTGCTGATGGCGGTTGTCTTCCTGGTCATCCGGGCCAACGAACCGAAATTCCGGACCAAGAAATACAGGCCTTCGGCCGTCAGGGTGGCCTTCGACGGATACGAGGACCTGGGCGTCAAGGAAACGGAACAGCAGAGCGAATGATGAAGCGGACTTCCGGTTCGCCCCTTCCCAGGGGCGAACTTTTCTGTGGAACAAAAAAAGATTGTTCGAATATTCCCGGTATGCTATAATGTTTTTTAAATCCGCGGCTTTACACGCATGCGGCGGCATCGACAATGAAGACGCTAAGTATGGAGGAAATCAAATGTATTCTTTTGAAGAAGTGAAGCTGGTTGATCCCGCGTTGGCGGAAGCCATGCATAAAGAAATCAACCGTCAGCAATCCAACATCGAACTGATCGCATCGGAGAATTTCGTGTCCAAAGCGGTCATGGCAGCCATGGGAAGTCCTTTGACCAACAAGTACGCGGAAGGCTATCCGGGCAAAAGGTATTATGGCGGTTGCGAATTTGTGGACATCGCCGAGGACCTGGCCAGGGACCGCGCAAAAGAGATATTTGGTGCCGACCACGCCAATGTCCAACCCCATTCTGGCGCCCAGGCAAATATGGCCGTGTTCTTCGCGGTACTCAACCCCGGCGACACCATCATGGGCATGAACCTGAGCCACGGCGGACATCTGACCCACGGCAGCCCGGTGAACATTTCGGGCAAGGAATACAAGGTGGTTCCCTATGGCGTGAACAAGGATGGGTACATCGACTACGACGAACTGATGAAGATCGCACAGGAGACCAGGCCCAAGCTGATCATCGCAGGGGCCAGCGCCTATTCCAGGACCATCGATTTCGCCAAATTCAGGGAAGCGGCGGATGCCGTGGGCGCCTACCTGATGGTGGACATGGCCCACATCGCCGGCCTGGTTGCGGCGGGCCTCCATCCCAATCCGGTACCGTATGCGGATTTCGTCACCACCACCACCCACAAGACCCTCCGGGGTCCCCGTGGAGGCATGATCCTGTGCAGGGAAGAGTATGCAAAAATGATCGACAAGGCCGTGTTCCCAGGCATCCAGGGCGGTCCCCTGATGCACGTGATTGCAGCCAAGGCCGTGAACTTCAAGGAAGCCCTCACGGAGGAGTTCAAGCAGTACCAGAAGCAGATCGTGGCCAATGCGGCCGCCCTCGCCAAGGCGCTGATGGCAAAAGGCTTCAACCTGGTGTCCGGAGGCACGGACAAC
Source organism: Anaerotalea alkaliphila (assembly GCF_010179735.1). Lineage (GTDB taxonomy): Bacteria > Bacillota > Clostridia > Lachnospirales > Vallitaleaceae > Anaerotalea > Anaerotalea alkaliphila. Next base: position 42,750 of record NZ_JAAEEH010000017.1, read on the forward strand.
CATCTGATGCTGGTGGACCTGCAGAACATGGACATCACCGGAAAGGAGGCGGAAAAGCTTCTGGATGCGGTGGGTGTCACCTGCAACAAGAACACCATACCCTTCGACCCCCAGAGTCCCTTCGTGACCAGCGGAATCCGCCTGGGCACACCGGCCGTCACCTCCAGAGGCATGCTGGAAGCGGACATGGAAGTGGTGGCGGAAGTCATCCGTCTGGCCATCACGGATTTCGAGAACAGCCAGGAGAAGGCAAGAGCCATGGTCAAAGAGCTCACCGCCAAGTATCCCTTGGACATCTGACCAAGCTTTCCTGCCCTATAGAAAAAGGAGTTCCGCAACCACCGTCAGGCCGGTTGCGGAACTCCTTTTCAATTGGGGACGGATGTCCTAGAATCCCAGCTCTTCCCCCACAAGGACCACATGGATCCGGTCCTTGGGTTTGGACATGCGGGTGACCACCGTCTGGCAGCAGATGCAGTCCTCCGCAAGGCAGTGGTGGCATTTGCCGGTTTCCACGCAAGGGGTGTTTTTGCCCAGCCGCATGGTGTTGGGGGGGGCGGCGAAGGTCCGCACCCGTTGGATGGCGCTTGCCTCGTCCGGGGCGACCTTGTTCATGCCGGCAACGATGATGACTTTCCGGGGACCGTAAATCATGGCCGCCACCCGGTTTCCCGTACCATCCACGTTCACCAGCTTCCCGTCCAGGGTGATGGCGTTGCTGCCCATAAGATAGTAGTCCACGGAGAAGGTGTCCCGGTGGAACTGTTCCATGGCCACAGGGGTCTTTGCCTGGCTGCGCTCCATCAGGGTCAGGTCCCGCTCCCGCAGGACATCCAGGATGCCGGTTTGGGTCAGGGTCATGGAGCCGCCGGAGCCGACTGTCGTCCCATCCGGAATCATGGAGGAAACCAGCTCCCTCGCCTCGTCGGCGGTCTCCACATAATGTCCGGTGATGTTCCTCTTCTCCATGGCTTTGATGACGGTATGGGCTTGTTTGGCGTAGAATTCCTTCTTTGGATGCATGGGTGCTCCTTTCGCAGTGTTGCAGGGTCGGAAGGGTGGGCAGGTTACAGGAGAAGCCTTTCGGCCAGGTATACGGCGCCGACGGCCGCCAGGGTAACGGTGAGCAGGCTTTTCTCCCGATAGGCCAGGAGGAAGGCCACGGCGCATCCGGCGGCCGCGGAGAGGGTGCTTCCCGTGGACTCGAAGATGCCCGGGAAGGTCATGGCTCCCAGGACGGTGAAGGGGATGTAGTCCAGGAAGCTGCGGATCCGCCGGTTTTTCAGGTGCCGCCGGAAGAAGGTGAGGGGGGCCATCCGGATGAGGTAGGTGGAAAGGGCCATCAGCAGGATGCCCCCCAGATAGTAGCTAGGCAACTTCCTCCACCTCCTTCGGGAAAAGCCAGGCGCCTGCCAGGGAGGCTCCGGCGGCCGACAGGATCATGCTGTAGCCGCCGCCCAGTCCCTGGAGGAAGGGGGCGTACCGGAAGAAGGTGCTGAAGGCGACCGCCAGAAGCACCACCAGGAGCACGTCCCGGGAGCGTTTGGCCACGGGCAGCACCAGGGCGATGAACATGCCGTAGAGCGCGATGCCGGCCGCACTCTGCATCCGGGGGGTGAGCAGGGCGTCGGCGGCGGCACCCAGGAAAGTGCCCAAGGCCCAGCCCAGGTAGGGGATGGACATGAGGCCGGCCATATAGGGGAAGGTCACTTCCTTTTCCTCCAGGGACGCCACCGTGAAGGTCTCGTCCGTGATCCCGAAGGACATCAGGGCCCTGTGGGGTCTGGAAAGGCCGGCGGAGACCTTCTGGGCCAGGGAAAGGGACATCAGGGCGTAGCGGCTGTTGATCACCATGGTGGCCAGAAGGAGTTCAAGATATCCTGCGGAACTGAACAGCAGGAGGGTGCCGGCGAATTGTCCGGCGGAGGTCAGGTTCGTCATGGACATGAGCACCACCAAGCCGATGGGCATGCCGCCTCCAGCGGCCAGGATGCCATAGGTGAAGGATACGGAAATGTACCCCAGGCCGATGGGCACCCCATGGCGCAATCCGGTGGAAAAATCGTTTTTCATGTTGGGTCCTGGCTTTCTATGGATATTGGGCGATGGGGAAGTGCCCCCGGACGCCAAGTCCCATTATACCATCGATGGAGAGGGGCTGCCAAGGGTTTTGCCCTTTTCCGCTTTGACAGGGGAGGACAACCGGTGGTACAATGCAATACGAAGAGAAGCAGGAGGAGGGAAAGATGGGAAAACAATTGATTGTCGCGGAAAAGCCTTCGGTGGCCAGGGACATCGGAAGGGTTCTGGGGTGCCGGAGCAACAAAGACGGCTACATGGAAAGCGGAAAATATCTGGTGACCTACGCCATTGGCCACCTGATCGCCCTGTGGGACCCCGAGGACTATGACCCTGCCCTCAAGCGATGGAACTACCAGACGCTTCCCATCATTCCGGAGCCGATCCGCACCAAACCCTATCCCAAGACCAAGAAACAGCTGGACCTGGTGGGCAGGCTGATGGAGCGGGAGGACGTGGAAAGCCTCATCTGCGCTACGGACAGCGGAAGGGAAGGGGAACTGATCTTCCGCTACATCTACGGATATCTGGGATGCCGCAAGCCGTTCTACCGGCTCTGGATCTCCAGCATGACCGACGAGGCCATCCGGCAGGGGTTCGAAAAGCTGAAGCCCGGGGAGGCCTACGACAACCTGTACCATTCGGCCAGGTGCCGGTCGGAGGCGGACTGGCTGGTGGGGATCAACGCCACCCGGGCCTTCACCACCCGCTACGGAGACCTCTACAGTGTGGGAAGGGTCCAGACGCCCACGCTGGCACTGATCGTCCAAAGGCAGTTGGAGATCGAGGGGTTCAAGCCGGAGGACTACTACGAGGTGGAGGCGGACTACGGGGATTTCAAGGGAACCTGGTTCTGGAAGAAGCAGAGCGCCACCCGGATGGACCGGGAGGAAAAGGCGCGGGAGGTGGCGGACCGCTGCCTGGGGAAGGAAGTCCAGGTGCTGGAGCTGGAGAAGAAGAAGAACCGCCAGCCTCCCCCGTTCCTCTATGACCTGACCGAGCTCCAAAGGGACGGCAACAAGGAGCATGGCTTCACCGCCCAACAGGTCCTCACCATTGCCCAGGAGCTTTATGAAAAGAGGAAGCTGATCACCTATCCCCGGACGGACAGCCGCTTCCTCAGCGACGACATGAAGCCGGTGGCCCAGAAGACCATGGAAAGCATCAACGTCCACCCCTACAGCAAAGCCATCGGGCCGCTGCTGGCGAAAGGCCCCTTGAAATTCAGCAAGCGGATCGTGGACAACGGGAAGGTCACGGACCACCACGCCATCATTCCCACCAACCGCCGGCCTGACCCGGGAAGCCTTCCCCCCGACCTGCTGAAAATCTACCAGCTGGTGGTGAAGCGTTTCATCGCCGTGTTCTGCGAGCCCTTCGAGTTCGAGACCACCAAGGTTGTGATGGGCACGGAGGAAGACACCTTCCTGTCCAAGGGCAAGACGGTGCTGGCCATGGGATGGAAGGGGCTGTACCAGAACAGGAACGAGGAAGGGGACCAGCTGCTGCCCCCCCTGAAGAAGGGGGAGAAGAGGACCATCCAGGACTGCAACCTGCTGACCAAGCAGACCAGTCCCCCCAAACCGTTCACGGAGGCCACTTTGCTCAGCGCCATGGAGAACGCCGGACGCTTCGTGGAGGACGAGGACCTGAAGGAGCAGCTCAAAGCCTCCGGTTTCGGGACGCCGGCCACCCGCGCGGGCATCATCGAACGGCTGCTGCAAGTGGAGTACATCGTCCGGAAGGGGAAGGCCCTTGTGCCCACGGAAAAAGGGCGGCGCCTTGTGGCCCTTGTGCCGGAGGAGCTGAAATCCCCCGTCACCACCGGAAAATGGGAAAAGGGATTGGGCAGGATCAGCCAGGGTGCCCTGGACCCCCAAAGGTTCATGGACAGCATCGGCCGTTTCGTGCGCTACATCGTGCAGGAGGCCGGGAATCCCCAAGGAAGATAAGAACTTTTCCATGTCAAATTAAATTTTGACTAGGAAAAGTTACGGACCTTGTGTTATAATGTTCTTTGTATATTATAGATAAAGGAGGCAGGCTATGAAAAGACATGTATTGTCTGTGCTGGTGAGCAACCACTCCGGCGTATTAAGCCGCGTGGCGGGGCTCTTTTCAAGGAGAGGATACAACATCGACAGTCTGTCCGTAGGGGAGACGGAGAACCCGGACATCTCACGGATGACCATTGTAGCCCAGGGGGACGATCTGATCATCGAGCAGATCATGAAGCAGCTGGACAAGCTCCACGATGTGTATTATATAAAGCAACTTCCCCAGCCTGAAGCGGTCTGCAAGGAGATGGCACTGATCAAAGTATCCGCCAACAACACCAACCGCGTGGAGATCATCGGGATCATCGACATCTTTGAGGCGTCCATCGTGGATGCGGCAACGGAGGCGCTGACCATCGAGGTGACCGGAGACAAGAACGACATCGACACCTTCATCACCATGATCGAACCCTACGGCATCAAGGAAATGACACGGACAGGCATCATCGCGCTGCAGAAGGGCAACAGGGACATCAAAGAGGACCTGCCCGAAGAGGAATAAGGGAATCGTCAACATGCAATCATGAAGGGAACCGCCGCCCGACGGGCAGGAGGTCCCTATCATTTATAAAATGGAGGAATTTTCAAATGGCAAAGATGTTTTATGAAAAAGACTGCAATCTGTCCCTGCTGGACGGAAAGACCGTTGCGATCATCGGATACGGATCACAAGGACATGCACACGCATTGAACCTGCACGACTCGGGCGTCAACGTGGTCGTAGGCCTTTATGAAGGCAGCAAATCCTGGAAGGAAGCGGAAGCTGCGGGGCTGAAAGTGGCTGTAGCCGCGGAAGCCGCAAAGATGGCCGACGTGATCATGATCCTTCTCCCGGATGAGAAACAAGGGGATGTCTACAGAGAAAGCATCGCGCCAAACCTGGAGGCCGGAAACGCATTGGCCTTCGCCCACGGCTTCAACATCCACTACGGACAGATCCAGCCTCCGGCGGATGTGGACGTGTTCATGATCGCCCCCAAAGGCCCCGGACATACGGTGCGGTACCAGTATGAGGAAGGCAAAGGCGTACCTTGCCTGATCGCCGTCCATCAGGACGCCACAGGACAGGCGGAAGCAAAAGGACTGGCCTATGCGGCAGGAATCGGCGGAGCCCGTGCCGGCATCCTGGAGACCACCTTCAAGGAAGAGACCGAGACCGACCTGTTCGGCGAGCAGGCCATCCTTTGCGGAGGCGTTTCCGAGCTGATGAAAGCAGGATTCGAGACCCTGGTGGAAGCCGGATACCAGCCGGAAAGCGCATATTTCGAATGCGTCCATGAAATGAAACTGATCATCGACCTTGTGAACAAAGGCGGCCTCAGCTTCATGCGCTACTCCATCAGCGACACGGCGGAGTTTGGAGACTACTCCATCGGCAAGCGGATCATCACGGAAGAAACGAAGAAGGAAATGAAGAAGGTCCTGGGAGAGATCCAAGACGGAACTTTCGCCAAGAACTGGATTCTGGAGAACAAGGCCAACAGGCCCGCGTTCAACGCAAGAAGAAGGATCGAAGCGGAGCACCAGGTGGAGACGGTCGGTAAAGAGCTTAGAAAAATGATGAGCTGGATGAAGTAAGAGCTGGATACAGCAAGAGCCAAAAGGCCGGTGAAGACCGGCCTTTTGTCAACAAATAAACGGGAAAGAGGATAAGGAGCCCAGGCGATGCATAGAAGGATAGACATTTATGATTCTACGCTCCGGGATGGAGCGCAAGGTGAAGGGATCTCCTTCTCCGTACTGGACAAGATCAACATTGTGAAGGCTTTGGATGAGATCGGTGTTGCGTTCATCGAGGCGGGAAATCCGGGCTCCAATCCGAAGGACCTGGAATTCTTTGAGGAAGTCAAGCATCTGGAGCTGAAGAACGCCAAGCTGGTGGCCTTTGGAGCCACCCGGAGGCGGGACATCCGCCCGGAAGAGGATGCCAACCTCCAGTCCCTGCTGATTGCCGATACGGAACATGTGGCCATTTTCGGAAAAAGCTGGGACTTCCATGTGACGGAAATCATCAACACCACCCTGGAAGAAAATCTACGCATGATCCAGGACACCATCCGCTACATGCAGGAGAAGGGGAAGAAGGTCGTCTTCGACGCGGAGCACTTCTACGACGGATACAAGAACAACAGGGAGTACGCGCTGGCCACCGTGCGGGCCGCGGCGGAAATGGATGTACACAGCGTGGTCCTCTGCGACACCAACGGAGGAACCACGCCCATGGAGATCTACAGCATCACCAGGGAGGTCTGCGAGCAGCTTGACGTGCCTGTGGGCATCCATTGCCACGACGATTCGGGGACGGCGGTGGCCAACTCCCTGCTGGCGGTGGAGGCCGGCGCACAGCAGGTCCAGGGAACCTTCGTGGGTTTCGGCGAGCGCTGCGGAAACGCAAACCTGGCCATCATCATCGGCGGTCTGCAGCTGAAGAAGAAGTTCCAGTGCATACCGGAGGAGAACATGGAACTTCTCACCCCCACCGCCAGGTTGATTGCGGAAATCGCCAACATCCGGCTGCAGGATGGCATGGCCTTCGTCGGCAAGAACGCTTTCGCCCACAAGGGAGGCATGCACATCGACGGGGTCAACAAGGCCTCCCACAGCTTTGAGCACATCCCCCCCGAGGCCGTGGGGAACGAGCGGCGCTTCCTTATGTCCGAAGTGTCGGGCAGGAGCACCATCCTGAAGAAGATCAACAAGATTGCGCCTGAAATCCAGAAGGACTCCCCGGAGACCATCGCCATCATCAACCGCTTGAAGGAACTGGAGCATGAAGGCTACCAGTTCGAGGGGGCGGAAAGCACTTTCGAGCTGGTGATCCGGAAGCATCTGGGAAAATACAAGCCGTTCTTCGAATTGGAGAACTTCAAGATCATGAACGAAAAGCCTGCTGCGGGAGACCAGTTCAGCGCCTACGCCATGGTGAAGGTGCGGGTGGAGGATGCCGTGAAGATGACGGCCGCGGAAGGCGACGGCCCGGTGAACGCCTTGGACAAGGCCCTGCGGGAAGCGTTGGAAGGGTTCTATCCCATCCTCTCCAAAGTGGCCTTGACGGATTACAAGGTACGGGTGCTGGACACCAAGGAAGCCACAGCCGCCAAAGTGCGGGTCCTGATCACCTCCTCCGACGGGGAACGGTCCTGGACCACCGTGGGGGTTTCCACGGACATCATCGAAGCCAGTTTGACGGCGTTGGTGGATTCCATCGAAATCAAGCTCATCCGGGACATTGAAGAGAAAATGAAATACTACCTATAAGAAAAGGAGATGGAGAAGCATGGACTATAGATTGGCGGTCATCAAGGGAGACGGGATCGGTCCCGACATCGTAGAGGAAGGGCTTAAGGTTCTGGAAATCATCAGCCAAAAATTCGGACACACCTTCACCTGCAAGGAGGTGCTGGCGGGAGGCGCAGCCATCGACGCCACAGGGAAGTCCCTGCCGGAAGAGACGGTGGAAGTCTGCAAGGCATCCGATTCCGTGATCCTGGGAGCCATGGGGGGACCCCAATGGGACAACCTGGCCAATGGAGACCGTCCGGAGAAGGCGCTGCTGGGACTGCGTGCAGCCCTGGGGCTCTTCGGGAACATCCGTCCCGCGGTGCTGTATCCCCAGCTGAAGGACGCCTGCCCCCTGAAGGACAGGATCATCGGGGAAGGCGGCATCGACATCGTGGTCGTCCGGGAACTGACCGGCGGAATCTACTTCGGCGAACGGGGCGAGGGTGTGGGCGAGCTGGGTGCCTACAAGTACGACACGCTGAAATACAGCGAGGTCGAAGTGGAGCGGATCGCCCGGAGGGCCTTTGAAATCGCCATGAAGCGCGGCAAGAAGGTCACCAGCGTGGACAAGGCCAACGTCCTGGACAGCTCCAAATTGTGGAGAAGGGTCGTGGAAGAGGTGGCCAGGGAGTTCCCGGAAGTGGAGCTCAACCACCTTTATGTGGACAATGCCGCCATGCAGCTGGTCATCAACCCCAAGCAGTTCGATGTGATCGTGACCGGAAACATGTTCGGCGACATCCTCTCCGATGAGGCCAGCATGATTACCGGATCCATCGGCATGCTGCCTTCCGCCAGCCTGGGAACCGGGAAGCTGGGCATGTATGAGCCCATCCATGGTTCCGCTCCGGACATCGCCGGACAGGACAAGGCCAACCCCATCGCCACCATCCTCTCCATCGCCATGATGCTGCGCTACTCCTTCGACTTGGAGAACGAGGCGAAGGCCATCGAAGACGCCATCGAGAAGGTGCTGGAGGCGGGCTACAGGACCGGGGACATCTACAGCGAAGGGACCACATTGGTCGGAACGAAGGAAATGGGCCGTCTGATCCGGGGACAGCTGTAACGATACGACAAGCCAGGAGGCGCCTGCACAGGTGCCGGAAAGGATTTTCATATGAGAAGCGACAGAGTTAAGGCCGGCATAGAAAGGGCACCCCACCGTTCCTTGTTCAAGGCCATGGGGTACACCGATGAAGAAATAAGACGTCCCATGATCGGGATTGTCAACTCCAAGAACGACATCATTCCCGGGCACATCCATCTGGACACCATCGCCGAAGCGGTCAGGACGGGGGTCCTGATGGCGGGAGGGACGCCCATGGAGTTTCCGGCCATCGGCGTTTGCGACGGCATCGCCATGGGACATGAGGGAATGCACTATTCCCTGGTGACACGGGAACTTATTGCGGATTCCATCGAAGCGGTGGCCAACGCCCATGCCTTCGATGCGCTGGTGCTGATCCCCAACTGCGACAAGATCGTCCCCGGCATGCTCATGGCTGCGGCCCGGTTGAACATCCCGGCCGTCGTCGTCAGCGGGGGCGCCATGCTCTCCATCAACAGCATGAACAAGGACCTGGACCTGAACAGCGCCTTTGAGGCCGTGGGCGCCTACAAGGCCGGGAAGATGACGGAAGAGGATGTGCTGACCTGCGAGAACAACGCATGTCCCACCTGCGGCTCCTGTTCGGGCATGTTCACCGCCAACAGCATGAACTGCCTCAGCGAAGTGCTGGGCATCGCCCTTCCCGGCAACGGAACCATCCCTGCGGTGTTCTCCGAAAGGATCCGCCTGGCCAAGCAGGCCGGCATGAAGGTCATGGAGATGCTGGAGAAGGGCATCCGCCCCAGGGACATCATGACCCCGGAAGCGTTCGAAAACGCCTTGACGGTGGACATGGCCCTGGGATGCAGCACCAACAGCATGCTCCACCTCCCTGCCATCGCCTATGAGGCCGAGGTGCCCTTGAACCTGGAGATGGCGAACGCCATCAGCGCCAAGACACCCAACCTCTGCAAGCTCGCACCCGCGGGGGAACACCATGTCCAGGACCTGTATTTCGCAGGCGGCGTCCAGGCGGTGATGATGGAGCTGGACAAGGCCAGCCTCCTCCATACGGACCTGATGACGGTCACCGGCAAGACGATCAAGGAGAACATCGCTTCCGCAGTCAACAGGAATACGAACGTGATCCGAAGCATCGGGGATCCCTATTCCCCCACAGGCGGCATCGCCGTGCTGAAGGGGAACATCGCTCCAGACGCCTGCGTAGTCAAGAGGTCCGCGGTTGCGCCCGAGATGCTGGTGCATGAAGGGCCGGCCAGGGTGTTCGATTCCGAAGAGAAGGCCATCGAGGCCATCTACCAGGGAGGGATCAAAGCCGGGGACGTGGTGGTCATCCGATACGAAGGACCTAAAGGCGGTCCCGGCATGCGGGAAATGCTGTCCCCCACCTCCGCTTTGGCGGGCATGGGACTGGACAAGCAGGTGGCCCTCATCACCGACGGAAGGTTCAGCGGCGCCACCAGAGGCGCGGCCATCGGTCATGTCTCGCCGGAGGCCGCGGAAGGCGGTCCCATCGGACTCCTGAAGGAAGGGGATGTGGTGAGCGTCAACATTCCGGAAGGAACCATCAACGCAAAGGTATCGGAAGAGGAATTCGCCAAAAGGCGGGAGACATTTGAACCGCTGCCCCCCAAGATCACAAAAGGCTATGTGGCCAGATACGCCAAATTGGTCACGTCCGCCAGTACGGGAGCGGTATTGAAATAGGGAAAGGAGCACAAAGCATGCAAATGACTGGAGCTCAAATACTCGTGGAGTGTTTGCTTGAACAGGGTGTGGATACGATCTTCGGCTTTCCCGGCGGGGCCGTTCTGCACATCTATGATGAATTGTATAGACAGCACGACAGGATCCGCCACATCCTGACCTCCCATGAACAGGGGGCGTCCCATATGGCGGACGGTTACGCCCGGGCCACCGGAAAAGTGGGCGTGTGCCTTGCGACCTCCGGTCCGGGAGCGACCAACCTGGTGACGGGGATCGCCACCGCCTACATGGACTCCATCCCCATGGTGGCCATCACCGGAAACGTCCCCTTGTCCCTGCTGGGCAAGGACAGCTTCCAGGAGGTGGACATCGCAGGCATCACCATGCCGGTGACGAAACACAACTACATCGTCAAGGATGTCAAGGACCTGGCGAGGATCCTCCGGGAGGCTTTCTATGTGGCCCAGGAGGGACGTCCCGGTCCGGTCCTGGTGGACATCCCCAAGGACGTGACCGCCCACAAGGCGGAGTATGTCCGTGAGGAACCCCGGAAGGTGGAACGGCGATGCAAGGGGATTACGGACGAATCCATCCGGGAAGCCCTGGAGGTGATCGGAAGATCCAGGAAGCCCTACATCCTGGTGGGCGGCGGGGTCGTCCTGTCGGACGCCAAGGACCAGATCGTGGAGCTCGCGGATAAGTTGGATGCGCCGGTTACCTGCAGCCTCATGGGCATGGGAGGTTTCCCGACCAACCATCCCCGGTATACGGGGATGCTGGGGATGCACGGCACCAAAGCCTCCAACATCGGCGTGACCCATTGCGACCTTCTGGTTGTGGTGGGGGCCAGGTTCAGCGACCGGGTGACCGGGGACACGGCCAAGTTCGCCAGAGGGGCCCAGGTCCTGCACATCGACATCGATCCGGCGGAAATCAACAAGAATGTTGCCGCCTACCACCATATCATCGGGGACGTGAAGATGGTGCTGGAAGCCCTGAACAGCCGGCTGGAGCAGCAGCAGCATGCGGCCTGGATGGAGGAAGTGGCGAAGATCCAAAAGGATAATCCCCTGCGCTACAAGCCGGGCCTGACCGGCCAGTACGTCATCGAACGGCTGTACGCCTACACCAAGGGGAACGCCATCATCGCCACGGAAGTGGGGCAGCACCAGATGTGGGCGGCCCAATTCTACAAGTTCCATGAACCCAGGCTATTCCTCACTTCCGGGGGGCTGGGAACCATGGGATACGGCATGGGCGCCGCCATCGGCGCAAAGGTGGCCCGGCCGGACATGCGGGTGGTCAACATAGCCGGAGACGGAAGTTTCCGGATGAACATGAACGAGATCATGACCGCGGTCCGCTACAAGATCCCCATTGTGGTACTGGTGATCAACAACAGCGTGCTGGGCATGGTCCGCCAGTGGCAGACCATCTTCTATGACGAACGCTACTCCTTCACCCATCTGAATCCGGACCTGGACTACGTGAAGCTCTGCGAGGCTTTCGGAGCCCAGGGGTACAACCTGGACAAGGTGGAGGACATCGATGCGGTATTCGACAAGGCCTTTGCAAGCGACGTCCCTGTGGTGATCAACTGCATCGTGGACAAGGACGACATGGTGTATCCCATGGTTGCACCAGGCAAGCCCATCGACGAGCTGGTCGAGGAAAAATACTAGAACCAACCTTCAGGGACGGGAGGAGCCGGTAAGGTGCCTTCCGTCCTTTCAATTTGACCTTTTCAAAGAGGGCAGAATATTGTATGATATTGACAGGGAGCCTGCTTTGCGGTCTCCGAGCACGAAAGAAACCGAATCAACCGACAGGGAGGATACAACAATGGAAGAAAACACGAACAGGGAAGAAACGATGGCGGATTTCGAGAAGGAGCTTCAGGCGTCCTTCAGGAAAATACGGGAAGGGGAACAGGTAAAGGGGGAAGTCATTTCCGTCACGGACCAGGAGTTGCTGGTGAACATCGGATATGTGGCCGACGGCATCATCCCCAAGGAGGAGACGCTGCTGAAGGCGGAGGACGTCCTGGCGGACAACTACAAGCCGGGGGACCAGGTGACCGCGGAAGTGCTCAGCAAGAACGACGGGGACGGCAATGTGCTGCTCTCCATCAAGAAGGCCGTCTCCTTCCTGGTATGGGAAGAGCTGGAAAGCGCCTTCGAACGCAAAGGGGACATCTCCGTCACCGTCAAGAGCGCGGTCAAGGGCGGCGTGGTCTGCGACATCCAGGGGGTGCGCGGCTTCATCCCCGCATCTCAGCTGTCCGTCGGCTATGTGGAGAACCTGGAGGATTATGTGGGGGTCACTTTCGACGTGCGCGTGATCGAGCTGGACGAGGCTACAGACAAGGTGATCCTTTCCAGGAAGGTCGTGGAAGAAGAGGAGCGGGCCGAGGCAAGGGGAAAACTCATGGACACCATACAGAAGGGGGACCGCTTCACTGGAAAGGTGAAGAAGGTGCTTGACTTCGGAGCCTTCGTGGACCTGGGCGGCGTGGACGGACTGGTCCACATCGGCGAGCTTTCCTGGACCAAGATCAAGCATCCCAGCGAAGTGGTCAAGGAAGGGGAGACCGTGGACGTGGTCGTACTGGACGTGGACAAGAAGCGGGGAAGGATCTCCCTGGGATACAAGGCACTGCAGCAAGACCCCTGGGCGGCATCGGCGGAAGCCATGAAGGTCGGTTCCGTGCAGGCGGGCACCGTCACCAGGATTGCGGATTTCGGAGCGTTCGTGCAGATCGCCGACGGCGTGGAAGGACTGGTGCACATATCCGAAATCAGCGACGACCGGGTGAACAAGGTGGAAGACGTGCTTTCCGTGGGGCAGCAGGTCAAGGTGAAGGTGCTGGAAAAGGACCTGGCCAAAAAGAAGATCCGCCTCAGCATGAAGGGTGCGGAAGCATCGGAGAACAGGGCGGACCTGGACGCCTACATCGGGCAGCAGGAGGAGGCAACCACGAACCTGGAAAGCGTGTTCAAGAAATTCCTGAAGGATTTGGAATAAACGAAAGATCCCTACCGCAAAGGAGCATGAGCCATGGCAGATTTCAGGAAGATCAGGAAAGACCTGGAAAGGGAAGGGAAGCCGGAAGAGGCACTGAACCAGCTGGTGCGTACGTATCAGAAATCTTTTGGGGAATTCCTTTTGGCGGCGGGCGCCCTGCAGACCCTCTTTTTGAGGGAGTTGCTGGAGGAAGCCGGGGAGGCCGGAGGCGTCCTTCCCGAATGCATGGGGAGCATGGACCGGATGGCATCCTATGGCGCCCGTCTGGGCCGTTTGGGGAAGCTTGGCCAGGAGGAGCAGCGGCTCCTCCTGGAGGAACTGAAGGGGGAGCGGGACAGGCTTGAACGCTGCGGCCGTGTGCTCTCCGCCGTGACCGACCAGCTGAGCCAAGGCGCCTACATGCTGGAGCGCCTCCCCGGGCCGGGAAGCGAAGGCATCCGGACCATGGAGACGGACGAGGACTTCGTGCAGGAGGTCCTCGCCGGACTGTTCTCCAATCCGGACCGGAATGCCCAAAGGGAGCTCCTGAAATACATCTACAGCGTGCTGCCGGTGCGGATGACGGCCAGCCGGTTCCATCATATGACAGACCAGTATTTCGAACGGTTCAAGGGATTGGACCGGAAGAACGTGTCGGCGCACAAGGAACTGCTTTGGGAGGTGTTCCATCCCGAAGGGCTCTGGGAGGAGGCTGGGGAAATCGGGGGGATGGCCCGGGAACTCCAGGACATCATGGGGGAATTGGATGCCCCCCCATTGAAGCACAAGGAAGCGCTGCTTGCACGGATGGAAAGGCTGACGGAAGAGAAAGACCGCTGGCTGGACTTGTGCGTGGAAGCGGCGAAGACGTTGAACGGTTGGATCGGGTTGTTGCAGGTCCTGGATCCCTCCATGGAATCCGTCCTGGGAGACCTCCTGGACCGGTACGGGGATTTTTATGCCCGCCTGGACTGGAAGGCACCTGGGGATACGGAGGGGGAAAGGGAGTTCCTGGAGAGCCTGGAGGGGATCCAGGAGCAAAGGATGGAAGAGGTCGGCACCCTCCTGGGGATCTTCGAGGAGACCGGGGAACGGCATAAATCCGCAATCCTTGCGGCAGGCCTTTCCAAGTACTTCAGGGAGATCCGTTGGCTGGCGGGATTCACCGGAAACAGCGCTTTTCCCCCCTATGAGGAACCGGGAAGCGAGGAGGAGGTCCAATGCGACGATTTCCACCTGGCCACGCTGAAGAGGGACCTGTCCCGCGCCATGGAGGAAGTCTTCCGGGGCGACAGCCGGATGCGGAAAAGGGCCAGGATGGCCGCCCTGCTAGGGTACTTCAACATCCTGCATAAGACGCCCCAGGAGATCCACGACTTCCTTCTGGAGAGCATGCAGGGCTGTGGGAATCCCCAGGAAAAAGTGGCCAGCATGATGGCCATCAGGGAAGGATTGAGGCATTTGCAATGATACCGCTGAAGAAAGTCTACTTTGACCCATGGATCCTGCCGCGCAGCTATGGGGACATCCTGCGGCAGATCCGCAACGGGTCCCCCAGGGCCCGGAGGTACATCCGCATCGTGGTGCGCGGAACGGGGAAGAACCTGATGGAAATGGTCTCCTACAGGGAAGTCCGGAGGCTGGAGGAACAGGGGGAAGACATCTATCTCCTGGGGGTCCTGCTGCCCAGGCCGGGGGATTCCGCCCACCGTCTGGTGGAGCGGATCCTGCAGGACTGGGTGGGCATTGCCCCCGACCTGGAGAAGGAAGCGGTCTTCCGGGGAATCGGGGTACGCATCCATGGAAATTAGGATCTGCAGATGGCTGAACAGGGTCCTGCTCCTTTGGCTGTTGGTGGCACTGCTGTTCCATGCGGTGCAGCTGGTGGCCTTCAACATGGAATACTTCAGCTGGCACTACAGGACCTACGACATCATGGCCGACACGGGCATGGCGTACCCGGAACTGATGGAGTCCACACGGGAGATGCTTTCCTATCTGCTGGGGGACCGGGAGGACCTGGTCATGGAAGTCGTGGTGGGAGGGGAGCTGCAGGAGGTTTTTGGAGAACGGGAAAAGGCCCACATGGTGGATGTCCGGCAGCTGGTGCTGCAAGGCAGGGGCTTCAGGGACCTGGGGACAGCCTTGTTCCTGTTTTACAGCGGCCTGCTCTTCTGGAAAAGGCGGGAATGCTTCCTGCTCCTGCTCGCATCGGTGAAAAGGGTGTTCGCTGGGGGGATTCTTGCCATGGCCGTTGTGGGC
Source organism: Anaerotalea alkaliphila (assembly GCF_010179735.1). Taxonomy (GTDB): domain Bacteria; phylum Bacillota; class Clostridia; order Lachnospirales; family Vallitaleaceae; genus Anaerotalea; species Anaerotalea alkaliphila. Next base: position 58,212 of record NZ_JAAEEH010000017.1, read on the forward strand.
GGCCTGCTGGCTTGGAATTTCGAAAGATGGTTCGTGCTTTTTCACGAGGTTTTCTTTGACAACGACCTTTGGCTGCTGGACCCGGCTACGGATGTGCTGATCAACATGGTGCCGGAGGTGTTCTTCTTCAACACCAGCATGCTGATCCTGCTGGCGTTCCTCTTGGAGGCGGTCCTGCTGGGCGCAGGTGCGGCGGTTTGGTCAAAAAGGACGGAAACAAGACAAGGACGCTAGGAGGTGGGGTATGGCCACAATGCTGGCAATAACCTTGGGAATACTCAAGTTCATCGGGATTTTGCTGCTGGTGGTCCTGGCCCTGGCCCTGCTGGTCCTGTTGCTGGTGCTGCTCGTGCCCATACGCTACAAGGTGGAGGGGGGGTACAAGGAGGACCTGCAGCTGGCCGGCAGGGTGGGTTGGCTCTTCCACCTCTTCCACCTGCACCTGGCCATGGACGGGAAAGGACTGCGGTATACGGCCAAGGTCGCCATGAAGACGATGGCGACCAACGAACCCCGGCCGTCCCCGAAGGCTGCGGGGAAAAAACAGGGTCCCCGGCCGAAGGCTGCGCAAAAGCCGGCGAAGCCTCCAGAAGGAAGGCCGAAGCCGGCAGCGGGACCGAAGCCGACCCAGGAGCCGAAACAGGGGCCGAAACAGGGGCCGAGACCCGGGCTGAAGCCGGAGCCCATGCAGAAACCGGCGCCGCCCCAAGGGGAACAGAAGGAAGAGACGGCACGGGAAAAGTTTGGAAGGTTCAAGGACTTCTTCCAGGCTCCGGAGAACAAGGGGCTTGCGGGCAGCGTGTTCCGGAAGCTGAAGAAGCTGTTCCGCCGGTTGCTGCCGAAGGTCCGGGGAAACCTCCACTGGGGGGCGGATGACCCGGCCACGACAGGCATGGCCCTGGGAGCGGCCAGCATATTTTATCCCCTTTGGCGGGACAAGCTGGTGCTCCACCCTTCCTTCGAGGAGGCCCGGCTGGAAGGGGACTTCAGCGTGGAGGGGAAGGTGCGCCTCTCCTGGTTCGCTTCCCTGGGGCTGGGGCTTCTCCTGGACAAGCGGGTGCGCAGGTTGATCGGCGAGTTGAAAAAGTGACCAAGGAGGAATGGATATGGATACGAATTTCAAGAAAACGGTAGACTCCCTGTTTGCGGGAATGGACAACCTCATCAGCAGCAAGACGGTGGTGGGGGACGCGGTGCATATCGAGGACACCATCATCCTGCCCTTGGTTGAGGTATCCTTCGGCTTGGGTGCCGGCTCCACGGAGAATGGGGAGGGCAAGAACGGTTCCGGCGGAGGCGGAGGTCTGGGCGCCAAAATAATTCCCAGTGCCGTGATCGTGATCAAGGACGGAAACACCAAGCTGGTGAACATCAAGAACCAGGACAGCTTCACCAAGCTGCTGGACCTGGTGCCCGACCTCATGGACCGGTTCGCATCCAAGGAGAAGGGGAAGCCCGATCCGGAAAAACAAGATGTCAAGCGTTTTTGAAAATGTCCCGAAAAACTTATAACATAGGCACCAGCTATTGCTGGTGCTTTTTTGGTCTTGGGCGTGATGCAAGGGAGCGGCATTTATTCCACGGACCTGTTTACAGCGAG